>JBCBRY010000012.1:0-119259 GCA_039819485.1 Bacteroidota bacterium | reverse complement strand
GGTTATAAATTTCCAATCTCTTTTATTTATATCACCGAAATTCAATTTAAAAAAGTGATTTATAAACATTGGCAATCTTTTCCCCAATGACTTCCCTGGAACATTTCAGAAGCACTTTCTCCCTAATTTTTTTAGGATCATATTTGTACACATTGCTTAAGATTTTTTGCATGGCATTAGTTAGCCCCTCTTCATCTCGCGGATGAACAAGTATGCCTACATCCTCATCGACCCAATCACCTATGCCACCTGTTTCTGTCGCTATAATTGAAAGTCCCGTTGCCATAGCTTCTAAAATAACACAAGGAAGGTTTTCATAATTACTAAAATGAACCAGACAATCAGCTTTTTGCATTGCACTTGCAACCGCAGTATGTGGCATTTCACCCATAAAATCCACGCTATCAGTTATTCCTAAAATTTGAACAGTTTTTTCATGTTTATGCCTGTCATCGCCATCACCAATTAATTGCAATTTAATATGGCCATTTTTCTTTAGTACTTTATTAAAGGCCATAATAATTCCTGAAACATTCTTAACACTATCAGTTAAAGTTGATACGTGGAGAAAAGTAAATTCCTTTTGGTTCTTTTTTTCTCCAGGTTTAAACAAAGTACAATCCACTACATTTGGAATGACCTGATAATTTCCTTTCATCCCATATTGCTGCATGTCATTTGAAAGATATTTATTGACAGTCAATATTGAATGTGCTTTTCTGGTTGCTAAAATGCCAATCCATTTTGCAACGGATGGTAATTTATCTTTATTGACATGGCGGAACCGAGTCCAATGCTCAGTAATTACCAATTGCTTGCTTCTCAAAAACGAATCGAATAAACAAAAAATACCGAGTGGATAAATGACGTGTAAGTGGACAACTTCAGGGTTTATACCTTTGTCTTTTATTATTTTAATTCCTTTTTTTATCCCTCTGTATAAATTAAGAAAGCGAAAGAAATAATTCCAACGTTGTGATTTAGGCACAGTTATAATCACCCTGAAATAGTCATCAAATTCCTCAAATACATCAACCTCTTTTATTGGTCCTTCTTGTACATGGATCAAATAAATTTCCGAATGGTCTGAAACTGCTCTTCCCATCCTTTCAACAAAGTCGCCGTTAAATGGGAATTGAACGGAAGGAAACCAAGACGCAATCCAAAGCACTTTCATAAATATTGACTTACTGGCTTATCAGAATAATGTTTTTTTAAAAAATGACCTAACCTTAACATAGTTTCTAAAGCCCAGTAATTTAAAACCATATGCATGAACAAATGTTATACGATTAAACTTTTGATTGGTGGGTTTATAAAAATGCGGCATTAATTTTTTAAATAATTCTTCTCCAGCACTGCTTTCAATTAAACCTAATTTATAAATATAATAATATAGATTATCAGTGTAAAATTTTTCGTTTTCAAGAAAGTATTTATTGTTCGTGACTTTCAAATAAGTGATTAACTTCAATTGAAACTGGATACAACTTTCTATAAATAATTTAGGCTGTGATTTAGTAATCTGTCCATAAGGTCTCTCCCTGGTGATAGTGGAAGGATCATCATCAAAGATGATCCTGGAATTAGATAACGTTAAATATTTGAAAATAAATTCAGCATCTTGGCTGCCATTTAAATTGTTATCCCATGCAGGTTGAGAGTCCGAGTTTAAACTTCTGAATAAATTCGACACGGTGTAACCCAAATCAGCACTCGCCAATGCTTTAAACTTATCCCCTTTTTGGGGTAAACATATTTTTTCCTTGCCATCAAGATACCTTTGAACATGCGCTCCAACAATCAAGTCAGGTAAGGGGGCATTCCTGACAAGCAGCATTTGCCGGTTAATTTTCTCTGGCAAAATCAAGTCGTCTGCATCTAAGAATTGCAACCAACTTCCCTTTGCAATCGAAATCCCTTTATTTCTGGCTGCTGGGGCTCCTTGTTTTTTTTCGAATACAATTGTAATTAATTCAGGATTTCTTGCTTCGTACTCCCTTAATATCGCAAGTGTATTGTCAGTTGAGTTGTTGTCAACTGCTATAATTTCAATCGGACGGTAGTTTTGTTCAAGCGCAGAATCTAAACAATCGCTGATGTAGTTTTCTACATTATAACATGGAATAATAATGGAAACAAGCGCGTTCAATAATTCAAATTGATAAAAAAAATAACACTTGATCTTCAGACAAAATCCAAGAAAATTAATCGAGCCTAAAAACTCAATGGCTGAATGTACTGATTTATCAACTTAGGGTCAAATGTTCGCTAAGTTGGCGCCGCGGTTGGCCTATCGGCCCCTCGGCGCAGTCTGGGGTCTGAGAGGGCAGTTGTTCATCAATCAGTACAGCTAAATTCTATAAAAATAACCTGCAATTTGTCCCAATCGAAAACAAACAGGTGAAACCACATCCCAGACTAAATTCTGCCAGTAATATTCTTTATTAAAAAGGAATTTCACCAAAGCGAAAGGAAGTTTATAAATCATTCCGATTATTGACCGGGCGGAATAAAATATTAATTCCCACCATTTAAATTTCTTCGTTGACCTTTGCCCATCTCGACCGTGCGCAAACCAGCTTTTTAAATGCCAGGAAAATTTCAATTTATGTGGCAACACTGCATGCTCCACTTTTAGTTCGGGATCGAAACCCAATTTATACCCCAATTCCAAAAGCTTTTTTTGCAGCACCCCTTCTTCCCCATACCGAATTTCATGACCTTTCATTCCATAACCATCATTAAATCCACCGACATTGGTCAACACAGCTTTTTTAATTGCAAAATTCCCTCCTGACAGAAAGGGTGATTCAATCGCACCGATTGAATTTCTTAATGATATTTTATTTCCAAAATTTTTGTCGATCCACTTTGGTTTACCATAGGGGTACCAGGCATAATACATCCCCCCAAAACAATCAAAATCAAAATTTTCTATGGCCCACAAAATCCTTTTTAGATAATCAGGATATAATTTGGCATCGTCATCTATATATATTAACCACTCTCCAATTGCTTCATGACAGCCGTGATTCCGGGCATGGCTCAGCCCTATTCTTTTTTCATTAAAATAAAGGACTCCTTCTTCGACAAATTGATCGACAACAGCTTTTGTTTGGTCTGTGGAAGCATTGTCAATTACCACCACTTCAAAATCATCCTCCGTTTCGTCTTGTTGAAAAATGGAATTTAGGCATTGCTCCAAAATTTGCGAGCGATTACGAGTGCAAATGATAAAAGAAAGTTTTTTTGATTTTTTTTGCATAGAATTTTGCTCTCGCTTTCATACCTCCTTTTACAATCTTTGTGGCAGGAATTATCTCTGGCCTATCCAACTTTTTAGTTTGTCCTGAAAAATGTTTTTTAATCAGAGAGACCATCCAAGGATAAAACTGATATTTGAATAAAACCAGTTCCCTTGCCTGTACAATTGCGTCTAAGTTTTTCTCCCACACCTGGTCTTTTATAGATTTTAATATTAAATCTTTGGATTTTTCAAAATCATTTAAGTCAATTAATATCATTGAACGACTGGGAAAATAATCAGCAATATTTGGACATCCTGCATAAATAGGCATCGTATAACATAAAAAACTATCGGCAATTTTTTCTGTCCAGTAATTCGGATAAAAAGAATTTTCTATACAAATTGAATACTTAAATGGTGACAAACCTTTTTCTTTATATCTTAAATAATTCACTCCTTTCCCATACCTATTAAAGGCAACACCTGATTTTTCTAAATAATTTAAAAACTCAATTCTTGTTTTCTGCCCTTCGTATGTATCTAAATTACTTGTTATTGTAGAAATTTCATATCTCTTTGACGGAACGTTTTGATGACATAGTTCATCAAAATTCATATTTACATGCCATGGTAAAGCTGTCTGAATGTTTTCACAATTTGCAAGATTCTTCTGTGTAAATATTTTTCCGAAATAATCGAAAACTGAAATTTGATTTTGGGCGTCGATTATGGGAGGTGGTTCCTGTGTCAATAACCACCTATTTTCCTTGGGTATTCTTGTGAATATTTTTTTATTCGGGGGGTTTAAGCAAATCAATAAATCATGGTCCCTGTTTGAATCCAGCACGAAAGTCACATTTTCCCAAACCCCTTTTCCATCGGGCGACTGTCGAAAGAAATCCGGAAAACCATAGTTTCTAACTACATTTACAACCATTTGAATTACCAAAAATTCTTTATGAACAAAACATTTCCTGCATCTGCGTGCTTGGAAGTAATAAAAGAATAACCAAAGCCCTGGGCTTGTAACCACAGCTTGATCTCATCATATTGGGCACAATCTTCATAATTTTCTGCAAAATGAATCTCGATAAAAATACACCTAACTCTTTCCAACATTTCTTTACTTGCCTTAAGCACTTTTAATTCCATCCCCTGGATATCAAGCCACATAAAATCCACCTGGTCTATATTTTCTTTCTTTAAAAAAGATTCTATCGTTGTTGTTTTAATGGTAACAGATTGTTCGAAAAACACATCAGGGTGAAATTGCAAATGAGCCAACGGTTTAAGCAATGAGCTTGAAGCATCCGACCTTCCCGAACTTAAATAGAGTTTTTTTTTGCCGCATTGATCATTTAAAGCGAATGAAGAAACTTTTACATTTTGTAGCCCGGAAGTTCTTTCAATTAGATTTTGAAATAAAAAAGGGACCGGCTCAAATGCATATATAAATCCGGCAGGCCATTTCTTTGACATTACAACCGTGTCTCGGCCATCGTGAGCACCTGCTTCAATAATTACAGGTTTTTTAGGGAGCAGTATTTTTAAAAAAGTCCAAAAAAAATATTCCTTACTTTTCTTTAGAAATTTTCGCATTCAAATTTTTTCAACTTTCCAATTAAACGTAGGGAAAATTAACCCAGGATGATTTTGTTCATTTAGCACATCATGGTATTTACTCCTTGAGGGATCTAATTTTACAGTGAACTTGACCAAGGGATCAGAAGAATCGAACAAGCTTTCGACACAATGAATGGAAAGAAATGGAGTAATATAAAAATCACCTGCATTAAAAAACCAGGAAGGAATTTTACAGATCAACTCGGTCACTTCTCCTTTCATTAAAATATCTGCCTCTACAAAATCGACCTGCCGGCTTCTCAGCAGAATTTCATTATTTTTCATAATATCAAATGCCAACGTAAAATTCCTGACGTCTTCCGAAGCTTCTACAATGAAATGGATATATATCTCTTGACTGTTGAGGAATAAATTTGTAACCGTTCCATTTTTATCCTTCACATGAATTTCTTTTAAAAAGACTTTGTCGTTTTTTAAATCATCGTTTTCCCAGGAAGCCTGAACTGCTGCAAGAGAATAATTACGTTTATATTCATTGATCCCTAATTCCGTATCCCCATAAAACAATAGATTGCCCTTTTCCAACACCATGCAGGATTTGCACAGTTTTTTAATAGTTCCCATATTATGACTAACGATCAAAACGGTTTTTCCGGATTTTACCACATCTCCCATTTTTCCAATACACTTTTGTTGAAATTCAATATCCCCAACTGCCAGTACTTCATCCACTAATAAAATCTCTGTTTCTAAATGAGCCGCAACTGCAAATCCAAGTCGTACATACATACCGGAGGAATACCTTTTTACTGGTACCTCTAAAAACTTCTCTACACCAGCAAATTCAACGATTTCGTCAAAGTGTTTTTTTATTTCACCCCGTTTCATTCCCAGGATAGCTCCGCTTAAAAAAATATTTTCCCTACCTGTTAGTTCTGGATGAAAACCTGTTCCTACTTCCAACAAAGAGGCGATTCTGCCATTTAAAGTAATTTTGCCTTTGTCCGGCTCCGTGATCCGGCTTAATAACTTTAACAGTGTACTTTTCCCTGCTCCATTCCTTCCAATTATGCCTAATATCTCACCTTGCTCTACTCCAAAGCTGATATCATCCAAAGCCCAAAAAGTTTTTTGTTTGATACTGTTCGATAAAGGATTTTGTCCCCTTGATACCTTAGAAAAGAAAGTCTGCGTATGCTCGGTCAATACATCTCTCAATGCAGTGTACCCCTGCTTTTCTGTCCCTTTGATCTGGTAGGACTTAGACAAATTCTCGACTTTGATAGCCAATTCACTCATAGATCAAGAGTAACGATCAACAGACACTGTGAAGTAGTTTGAAAATTCAATTTGTCAAATCAGGTCAGCAAAATATTTTTCGGTATTCCGAAAGTAACGGATGCCAATAACTAAAAGGCCCAGGGAAACAGAAGTCGAAATAAACAACTGGCCGGCTTGGACACTACTCTCACCTAAAAGGCACCAACGGAACCCCTCTATGACGCCCACCATTGGATTTAAAGAATACAGCCAGAACACGTTGTCTGGCACTACCTCTGTACTGTACCCGACTGGAGAAAGATATAACCCGATTTGGATTAAGAAAGGAAGTATATAACGGAAGTCTCGATATTTAACATTTAAGGCAGTTAATATAGTCCCAAAGCCAAAAGAAAGGATGAATATCAAAAAGGCTAAAACCGGTAAGAATATTATGTGCCAGGATGGAACAAATTTGTAAAACAACATTAAGAAAAGCATCAGCACCAACGCGATGAGAAAATCCACAAAACTGGTTACCGTCGCACTCATCGGAATGATAATCCTCGGAAAATATACCTTGGTTATTAAATTCTGATTAACCAACAGGCTGTTGCCACTTTCAGCGGTTGAGTTAGCAAAAAACTGCCAGGGTAACAAACCCGCTAAAACTAAAAGAGGATAGGGAATATCGCCGACCGATGGAAGTTTGGCAAAATAACCAAAAACAATTGCCAGGATGATCATGGTCAAAAATGGCCGAAGCACACTCCATAAAATCCCTATCGCAGTTTGTTTATACCGGACTTTAATATCCCTCCAGCTTAATACATAAAACAATTCACGATAGCGGTAAATATCTTTCCAATAATTGGATGATGACCTTCCTGGTGTAATGACAATCTGATGTTTGCCCATTATCTCAGCGGATGATGGCTATTTTTCCAACACCTTTGCTAAAAAAAGAATCGGCACTGGTTTCAAATTTCTTGATCTCATTCCTATCCTGGTCAAGTGCCGTCACTCTGTACAGATAAATACCATTGGCCAACCTGTCTCCAAATTCATCGGTGCCGTCCCAGACAAAATCGGTTTCGTGGGTTCCGATTTTAAGTGGCCCAAGTTCTTGTTGGGTAATTTCCCGGACGATTCTCCCTGAAATGGTCATGATTTGTATTTTATAAAATGCCGGAGGTTCCAAACCAGTCAAGGTATAAACAAATCGAGTGCTGGTGGAAAACGGGTTCGGGTAGGCCAGGACATTCGAAAACATGGACTCAAGAACTACTTGAAATGAAATTTTATAGTCAATTTCACTGGTCATATTACCCGAGATATCAGAGGCTTGAACGATAAAAGAATATTGGCCGTCTTCCGTAAATGTAGGCCGGTACATGATAGTGGCCTTGTTGGGCCCACTACCTGCCGGTTCCAAAAAGTCAACCTCAGGACTATTGATCGGAATGCCCATTAACGAACCGTCCGGCGACAATAAAAATAGCTTAAACGAGGAAGTATCATTGAGCAATAAAAATTGATTTTCATCCGTCAAACTAATTTTTATTTCCGGTTGGGGTGAAACGATGTCACCGTTTATGATATGTTTTCCATCGAAAGTTACATCCAGTAAAGGGTTTATGCGGTCATCGTTAATAAAAAATTCTTCGAGCAAAAAATTATTGAATCCATACAATTCCGGTTGATCACTATTATGATTTATTTCAACGATCAGCTGATGCTCTCCTGTCAGGCCTTCAGTTGGATATTCCAGTGTAATATTCAAATCTTGATCAGCTTTAAGATCACCTTCTCTTTTTGAAATAAAAACAATGTCGCCCGATTTTTCACGTATTTGATATTCCACCAAAAGACTATCCATTGGCAGACCATTAGTCGGGCTTACGGTATAGTCTAATTTAAGCACCTCACCTTCTTGCAATGTATCCGCATGAAATGCATAACCTTTAGCTGGATTTATTGCGGCATCCGGCAGTGGATCATAGAAAATGTTCCAATTCTTTAACTGGACCGGTGTGCTGGATGAAATATCTTCTGTAATAAATTCCAATTTGATAAAAGGGAAACTATCTGCATTGATTTGATCCATAAAATATTCCGTTTGCTTGATGCTATCAGCAATTAATTCAACTTCTTGCTGGTCCTGCGACAAACCATATAATCGAACGAAAAAAGTATCTTCCAAAACCAAATCAGAAGTGTCAAATTCAAAACTTAATTTGTTCCAGTTTTGAGCTGGGCCGATAGGAGGTGACTCTATATTTCCTTCGAACCACAAGCCAGGTATCGGAAATTCAAAATTGAAAGTTCCGGTTGGCAAGTCAGCCTTCCGCTCACCAATGGGCCCTGTATTTTTTCTAAAAGCAAACAGATAGGGTGTCAGGTTGTCTTTGAGAGACCTGGCTTCCAATGCTCCCTGCGCTTCCAACACATTGAATATGTTCTTACCTCCAAGCTGAACGGAATCTTGTTCCCATTCATCAATGTCCAGATCGCTGGACAAATTTCTTTGAGCAGTGTAAACGAAAACCCAGTGGTCATCAGGAATGACGTTTTCGATAAATTCAATAAATAAATTTCGTTGCGAAACATTTGCTACAGGAAAAGGAAAGGCACCAATTCTTGCAGCATTGGTATTTACACTTCCGTATTCGCCGGGTTTGAAATTAAACCAGATTTTTCCTTGGGTGTCAAATACTACAACCGTCAGCGATTCATGAATATTCCATCGAAAAAAGTCACTCCATCTCACACCATTGATAAATCCGTTGGGTGGATCTGATGCATTGAACACTTTGTTTTTGATTCTAAAATCTTTGAAGTCTTCCAAAAAACTGAATCGACGGTCATTTTCATTCAGCTCCATGTCCTCCATCCGATTATCCAAAAATTGAAAGTAATGTCTTTGGCTCCATCCACTTTCTACTTGATCTAAATACGAAAACGAACTGCTCTGCCATGCATAACCTGTACCGGGAATACTATCTGGAGAAACCCGCCAATAGTAAGCTTTGCCTTCTTCCAATACGATATTAGGCTGCCATTCGATCAAGCCTCCAGTTTGAATTATTTGGGTTTCCTCCAGCACCGGGCTGTTGAAAAACTCGGAGGTATCTATTTGCAAAATATATTTTTGTTCGGGTGCCAATGGATCGGCCGTGCTGGCCTTCAGCGTAACGGACGGGGTTCCAATTATTCCAAATTCACTCGGAAAAACGGGGTTTGCCGTATTGTCCCTGATAAAAAATGTTATTCCATATTGCCCGTTCGAGTTTACCAGTTGGTTGTTCATTTCTGCGGCGGGGTCGGGATATTCAGCAATTTCATTTTCAGCGTCGACAGTCACGTACAAGGTGTTCAAACCGACAGCATTGCTGCCTACAGTTGAAATGGTTACTTCATGTTCACTGACAAAACCCGGAGCGGCAATTTTAAACTCTTTTGCTAAAAATCTATTTCCGTCTGGCAATTCATGTTCGATTTTTATTACCATTGAATCTCCCAGGTTCCTTCCGATATTGACTATTCCAAATTTTAATGAAAAACTATCTTGATTGACACTGACTACATTGGGTTCTATTTCAACGGATTCATTATCCACTAAATAGTCAGGCCCCGGAGCTGCAATTAAAGTAACGGAGGGATCTCCATGATACGTGAGCTGTTGAAGCAATTCTGGTTGAGTTGAATTAAATTCGTCGAAGAAAAAGATGGTTTGCTGCAATATTTCGCCGATACTTTTACCATAAAACTCATCGCCCAAATAATCATAGAATTTTCCCATGAAGCTATTCAAAGAGGAAATATATCCCTGGCCCGATGTAGCCACCATACCTAAAGCCGCCTTATCTTCTTGAAAGACAAACCTTTCACTGATCCCAATTCCTCCTGTGTGTATATTTCCAGAAAAGCAGCCAAGCGAAAATATGACAGGATATTTTTTAAAATTATTATAGTTGTCCGGGTTATCAATGTTAAAATCGAATGTGCCGACCGCAGAATGCCCAAAAAAAGTAATGATCGAAGTACCATCATTGATCCGATCAAATATTTGTTGGGATTGGGATATTTGAATCGGATCGGTGGATGTTTTGAAAAAGGAACTTACATTTCCTCCAAATCCATTGTTTTCGATTCTTGTTTCCAAATTCTGCAAATTGGATTTAATCAATGACTGCTCCGAGGCGGAGCTGCCTCCTCCCAAATGGATTATTTCTTTGAGCCATTGTCTATCTTCGATCGTGTTATCATTGTTAGCATTTAATTCATGGTCTTTTACTTTCCTCAAAAACAACTTAATGTCATTTGGATCAGAGGATGCCAGGCGGCCAATTGGAATGATCGGAGTGGTCGTCGATTTAGTGGATAGCAACAGATTATCAGCTCCGGGAGAGCCAAAAGAAGGCACATAAAAGCTGTTTGCCGCCAATAACTTAGCTTCCGTTCGTATACCCTGGTACTCTCTTCCTTTGCCCAAGATGAAAAAGAAGGAGGGATTATCCCAATTCTTCTTAACGAAGTGCCCAAAATTCAGAATAGATAATGAATGCCGATTTATTCCCCATCCAAATTGATCGTACAGTTGCTGTACATCAACGACAATCGTTTCATAACCACCGCCTTGCTGGGAGCGCCGGTAATCTGCGTACTCTTCCACATAATTATTTCCGTTCCCGTCATTGTATAGTTTTGGATTGGAAAGAATAATAAATTCTGCATTTTCATCGGCATAGTCAATAAATTCCACTGGTTCTATGACCGCATTTTTCACACCGGACGAAGTATTCACCAAAACCAAAGACCTGCTTTCTGTCGAGGGTAGTAAGTTTATCCTGACTGTTCCATTTTGGACGTTGACTGGTTGTCGGTAATCATTCGTGATATCATATAAAACAGGATTGTTTCCTGTGTCGAAATCCGTAATTTCGATGTATTTGCCATCACTTGCCGGAGAAATTTCAAAACCGTAGGAAGAGGCATTTTCGAATTGAAACAGACGCGGGTACGTCAGTATAACATTGGATATGCGCTGTTTGTCATTATTATCGGTTTTGCCCTCGAAAGTGAGTTCTATATTGTTGGCTAAAAAGTCAGAATCAATAATGGTATCCAATGTCCGTACTTCATATCCATAGTAATTGTCTGTTTTGAGTAGTTGGCCATTAAGTGAAATCTCCTGGCGGTGCTGTTTCAGGTTACCGGAATAACGGACGTAAAGGTTAGCCGCCAATCCATTCAAAAAAGGAGAAGTAGGTTCCAATGTTACAGATTGGATGTTCAGCAATAAACTTGAAAAGCCTTCTGCCATGGTAAAATTGGAGACCTGTATACCTTGGCCATTTTGCTCTTTGCCCCAGGTTGTGTCAAAGTTGAGCACCAGCGTTTCCATATAATATTCCTCAGAGGGCCCTAAATTGTTCAGATCGTTTTCAACTTCCTCAAACCGCTTTGGCGACCCTACATCTGTCCAGGTTAAAAAATAAGCGGAAGTATCCGTGAACAAGCTGTACAACGGGTTCATCATTTCTTCATCCGGATTTTGAAAAAGGTGACGGTCGAGTTCACTCCGGTTTTTCCGCCCATAAAATTCAAAATGATCGGAACTGGAAAACACATTATCGGACGTAGTATAAACCGGGACCTCTACCCCATTGTGAAAAAGCGAATATTGACTGCCGGGTACTTGGGCAACAGGAAACCCCGCATCCACCAACTGCTGGTAATCAACGCTGTAAATACCATCTTCTGCGACCTTGATTTTAAAATATTCCTGATCAAAGTTGATCCACTCGTTGCCATATAAAGTGTCCTGGCCGTTGATAACTTGGGCAGAGAGGGAGTAAGTAAATAGCCAAAAGAATAGAATGGTTAAACTATGTTTTTTCATCGTTGTAAACGATTTTTTCATATTTTGGGAATAAGCAATATGCCCGTAAATGGGTGGTATAAAGTATGCTTGAAAACGATTTCAAAGATACTTTAAAAGAATGGATGTAATTGTCTGGGAGGCACCTTTGTTAGTTTTCATATAGGTGTTTACCCTATGTACTCCATCTTGATAAAATTTCGGATCCCGCAGTCTTTGAAATGAACTTAAAAGGTCTGAAAATGAATCCACAGAAAAATGACCGCCCTCTTTCAACATGGCCTTTGCTTCCACGAATTTTTGGTATTTAGGGCCGAAGATGACGGGCAAATTGAATGCCATGGGCTCCAACGTGTTATGGATCCCTTTTCCAAATCCACCTCCGATGTAAGCGATCTTTCCGAATTGGTAAAGCCATGCGAGTTTGCCGATTGCGTCCACAACTAAAATGCCTGCCCCTGAATCAGCATTTTTCAACTCAGTGTATAAAACGGCTTTTCCATCAAAGATGGATTTCACCTCTTTGATCCGTTTTGAAGATATATCATGCGGAACGACGATCAGCTTCCAGTGATTAAAAGCTTCGTTATTGGAGAGTTCAGAAAGCAGGACTTCATCATTTTTCCAGGTACTTCCAGCCACTAAAACCGGATGATCGCCAACAAACCGGACTACTTCAGGAAAGGACTGGAGGCCAGAAGCAATCGAAATGACCCGGTCAACTCGGGGATCGCCGGCGAGCACCACGTTTTGTATATCGATTCTATCTAAAAGATCTTTTGAGAAACTGTCTTGGACAAAAACGTGACTGAAACAATGCAGCATCTTGCGGTGCAACTTGCCGTACCACTTAAAAAAAGGTTGGTTTTCACGAAAAACAGCAGCCACCAGGATGGTGGGGACAGACCTCTTATTCAATTGGTTCAGCAGGTGATACCAAAACTCATATTTGACAAAGATGGCCAATGAAGGTTGTACCGTCTCAATAAACCGGACGGCATTTGAACGACTGTCCGGAGGCAGGTAAAAAACCCAATCTGCCAGAGGGTAGTCTTTCCTGATTTCGTATCCTGAAGGTGAAAAAAAGGTGAGTAAAATTTTATGGTTTGGCCTTGATTCCTTGAGCCGCTCTATGATGGGTCGCCCTTGTTCAAACTCGCCCAACGATGCACAGTGAACCCAAATAACTGGCAGGGGATTTTTTTTTTGAAAGGCAAAAGCCTTTCTGAGTTGAGGAAAAAGCAGGCTTCGCCCTTCTACCCATTTAGTCGCTTTTTCATCAAATAGGGCGGCTACTCTAATACCTAAAAAGTATAAACCAGTTCCGATATTATAAATGGACCGACTGAATGAAGTCATCAAATCCATTTTCATCATCATTTTTCAATACCGAATGTCTTCTGCACTTTCACCCAAATAAAAAGGTAAAAGCCACTGTGCCCTCAAGCCTACCACCAGGTCAAAACGGGAATCATTGATGTCCGAACGGGTTTCAAAATCAAAACTGCGGCGGTTTTGGGTGAAGCCTTGAGTCAGTTCAATGCCAATGATAAAATTGGCCCTGCGCATTGCTCCCAAATGTTGATACCCTATAAATTGAGTTAAAGCAAAACCATTTGATAACTGGTCATAGCCCTTTTTATAACTCTTGTTTAGCTGAGGGACGGCCACAACCGGATCATCCTGAATGCGCACCTTGTGTTGGTACAGACCTGCTCCCAATGTTGCCCTGATACCAGAACGTTTCTGACTGTTGAGTCGAAAGTGTTTTCCGATGTGCCCACCAATGTAAATTCCTCTCAGTCTTAGTTGAATGGTTGCAATGTCTCCGTTTGCCCCGAAGATGAGTCCATCCGAGTTTCTGACGGAGGAAATAACGTCTTCATTGACATTCGAGCCAAAATAAAAGCTCCCCTGGGCACCAATGATCCAATCTTTTTGGGTAATGTAATCTGTTCCTAAGCCCATGCTCAAATGGCTGCCAAACCGATCAGACAAATCAGCCGCCGCTAAATGCCCACCAAAAAGGAAGTTGGCAGTTACGACTGCGCCTTCATTGTTTTTTGCCGTTTCCTGGTAATACCGCGGTAATTGGGCAAAGGCATCCGTTGTTAGGGTTGCCCCAAAAAGGGAAATCCAAAAGACCGTCAATCCGTAATTGAATAGATTTTTTTTCATTTTTTAACTCGTATTAGTTTTCAAAAAAGCTTTATCAAAAAAAGGAATAACCGCCAACATCCTATTAGTTGCAGGCGCCTTCTTTCCATTTTTTCACACCTGATATTTTTGCCACACATTCGTTCGAATAAGTTTTACCGTTGCAACCACAAACGGGCTTGTACTCGTCCGGGCAATCGGTTTTCTTGGGATTTGGGTCGATGCATTCTCCACATTCGCCCGCCTCCCAGCGGGTAACTCCCGCTTTCTCGGCCATGCACTGGTTACCGTAAGTTTTTCCATCGCACCCGCAGACTGGCCGGTAATCTTTGGTGCAGCCTTTCTTTGGGTCGATTTTATCTTCATCAATGCAGATATCACATTTACCGGTTTTCCATTCCCGAACGCCAGCCTTTTCAGCTTCACAAGGATTGCTGTAGGTTTTATTGTCGCATCCACAAACGGGCCGGTATTCTCTGGTGCAGCCTTTGTTCGGGTCAATTTTATTCACATCAATGCAAGGGTCGCACTCTCCTTCTACCCATTTTTTCACTCCTGAAATCCTTGCGTGGCAATCGTTGCTGTAAGTGATATTGTTGCAACCGCACACGGGCCGGTACTCCTCGGTGCAGGCCATGTCAAGGTTGATCTTTTTTGGATCAATGCAAGTCCCACACTCGCCTTGCGTATATTTCAGAACACCTGCTTTTTCTGCGACACAGGCATTGCTGTAGATTTTTCCATCACAACCACAAACAGGGTTGTACTCCATGGTGCAGATTCCTTCAGGGTCGATTTTGGCAGGATCGATGCAACCATCGCTTTCATTGTTCATGACAGGTTTGCAGGTACCTGCGAGGAAAATCAATGATAAAAACAAAACGAAATAAAGGGAGTAGTTTTTCATAATCAGTTGGTTGTATTTTTCAGCAGGCAACAGTTTTCGATAAAATTGTCGCCCGATAACAAAATCCTGGTCTTTATATCACAAATTACTGAAAAACTTTTTGCCCATGATAAAATATTGAAAAACAATGCTTTTGGGAAGAATGCCTTGACGGTTCGGCTGAGGTGAAATACGGACTCTTTGGATCAAAACATCAATATCCAGTCGTTTTTTAATAAACGTAATCAGCGCAAAGAAAAAGGAGAAAAAAGCCCCCACGACCGCCTGTGCGTGCAGCCATTTGCGCTGAAGCAAAAACGTCACTGCAGCAAACGAATCCATTATTATCCGAATCGGCATTAGGTAGGCCATGCGCAATGCGCTTTCATTTTTCAATATGACATAATAGCTGTTCCTGAAATTCAGATAGGCCTTGTAAGGAGATTGGTAACTCAGGGTTCCGCCACCATAGTGGTAAACGGTGGACCGGGGTGTAAACATGATCTTGTACCCTGCTCGTTTCATGCGCCAGCACAGATCAATTTCCTCCATATGCGCAAAAAACTCCTCATCAAAACCGCCAAACTTCTTGAACAGGGGCGCCCTCACGGCCATGCATGCACCAGAAGCCCAAAAGATTTCGGTTTCCTGGTCATACTGACCTTTATCAACCTCCACTGTATCAATGATCCGGCCCCGGCAAAAAGGATACCCCAGAAAATCAATCCAGCCGCCTGCCGCGCCTGCATGTTCAAATTTTTCCGGTTCCCGTTCCGACATAACTTTTGGCTGAACGGCGGCTACGTTCCGGTTGGATTCCAGCAATTTAATCAAAGGATCAAGCCATCCAGGCGGCACTCGCACGTCTGAATTCAGCAAGACAAAATAATCTTCTTCCAGGTCTTTCAATGCTTCATTATATCCTTTTGCGAACCCATGGTTTTGCCCCAATTCGATCAGCGGTACTTTGGGAAATTGTTCCTTCAGATACGAGATGGATTCGTCCTTGCTGGCATTATCTGCCACGTATACCCGGCAATTGGGATAGGAGGTTTTCAGTGCATAAGGCAAATATTTCTCTAACAGTTTCCTGCCATTATAATTCAGAATGACGACAGCTACGGAAGGCATTGCATCTGCATTCCACCTGGCCAGTGTAAGGTCGGCTTGTCCCAAACTTTTTTCAACAGCTTTTTGGTCTTTTGCAATTTGGGCTTTCAGCGATTCAAGGTCTTTCAATTCTTTGTCATGCCGTATGAACTCAACCAGTTCTACCTGTATTTCATCCTCGTAAATATTTTTATTGAAATCAAAAATGTTGACTTCAATGGTCTTTCCGGGAAGGTCTTTCAGCGTTGGCCGATCACCGATGTAGAGCATCGCTTTATGCCGTTCGCCGTCATAGTTGGCATATGCTGCATACACACCGTCTTTAGGAATTAATTTGTGCTTTTCGGCGATTTGCAGATTGGCAGTTGGAAAGCCCAGTTTTTGACCTATCTGTTGTCCTTTGATCACTTTTCCCGTCAGGGTGAAAAAATGGTTCATCAAAAGAGCGGCATTTCCGGCATCGCCGGTGAGCAAGGCATCCCTGATTTTGGTAGAGCTGACGGCAATCTCATTGATTTCCTTTTTGGCTATTTCCACTACTTTGTAGCCACACGTCTTTTCGTGCCAGCGCAAGTAATTGATATCACCTCTGCGGTTCATGCCAAAGCGATGATCATAACCGATCACGATGAATTTCGGATTAAATTTTTGCACCAGAAAACGCTGAATATATTCATCTGCGCTCTGTTGAGAGAACTCGATCGTAAAGGGAACAATGACTAAGTGGTCGATTCCATATCTTTTGAACAACTCCACTTTCTCTTCCGTGGTGGTGATTAATTTCAATGAATCATCTTTGGGAAAAACAATCTGGCGGGGGTGGGGATTAAAGGTGATAGCGATGCTTTCTCCTCCGTTTGCAATGGCCAGATCTTTGACCTTTCGCAGTATCTTTTGGTGGCCGATGTGTAAGCCATCAAACGAACCGATCGTTATGACGGCATTGCGGAAGCTTGGCAGGTTATCCAAATCTCTGTACACTCTCATGGGGCAAATGTACGTGGTGAATGGTGAATAGCGGGTAATTTATTGCCGAAATGATCAATGGAATTGCTTTTATTTTCCACTTATTTCTAAATGGGAAAAGCGGAATATTAGTTTGTCTCTGTTTTGATCAATCTATGAAAAGCGGTTCCCGATTCACTTGCAAGTTTTATAAAATATATACCTGCAGAATAATCTTCAAGTTCTATTCTCAAATCATTATTCACTGCTTTAATTCGTTCGAGCATGCGGCCATTAACGTCAAAAATAGAGATGGTAACATCGGGTGTCGAGTTAGAATCAAACTCTATATTGAAAAAATCAGATGCGGGATTTGGATAAATCGAATAGGTCACAAAAGAATGATCTTCGTGAACTGTGTTCAGAAAATCAACAACTACCTGATCGCTGAAAGCACTTCCGCAACTTAGGTTGCTGACCGTCAATGTTACCTGATAGGCTCCGTTCTGATCGTAATTATGGATTGGATTCATTTCACTGGATGTTTGTCCGTCACCAAACTCCCAGAACCAGTTATTTGCTCCTGTTGAATTATTGGTAAAGAAAACGGTATCCATATTTATGGTAAAATCGAACTCAGCTATTGGCTGGGGAAGTATTTCAATAAATCCATTTTTTTGAAGGGTATTTTCCCCAAACATGTTTGATACGGTCAGCCTGACATCGTAAAGGCCGGGAACCGTATATTCGACAACCGGGTTTTGCTCAGTAGACACCGACGGGGTCCCGCCAGCAAATTCCCAGAAATAGGCATCTATATCATTTCCGGTTGATTGATCTGAAAATTGAACTGTCACCGGCACACAGGCATTATCGAATGACACTGAAAAGTTAGCCGAAGGGGCCCCTCCGATGGAGATAATTTGTGAAAAACTTAATTCGCCACAATCATTCATGGCAGTTAAAATAACTTCATATTGGCCGGGATCCTGATACATATGAACAGGACTGAATTCATCACTTGTTGTCCCATCACCAAAATCCCAGAAGAACGAACTGGCATTGTTGGAAAGGTTATCAAACTGAAGTTCATTATTGCCTAAATCAACGAAATCAAAATCAGCCTGCGGGAGTGCATCAACAGTCAAAAGCACTTCATCCGAGCTGAGTTGATTGATACAAGGTCCAACCACAAGGCAACGAATCAGGATCCCATTCTGGCTGGCATTCACATTGATTACTTCCAGTGAGAATGTTGATTCCCCCAAATACCCCTGACCACTTTGTATGTCTTCCCAGCTACCTCCGATATTTTGTTGCCATTGATAATCCAGGTTTGTTCCATCCACTATAAA
Source organism: Bacteroidota bacterium (assembly GCA_039819485.1). Classification (GTDB taxonomy): domain Bacteria; phylum Bacteroidota; class Bacteroidia; order Chitinophagales; family Saprospiraceae; genus UBA6168. The sequence goes on along the minus strand of JBCBRY010000012.1, from coordinate 100,828 downwards.
TTCAAGGGTTGTATTTTCACCAACACAAAGGACAGGACCTTCAGGTTGGCTGATAATTGAGGTATTTGCTTGTTCCTGATCAGAAGTCGGTATATCCGAAAATAACGACTGCTCACCTTCCTGGCCAACTGTTGCCCCGTTTATCGGATCGTTTGGACACTGGTTGGAGGTGTTAAGGTTTGCCCCGGGCATTCCGCCCGATAAGTCCGCTAAAAAGTTATTGCCTACAGTGGTCAGTAGCCTGCCTCCACTTCCACCTCCACCTGTTCCGATGCATCGGTCGGATGGATTGTCCTGATCACCGCCGTTTCCACCTTTTGCATCAATGATCAAATTCCCGGCAATGTTATCAATGTCAAGAATAATAGTGCCACCGGCACCACCTCCACCGGCACCGTCACCAGCTGATGCTTCGGCAGAGTGTCCATTAGCAGAAATTTTTTGACCATTGGCGAGGACATTTATCGCCGAGATAATGATGATTCCACCTCCATTTGCCCCTTCGGTACCCACTCCGTTATTATCATGCCCAGCACCACCTCCACCACCAAGGTAGATCCGATTATCCTCATCGGGAAGTGATTTTCCTCCAACTCCTGGAAAATCGCCATCGCATCCAAAACCTCCAACGGTTGTTCTTCCGCCAGAGCCGCCAAAAGTAATGTTGGAGCCGCCACCTCCACCGGCATTGTGATCATTGCCGCCACCTCCGCCATTTGCCTGCGCTCCCCTCCCCTGCTCCTTGCCGGTGATCACGGCAGAAATACCCTCTCCTTTTGGGGCTCCTCTCCAATTATCAATAGCGTAGAAATAGTCGTTAGCATTGGTCAAAAAAGTGCAATTATTTGTTAATGTTGACGTTTGGCCTCCGCGAAAACCAGCCCCGTCTGCGTTCACAGGAGCTTGTAAATCCAGTGTATTCTCAACCTGAAAAGCGATGATCCCGCCTAAGTCTCCGTTCCAATTGATGGCTTTAACAGTATCAGTGATTATTGCGTTTTCATACTTAGGAAACGAAACAAGTTGCACGAGTCCTCCAATATCATAATTATTCAAAAGAGTATATTTTAGAAAAACCTCTGTTCCACTGACCGAGTCGATTTCATTCGCCTCGAACAATCCGGCTGCTCCGATTCCTTCGATATTCCCAAAGTTGTCAGAATCAGATTCATTAATAACAGCTCCCTTCATTTGGATGATCAAGACCTCGTCACCTAATAAAAATGGATTTGGGCCTTCTATCGTCAATTGACCTTCGCAAGGGTCAATGAAGACTACTTTCGCATATTGATTAATGGTGCCAGTTAGTGGAGTCTGGGCCGAAAGCTGAAAGGAGAAAAACAATAAAAAGAGGCTTTTGGAAAATAATCTCATGTAAGTATCGGATTATGGATAAATAAATTACTTTTGCGCCCGCTTAAGCCCACTGCTTGTTGATCAAGGTAGGTGGGGATGTTTAATTAAGGCTGTAATTGAATCAAAAATAGTTTTATCAATCGACAGCAGCAACATTTAAAAAATGGCAGTTAAAATTAGATTGCAAAGAAAAGGTAAAAAAAGAAAACCTTTTTATCACATCGTAATCGCTGACGCCCGTTCACCTCGTGATGGTCGTTTTATTGAAAAAATCGGTACCTACAACCCGATGACTGTTCCAGCTACAATTGAACTGGATCGTGACAAAGCTTTCCAGTGGATCGGCAATGGTGCCCAGCCAACAGACACAGTCCGGGCTATTCTCCGATTTAAAGGAATTGGTTATCGCAAGCACCTGCAGCGTGGTGTAAAAAAAGGTGCCCTTACGCAGGAAAAGGCCGATGAATTATATCAAGCCTGGATTGATGCCAAGGAAGCCAAAATTGCCAAGCGCCGCGAAAAGGCTCTTGCTGACAAAGCCGCCTGGAATGCCAAGATCGCTGGTCTTGACTTGCCTTTCCCAGTAAAAGAAAAAGAGGTGCCTAAGGTAGAAGTTAAGGACGACGCTGATGAGACTCCGGCAGCAGATTCAGAAGAAAAAGCCACTGAAGAAGGAACTACTGCTGATGCAGATGCTTCGGCTGAATCTGAGACCAAGGAAGAAGCTAAAGGAGAAGAAGAATAAACAAATAACTTCTGTAAGCTCATAAATAAAAAGCCTTCATGAAAATTTCATGAAGGCTTTTTTTATCTCTGTCAGGATTGATTTTATTCAACTCGATAGAGCTTCATCAGCTTGTCCTTTCCATTCGCCATCATATTCAAATAAAGCGAATCAGACGTGAGCATGGTTATTTTTACAGCTTTCTCAGAAGATGCTGAATTTAAAGTGTCAAGTGTATAAAGCAGGTTTCCATTGAGAAAGTATGTGCCAACTTCTTTGTATTCTATGGTGCTGTTGAATTCATAAAACCCGTTTGAGTTAAATTGAAAATTCACAGGGGTATAATCAATATCCAGTTCTTTTCCCTCTTCGGCGATATAGATAGCTTGCCATTTGCCAACCAGATCTTCTGACTTCCATTTATCACATCCTGTCAAGGTCAAGAAAAGAGGCATAAAAAAAATACAATTCTTCATTTCCAGTTAATTTGTTTGGCAAAATTATAATCATCGCCAGCAGAATCAAACCAGTTACAAATTGATTATGAAAATCTTAACCAAAGGTTACCAATTCTGGTTTCAACCGCAGGAATTAGACTTTACACATTGCTATCAATCGGGCAAAAGGCAGTTTTATAACAAGAAAGAATACCATAGTAAAAAGACTACGCCTCCAGCCACAAATCCAACTGCTGCCAACCAGCTGATTTTCTTCAGGTACCAGATAAAATCAATGCGTTCCATGCCCATGGCCGCTACACCAGCGGCCGAGCCAATGATCAGCATACTTCCACCAGTTCCAGCTGCATAGGCAATAAACTGCCATAATTTATCATCGAGCGGGGCATCATACATTCCCATCGAAGCAGCGACCAACGGAACATTGTCAATAATGGCAGAACCAACACCGAGCAACATGACGACTACGTCACGATTACTGAATGTATTATCAAGAGATTCCGCAACGAAACGCAGTGTACCTACTTCCTCTCCATTGATGGCGCCAAACACCAAACTTTCCAGCGCCCCAACGGCCATCAGGATACCAAGGAAGAAGAGGATACTCGACATTTCTATTCTTGAAAGTGCCTGGTGGGCAGAATACAGATGGCGCCTTTCTTTTGAAAAATCTTCTTCAGGATGAATGTACTCAGAAACCAACCATACTACTCCAAGACTGAGCATCATACCTACATAAGGTGGAAGGTGGGTAATGGTTTTGAACACTGGTACAAAAACGATCATTCCCAATCCCAGATAGAGCATGGTTTTGCTGCTCAATAATGCCTGCTCAGCCTTGGCTTCTCTAATGTTCAATTTTATTTCTCCTTTAAAAGGCTTCATGTAGCTGGCTATAAAAAATGGAACTGCAAAGCAGATCAAAGAAGGAACTATCAACAACTTTATGAGCCCGAGAGAGGTCACTTTATTCCCAATCCAGAGCATGGTCGTGGTAACGTCTCCAATAGGTGACCAGGCACCACCAGCATTAGCTGCAATCACTATAAGGCTCACAAACCAAAGACGTTCGGTCCTGTCCGGGATTATTTTACGCAGCAAAGTGACCAGAACAATTGTGGCTGTCAGGTTGTCAATGATTGCTGATAAGATAAATCCTAAAATCCCAACAATCCACAGCAAGGACTTTTTCTTCTTGGTTCGGACATAACTTTTCAGTACGTCGAACCCTCGGTGTAAATCAACGATCTCAACGATTGTCATAGCACCAATCAGAAATATCAGTATCTCTGCGGTTTTTCCTAAGTGGTGTAACAAGGTGTTGTCAAAACCATGAGCGGCACTATGATCTGACCCTACGATTTTAAAGACATTTTCGTGGGAATCAATGACTGACAGACTGCCATTGTGAAAACCCAGGGCAAGCAGTGCCCAACAAATTGCGGCCATCAATAGTGCAGGAACAGTTTTGTCGAGTCTGAGTGGATGTTCAAAGACAATCAGTAAATAGCCTAAAATAAAACAGGCGATAACGGTGGTGATCATAAAAAATTAGGTTTTTCATTTTGGTTGATCAAAGAGCCTTTACGAGCAGGAGACCAACGATGCAAATAAAAATGTTGGGCGAAAATAGTTAAATCAATTTGAGAATTAGGCAGTAGCAAGATTATTTTTCCATCAATAACAGCCGTCAAATTTATTATTGCTTGTATTCAAATAAAAATGCCGTGAAGTAAGAGAAAACTTCACGGCATTTCAATTAGAACTAAAATCTATTTTCGATCTGAGATAACTTTTATTTCGAGTACAGGCCTGGTGATAAATTGAATGTTCTCTTCTTTGTGTTCCTCGACTTCAACATCTACACGCCTGTTAAACTGGTGGTCCTGTTCACTGCACTTAGTAGCATTCGCGTCAGAACAATTATTGGCCAGATTATCTTCTCCGGAATGGGTGAACGAAAGACGATCTTTAGATATTCCTTTTCCAGTCAAATAAGCCAACGCACTTTTGGCCCTTCTGATAGAAAGACCAATGTTATACTCTGCATTTCCTCTTGAATCGGTGTTTCCGTTTAGTTTTATCTTCAGCGATTCATGTTCATTCATTAATGTAGCGAGATTGTCCAATGTAGGTCTGGCATCTCTGGGTCTGATATTTGATTTATCAAAACTGAAAAAGATTGGTTCCAGAATCACTATCTCTGGTTTACGCAACGGAACAATAACGGTAACTTCCCCGTCCTGACATTCCACCTCATAATCAGTTAGAATAATCGTACTGTCATTGTATAATTCCTTGCTGGCCGAGATCACGTAATCATCCGCACAATCAATTTGGGTATTTGCTTCGCCGTTGTTGTCTCCTTTCCGGTCAATCAAAACTTCTCCTGTTCTCTTATTTGTCACCTTAATATCGGGAGTTGGAATGGGGGCTCCGTAAACATCGTTTTCTACTACTTTCACGGTTAGCTTAGCAAAAGTAACTGCTCTCTCAAGAGGTATAACATAAACCGGTTTTTCTGTCAATTCGGCATCTGTTGGATTTCTTGATTCAGGATCATATTCAGCTTTAGAAGCGTTGATTGCAAATGTGGCCGGAGACAGAATCCGAATTTGCACCTTACCGTTTTCATCCGTTTTAAGCTGTAAAGGCTCCAGTACAAACTCCTCGCGTTCGCCGCCCCCAAAAATCATGTCGAGAACGGGGCCATATTTGATAAAAGACTCATTTTCTAAGGTACCAGGATCAATTGTCAGATCTGCTTCTGGCAGTGGTTGCCTCGTTTGTTTATCAACAACTTGGATAATCGCCTCAATAAATGCAGGCGATCTATTCCACTCATAAATATCATCCCTGCCTTTTCCATCTGCAGCCTCCCTGTCTGATGCAAAGTATCCTTGCGTACCATCGTTCAGGGCAATAAAGCTCATATCGTCGCTGGATGTGTTAAAAGGTGTGCCGATGTTTCCTACCAATTCCCATTCATCAACTGCGCCTTCGGGTAAAGTTGCGGCAAAAATATCCAGTCCTCCTTCGCCGCCATGTCCATTAGAAGAGAAGAACAAGGTCCCGTTTTCATTGAGTACTGGAAAAACTTCATTACTGTCGGTGTTGACACTTGGGCCGAGGTTAAATGGCAACGACCAGTGGTCACCTTCCCACCTGGCTCCCCATAGATCCATATTGGTAGTTGAATCTGGGTTGTAGCTTGCTATATCAATTGGCCGGTTGGAAGAAAAAATCAAGAGTTTCCCATCTTTTGAAAGAGTGGGATGTGCGGTGGACCAATCGTCACTGTTAAAAGGTAATGGAGTGGTAACATTGACCCAGGTTTCATCCTGAAAATCACCCGTATAAAGCTTCAGGTCGATCACATCCTTGTTGTTTTTACCATTTAAGTTGTTTCTGGTAAAAATCATCTTGTCACCAGCTGGATTAAAAGTAGGCACACCATCATTGTATTTTCCGTTGACTTTTCCTTTTAAAGCGACAGGTTCTTTCCAGGAGCCATCCGAATTTTTCTCTGCATAATAAAGATCAACGTAATCTCCCTTGTTATTGTCGTCCCAAACAGGGCAAGTGAGGAATCGATCAGTTTTGGATGAGGTGTACATGATGCCATTTCCGAAAGGCATTGGACTAAAGTCAAGTTCCTCAGAGTTTACGTCCTGCAAATTTTTAATTTCAACATTTTGGGAAAAAAGGCTTCCACAAAATGCCAAACTCAAAAGAAGAAGGAAGGGTTTTATATTTTTCATCTTAAGTCTTTTTAAAAATGTTGAACAAGTGATGTTGTTATTCCCGGTCATCAATTGATCTATTTTAGAAATATCTGAGGTTTACAATTTCACAGTCTTCGCATGGGAAGGTGTACCCTACCATGAGTTCGAAACTTCCTGTGGTAGCTTTGCTCAATTCAGAGACCGTAAAGTCAACAGCCACTCCTAATCTTAGTCCATTGTTCATCTGATACACGACCAATCCATCTACAGAATCTTCATACCGGTACATGAGCCCGACCATCAAAGCATCGTGAAACATTACGTTGGCATTTAAGTCAAAATCAAAAGGTGAGTTAGGATTATATCTAATCTGGGCGTTCGGCAAAAATTCGATATTCCTGTTAATCGGAATGGATAAACCACCCTGCACAAAATAAGTATTGACATCACCTCCGAATTCATCCCGATCATCGTAGAGCGCGTTGGCCATTAATTTAGGAATCGAAAACCCTAAATAAAATGATTGGCTTTTGTAGTAAATCCCTGGGCCAACGTTGAATACTGTATTTCTGGAATCACCTGTGCCGATCAAAGGATCGGAACCTGCAACCTGGTCATTCGTTTCATCCCAATCTGTACGGGCCGTTTCCACTTGTGCGCCAAGGCCGAGCGCCAGAACTCTTCGTTTCCCGAATGGTATTCTGTAAGCATAGTTAACCCCAAATTTTAGAATGTTATCCATGCCAATGTTATCGGAAATTATATTGAGGCCGAGACCGTTTCTGCGATTTGCAAATGGCATATGCCCCCAGAGGTTTAAATCGCGCGGGGCTCCATCTACTCCTGACCACCATTGATTTCTGTAAATTGCTCCGGCATCCAGCACTTCCTTTGATCCTGCATATGCGGGATTGAAATTTAATTGGTTGAAAAGGTTGAAAGTGAATATATCCTCGCTTTGCGACCAGCCAGAAACCGCTATGAAAGTGATGAGAAGAGTATAAATTAGCTTTTTCATGTTCACTTTTTTATGGTTGATTTTTACAATCATTATTATTTAAATGGGAGATGGAGGCAGTCTGAGAGCAGACCGCCTCCATTGAAATTTTATCGTACAACTTTGATGTAACCAGCGATGTTATCATCTGAATTTCGGTCTTCCTGGAAAAGGAAGAAATAGGTTCCAGCCGGAACTGGATCATTACCTGAACCACTGCTTCCATCCCAGTTATTGGTATAAGGTTCGAAAACTTCTATTTCATCTCCCCATCTGTTGAAAATTCTTAACCGATTGTTTGGAAAGGCTGGCGCACAATCGATAATCAGCACATCATTGGTGCCGTCTCCGTTTGGAGTTATCACATTTGGAACTTCACAATCTACTATTCTCACTTCTATAGTTACCAATGCATCGTCACAATCCTCCTCACAAACTTCTGAACAGATTTCATAGACAAATTCATCTGTACCGAAAAAACCTTCATTGGGTGTATACACGATATTTCCATCAGCATCAATGGTAACGGTACCGTTGGCCGGGCCAGAAATGATGCTTACACTTCCACCGACAACTATATCATTTCCAAATACATTGGCTTCGAGTGGTACACCCGCATCGGTAATGAATGAGTCATCGTTGGTGAAAGAATCGTCGTTAGCTTCGGGAGAAGGAGGGAACATCAGCACATAAGGCTGGGATTCTTTCGTACAACCATTGATGGTTATTTTAACGGTATAGTCTCCCTCTTGTGGGTCGTCTATCAGGATGCACGGATCATCGGAAGGCCCTCCAATCGACACCCCGTTGAAACACCATTCAAATGTTGCCATCGGAACTGCCCCGGTGCATAATTCAATTGTCTCTCCGGGACATGGAACTTCAGGGCCATCTATCGTTGGTTCTGGCACATCTTGTTGGGTAATCGTAATTACCACCGGTTCAGCCTCACAGCCCAGGTTGGAAATAGCTGTAATCGTATAAGTTGCATCTCCATCAACGATATCCTCCAATTCAATTTCAGTGGTATCGGTAACCGTTCCGCTCTCGTCTAGTCCACCTCCGGAAATTGTCCAGTCCACGCTGTCGGCACCATTCGTAAATATGGTAAACGATATCGGAAGAGTCACTCCTTCACATTCTACCCCACCGCTGGTATTGTTTCCAATTTCAGGAGTCGGATTTACTTCTAATACAACTTGTGCTTCTTCTGATTCACAAGAACCTTTAGTGACCACTAAAGTGTAAATTCCTTCGTCGTCCAAATCGATATTATCAACGGTAGCAGGGTAAGGCCCTCCACAATCAGCTGTTCCAGTAAAAGAGTAATTGGGACCGGTCCAGGTATAATTGACCTGACCAGGGCCTGGAGGTCCAAAACCATTTAACATGACATCAAACCCTTGGCAGAAAGTTCCACTGCCGGTAACCGAATCAATAGTTGGAGTAATATTTACAATGACATCCGTGCAACCAAGCCCTTCATCAGAGCAACCAGTCTCGACACAGGTCAAATTGAGGCAATAATCACCTGAAGCGGAAGTATCGACATCAGTTAGCATCAAAGTGATAACAGTTCCGCTTACAGCAGTATCTGAACTCACCACCATTCCGTTCTGCGTCCATTCGTAGATAATATCTCCACCAGAAGGATTTTCAATCGTTGCACTTAGATTTATATCCTCTCCTTCACAGTACTCACCACCGCCATCGATCGGTCCATTTACAACGGTTGGCAATTCAAAGACAACCACATCTACGCAGACCGTATCACTGCAAACTGCCCCGCTGCCAATATTGTCCAGATACAGACAATATTCTCCAGTCATTGGGTTTGGATCTTCCGCTGGAAATGGCCCTGTACAGAGGGCTGTGTCAGAGAACATAAAATTGCCAGGGCCAGTCCAGGTGTAAATAACCGTATCTGTACACATAGAATTATTAGTTCCATCTAACGGCAGCGATTCATTTTCACAGATGGTAGAATCGACCGTGACCTCAGGGGTGAGGTTTGGTAAAAACGTAACTTGAAATCCTGCCAGGTCTGAGGTACAGCCATCCACCGATTCCATCGAACAGAATATAAAAGTGGAAGTCGTAACTTCAATACAGATGGTATCGTTCCCCATCCCCATGTCCACTACTTGAAAGGTGTCAATATTGCAAGTGTAAAACCAATCGGTGACGCTGTCATTCATTTGATAAAAACAGATGATAGCGGTATCTCCTTCACAGAAGGTCGTTTGACCAGATTCAGTGAAAATGTCTGAGATGATGGGATTAGGATTAAGATTTACATTGATCGTATCAGGATCGGAACAGCAGTTGTCTGCACATATTTCCAGTATATACATTCCTGATCCGAACGGCATGGCGGGATCAATTTCATCACAGATAATGTCTGTACCCGTTCCTGATCCGGTTATTACGGAATCAGGCGTAGTCCAGGTATAGGTGAAGTTGACAATATCCGGGTTGGTATTCCTGAAACATAATAGCAAACTATCATTCTCACAAATAGTAGTATCCGCAGGATTGAGGATTTCCAGCACTGGTTGATCAACTAATTCAACCTGCACCGTGGCGGTATCTCCACAATTGTCGGGAACACTCATGACTATAAAAGTATAAGTACCAGAAGCAGGATTTTGTAAGGTAATATCAAAAGGACCGGCAGGTACCGTAGTTTCCATCGCAATAACTAAATTGCTTGGATCCAACCACGTATATTTCACTGAGTCAGCATTACTTGATACTGTTGCCGATAAAGTCACTTCATCGTCAGGGCAATAAGTACCACCACCTGTTAATGTTTCAATGGATGCACTATCCAAAAGGCCGATGAAAACGGTGTCAGGTTCTGCCTGACAACCATCTAATGAGGCAACGGTGAGAACATAATTGCCGACATCATCAGGGGATTGGATGGTTATATCGCAATTGAACATGGCTCCCGGACCAACAATGGTTGGTGAACAGAGAGGAGAACCGTTCGGAGCGGTCCACGTGTAAGTCACAGGTGCATTGAAATTGGTAGACCCTGTTAAAGTAATCGTTGTTCCCGGACAGTAAGATCCGTCCGGAATGGTATCCATGATTACAATGTTAGGCAGAACATTTACATCAAAGCAAGATTGGGCAGAACAGTTAGTAGCTGCATCCGTCAATATCAGGCAGTACTGGCCACTATCAGGTTGCTGGATATTCAATATTTCATAGCTAAATGTATCAGTAGCTGGCAATGTTCCTGACGACAATGAGCTGCCGTTTGGTCCGATCCATTCGAAATTAATATTGCCAGTAATCAATGTTTCACAATTCAATGCGCTTAAAGTTACATTTTGGCCAATGCACGCATCCCCTTCGCCGGAAGTTTCACAAATCTCAGGATTGGGATTCACCTCGATCGTAACTATCTGTGATGTAGCTTCACAACCAGCCAACGTTTCGATATCTAAGGTGTAGTCACCGGCATTTTGTAATTGAATATTTGGAATAATGCAAGTGAAAGGATCATTCTCGTTAAATACCGTATCTGTATGAACATAGCCACCTGGCCCGTTCCATGTAAAAATAATTGGCCCGGTGCCAGCCTGATTATTATTGGCTGTTAGTTCAACCGTTTCTCCTACACATACTGAATTTCCGGGCAAAACGCTGTTAATCACAATTACAGGCGTTGGTTGCACATCCAAATTGATACTCAAAGGGTCAGATTCGCAGCCATCTGCTGTACACACTAGAGTGTACTGACCTTCCTGAGCTGAAGTTGCTCCAGTAATTGTTATGCAAATTTCATCGGTCCCGCTTCCCGTACCAGAAGCGGAAAAGAAATTAGGGCCAGTCCATTCACAAGTGAGTTGGCCTATTCCTGCCACCGTGTTAGATGCACAAAGTTGGATATCCCCGGATTCACAAACTTCTAAAGTTGCATCATCCGTTTCTAAAATAGGAGTCAGTTTTACAACTACCGGTACGGAAGCAGTATCAGCACAGAAAGAGCTGGTATTGACTATTACTGTGTAAATACTATCATTTGCTAACGTAGCGTCATTCGTAACAAAAGCAGTAGAAGTACCAGCCGGGTCAACATCTGAGTCACTAAAAATGAATCCATTGGGCCCCGTCCAGACATAGTCCAGGGGGCCTAAGTTATTGGTCGTATTTGTATTGGTGGCACTTAGCGTTAGTTCTTCCCCAACACATACACTATCTCCGGCCACTTGTAAAGCTGGTAAATCTTCAGGATCACAAAAACAGTCTAGTACAATGTTGACTGTTACCGAGTTGGGTTCGATCGGTTGTTCTATGAAAAACCATTGGTCGATGTAATCATTATTCCCCTCGCTAAGAAGGTAAGTGTAAGGAATATTGGTAGGTTTTGGATCATTAGCAACACCGCTCATTCCATCGGGGCTACTTACACTAATCGATACATTTGTATCAATGTCTGAGTGGTCATAATAGAATTGATCAATTGGAAAACCTCCTGGAGGAGCAGGGGGAGTAGAGGTGGGTGCATTCATCCATAAAAATGAAACCCCACCGGGGTTCCCTTCCACATCTGTCAAAGCAATGTGCAATTCCCCAAATCGTATATTTCCCTGATAATTAAATGTGAAAGAATCCTGTACAGCGATTGGATTTCCCAATCCATCATCCCCGTTCCAGAAAATGGAGTCAAGTCCCTCATTAATCGGTTCCATCAAAACAACATCCACATCGTCATCAAAATCCCCATCGTTGTTTAAATCAAGTTCAAGTGTTACAACTCCACCCAGGTTTGTCTCAAAAACAAAAAAAGCACCTTTTTCAAACTCAATTGTACCTGGGTTGCAAAGCGTACCGGGAACACTTTGAGCTAATAGATAAAGACTGTCTATGGTTAAGATTTCCAAAGTGTCTATCAGCCATGTTTCGTGGGTAACATCTCTAAACACATCGGTTACCAAGGCGGTACTCGGCATTAGAGAATCCGGAACATTGAAGAAAATCTTATTGTTCTTGATGGAGCCTAAATCCTGTGCCTGCGGTTCGTATAGAAAGATCTCACTTGAATTTCCACTCAGAGGAGTCAGCGTCCTCGTAAAATCAGCTTCAGGCTTAGATTTGTATATCGGCGCTCCCGTACCATCCACCAAACCAAGGGAATTCGAAGATATTGGAAAACGATATGGATCTGCCTCCATAATATTGACCTCATACAAATAGGCGTCTTCTGTTAACACATAAAATGTAGGAGAAGTAGAAATTGTATCACCAGGTTCACTGTTTCCTTGCAATAAGGAAATATGTTCATTGCTGTAAACCCTTCCGGTCAATTGTTCGCCACCTGCATTTCCAGCTCCGTTTTGTGTAACGGTTATGTCCCAGGCAAGTACCACACGCGCAGTATTAGGTTGGTCCGCTGCTTTTGTCCACTGAAAATCATTTGCGATATTATTAAAGCTTGTGTTAACATAAGTCGGATAGTCAAAAATAACTGTCCAGATCCCACTCATTCCATTGGGAACCGTAACCGTTCCAGGATCATAACCACCTGCCGCATTCCCGGTAGGACCGTTTTGCTCCTCCAGCCAATCATTGATAATGGCCAAATCGGTAGTGGCACCTGAGTTGTTAAATACAGTGATTGAATCACCATCGGGGCTTATCACATGGATAAAACCGCCTTCGATCCCAACATGGCTGGAACCAACGTTGATCGTTTCACCAGCGGCGGCATAGACTTTCAACTGTTGTGGATCTCTGGTGTCAAGAAACATCCTCAACCCAGGATAATTGACAAAATCTTTTGATCCTTCTGCCCAAATGGGCGACTTTATCCCAATCATCAGACACACCAACAAAGTAAAGAGGGTGTTGATTCTGGAAAAGCCAAGGAAATGTCCAGGTTTCTTTTTAAGTAAATGAACTTTCATGCTTCCAGGTTTTGATAAAAGTTGTTATAACAAACTTCGCCTTGAAGTAGGCGTAGCATTGTTGTTTGATCTGTAAATCGCAAAGTATAGATGACAGTCGTGGACTGCATTTTTTTTAATTACTCACTGTAGCTCTCTCAAAGAATGTCTATACGAAGTTAGTGTATGAAAGTTACCAGCTGCAGGCGGTAAGCTGAGCTTTGTGTGGGAAGTTTTGGCATGTAATAAAAGAAAATCCTTTTCTGAACAATTGGAGACTAATAAATAGCGGTGGGTTAAAAGTTTCATGTTGGCTCTGTTAAATTTCGGGACACAGCTTGTTGCAAGCCCAAATGTATCTAACATAGTCATTATTTGCAATTACAACACAACATTTTTGTGATTTCAGACTGTTTTTCAATTGTGTAGATACTGACAATTAAACTTTTGCTCTAACAATCTCAAGGATGCAAAGACAAAGGAAAAGTTTTTCTCTTTCTTCGTCCAGTTGGCTGATTACCTGGAATGCTCTGGGGTTTGGCCCCTTGGGTTTGGTTGGATCGTTCATTCGACCAGCCTCCTGATCGAAAACGATTACAGGAATTCCAATTCCATCATTTTTCTTCTCAATGAATGCGAGTGCTTTTTTACCTTTTACTGGATAAAGTGCCCCCTTGCTATCGATCTGTCCGACCAACTCATTATTAACCACAACTTCGATGAAATTTTTCTTAATCCGGTAAATGAATTCTAAATGGGAAGTCTTTGCATAAACCAAGGCGTTCTCTTTGGACGATACATATTTTTTATAAACCCACGCGATAAGTGGCTCATGATAAATGGATGTAAAAACCCCTTTTGCAGTAGATGTAACCCCTTTTGATTTTTTGAATCCGTCAACATTCAGGGAAAGCTGAGACATCTCCTCCTCTGACCAGGGCACCAGATTATTAATCAAAGGCTGGAGCTCTATTTTCAACAGCTTAAGGTCTTTCTGGATCTTGCCCCTTCTTGGATTGAGGTTTTCTATAGTTTTTAAGCCAAAATAAATGCCTGTTCCGGCCAGGGCCACAATTGTCATCATTGCTGCTGTAACACCCATTGTGCTAAAATTTAATATATTGTTTAAAAATAAAAACCTGTCGAATTGACGATTTTTATATCAACCTCAATGGTAACACAAATTGTTCTAAAATCCAATTGGGAAGAATCAAAGAAAAAATGTCCTGACCTCGGTGAGATCAGGACATTTTTTCGATTTTAGTTTTGGCACTTATGTATTTTAATTTTAGCTGCTCAGCCAAGGTATGATTTCAGCGCATTTCGGTTGTAAGCCTTGCGCAACCTTCTGATTGCTCTTTCTTTGATTTGTCGTACCCGCTCTCTTGTCAAACAATACAAATCGCCAATCTCTTCCAACGTAAGCGACTTATGCCCATTTAGGCCGTAATAGGCTGAAAGAACCTCAACCTCCCTCGGAGAAAGGATGGAAAGTCCAGCTTGTACTTCATCTTTCAACGATTGCTCCATAAGGGCATCGTCCGGCCGGCCCGTTTGTTCACTTGAGAGGAGATCCAACATGGTTGAGTCGTTATCCTCGCCTCCTATCGGCGCATCCACTGATAAATGACGGATGCTTCCTTTCATCATATTCGCAATATCTTTTGGAGTCACTTCCAAAATTTCAGCTAATTCTTCATGGGAAGGTTCTCTTTCAAATTCTTGGACAAAAGAGATAAACGCTTCATTTACCTTATTGTAGGACCCGACCTTGTTCAGCGGCAGCCTCACTATCCTCGAATACTCAACAATAGCCTGAAGGATGGATTGACGAATCCACCATACGGCATAGGAAATGAACTTAAACCCTTTAGTTTCGTCAAAACGGCGTGCGGCCTTCATTAATCCTACATTACCTTCATTGATGAGGTCACTGAGCGATAGTCCCTGGTTTTGGTACTGTTTGGCAACGGATACCACAAAACGCAAATTGGCCTGGGTGAGCCGATTGAGCGCCTCTTGGTCACCCTGCTTAATCCTTCTTGCCATCTCAGCTTCTTCCTCGGCCGTCAACATATCAATCTTACCTATATCATTCAGGTACTTGTCGAGTGCAAGGCTCTCACGAGTGGTTATTTTGTTAGTAATTTTTAATTGACGCATAATCGGATTGTCAGTGTTTTGAAAACTAACAGTGTAGTTTGTTAATGATTGAGGGATTGCAAAATCGAATTCTTTTTCTGTAAACCAAGATTTATTTGCAAGGGACTAAGTTAAATAAATTTAAGCCAACCCAAACAAAAAAGTTGCCACAAATACAGTTGAGGTATTGACTTTATTCAAATATTTTTATAAATGATGCTCATTATTTTTTAACAGCATATTTATCTCCTTGGTTCATGCATTCCAGTTTTATGTACGATATATTGCATAACCGCCAATTTTCCCTTTAATGCATTCTATCTCCTCGCAGTTCCAGCTTTTCAAGAATAGTTGCTTCGTGGGCCAAATATTCTTTCCACCGAGCCTTAACCTTGTCTCCATCAAAATATGTATTCGCCAAATCAATGAACAAACGGTAATGACCAGCTTCTGACACCATGAATTTGTGGTAAAAGTCTTTCAAAGGTTCTTCCGCAATATGGAGCGAAAGCAGCCTAAAACGCTCACAGCTGCGTGCTTCGATCAAGGCACAGATCAAAAGTTTCTCCAGCAGACGGTCGTCCCGGCTACCTCCCTTTTTTTCAAATTTCAACAACTGGTTGACGTACTCGTCCTTTCGTTGGCGTCCCAGGGAAAGTTTCCGCTTTTCAAGTTCAAGCAGAACCAGGCGGAAATGCCCCCACTCTTCCGTAACGATCGGGGACAATTTCTTCACCAGTTCTTTTTTTTCAGGGTACATTTGAATTAAAGAAATGCAAGAAGTAGTGGCCTTTTGTTCACAATATGCATGATCGGTCAATATTTCCCCGATATCCTTTTCTGCTAAATTGACCCAGCGAGGGTCTGTCGGTAATTTTAATCCTAACATAAGTATTCGAATTATGCAATAAGTCAGTTTTGATCAAACCGTAAAGCATAAGTAAGAGAATTCAAACATTTTCCAAACAGTAAAAGTGGTTTATAAAAAAATCTAATTCGAAAATTTCATATTGGTCCTGTACTTTATGCCAGCGGATGGTGACTTTGTCTACCTCCTGGCTTTTCAAGATCTTTTCTTCTTTGCCCCCGATCAGGTAGCTACAGTGGTAGAGGTATGATTGCATGTTGACATTCCATTCACCTTTGGTGCCTTTTTGGTTGATTAAGTTTATAACGGTTCCGTCCAGCAATTGAATAGAGATGGTTGCTCCCGGTTTGATGACGCCAAAAATGTCATTGGCCCGGGGAGTGGCAACCGCCAAGGTCAGGTCCAAGATTGTTATGCCATTATTTGTAGCCCGCAGAGAAGCCAGTCCGCTTACAAATTCCCGTTTAATAAAATGTTGCTCCAGGTGCCGGTCTGTATGTCCAAATAATACTTCGACATTGGTCCTGGATTTAGTCTTTCTACCTTTTTCTTGTCCGTTGTCGCAAATATGGCCAGGTGGTTGCGCCAGCAAGTCATCCGCTGTAGAAAACTGGTAATACCGCCTGGCACCAAAATGTGGGACAGGTTCGTCCATCCGGGTTTTGGTCACTACTTCTTTATTGCGTGTCGCATTTTTATTCAACCACTTCTCGATCACTTTTTTTCGCTTAATGATGGGCCAGTATTCAGTCGACTCCAATAATTCCATAAACTCATTTCTTGAGGCGAACGCAGCCGTTAACTTTTGTTCAATTTCCGACAACCGCTCATATTTCGGGCTGTGCTCATGTTGCTGTCCGGCCAGTTCCAATCGCACGCTGATCAGTTCCAATGAAATCTCAGAACATTCCTTTTTTAGTTTCTGTAAATATTCTTTGCTCAAAACGACCTCCATGAGGTCACCCTCACCTACAGCAGGGATCAATGGTGTGCCAATATCCGTCTGTGCATCTGCAAACAGTGGCAACAACCAAATAACCAGGTACATTGTGGTAGTTGAAAATTTCATCCTATTATTGCTTTCTGATAAATAGCAAGTTTCATCTTCGGTAAACCAAAATTAGGTTCTTTAACCCTCTTCGTAAATGATATTTCTCTTTAAAATAGGTTTTCTTCCCATCACCTTTTGGGATATTCTCGACATTATGATCGTCGGGTACCTGATCTATTTCATTTACAAGACGCTCAAAGGCAGTGTTGCATTCAACATATTCATCGGTGTCGCAACCCTCCTGCTGGTCTATTGGTTATTGCGCCTGCTGCAAATGGAAATGGTTTCTACCATTTTGAACCAGGTAGCTTCTCTGGGGATTATCGGTATCATTGTTATTTTTCAACCCGAAATCCGACGGTTTCTGTTGCACCTTGGAAATACAGCCCTCCAGAGCCGGACTAATTTTATTAGCCGCTGGTTGGCAAAAAATTTAAACCTGGCAGACCACAAACAGGCAGATTTACAAAAAATAAAATCTGCATTGCTGCAAATGGGAAAAGAAAAAACCGGTGCGCTCATCGTGTTTGCCAACAATCTCGACCTTGATTCCATCAGTGAAAATGGGGTTAACCTGGATGCGAATATCAGCCAGTCTTTGTTATTGAGTATTTTCAATAAACACAGCCCTCTGCACGACGGAGCCGTGGTGGTCGGCCAAGGGAAAATCATGGCCGCAGGTTGCGTCCTGCCGATTTCAAACAGTACGGCTTTACCGTCCACGGCGGGGCTACGCCACCGGGCGGGGCTGGGAATTTCAGAAAAGACCCAGGCAGCCTCTTTCATTGTTTCTGAAGAAACGGGCTCCATCAGTTTTGCCCAAAAAGGCAAAATAGAATTTGCCTTGAGTGAAGCAAGGCTGAACGAAATATTTTTCGAAAACTTTAACCCGGAAAATTAGGCTGATGATTTGGCTAAAAAAATGAAAACCTGTCTATTAAAATTTGAGATTAATTTCTTGGTCGATATTTAAATTCACCTATTTATTCATCTCTTTTTAAATGGTAAAAAATCATTTTTTTCAAATATTCGAGATCATTATCTTTGGCCCTCGCAAAACCAAAAGCAATGTTTAAAATTTTTCAATCAAAAAATAAATAAATGAAAAAAGCACAGGATTATATCAAAAAAAACAAGGATCGCTTTCTGGATGAATTATTGGAATTATTAAAAATTCCCTCGATCAGCGCAGACCCAAAGTATAAAGATGAGGTACTTAAATGCGCTGATTTTGTAGCCAACAGCCTGAAAGAAGCAGGCTGTGACAAAGTTCAGGTTTGCCCAACCAAATATAAAAAGGATGGTAAAAACAAAGCAGGCTATCCCATCGTTTATGGCGAAAAAATAATCGATAAAAAACTGCCGACTGTACTGGTCTACGGTCACTACGACGTTCAACCACCAGACCCGCTCGACCTGTGGGATTCTCCGCCATTTGAACCGGTGATCAAAAAAACCAAAATACATCCTAAAGGTGCCATTTTTGCCCGCGGGTCTTGTGATGACAAAGGACAAACTTACATGCACGTCAAGGCTTTTGAGGCCATGATCAAAACAGATTCCCTGCCGTGCAATGTGAAGTTTTGCGTGGAAGGTGAAGAAGAAGTTGGCTCTCCGAGTTTTCGTCCCTGGGTTGAAAAAAATAAAAAGAAACTGGCGTGCGATGTCGTGCTTTGTTCCGACACCAGCATCATCGCCAATAATGTGCCTTCAATAACGACTGGTGTTCGAGGCCTTGCATATTTGGAGGTTGAAGTTACTGGCCCTGCCCGCGATCTGCACTCAGGGGTTTATGGAGGAGGCGTTGCCAATCCAATCAATGTGCTTTCCACCATGATTTCAAAATTGATCAACAACAGTGGAAAAATAACCATCCCCGGTTTTTACGACGATGTCCAAAGGGTCAATAAAAAAGAAAGGGAAGCGATGAATAAGGCACCATTTAATTTAAATAAATACAAAAAATACCTGGAAATAAAAGAGGTTCAGGGTGAAAAGAACTACACTACAATCGAACGTACTTCTATCCGCCCATCCCTTGACTGCAACGGTATTTGGGGCGGGTATATCGGTGAAGGTTCGAAAACAGTTTTACCTGCAAAAGCTTCTGCTAAAATTTCCATGCGACTTGTTCCGCACCAGCGTCCGGAAAAAGTTTACGATCAATTTGAAGAATATTTCAAATCCCTTGCACCACCTTCAGTAAAGGTGAAAGTGACCCGTATGCACGGCGGTATTCCCGGAGTGACACCCACTGATACACCTGAATATCAAGCTGCACATTTGGCGATGAAAAAAACATTTAGAAAAGAGCCTATCCCAAAAAGAGAAGGTGGATATATTCCGATTGTATCTTTGTTTAAAGACGTATTAAATGTCGATAGTATTTTAATGGGATTTGGATTAAACAGTGATGCAATACATTCTCCAAATGAGCATTACGGAATATTTAATTATTATAAAGGCATCGAAACAATTCCGTACTATTATGCGAATTATGTAGAGTTAAAAAAATAATTAATTCAGTTAAAATAAAAATGAGCATTAAAACCTGTTTTAATGCTCATTTTTATTTTTATTGTTTTTTTTAATTATCCATATTTACATAATACATCTCCACCTCACCAACATTTTTTGCCGGCACCTTTCCTCGATATTCACAGTCAAAATCATGTTGAATCCTCAGAAAAGTAGAATTGGAAATATTAACTTTTCCGGGCTCACAACTGGTTTCCATCCGGGAAGCCACATTCACAGTATCGCCCCAAATGTCGTATGCAAATTTTTTGGAGCCCACCACTCCTGCGACCAAGGGCCCAGTGTGAATTCCGATGCGTGCTTCAAATACAGGTTCATTTTTTGATGATTTTTCGGTATTCCATATTTCCAAAAACGCTTGTATTTCGATGGCGGCTTTCACCACATTGATCGGGTGTCCCTGATTTTCGTTAGGCACCCCGCCGGCACACATATAAGCATCGCCGATCGTTTTAATTTTTTCAAGTCCGAATTTTTCTACAATGGCATCAAAATTTTTAAAGGCATGGTCTAGGTCAGCGACCAACTGAGCAGGGGTTATTTGTTTTGATATTTTACTAAAACCTTTGAAATCGACAAACATGACAGTAGCCGTGTCATAATGTTGGGTAGCTGCTACCCCACTCTTTTTTAATTCATCGGCAATGGCGCCCGGTAAAATATTCAATAATAGTTCTTCAGACCGCTCCCGCTCTTTTTCGATTATTTTATTTTTTTCTGCTAAAACTGCATTATGTCCTTTGATCACCAAGAAACGATGCAATAAACCGATCACCGCAATAACGAACAATCCTGCCAGTGAGAGAAATAAGTTGCGCTGGGTGGCTTGTAATTGCAGTTTTGCCTCTTTCTCCCGCAGTTCCAAATTTTGTTGCTCGACCTGCATTTCCGTTTGTGCCAACTCCAATGAGTCCAGAATATTGATAAAGGTCAACGAATCCAGCAATCTTTCCTGTTCGGATAACAACAGTTCTTGTTTCATTTGTTCTTCTGACATGCTAACGATGGCCGATTCTTTTGTTTCGAGCAAATCAATCAAAGTTTCCTGTTGTTCGCGCATAGCCTCCTGGGCGATGTTCATTTCAGTCAGCTCTTCGGTGAGCGATGCTTTTTCTTCCGTGAGTGATTTTTTTTCTTTTGCGAGGTTTAGTTTTTCCGCCTGCACCTTTCGGTATTCTTCCATCGCCTTTTTTTTCTTGCTGTTGAACAAACCAATACCATCTTCTTTTGGCAACGGTGGCGGATCTTCACCTTTTAAAACGGCAATGTGATAAGCAGCTTTTTGTGCATCCTTTGGCCGGTTCATCGTCACAGCGATGGACTGCATATTGGTAAAATTGTCGAGTCGCAGGTCGTTGTCGGAAGTATGTCTGTTGCTCAGTTCGAAGCTTTTGTAGGCACGGTTAAAAAAAGTTTTTCTGCCATCTGCCAGTTTTTCAATCGATTTTCCACGACTGTTTAAAGCCACTGCCATGAGTTCGTTTTGGCCGGCTTCCTTGGCTTTCAGGTAGGCGTCTTGTGCGCGGCGAGCGCCCATTTCAAACAAGGATTCAGCATAATACAATTTTGATAATGAAATAGCATCTTTGATAAATCCTTCATCATTCTGCTGGGCAAGCGTCGATTCTAAGGTTTGGATTTCTTCTTTTTGGGAATAGCACAGGAATGGGAGCAGGAAGGCCAAGGCGTAGCTATAAATAACTTTCATTTGGACAATTTTGAACATAAATTTAAACCTTGTTTCATTCATTTCAATACAATTTATCTGATTTAGCCGACGCTCGTTGATAGAATAAATGTGTAGTGGCAAATAAAGAGAAGAACGAAACGCATTTCACGGAGTTTCATTTCCACTTTTCCAATTGGTATTAAATTTCAATTGCATGTGTATCAATTTACTAATCAAAGACATAGAAAAAATATAATGCGGCCTTGCCTTTTTAAATGCGACTTGCTATAATAAATGAGTCATTTTCAAGAACTTAGCGAGCTCTTTTAGACTTTTATCGCCTCTGCCAATACCCCTTAATTTACATTTCAAACAAATAAAACAACACACCTGAACCATTATTCAGGGAATTATAATACCATGAAAAAAACACCAACCCACCTGAATGATGCCGCGCCATTAGGTAAGTCGAAGTTGTGGATTTCTCTAATACTAATTTTCACCTTCCTTGTTCAAAACAAAAGTATTTCACAGTGTCAGTTGACCTGCAATAACAGTGTACAGGCATCACTCGATGACCACTGCCAAAATGTGATCACCTGGGATGCGCTTTTGGAAGGAACTCCGGCAGCAGCCTGCATCTCAGAGCTTAAGGTGGAGGTGTTCGGACTGAACGGCGTCCTCCTCCCAACCAGCCCTATTGTCACAGGCAACGAAATCAACCTTACTTTGACTGGAAAGGTTATTCATGAACCATCCGGCCAAAGTTGTCAGGCAAACATTTTTGTAGAAGATAAATTACCGCCAAAGCTATTTTGTGTAGATACCCTGATCAGTTGCTTTCACGATACCATGCCGGAGAAATTGGGTTTTCCGGTCTTCTATGATAATTGTACAGCCAACGTAGCTATCTCAAAGTTCGATATCAACAATTCCTTTAACTGCAATGAATCAGACACCGTGCTTATTGTCAATCGTCGTTGGACAGCCAGAGATAGCAGTGGCAACGCTTCGGTCTGCTGGCAGAATATTTACGTAGAGAGACCTGATTTGGATAGTATTGATTTTCCTGCAAACCTGGACAACCTCGCAGCTCCGGCTCTGTATTGTACTTCTGACAATACCGGAACCGAAGTGACTGGCGTACCCATGTATGACAGTCTTGAAATTGATAGTATTTGTGGATTTTTCGCGCAATATACCGACACAAATGTCCCCATTTGCGATGGTAGTTATACCGTGTTCAGAAATTGGAAAATCTATGATGGATGCGACGATACCATACGTTGGCAAGAACAAACCATCAATGTCATGGATACATTGCCCCCGGACCTTACCTGTCCAGAAGATTTTGTGGTGGCTGTTGCCAACAATGTTTGTGAAGCCGATGCCATTATTCCCGCACCGGCTACTTCGGACTCATGCTCCGGTAATATTTCTGTTTATCTGGAAGGGAGTTTTGGGCTGATCAGCGGCATGACAATCCCAGGTTTGGCGATGGGCTCGTATTTGGCCAACTGCCATGCTTCTGATGATTGTGGAAATGTTAGCTCTTGTCAATTTAACATCACAGTTGAAGACCATTCACCTCCCGTCGCAGTCGGTATCAGCAGTCCTACCATCTCTTTATTGCCGCAGGGCACTACCTACTTACCTGCAACTACTTTTGATGGAGGTAGCTGGGACAACTGCAATGGCGTAACTGTAACTGCAAGAAGAATGGACCACACCAACTGCCAGGGTGATGTAAGTACGGAATTCGGGTCCGAGGTTCCGTTTTATTGTTGCGACGCAGGTCAGTCTGTGGAAATTGAGCTAAGAGCAGTGGATGTATCCGGTAACTCAAGTACCGTTGTTATCATGGCAAATGTCGATGACAATGTTGACCCTGAAATTACCTGTCCAGTCGACCTTACTATTGACTGTAGCGATGATTACAATGATTTCAACCTGACCGGCCAGCCATCTGTGGAGGAAAATTGCAGTGGTTTTACGGTTTCATCTGTTGATTCTTTACAGCTTGATCCGTGTGGTGCAGGCGTCGTACTCAGGCATTGGCAGGTTGTGGACATTGCCGATGGAAAGGATGTATGCACCCAAAAAATTACCGTTGATAATCAGTCCCCATTTTACATCAACACCAACAATCCCAACGATCCAAACGATGGGGTCATCTGGCCTAAAAACTATATCTCTTCCACTTGTGGGGATGGGCTGCTACCCGACGAATTACCCGACGAATTCGCGCGCCCGACCATCTTTACAGATGATATTTGCCAAATGATTGCGGTGAGCTACAGCGACACCTGGCTCTCCCAACCAAACAATGCCTGTATTGAAATACTGAGAAACTGGACCATTGTGGATTGGTGCCAATTTGACCAATTTACATTTGAAGGCTCCTGGCAATATGGCCAAATCCTGCGAATTCAAAATTCAGATGACCCGGTGATTACTGCTGACTGCCAATTTACTGAATTTTGCAGCAACGATGAAGATTGCCAAACCGGTTCCATATCACTCGAATGCTCGGCCAAGGACGATTGCAATGAGGAGAGTGAATTAAGGTATTTTTATGAAATAGATTACACCGACGACGGAACCACGGACCTGGCCGGCGAAGGCAAAAATGTTGCCTTGGACGCTCCGATCGGTGTACACCGCATTTATTGGAAAGTCGAAGATGGATGTTTGAATACCGCAGAATGTGATTATATTTTTTCTGTTACCGACTGCTTTCGGCCAACCCCAGTCTGTGAGCCGATCATCATTGAAATAGCGGACAACGTCACTCCCGACGTGCAAATTGTTGCCGCTGAATTAGACGCAGGAAGCTATGACAATTGCACGTCGGATGGAGACTTGATTTTTTCTTTTTCCGACGACTCTGCCGACAATAGTTTAGTTTTTGACTGTTCCAAAACCGGCTTAAATGAGGTAGAAATATGGGTAACTGACGAAAACGGAAACCAGGACTTTTGTACAACTCAAATTGAAGTCCAAGACAACAACAACCTCTGTTCAACTGCAAGCGTAGTCAGCGGCGAAATAATCACGGACGTTGGAGACCCCGTCAACGATGTGCAGGTTTTTCTGAACAGTGCCACCTCGTTTGATTCAGTTTCAACAGGCATCCCGGGAATATATATTTTTAACGATGTAGAAACTGGCAATGACTATACGGTCACGCCTTCAAAAAATTCAAATCACATTAACGGTGTTACAACCTTCGACCTCGTCATCATCAGCCGACACATCCTCGGTATCAAGTTGCTGGACTCACCTTATAAAATCATAGCCGCTGATGCCAATAAATCAAAAACAGTTACCACGTTCGATATGGTACAAATCAGAAAATTGATACTCAATGTCGATACTGTTTTTCCGAATAATTCCTCCTGGCGTTTTATCAATAAAAATTATCAATTCCCCAATCCACAAAAACCATTTATGGAGGCCTTCCCCGAAGTAGCCAACATCAACAATTTATCAGATGACATGATGGCTGATTTTATCGCCGTCAAAGTCGGTGACGTAAATGACTCAGCGGATGTCACGGAATAGTAGGTTACTTTTCAGTAGGTAGAGGAAAGTTATTTTGATTTTTAAAAGGAATTATTGTAACTGGAAATGATCGACCAAAAAAAGTCAACTTTCCTTTTTCTGAAAAAGACTTCTAAGGATTGGAAATCAAGTAAGTGGCTGTTCAAAAAAAATGACACTTTTCCTTTGCCTGAAAAAGAGTTTTGAGGCTTGGAAATCAAACATTTGCCCAAATAAAAGTGTCATTTTTAGTGCTTCCAATTTTTGTCCAAGCACTTTATTGTCAAAATTAAAGCAACATGTTTACCCACATCCTATTCTGACCACTTGCCTGATTGTTCACAAAAAATTAATAAGGCATATTTAATTACAATTCCTATTTTCGCTCCGTCACCATTATTTAAGTTTATGAAATCAATTATTGCATTTACTTGCTTTTCCTTATTATTTTTTTGTGAAATGACTGCTCAGGATAATGTCCCTAATTTTGATTGGCAAGGTCATCGTGGCTGCAGGGGGTTGCTCCCGGAGAATACCGTTCCTGCATTTATACATGCCCTTTCATTTAATGTCTCAACACTTGAATTGGACCTTGCGGTATCCAAAGACAATCAGCTTATCGTTAGCCATGAGCCCTGGATGTCACATCATATCTGCACCAAGCCCAATGGTGAGGCTGTCACCAAAAAAGAAGCCATGACTTTACGCATCATGGAAATGGACTACGAGGAAATTAAAAAATACGATTGTGGCACCCGTGGCAATGAGCGCTTTCCCCAACAGAAAAAAATGGCCGTTTATAAACCCTCTCTGCGTGATGTCGTGGAAGCGGTTAATGTAGAATGCGAAAAAAACCAAAAAGCTGTTCCTAATTATAACATTGAAATCAAGAGCAGACCAGAAGGTGACAATTTATTCCACCCTG
The DNA here is from genome assembly GCA_039819485.1 of Bacteroidota bacterium. Classification (GTDB taxonomy): domain Bacteria; phylum Bacteroidota; class Bacteroidia; order Chitinophagales; family Saprospiraceae; genus UBA6168. The sequence goes on along the minus strand of JBCBRY010000012.1, from coordinate 74,932 downwards.
CTCCTGCCGCTTTCGCAAAAATGGTTTTAGACGAAATAACAGATTTAAAAATAAAAGAAAAAACCTGTGTACAGTCATTCGACGTGCGCCCATTACAGGAATTAAAAAAAATCGCACCGGATGTTACACTTGCACTCTTGGTGGAAAATGAAGATAGTTTTCAGGAAAACATTGACCGGCTCGGTTTCCAACCTGACATTTATAGCTGTTATTATAAACTGTTAAAAAGGAAGCATATCAAAAAATTACACCGGCAAGGAATCAGAGTAATTCCCTGGACAGTCAATAATTCAAAGGATATGAAAAAATTAATCAGGAAAAAAGTGGACGGAATAATTACGGATTATCCTAATTTAATAGCTGAAATTGAGGCAAAATAATTTTTAATTATTGATCTACTTTTATTACTTCACCAGCTAAAACAAAATTAATATAACACCCAACCGAAACTATATTTTGAATGGCCTGAACGGCCCTTTTCATCGACAATAATTTTCCGCTTAATTCCTTAGCTTTTTTTATTCTTTGTTTTTTTTGTCCCACAAATGGGTGATTGATGATTATTTGCCAACCACTTTTTGTTTCTAACAACAAATCTATATTGGATTCATAAAACTGATCATTAAAATGAATTTTTACAGGATATTGCCGATAAATATTTTTTATTTCAAAAAATGAATTCATCCATTTTATAAAGTCATTATTTTTATCCATTAATTGTGTTGCGCTTACTAAATCATTAATATCTCTGACCGCAATGATGTGTTCTGCTAATTCCTTTTGCTGCTCAATTCCGATGGTTGATTTCTCTGCATTTACATACGTCACTAACGCATCTCCGATTAATTTCCGCTCAATGACTTCGGGCAGTTTAAGCGGCGCCGAATATTTAATTCCATCTAATTTAAACTTTCCATTAAATCCTGAATCGTCAAAAAAATATGGCAAATGAGTGGCGTCACTGTTTATCAATGGCAATGCAGAAATTGCCGGTTCTGTAGTTTCTCCATCAGCAATGGAAGCCGGAAAATGGTTGACTTCTACATCAACGACCAAAGGCCTCCCTTCCCACTCCAATGGTGAAATATCAGTGTGCGGGTCCATTAACGGTTGGTCTGCCTTGCCATTAAAAAATACTCGGTTTAACCAGGTCGGTTGATTATGATAGGTGGGGATGACCAGATAATCTCTGGCCCTGGTAATCCCCACGTAAAGCAACCTGGCCTCTTCTTCCAGGGCAGCTTTTCTTTTCTGAATTTTGGCGGGTGACGCATCAATTTTTTCCGCCAGTTTTGTTTTTCGAAACTGATCAGCATAAGGGTTGACCCAAAAACGCAACCAGCGATTACCCAACAAATTATCAAGATCTACTTCATTGTTTTCTTGAACAATGTTCAGTCCCCAGACATCTTCTCTCAGCGGCTGATCCAGGCTATGGCAAATGACCACCGGGTACTCAAGTCCTTTGCTCTTATGGTAGGTAAGCACATTCACGGCCAACGGATTTTCGCCGGCGCCTTGCAGGTCATCGCCATTATTTTCTAAATCATTTAACCACAATAAAAAACCACCCAATGAAGCCGCTGAATGCAATCGGTTACAGGCTTCTTCATATTGAAAAGACCACTTGATCAACTGATCCACGTTTGCAAGGCGCTGGTCGTTGTTTCCCCAGGAAATAATGATGCGGCGAAGGTTTAATTCCTCCAGTAATAATGTCAAAATCTCTGCACTTGACAATTCCGCCACTTGCTGCCGTAAGTCATTGATCCGATTGATAATTTCATTATCATTACCCCAGGGACCATTTGATTCCTTGGTCGCAGTATTTGCCAAAAACTCCAATCGATCTTCGATCACCTCTTCCAGCTCGGTGCCGGAAGCGAGGATCATGATTTCTGCAATGGATAGGGAATCGTATTTGTTCAAGATAAATTTCAAACAAGCCAAAATCAATTTTGCCTCCGCTGTATTCAATAGCCCTGCTCTTGAAATGGCTGCTTTCAAACCTGCGCGATGGAGCGCATCTGCCACTGCCTGGCAACTTTTGTTGGAACGACAAAGGATCGCGACATCTCCGGGTCTTATCGCCCGGTATTCAGCTTCGCCTTTGGGTAAAATAATTGGAGCTCGCTCCAGCAAGGTCGACACCTGCTCCGCCAGACATCGGTCCAACCACGACCGGCCTGGTTTTCTTCCCTCTCCGTCGTACTGAAAATGCCAATGCACCAAAGCCTTTCCCATTTCCGCCGGCTCATCCTTTTTGTTGGCAGATTCGGCAGAAGCTGTTTTACATCTTTTAGGCATCAAGGCAACTTGTTCCACAGCCATTTCAGGAAAAGCTTTGATAAAAATGGCATTTGTTGCGTACACGATATCTTCCCGGGAGCGCCAGGAGTAGGCCAGTATATTTTCTTTCTTCAATCCGCCCTGGACACCAATGATTGCATTCATCAATGCGGGCTCTGCCCCCCGAAATCCATATATGCTCTGTTTGGGGTCTCCTACCCAAACGGAGTACCTGGCGAGCTTGGACAGTTTTAGAAAAATTTCTAATTGCAACGGGCTGGTATCTTGAAATTCATCGACCATTAGCAGGTCGATTTCATTTTCGAGGGTTGTTTTCACCAATTCATCGTCCAATAGCTGATTAACGAGTGCTTCCATATCAGTGTAATCAATCAGCCCCCGGCTTTTTTTATACCGGCTGAACTCCTCAATGGCGCTTTGGGATATGTCAAAAATATGGCTGATAAAAGAATGGATATCATCATGAAAACCTTGGTGAGCCAGGTGTTGCGCAGCAAGGTCAACCAGAGGCGCCACGTCCTCCCTGCTTTTGGTGCCAACTCCTATTTTGGTCAATTTGACCCATTGGTGCCAATAAATATTTCCCCGCAATCGTAATTCATTTCTTATCTCTTTCAGTGATTTAACTGCCGTGCCGGTTTTCTTGGTCGTGTCCTCATTATTCTCAAGTCGGGTGATGGTGTCTTCAATTTCGGCAGCGAGTTGGGCATTCCAGGCATCTTGGCTGCGTTCTTTTGGCGTTTCTAAAAACTCAGAAAAAGTTTGAAAGGAAAGCCGTCTGCTTTTGTCCAGTACATCCTTAGAAAAACCGTTAGATCGGGCCACTTCGGTCAAATCCTTCAACACCTTTCGCCAATCGGTAATGTTGAAAGCAGACTTTTTGAGGCCAAGTCTTTCCGACAACAACTCCATTTCAACGACCCTTTCATTGGTCAGGACGGTTGCCAGGGATTGATTGAACATCAATTGCTGGTCTTCTTCTGCGATGATGTCCACTTCGGGCGATACCCCGGCTTCGAAGGCAAATCTTTTCAACAGTTTTACACCAAGGCCATGTACCGTACCAATTAGGGCATTGCTCAGATCATTGGCTTCCCGGGTCAAGCCCTCTTCCAACAGCTTTACCCTCACCCGTTCCTGAAGTTCAGCGGCAGCCTTGTTGGTAAATGTTGTGGCAATGATGCCGCTTGCCCGCACCGATTCTCCTGAAAGCAGGCCGACCATTTCCTGTGTCAACCGATATGTTTTTCCGGAGCCCGCCCCAGCAGATATGATTTTCAGTTTCATCAATTTTAAGTGTTTGCCTTTTAAATGACGGAAAGCCTTTTGTGGCTTTGCCTACTCAACCGAACGGAGGCGGTAAAGGTAAGAATGCACCAACACTTGCAGCTTCCAAGTTTAAATTCTATTTTTACCCCAATCAGAATAACGTTGATTAGACTAAATTTGAAAATATGAAATTAGATTTTTGGACATTGTTAATCATTTGATTTTCAACATAAAGCATTTTCTTCATTTCCTGATTTCAATCAATCTTTGTTATTTTATGCCTGATTAAAGAATAAAAGACGGCGGATAATGGGCCGATTAAAATTGGATCCTTTTTATGCCAAAACTTTGATTCTCTTTTTCCAACAAAATCAATTTTATCATGTCAAGACTTGATTACATCACCATCGGCATTGTTGCAGCTTGTATTTTGGCCATTATTTTTCTGGTCTATAAAATGACTGATCTATTCAAAGAAGATACTGCCACTGATCCCATAGAATCAACCACAACCCAGGTTGAAACCGAAGGTGATGATGTTTATGATTATGACATAGAAGACGACAGTACCTCGGTCGAAGGAGAAAATGCCTCTGATGGGGCTCCAACCACCGGAGGGACCAATGGCGAAACTGCCAACAATTCAAGTGATGAATCTCCCACCAGAGTAGCGGACACTGAAGATGATGAGGACCCTACCCCTGATTCTTCTCCTACCGGTTTCAACAACCCATCCACCAGTACAGGTGGAAAGTACATGGTCATTGCGGGTACTTTTGATCAGCGTGCCAATGCCAAGAAGCAAGTCGACAAACTAAAGAAGCTGGGATACAGCAGTGCTTCCATGGAAATTTTTGACCGGGGAAAATACGCAGTCGTTTTGGTAGACCGGTTTAATAATATGGCCAGTGCCGAGCGGTTGGTAAAAGATTTAAAAGCAGAAGACGTCCAAAGCTATGTAAAAGTGAAAAGGGCAAATTAATGACTTGCATTTTTAGCTGATAAAAAAGCCGCTGTGCCAAATTTGGCACAGCGGCTTTTTCAATACATGTCAATACATGTGCCGAAAGATTATTTTTTGTAAACATCCTGCCAATGCACCATGCCCCCAATCAGGTTCCGCACATTGGAAAACCCAGCTGACTGTAGCAACTGCTGGGCCATTCCACTTCGATTGCCCGACCGGCAGTAAACCACTACCTCGTCTGCTTTTTTATGCGCTATTTCAGGTATTTTATTCATTAGCTCACCGAGCGGAATCAGCTCGCCTCCTACATTGAATTCATCATGTTCCCAGGCTTCCCGGACATCGATCAATGTAAATGATGCCGCGCTGTCCATTTTTTCTTTAAGTTGTTGAACCGTTATATCCATGTTGTTCTTGATTTGTTTAAAAGAAATTTTTGTACAAAAATAATAATTGGCCGGGACACAATTCCTGCTTTTAAAATCACCTGGACACCACAAACTTTTCTATCCAGACCTCACCGGAGAATTTATCCATCAATTGCAGATAATAGTTACCCGGTGATAAATTGCCCACATCGATCGAACGCTGCAGCCTGCCCTGATCTATGAGTTGCCCCAATTGGTTAAAAACATGGTAATCAATCTCTCTGTCTACGGATTGTTCTATCTCCACATGCAAAAAGCTGTTCGCAGGATTTGGAAAAAGATTGATTACACTTTTTTCATCGGCAATTTCACCTACAGAATTGGTCGTATTTATCACATCCGCAAACACCGGACGAATCATCATGGCACCCTCCGGAACCAATGGATCATACTGAACCCACGTCGTATCGCTATTCAAGCGCCAATAATTGCAGTCGCATGGATTATTCAGATCAAAACCAACTGGAATTCCCACCGGATCAGTGGTCACCAACTGTTCAAAACCTACATAAAAATAGGTGTCAGGTGCCATTACGACGGGAGTCGGGCCTGAAAAATCTTCTAATTTATAGGTTGTGAAGCCTTGTAGTGTATCCCTGATTGCATCGGGATAAAACGGTTTTAGCACCTCACTTTCATAAATAGGATCTGCATTCCTATCGGGTCCATTAGCATCGCCTTGCCAAACCATCAGTTTAAAAAATTGGTCGGTGAAATCAATAAAGCTAAAATGTGGGAACATCACTCTAACCCCTTTTAGGGTATCCTCCACATTCGTCTTGTATTGAATAGCCGCCTGTTCACCTCCGACGGGGCCTCTCCAGAAAAACTGAATTTCGGCTGAACCGTCGTCGTGTGCAAAATAGTTGGAAAAGGTAGTCGTCAAAGACACAGTATCGTTGGGCCTGAACTGCACCTCCTCGTCATCATCATTGCCGACAAATTCAAACGAAGTTTCTATTTGGATCGGATTGAGTCCAGTCAATTGCTCAAGACTGTCTATGAGTTGGCCGCGGTTATCTTTTGGGATAACGACGGAAATTTCATTATGAGCCAAAGGTGTGGTTTTGGACTCGTTCGCAGACGCTACATTGAAATTCTCATTGAATTGATTTCCGGTTTCCTTTCTTGTAAACCTTACAAACGATTCGGCAAAACTGTAATCGTTCAGGAAGTTGCGATTGCTCACTGAAACCTGATACCGATCTAATTCAAAATCTATGGAGTCCTTTATTTCAGCCTCAATTTGCTCTTGCAGATGACGCAGGGGAATAGAGGTATAATTTCTCAAAAACGTTTCAGGAACAGTCGAAAAAGCGAAGTCAACAAAATTGCTGTCAACGGTCGTTCCGGCTTTTAGCTCAATGTAGTCCAGGTGCCACCAGTCACCGTATCCTCCAGGAGAGGTTTCAGCAGAAAAACGTATTTGGAAAGCATCGTGAAAAAATTGGCTTTGATCGACCTTTATCGCATAGAACTTGAAAGGGGGAACATCTGATAATATCAATCCAGTAGGTCCGTCGATCTCCAACATCTCTATCCACTCGCCCTGATTGTTTCTAAATTCTACGTAAAATTCGTCATCGATTTCAGGTTCCTGGCCGAATCCTTTTGGTGCGAGAAAAAACTTGAGATAAACACTGCTACCGGGGTTTAAACCAGTCAAATCGATCGGTACAGAAGTTAATCGGTCACCGACCCCGCCTGCGGGCAATTCATAAGGTTGCCCTCCACGGCTTAGTCCATCAAAAGTTGCCATACCCACGGATGGTGGATTTCTAGCGAAGGTATTGTTGATAAATACATCATCTTCCAGCCATTTTCTGGGAGAAGGAAACGGACCTATAGTATTCGAAAAGTCATCGAAGAATACTTCGCCCAGATCAAGAATAATGGTTTCGGTTCTGATTTGAAACGGGATTTTGAACATGTCGCAAATACCAATTTCATCACAGAGCTGAAGGCATACTGTGTCCGTACCGGGAAAACGGCTGGCACCATAAACGATGCAGGAATCATTGATGAGATAATCAAAATGATAATCATTCCCATCGTACGGCACAAAGCAATCTACAATCGTAAAACAGGAAATGGGCAAAGGAAAGTCAAGATCATCGGTCAAGCAATACTCGACAACTTCTCCGGGATCAAGCACTATTGTATTGGCAACTATTGTTTTAGGGGCACGCCGAATATCAATGGCAATTTTTATGATGGTATCACCTTCTCCTCCGCCTTGCTCGTATTGCAGTAATACGGTGTCAGCAGCAATGCCGTTAAGGTCTGGATCAGCCTCGTAACTTAGCACATTGGTCGAATCAATGTAATTGGCCATTCCATAAACCAAAGGCGGATCGGTAATTAATTCGATGGTGGGAGGAGTCGTATCTACGGCCAGGCCGAATGTATCAACATCAATCAATATTGTCCCGCCACTCTCGACCACAATAAGGTTCACAGGTAAATCCGGTGGACAATCATCCAGGCCATCACGGTTACTTCCTTCGTTTGGCAGAGATCCAAAGTGCCTTTTCAAATAGGCATTGGTCTTCAGTTCTTGCTGGGCCACATGGCTTCTCAAAACTGCATTCCCTTGTATTGGTCCAAATTCTAATTTTTGCGAAAAAATAAAAGGAGCACTAATCAACAGTAAAAAAGCGGTGTATAAAATTCTCATTGGGTATAGATTCATACAGGTCAAGCCTGCTTTAAATTTTAAGATCAGTCGAATTTCGGTTGTTGTAATGTTTGCTGAAAAACGACAGATAAAAAAATTTGTTGCCATCGTAACAACAATCCACCTTGGGTTAATCGTTACAATCGGCTGGAAGGTCTTGGGTCAGCCAGATATTTATTTGTGAGCCCATGCTGATGGTCGCATCAGCACTGAAAAGAGGCTCTTGTTTGTAGACGTAGGCATTTGTTCTATCAATCACACTTGCATCTTCAAATACCTGCCCTACATTTAAATTATAACTGCTTACCAGAAAATCAGCGGCTACAAAATCCATACAGACCAGATCGGGAATGTTCATCTGATTGGTCCTGCGTTCGGTAATCACAAATTCGAGCGTCGACCCTTCCTGTACTTTGTAGCCTTTTTTCAAATCATTGTCAGTCAGCTTTTGACCATCATGGAAAAAGTGCAGGATGGTATTTTCCGCCTGTTTCCGATCGTAGACCCGTTCCTTTATTTCAGATGTAATACTGTGTCGAATGGCCAGTCTTCTGCTGTACTGTTCATAATCATAGCTGCTTTCCGACAACAACGGAAGAACAACTGTTTTGGGCTTTCCTGTTACAGTTACATAGATTCGACGTCCTTCCTTAACCCGGGACAGCGCCTTTGGCGTTTGGTTGATGATGAGTCCACTGGGGCTTGATTTTTTCCAGGCGGAGTCAATTACTTCAAACCGAAATCCTTTGTTCTGCCCTTTTTTACTGGCATCGGCCAGGTGCATGCCCGTAAAATCATCCACTTGAACTGATTCTCCGTGATCGGTGTAGCAACGCAGCCACCAGTTTGTCATGAAGAACAAAACCACCGCTATGCCAAGCAATTTGGCAACAGTTCCCAGGAACATTCCACTTGAAATAAAGAGCCAGACTTCCAGTAAAAAGGATTTAATCTTATCCATAAATTGTGATCATGTGTTTGGCTGATTGTTCTCTTCGGAAAGCCGCAAAAGTAGGGAAATTAGTTGGCAGTTTTTTGCAGCTAAAATGTCGTTATTATGGAAGGCTTTCAATCAGTTCAAATTACCATCTACTGCAAAAGGTCGTCTAATTTGCTTTTTTTTCTAAACTTTGATCCTGGTAAAATTTCAATAATCGTCCCCCGTTCATGCTGGGTGTACAAACAAGTTAATATGAGGATTTTATTTTTTGCTTTTTTGATAGTAGTTGGGAATACCGGCTGCAGTGATGTGGAAACGATTGAAAACAGGTCTGATGAAGGCGTGTTGATTGAAAAGTATACCCGTAAAAAAGACAATTTTGCCAAACATGGTGCGTACACCTCTTATCATCAAAACGGGCAGATATTTGAAGAAAGAAATTATCAAAATGATCAATTGGCCGGTGTCAGCAAGGTTTATTTTGAAAATGGTAAACTAGACTACGTGGAAACTCACGTTGATGGCAGTTACGAAGGACTGTACCAAAAATATCACGAAAGTGGTCAACTTGCCAATGAAGGCCAATATGTCAACAATGAAATGAGTGGGATCTGGAAAAGATGGTACGAAAACGGAACTCTCCGAGAGGAGGTGGAATTTTCTGAAAATGAAGAAAATGGGCCTTTTAAGGAATACCACGAAAATGGTAAACTAAAAACCGAAGGTGTCTTTCTTGATGGAGATAACGAACAAGGAGAATTGTTGATCTATGACGATGCCGGTCAATTAATTGAAAAAATGATCTGTGAATATGGTGTTTGTGGAACCACCTGGAACATGGAGGAAGGCGACATCGAAGTTGATATGGAAAAGATCAAACGATTGGCTGAAATCAAAAAGAAAAACGTTGAAGAGTAGTCTTTTATTGATTCCTGTAGAATTCATAAAAACCTGACTGTCAAATGCTTATAACTAATTTATGAAACATACATTTACGCTGTTTTTTATAGCTGTATTTATTTTTGCCCAACAAGGAAATACACAAATCGTGGGTGGCAACAACATCTACGAGTTTCTAAATCTTTCCCCTTCCGCCCGCGTCACGGGCCTGGCAGGCAACCTGATTACGGTCAAAGACGACGACGTCGCCCTTGCCTTTGACAATCCGGCTGCGCTCAATCGAAGTATGAGCGGACAAATTCAGTTTGGTAACAATTTCTACTTATCGGACATCAAACATGGTTTCTTCAGCTATGGTCATTATTTGAACAAATGGGATGTGACCATCCATGGCGGGCTGCATTACATTGGCTACGGAGACTTTCAGATGACCGACGAAGTCGGAAACGTCATCGGAACTTTCGATGCCGGCGAATATGCATTCACTGTTGGAGCAGGCAAAGAATTATACGAACGGCTTTCCGTTGGGGCTAATTTAAAATTTATTACGTCCAGTTTTGAAAGTTATAATTCAACTGGCCTTGCTGCCGATTTTTCAGCCATGTTTCATGATACTTCAAGACAGGTCAACGTAACCTTGCTCTTTAAGAATGTAGGCACTCAATTCAGCACTTACACCGATGGAAATCGGGAATCTATTCCGTTTGAAATGCAATTGGGTATCTCCAAAAGGCTACGTTATTTGCCCTTCCGCCTTTCCGTGATTTACCGTTATCTAAACCGCTGGAACATTACCTATGATGACCCTGAATCGGAAGAAGACCTGTTCTTCTTTGGGGATGACCCTGCCGCCAGCGATAATAATTTTCTCGACAATTTTGCCCGTCACTTTGTGGTGAACGGAGAATTTCTGTTTGGTAAAAAAGACAATTTCCGCATTCGATTGGGCTACAGCCACCTAAATCGCAAGGAACTGACTGTCAGAAACTTACGAAGCCTGGCAGGTTTTGCTTTCGGAGTCGGAATGAAGATCAACCGGTTCCGCATTGATTTTGGCCAGGGATTTACCCACCTCGGTGCCGGAAATACCCACCTCGGTATATCCACCAATTTTAAAGAATTCACCAAAAAGTTTTGAGCTTAGGGTTTTGGGTAGTTTTACCCAAAACCCAAAATTCAAAACTCAAAACTCCTCCATTGTCATTTACCAACCAAGACATCATCAATTACTATGACCACACCCAGCCACATTACCGGCAGTGGTGGAAAATGGATCAAAGTATGGGACTGCACTATGGTGTATGGGATGAAAACACCCGTTCACTTTCTGAAGCCATCATGAACACTAATGTGCAATTGGCTTCGATGGGCCATATTTCACAAGCGGACAAAATATTGGATGCGGGGTGCGGAGTCGGAGGATCAGCTATCTTTTTAGCCAAAAGGTACGGTTGCCAGGTGACCGGCATCACGCTTAGCAAAAGACAGGTAAAAACGGCCACAGGTTATGCTGAAAAAAATAAGGTGGGCCAACTCGCCATGTTTGAAGAGATGGATTATACGGCCACTCGATTTCCCGACAATCATTTTGATGTAGTATGGGCCATAGAAAGTATGCAAACTGCTACGGATAAAGCCTTGTTTTTCAAAGAGATACAACGCATACTCAAACCGGATGGCCGATTGCTTTTTGCCGATGTCTTTAAAAAAGGCCAATGGCATATCGGTGAAACGCCCGTTATGCAGACCATGCTCAATGGATGGGCGATGAGCGACATTCTTTCCATTTCACAACTCGAAGAATTAGGTAAAAGGCATAACTTCGCACTGGCCGACAACCGCTGTGTCACGGATAAAATAATTCCTTCAATCAAACGCTATTACCGTTTTGCATGGTTAGGCATGATCGGCACCAAATGGTACAACCTTTTTCACGATGCTACCCATTTCTCCAAAATCCACTATAAAACCGGATTTGCCCAGTACAAGGGCTGGAAACAGGGATTGTGGGATTACCATCTTGTTTTTATGAAAAATGAAAAATGAAAAATGAAGCTAACTATGAACTATGAGACCATTTTTATCTCCGAAGAAAACGGCATCCTCACAGTGACATTAAACAGGGAGAAAGCATTAAATGCCCTGAACCAGGCAATGATGTCAGATCTGAAAAATTTTTTTGAGAGTGATGCCCCGAAGCAGGCAGATGTCAAAGGCATTATCATAACCGGCGCCGGTGAAAAGGCATTTGCGGCCGGTGCTGATATCACTGAATTTTCAGGTTTGGATGAACGAGCTGGATCAGCTATGGCGAAACGCGGGCACGACATCTTTTTTAGCATTGAGCAATTTCCGAAAATCGTGATCGCAGCCGTGAATGGTTATGCCCTGGGTGCTGGTTGTGAACTGGCGATGTCATGCCATATGCGGATTGCCGGAGCAAAAGCCAGGTTTGGCCAACCGGAAGTCAACCTCGGTCTGCTTCCGGGCTACGGAGGGAGCCAGCGTTTGGTGCAATATATCGGAAAAGGCAAAGCCCTCGAATTATTGTTGACAGGTGATATGCTCGGCGCCGAAGAAGCCCATCGTCTGGGGCTCGCCAACCATGTGGTTGCGAAAGGAGAGGAACTGAATAAAGCCATGGAAATCATCAATAAAATAGCCACCAAAGGCCCGTTGGCAATCGCTAAGACCATCGAGGCAGTCAATGCTTATTTCCAATATGATGAGGATGGTTTTGAAAAGGAGGTAAAGGAGTTTGGGTATTTGATGGGCACGGAAGATGCCAAGGAGGGAGCTGCGGCTTTTGTCAGCAAACGCAATGCTGATTTTAAGGGAAAATGATGAATGCTCTGGCTCCTTGAAAACGCAGTTTCACGCAGCAATCGCTAACAATGCAAAGAATCGATAATTGAACCCAAGCGTTGGCTGCATGACACATTTTTCAGAATATGTTTCAAAACCTTGCTTTCTGAAAACCAACCACCACATTAATCTATTTCTCTCTGAAAATAATAGGCTTTTTTGAAAATCAAGTAATGGGAATATTGAAATGGGCAAAACACTTGATTTTTGCAGCGATACAACTTTCCTTATTACTTGAATTCCTATTTAGAGCAGTCACTATTTTATTGGTTCATGAAGAAAAAAACGCATTATTTACTCGCTGTAATTCTGATTGTCGTTTGCTCATTTTCTATAGAGCTACCATTTGCGCCGCCACCAGCGCCGATCGGCCCTTACTTGAACGGTATTTTTCCTGACGCTACTCCCGGTGGTACCTGGGAATTGGAAGACCCGCTGTCCGATTTCGAATTTATCGCTCCTTTGCGGATCCATCCCCTGCCAGGCAGTTCCGATTTATTACTTCTTTGTAAAATTGGTGAAATCTGGAGAATTTCGCTGGAAAACCAAACGCGGGAACTGATTTTGGATATCAAAGATCGGTGTTTTAAAAAAGGCGAGGGAGGATCAGTTGGCATGGCGCTGCACCCCGAATTTGGTAATCCGGCCGCACCGGACAAACAACTGCTTTTTCTATTTTACCGCACCAAACCAGAGCCTGATGTCTGGAATGAACAGGGGTTCAACCGTCTGTCAAAATTCACCTGGGACCCGGCTGCTGAAAAATTTTCGGAAGATTCCGAGCAGATCTTGTTTCAACAGTTTGACCGGATGACCTGGCATAATGGAGGGGGAATGTTTTTTGGGCCTGACGACTTCCTCTACATGACGCTCGGTGATGAAGGTGACACCTCCCATATAGCCGCTTCCACACAAAGATTAGACGGCGGGTTTTTCAGCGGTATCATCCGAATTGATGTGGACAAAGACCCAACCCGCAGCCACCCTATCCGACGACAGCCTTTAGCCAATGCCGCTCCCCCAGCAGGATGGGGAGAAACTTACTCACAAGACTATTTTATTCCAAATGACAATCCCTGGCTAAGCCCTGACAGCAGTCACTTGGAAGAGTTTTTCGCTATTGGGACCAGGAGTCCGTACGGAATGTACTACGATGAAGAGAACCAGCAAATATGGGTAACGGACGTTGGTAGCTCAAAAGCAGAAGAAATAAACATTGTGGAAAAAGGAGACAACCTGCAGTGGCCATTTGTGGAAGGTGTTTTGGAATCGACAAAATTCGACCGACCGAGTGACGTAATTGGAGCAGAAAAGAGCGTCTTCGCCTGGTATGACAGGAACACGCATGGAAGCTGTATCATCGGTGGCGAAATTTACAGGGGCACTTTGTTCCCTGAACTGAACGGAAAATTTTTATTCGCAGACTGGATGACCGATAAGTTGATGGCATTGAACAGTACCAGCAGTAACGAGATGCCGGAGATTGAAATATTAATCCCAAATATTGGCAGTCAACCGGAGATCGTTCCTGACAATCCGGGCATAGCCGGCATATTCCCGCAACCAGATGGCGAAGTGCTGATTACCGTCATGAGTCAGGATGTACTTTCTCCCGGAAAAATTCTTCTGCTGAAACGCAATGCAGATGTGCCAGAACCTCCCTCTGCTCTTTCAGAACTTGGTGTATTTGAAGACCTCGCTTCCCTGACCCTGGCACCGGGCATCATTCCTTATGGAGTCAACAGTCCATTATGGTCTGATCGGGCCATCAAAAAGCGGTGGATTGCCCTGCCCAATGATGGCATATTTGATTCGTCAGACGAGCAAATTGAATTTAGTAAAACCTCTGAGTGGAAGTTTCCGGAAGGTACCGTTTTTATCAAACATTTTGAACTGCCTTTAAGCGAAGATGCTGCCAGCGAAACCTCCAGACTGGAAACCCGGTTCTTTATCATTGGCAAGCATGGAAAGGGATATGGATTGACTTATAAATGGAACGAAGAAGGAACAGATGCATTTTTGTTGGGTGGTGGCACATCAAAAGAATTTGACATTTACGAAAATGGAACATACAGCTTCACCCAGACCTGGAACTACCCCAGCAGAGACCAATGCCTAACCTGCCATACACCAAATGCAAAATACGTGCTGGGAGTCAACACCCATCAGTTGAACGGTGAAATCTTTTATCCTGAAGCTAACCGGGAAATCAACCAATTGGAATACCTCAAGCAGTACAACGTCTTCCGTCAGGATCCTGGAAACATAAACGACCTGCCGAAAAGTGCCCCCATCCATGATGAATCGAGAAATTTGGATGATCGAATCAAATCCTATCTGGATGCCAACTGTTCTTCTTGCCACCGACCCGACGGAATCAACACTGTCAATATGGACTTTAGGTACTCTACTCCTTTTAAGTTGAAGAACCTGATCAGCGCCCCGACCCAAAGCGAAGCGTCTAATCAAAATTTATTGATTGTGGAGCCGGGTTCACACCTCAACTCCGAGCTGTGGATCAGAGATGCCAGTCTTGCCGAAAACCGCATGCCACCTCTTGCTCACAACCTGATTGATGAAGAATACATTGACGCCTTGGTCGAATGGATCGACGAACTGCCCGAAGATGCAGGCATCTTTACAGACCTATTGTTATATCCGAACCCAACTCAAGGAAGATTGAACATCCGCTTGAACGACGATTGGATGCCTCCTTACAGGATCAGTATTCACGACGGCAAAGGGACACTGCTGTACCAAGAAATAACCAGTGCAAAATCAACAGCCATTGACTTCTCTGACCATCCTGCCGGCACCTATTTTCTATCGGTAGGTGATGGAGGAAATAACGAAACGGAGAAATTTATTGTATTGTAGGAACCTTGTTTGAGTTCCTTCAAAAATCATTTTATCTGAAAATAACAATGGTGAGTTGACTTGAAACTTATGTTTCCGCGCAGAGGGCGCTAAGTTCGCAGAAGAATCTTTTATAGGTCCTCTGCGAACTTAGCGCCCTCTGCGCGGAAAAAATCTTTGAATCAAAACTCTGCCCTGAACCGCAAGTTAATCCGACGTGAGGTCAGGTAATTTGGAATGGCAAATTGCTGCTCAAAAATGGTTTTGATCCAGGTGCGTGAGGCTTCGTTTTGTACTTCCATCAAATTAAATACTTCCAGGCTGATCCACGATGCCTTGGTAAAACGGAAAGGGTGTTTGGGTTTTTCGGCACGTTTACTTTCATCAAAAAGACGTAAAGAGAAACCGATATCGACCCGGTGGTAAGGTTTAAAACGATAGGTGTTTCTAAATTCCCGGTTGTTCCCTAAAATACCATAAGGCAGTCCGGTACCAACCGTAAAGCCAAGATTCATTTTAAAGGCGTCATTATTGGGAAGGTAGTCTTGAAAAAAAGTAGAGAACTGCATAAACTGATCACTCGGACGCGGAACTGAATTTACCTCAACGCCATCCACCGATCCCACTTCCCGTTCTCTGTGCTGAACCCCCGTCAGAGATTCCCTGGCCCGTAGGAAGGATAAATTAAACCATGATTCCACACCGGGTACAAATTCTCCGTTCAAACGCGTATCTATCCCAATCACGTAACCAGTCGCATCATTTTCACCAGAGTAGCGGATACGAACATTATCAATTTCGTAGCTCACCAAATCCCATAGCTCTTTATAGTAGGCCTCTACAATCAACCGAAATTTAGTCGGGCTGAGTTTGCCCATGAAAAAATCATATGTAAAACCGGCTACAACGTGCGCTGATTTCTGCGCTTTAACATCCGTATTCACTGTGCCATCAAATCGTCTCAACTCCCGGTAAAACGGAGGCTGATAATACAGTCCTGCCGCCAATCGGTAAGAAATATCCTTGTCTCCATTGAGCGGCTTGTATAAAAACTGCGCACGTGGCGTAATGGTCATTTCCTTGTTCAGGTCCCAGTATGACCCTCTGACACCAAAGGTCAATTTCATCTCTCCGACACTGTCCCTTCGCCAGGTATAAGTATCTTGAAAATAAGCATTCAGGCGGTTGGAAGAAAGCTGATTTTCTGTTTTCAACACATTAAAAAGCTGTAATTGCACCGTGTCAAAAGGAAGTGAATAACCTGCTGAATCAAGTCTTTCCCATTCATTGATACGATCGTCGATACTTTCGTGTTGAAACTTGGCGCTCCACTGAAAGAAGTGGCTTTTGGTGGCCCGGTCTCCATTTTCCTCTTTGCCCTTTTGTATTTCGATGCCACCTTTCACTTCAGCGTTCGTGACCCTCGCATCAAGAAAATTGCGGACATACTGATGTTGGGTACCGGTTCCCAGTTCAGCGATCACCTCACCGAAATCATCGCTTCCGATATTTGATTCAATCTGACGCAAGCTGTACCGGCCGATGATGTCAAAACGTTCGTTTTCATCGCTTGTGTAATTAGAGGCCAAAAATTTCCAGTACAGCGGATTCTTTTCCCGGTCGGGCAAATAGGTAAAAGAAACTCCCCCAAGCGAAGTAGTAAAATCATCGTTTTCAGCCCCCTCGAAAACAGAGAATAGTTCCAGTGCAAAGTTGATTAACCCAAAAGCAGTGCTTCTCGTATCCGGTTCAAAAAAATACTCGCTGCGGTTGTAGTTGGCCAACAGTCCGACCTGCCAGTCGCGGCTCAGGTCATAAGTCAAATAAGCCTGTATATCTGCAAAGTTTGGGTTGTATTCCCCGGTCACATCCAGCGTCCCCAATAAGTAACGGGTCGTTTTATAACGCGCACCGACGAGGTAACGAAGCTTTTTATATTTGTCGGCCCCGGGTTGCCAGCTCCCTTCAACATGGGCCGTTCCTCCCAACATACTGGCACTGCCACTGGCCGCAAATTTTTCAGGACGCTTGTATTTTATATCCAAAACAGATGACTGTTTGTCTCCATAGCGAGCCTCAAATCCACCTGAAGAAAAGGTCAGGTTTTGGATCAGATCGATATTGGGAAAAGT
This sequence comes from Bacteroidota bacterium, assembly GCA_039819485.1. Taxonomy (GTDB): domain Bacteria; phylum Bacteroidota; class Bacteroidia; order Chitinophagales; family Saprospiraceae; genus UBA6168. The sequence goes on along the minus strand of JBCBRY010000012.1, from coordinate 57,588 downwards.
GAGACCTTCCTGCTGTCCCGCCCGAATCAATTGTGGCCGGTAAATCTCAAAATCATTGACGTATACCAGGTTTTCATCGTAATTCCCACCACGAACGTTGTACTGGCTGGTCAGCTCTCCCCCACTGCCACTACTGGTTCCCAGAGCGATATGGGGCAAGACTGATTCGAGGTTGCCCGTAGTGGAAGGCAATAATTTCATTTCCGTTACTTCTTCCCTGATCATTCCTCCCTGTTCAACCCGGCTCGCTTCTACCACTACTTCAATACTGGCATCTTCTGGTGGAAAGGCAATATCAATTTGTTGCTTTGCATTGGTCGGCAATGGTTCTACGTCGACATTAGTTTCTTTATAGCCCAGACGGGTAAAAACGAGGATAATACGCTCATTGGCAGGTACTTGGAGCCGCCATTTTCCGTTTTCGTCCGATTCAGCAGCAGTGCTGGTATTTTTAATATAAACCGTTACAAAATCGACCGGCTGATCAGAAAGAGCATCTCTGATGGTACCAGTTAGCAGGGCCTTTTGATCCTGGGCAAACAGTATGTTAGAACAGAGCAAAAACATCAATGCGAGTAGGGAACACTTCATAGGAAATTTCATTAAAAGTAATCGTACGTTCAATTCTTAAATTCTATTTGAATGTTAAAAAGGCCTCCCGAGAAATTGAAAACGTAGAGAAGGCCAGCAAATGTACGTGTAATCAACAAAAAGGATTTGTCGCAGCACTATTAGTTTTGGTAAAGACATTTTGAGACCGGTCAACCCGATGACATATATCACATCTGGGTATAGAATAAAACTTAAAAGACGCCGCCAAAGGTGGCGGATGTATTACAGATAAAAAGTTTTATCATGTGATCTGCGATTAATTTTGAAATTGAAGTTGTTTGAAAATTCCTGTTGAGCCGAAAATGTTAGGATTTTGGTGGGAAGTGAGATATAATGAAAAGTGGCGCAACTTTGCATTCAGTCGGTTCTTTTGACGATTTAATTTAGGGCGTCAGCTTAATTCTTTGATGCATTGCTGTAAAATAATTTCATCATTTAACGCAGCAATGTTACATCACCTATAAACAACTCCTGGCGTCCGTCTTCCATGCGGATTTCAATTTGGTAAACGAAAACACCAGCATCCATTAATTGGCCCTTGAATGTACCGTCCCAACCTGAGTTTACCTCGTTCAAGTTCATATTATTGGACTCAAAGACCAAGCCTCCCCAACGGTTGAAAATCTGTGCTTTTTCAACTACTGCATTTGTTGTGTTGCTGGAAATGGTGAAATAATCATTGATGCCATCATTGTTGGGACTAAAAATATTGGGGATGAAAAAACGCTCTTTTTCTTTTGCAAAAACCTGGATGGTCGCTTGTTGCAAACAGTTGTTGGCATCTAAAATAAGGACCGAAAAACTGGTACTCTCCTCCACAATGAGATTGGGCCGTTGGCAATTATTACAACTCAATGCTTCGGCATTGTTCCAACTGAAGGTAAGGTTGTTCCCCGCTACCTCCAGGGGGATTTGGAAAAAGGAACCGACCTGAATGGTCGTATCGGTTGGCAAACGGTAGTTGAATGCTGGTAAAAAATTTACTTCAACGGTTTCAATAATTTCACAATCATCCGATGTAGCGGGCGTAATGTTTTGGTAGGTGCCGGCTTCACGGATAGTATCGCCGAAAAAGAGCAGGAATTCATTCGGGCAGAGCGTTTCGACGCGGTTGATTTCAATAATCTCATTAAAAATGACCGTTACTTCGTGTAGGGAATCACAACCATTTTCACCGATGAAGGTGCCTATCACCACGTCCGTTTCCGTAACCACATTGCCAAAAATCAACACGGTGTCACCAGAGCAATATTCTTGTGTCTCGGCACTAAAAGTCGTTTCAAGAAAAACAATTTCTACAGTATGGATTGAGTCGCAACCATTAGCCGCCTGAAAATTGGCAGAAACAATTTGACTCTCACTGATTTCATTGCCAAAAACGGTGATGGATTCGCCCTCACAACTTTCAATGAATTCGTTAGTGCTGACGTTTTGATTGAAAATGAGCGTGATCGTATGGATGGAATCACAGCCGTTTTGGCCAGTTAGTGCCTCTGTGACAGTTGCGTTTTCACTGTAATCAATGCCCCCGATGGTGACCAGATCGCCCTCGCAATATACTTGGGTTTCGGCAGTAGAGACCTCGTTCAAAAACTGTATGTCAATCTGGTGGGTAGAATCACAATCGAATGAGGAGGTTAAATTCAGAATAATCGTAGTATCATTAAAAAAGGTAGTTCCCGCCGCTTCCACAGGCTGGCCTGCACACGATTGAATCGTTTCGAAAGAAAAAACGGGTTCAAGAAATTCGACACTGATCTGATGCGTGGAATCGCAACCGTTTTGAGCTGTCAAGGTTTCGGTCAATACTGTATCCTCCGAAACTGCCTGCCCGAGAATTATGACCGTTTCCCCTACACATGCCTGTAAATTTTCGGAACTGCTGACATTTTCGATAAAAACCAAATCAATGATGTGGGTGGAATCGCAACCGTTGGCCGCCGTCAGGGCGATTTCAATCGTTGCTTCATCCGTATAAATGGTTTGATTGATCTCCACGACTGTACCTTCGCAAAATTCCTGCGTTTCAGCTGTCATGAAAGTTGACTGAAACTCAACAATCGTTTCCTCATAAGCAATGCAGCCACTCGGATCAGCCGTCGTCGTAGTAAGCACGGCGTCTTCCATTACTGGAATGCCATCCAAAACGATAACCTCTCCCTCGCAGGGCTGCAACAGGGTGAAAGTAGAATCTGGCGATGTAAAAATCAAGTTTACTGCATGAGTAGAATCGCAGCCGTTTTGACTGGAAAATGTTTCGGTTAACAACGTATCCTGACTGTAGATTTCACCAAAAACCGTCGCCGTTTGCCCAGTGCAAAATGTTAGAGTTTCACTGGTCAAAATACTTTCCTCCACCAATAAGCTAACGATTGCTAAACTGTCACAGCCATTATTGGTGTCCGTGAAGAAACTGATGTTGTCCGCTTCAGCATAGAACGTTCCGTTGATTTCAATCGAATCGCCTTCGCAAATCGTTACCGTCTGGGATCCGATAAGGGTTCCTTGGGCCTCAATATTAATGGTATCCGTGCTTACGCAACCATTGAAATCCGTCACTTCCACCGTCACCGTTTGGTCAATCACTGCCAGATAGACAAACAGTTGGCAGGTTTCGCAGGAACCATCCAGATTTTCAGACCATTGGTAAGAGGCATAATTGCCCGCATCCAACAACACTGATTCACCTGCACACACCGTAAAGTCTTCGCCCAAATCCACCGGGTTGGCACCGCTAAAGTTGACCGTAATTTCATCTGTTTGCACCAATCCACAATTATCTGTCACCTCTACCGTATACGTGCCTGCTGTTGCCACCGTAACCTGTGCGGTAGTTTCGCCTGTATTCCAGAGGTAAGTGGTAAAATCGTTGGAAGCATCCAGGGTGACGGACTGTGTTTCACAGAAAAACAGGTCATCTCCGAGATTCAAAATGGCAGCATTGGAGGTGTTAATGACGGTTTGTGCAAAGTTGTTCTCGTAATCACATTCTACAAGTATACTGCCGGTGAAACCATTTGCCAAGTTGAAAGGTGTTGTCTGGGAAGCATCTGCATTGGCAACAACAAAGAAATTTTCACCGCCACTCCATGAAAAAATCTGCGAGAAACAGGCGTCTGGCAGCAGCGCAAACGGTAACGTTGTTTCCGCAACGACAGAAGCAACGGTCGTAGTTGGATCAACTTCGTAGAATGCAATGGGCAGTCCTAAAGGGATTTCAGTGGTCCCTTCATTACAGATTTCGATCTCTACCGAGACGTTGCCATTGGTACAATTGGTTTCTACGATAGCCACACTCACATCCGTAAAATCGTCGGTAGCGACTTCATTGCAAACAAAGGATTGCGTAATAGTTTCATCGGTGATGGTCGGGGTGATGTCTTGTACCGTAAGAATTTCGTTCGATACATTGAAGGAAAAATTTTCTGGCGACAAGGTGAAATCTGTAAAAGAAAAATCTAAGCTTTCGCTGGGACAATCTCCCTCCAGATCATTTTGCAATTTCAGGATAGAAAAATCAAAACTGCCATCAAAAAGTGCGTGTACGGCAATCAATTCGCCATCTATTTCAATGAAAGATTTTCCATAACGGTTGTCCGTTTCCTCATCCGCATAGTTGTTGAAGGCGCGTGCCTCCAAAATGTTCCAACCTTCGTTCAGCAGTATCATAAAAGGCGTTTTTGCGGTACCAAAACCCGTGTCGAAATCACCGTGCAGCAAAATATTGCCATTCGGTTGTACCACCAGATGACTGGGGCCTGCTCCTAAACCCGGGGACGTAAATTCCCGTCCTCTGATAAAATCTCCGTCCAGGGTAAATTCTACAATTTTGATGGTCCCAGCAATGAGTGGCCCACCATTATAAATCAAATAAAATCCATCGTTGTTGTGGTTGAGGGCAAGCGACCGGGCGATTAAAGGCATGTCCTCCGCAAAAACACGTGCCCAAATAATATCGCCCAGGTTAGAGGTTCGAGCAATCAATGGTAGGTCATTTGCCCGACCGGTGAGGACAAGCCCTCCATCGTCCTGGAGGACAGCATCGGCGAAATAGATATCCGTTGGGTCAGGCAAATTAGAGTCGTACTTTCTGCTCCATGCCACTTCACCATTTGCCTCCGTTTTAAGTAAGAAACCATCCGTTCTCCCGGTCGAAAAAACGGAACCGATCGTTCCGGTTATTAACAGGCCATCATTGTCGTCCACCACCAAACTACTGACCGAACCGTCGCTTGTTGTATTATCATAACGCTTGGCCCAGAGCAATTCCCCAGTTTCATTGACTTTTTGTACGTCCATATTATTGGATATGGAACTGATGTTCACGATGCCACCATCGGAAGTAATCGCTACGTCAGCACTGCGAACATTTGACGGGTATTGATAGGTTTTCGCCCATTCCACATTACCTTTTTCATCCAACTGTATCAACGTATTCACATCCAGGGTGATATTTGCCTGATAAAACGAGACGATTGGTGAGCCGCCATTGTCGACAATTTGCGGATTGAATATATTGCCGGTTGGAATACCACTGCGGCCTGCATAGCTGGCAGCCCCGCAACTGCTGGAAGGTGGTGGCGGATTGGTTGCGGAAGTGATTTCCAGATCATCCAAAAAGAAATAGCCCGAAGTAGTGGGAAGACAAACCGGGCCTGTGATGGCGATGTAACTAAAGTCGTCAGGTGCGGTAAAGCTCCCCCTCAGATTGGTCCATTCTATGTCCGAAAAAGTTGCTGAAGACCATAACAGCGTAGCAGCAGCCGAATTTGACAAATGGGCGTCTTCCTGGTAAGGAATCATTTCATTAAGTCCATATATTTCGATGTTCAGCTGGCAGGTTTGTAAAAAGCCGGACCAGGAACTTTTGGCAAAAACACTCACTTCATAGTTAGTTCCTGTCAGAACGGGACTGCTCAATTCCTGCACAATGGCTTCAAAAGTCACCGAACCATTACCATAAAAACCTGCGTAGCTGCTGCCAGTATGTGCGCCGGGGGTGGATTGCGTGGCCCAGGGATGATTGGGAAAAGTTACTTCATTCAACAAATCACAGGTTTTGATGAGGCAAGTCCAGTTGGCGGCGTTGTCGAGTTCTTCAGGATTGGTGGGTAGAGGATTGCTGATTTCAAAACCAGGGTTAGAGATTATATTTTGGGCGACGAGCGGTTGCAACAGACAGCATGTTAACAAGAGGAGGAGGTAAATTTTGTTCATAACAAATGCTTGTAGAATAATTTGGAAGAAACTCTTTTGTATTACTATGTGCAGGTAATTTGATTTTGGTTGTCCATAAACTTGATAATAAGTTAATTTTCTTCAAATTAATTATTTTCCCTTTAAGTGGTTGTTGAAATTGTTCAAAAAAAATGACGCTTTTCCTTTGCCTGAAAAAGAGTTTTGAGGCTTGGAAAGCAAACATTTGCTAAATAAAAGCGTCATTTTTAGCGCTCCTAATTTTTGTCCAATCACTTACAATAATAGGGTAGCTACTAAATGCAATACGTTTTGATTAACGCGAATTGGGAGATTAGTTTATTGAAAATCAAGGTGGTACAGAATGATGGAGCGCATGCGAGGGCAATTTTGCAAAATCGTTTTACCAAATTGTCAACATAGACCAAACAGACTCGCCCACATGCTCGCCAAAATTTACGTCGAAATTGATGACTTCTGCAAAGACACGTTATGCCCCATCAACTCTATGACATTTATCACTTTTGGCACTGACAAAATTTAGCTTGGTGGCCATCTCCTTCCCTTAGATTTGAGCCAGGTATATTAAATGAAATTTAAACATTGCTCATCGCAAAAGCACATAAAAAAATGATTCAAACCCCGTCCTGCTACTTTTATTTTTTATGGCTTTCGATTTTTAATATTTAAATAAATAATCAAGATGAAGAGCATCTCAATCATATTTATTTTTCTATTTGGAGCCTCTTGCATTTATTCACAAAGAGACTTTCAAGTAATTTCCAGTTCCATCAGAATCACTGGCACCTCAACTTTTCATGACTGGCAGGCCACCACTGGGAATATCTTCGGTACTGCGAGCTTGAACATGAATTCTCAAGATCTCGAAAGTATCTCTAAACTTAGTTTAAAAATAGATGCCTCGTCGTTGAAAAGCGATCAGGGAAAATGGATGGATAAAACAATTTATAAAACTTTAAATACCGACGAATATCCTAAAATCTCATTTAGCTTGAAACGTTCCAAAAATTTTTCAAAAAATAAAAAAGAAATGAAATTAAAAGCATTGGGAGAGCTAACCATTGCTGGCACAACAAGAACCGTTATCATCAATGCACTTGGAAAGAAAAATTCAAATTACTTTAAAATAAGCGGCTCAAAAACAATTGAATTATCTGCATTTAATATTGTACCACCAACTCATATGCTCGGCACTGTTAAAGCCGGCAGTTCTGTTGAAGTATTTTTTGAAGTAACCTTCGCCAATAGCGGATTTTGTTATCAAAATGACACACCAAATTATTTAGCAAAAAAATAATTAAAAATACAACCTAAGTTTTTCATAATGTGGCTCCGGCATAATAGCCGGGGCTTTTTTTTAGTAAAAAATATTCAAAATAAATGCACATACAAAAGGCTTTATATTCATTAACTGGATACCGTTAAAAGTCAATTTCAAGAATATCCAAGTTTGACTTCGTGCCCAACTTTAGTTTACCTTCACGCTCGCTTTTTTTTTACATTTATTATTTCAATACAAGGCAATCAAAAAATATGACTTGGATCAATACCATACCCTACGAATCAGCCGACCAGAAATTAAAAAAAATATATGACCGCGTGAAGGGCCCGACTGGTCAGATTGACAACATCCTGGCCGCCCATAGCTTGCGGCCCCATACCTTGACGGGGCACATGACGCTTTACAAAAATGTTTTGCATCATACAGGCAATACTTTTCCTAAATGGTTTTTGGAGACCATTGGCATACTCGTCAGTCAATTAAACAAATGTGATTATTGCGTGCTGCATCATTTTCATGGATTAAAAAGGTTATTGCAGGATGATGAACGTGCCGATGAAATTTTGAACACCATTAAAAGTGGTTACTATGCAAAGTTATTTACAGGAAAAGAATATGCAGGATTGCGCTATGCAAAAGAACTGACCTTAATGCCCCATTCCATCAATGAAAACAATATGCTCATGCTGAGAAACGCTGGCTTGGAGGACGGGGAAATCCTGGAAATCAACCAGGTCGTTGCCTACTTTAATTATGCCAACCGAACGGTACTCGGCTTAGGGATCACAACCGATGGTGAGGAACTCGGCCTTTCCCCCAATAGCTCGGACAGTGAGGACTGGTCTCACGGCTAACCGGTCAAATGACACGTAAGAAAATGCTACTCCCCTCGACGGGCGACCAGAAACCAAGAACCAGTTTGGTATTATTTTTTATTGTAATTTGAATATCCTTAACGGATGCTTATGAAGAATGCAATATCTTTGCAGAAAATTTAGGAATAGCAGACGATCTTTTATGCAAGATCACTCTTTGATTTGAACATTTTGCTATTTCATTCTACAAATTATAAACCCAATTCTGATTATGAAACTTCTGATTACTGCTTGCTTTTTCAGCCTCATTTTTGCTACCTGCCAAAAGAAGCCGCAAGAAAGCACCATTGATACAACTACGACTACGCCCCCACCAGCACAACTACCTCAAACAGAAGGGATTACGACCACAAGTATGGTCATCGACACCTTGACGGGTAGGCCCGTGATGGCGGAGAAGCCAATCAATGCACTGAGTGCTTCAATAGGAGAAAATCCTAAAAGAATAGTCGACCCGATCGCTCCTGTCCTCGTTCCGCCCAATCCGGTAACTGCTCAGGAACAAAGGGTACATCGGGTATTGACGACTGAGCTGTGGGCTGTTTGGTCATTGATCCGCATTAAAAAAGTAAATGAAACCAGGGAAAACCAGGGTACCTGGTTCAAATTCAATCCCGACGGGACTTATGAATACGGCTTCTGGGATGAACCGATCAGCACCGGCACCTGGTATTTTGATGGTACTTCTGGACTGCTGGACTTAGATTCAAAAATGAAAGGTGACGACCGACAGTGGAAAGTACAAATGGCCAGTAGCGAAGATGTGATGGTTTGGGTCGGCACCCAGAAATACGTCACAACGGACATTTCATTGAAGCTGGAACGCTTTGCCAATGTGCCCAAAACCAGGGCAGAACTGGGTGTTCGGGAATAATCAATCAAGTTTACCGTTCCCTTGAAAGCCGCTAATCGCATGATAAACAGTGCATTAGCGGCTTTTGTATTTTTTTCATCCTTTAAAATTAATTTTATCGGACAAACGTTTTTTCCTTAAAAAATAATAATTCTATTACCTTGGCAGGCAAACATTAAAAGGTAATATATGACAAACGAAACGACTCAAACCTTCCCAAAACAAAAACCCCGTCTTTCCTTTTGGCAAATCTGGAACATGAGTTTTGGCTTCCTCGGCATCCAGTTCGGATTCGCACTGCAAAATGCCAATGTGAGCCGCATTTTTGAGACGCTCGGCGCCAATATTGAAGATATCCCGATTCTATGGGTAGCCGCTCCGGTTACCGGCCTGATTATCCAACCGATCATTGGTTACATGAGCGACCGCACCTGGAACAAGCTCGGCCGAAGAAGACCTTACTTCCTCATCGGAGCTATCTTCGCCTCGATTGCGCTGTTCATCATGCCAAACTCTCCTGCCTTGTGGGTAGCTGCCGGTATGTTATGGATCATGGATGCTTCCATCAATATTTCGATGGAGCCATTCCGTGCATTTGTCGGTGATAACCTACCCGACGAACAAAGGACCGCAGGATTTGCGATGCAAAGTTTTTTCATCGGTGTGGGTGCGGTGGTTGCTTCTGCGCTTCCGTTTATGCTGACCAACTGGCTTGGAGTGAGTAATGTCGCACCGGAGGGCACTATTTCCGACTCCGTGAAATGGTCGTTTTACATTGGAGGTGCCATCTTTTTTCTCGCCGTCTTGTGGACAGTCCTGCGATCTTTTGAATATTCTCCTGAGGAACTGGCAGAGTACGGAGGCTTGGAAGAACATGATCTCACAGAGGAATTAAGTGTTGAAGAAAAAACTCGTACCTCCAGCCAAATGAATAAATATGGTTTGAGGTTGGCCGTAGTCGGTATTCTGCTGAATATTTGGTTTTACTCTGCTGACCTGAAAAAAGACTTGTACATTCTTTCCATTGGATTACTGATAACGGGACTTTTATTTTTATTGGCGGCTTTCCTCAGAAAAGGCAATAACGAGAGCGGTTTTACCACTATCATGTCGGATCTTCTCAATATGCCCAAAACGATGAAGCAACTGGCATACGTGCAATTCTTTTCGTGGTTCGCATTGTTTTCCATGTGGATTTATACAACCTCAGCTGTCACCAGCCATATTTACGGATCGTCCGATACCACTTCTGCTGCCTATAATGAAGGTGCTGACTGGGTAGGAATTTGTTTTGCAGTCTACAACGGTATTGCCGCTTTAGTGGCATTTTTATTACCTGTCATGGCGAAAAAAACAAATCGGAAAATCACGCATGCCATTTGCCTTATTTTGGGAGCATTCGGTTTAGTTTCTATCTTTTTTATTACAGATCCAAATTTATTGCTCGTTTCCATGATCGGGATCGGCTTTGCCTGGGCGAGTATTTTATCCATGCCTTATGCTATTTTAACAGGTTCCCTTCCTGCCAATAAAATGGGATATTACATGGGCGTTTTTAATTTCTTTATTGTTATCCCACAAATTTTGGCTTCAGCAATCTTAGGTTTTATTATTGCCCGGTTTTTTGATACCGAAGCAATTAATGCAATGATCATCGGTGGCATTTCATTCATCATCGCTGCCGGCCTGACCATGTTTGTAGATGACGAAAAAGGTTAATCAATAATCAAATACGCTCTGTTTAGACGCTGTGTAACCATATAATTTTCAATTTGTTATAAAGATTTCGCAGAGCAATCAACAGCGTTTAAACAGAGCGTATTATTTTATAAAAATAATTTTTAAAAAACCTAATTGACAATTATTTTCTTAAATAGAAACTGTTCTCCGAATTGTATCCGCACCCAATAAATACCCTTACTTAAATTGGCAATATTTTTCTCAAAATAATTATTATTTATTTTTTCCTGTAAAATTAATTTCCCTAATGAATCATACATTTTTATTCCGGACATCTTATTCTTTTCACTGACAATATTTATTATTTGCGAAGTTGGATTTGGAAAAATATTTATTTCATCTTCATTTATTTTGTCTTTAAAATTTGTAGTAATTCCAGCAAAGGTAATCAGCTGCGTTTTGCTGCCAATTTCCACTTCAGTACCATCACCACGGACGGCTTTTATATTTTTAAATTTTATTTCGGTAAAATTAGAAGGGAAAGTCTGATTAAAAAATGGCCGTACAGTTAATCTAAATAAATAGTAATTTCCATCTTGTAGAACACTGTCAAGGTGGCTCCGGGTAAAAGCATAATCGACCGTGATCAAAGTCCCACTTTTTTTACGGCCACCGGAAAATTGGTAAAACCCAGGATTCAAAAGATATCGATTTTCTTCCCCTACCCCGTTATCCGTAAAATACCTGCTGTCAAATTCCATTTGAAACGCGACGCCAAATATATCAGGTAAATTATCCAACCGAATCCTCAATACGAGTTCTTCGTTTTGGGGGACATTTTCAAAAGTACCATTAAAGGCGTGGGTCACACTTATTTCTTGGCCATCCTGATAAACATCTTCCGGCGGAATGTAAGCCGGTGTAGTTAGATCATAATTAGCAACAGTAATATTAAAATCCTCTGCCTCAATTTCTCCTGACCCATCACAATCCGCATGTTTTAAATTGACACCGCTTGTTGAATTCCCCGACCAGTTGTCTCCATCTGTAGGTTGCCAAACCAGCGAGTAATCGCGGTTGGGGCCTGCCTTGCTGGACTGCAAAGCGACATCCAACAAATCGCAATGGTTGGCAATGTCATCCCGATTGGCATCACCCGGCCAGATACAATCATCTTCGCATACCGGTTGCTGACAAACATTTGAAAAATTTGCGTCATAAGCATTTCTCAACTTCAATACCTGGTCATACATCAGGGAGACATTTTCCAGGTTGGTGTTGCCTGGTTTTTGATGAAAAGAGACCGCATAATCAACGACTGCAAATTCCTCGGGCGACAAATTGTTCAATTTTGTACTCATAATATTTCTAAGGTCAAAGTTTTCCGCAGCGGGGCCACCGTTCGTAATCATCGACCAACCGTTAGGATCGTTGGGGTCGTCAGGAAATACCAAATTGGTTGGTGGATTATCCGGATTGCAACCATCTTCTCCAAAAGTCAGGAGCCTGTCACGTGTGGTGTACCCAGTCAACCGATCGTAATAGCCTTGTGCATCGATGGGCATGGATGAACAATCAGTAGAATGATTAAGCGGCAAAGAAAAGTCCAGCTCTGTATTTAAGAACGTAAATGCAATGACCGGCGGATTATCTTCATCACTACTTAGGTCGTTGCAAAATGAAATCGTTTCGCCATCGCTGTTATTTAAATTGTAGAAAAAGACAGTTTCCAGGGCATCGCTACTGCCGATGCCATCATCCAGACCGCAGCCAATACCAAAATCATTTAAAAAACCGACAAATGTATTTTTAACATCCTCCGCGGCACGGTTGATAAATTTTTTGGAGAAAAAAAGCGTCTGGTTAAGTGGTGAATCTTCTACACAAGAAAACGTCCACACTGTCTGGTGAACCTCAACCCTTATAGGCAGTCCATTGGTCGTACCATGAATAGAACCTCCTCCTTCATCATTAAAAACACTCCAAATAATTTGTTCGGGAATGATATCGACGTTCTCTGGCAATGGATAATCACCATTCAAAGGATCATAGATTCCATCATTGTTTCGATCAAAAAAAGGAGCCCAGCCCTGAGGGGAATCAGGTAGAAGCAAACCGTTTTGAATAACAAAATAGATATTTCCAGCTCCTGGCCAACCAAAAATACTCGGACGGCGGTAAGAGATCACTCCATCGTCTTCGTAATCTGCAATATGTGCTTCAATATCATGTCTTCTCACGGTCCAGAACCGGTTCCAGGCATTGCAGGCAGCCAAATGGGTTGTACCGTCAACAATAGGCCCAGGCCAAAAATCAACCCGGCCGCTGGCAATACCAAGATCACTGCCCGCAACTTTCAGGTTTCCACCTGGGTCCACACCTGCAATCCATAAGCCCTGAAATGATTCCAAATTATTGAAAAAAACATCCGGCTGACCAAACTGAGCGTCAAAACTTGATTCGCCATTATCAAAGAAATCAACCCCAATATTGCCGATTTTAGCACGTATGTCATTGCCGTGGACGATGGTCGTTTTGGGTTCCCAAATACAAGCTTCTGATTGTTGTCCGTGCACCAAAGAACAACTTGATAAAAAAAAGAGCAAATAGAATTTAATTTTCATGATAGTTTTAGTTTAAATAATAAATAGAGTCGCTCTCAAAAATTCTTATTTTAAATTAAATTGTCGAGCCATATTTTACCTAAAATCAGTTTTCTGTTCAGGGGCCATCTGGGTTAGTTTTTCTGAAAATGCTTTATTCTTCATTTCCCGCACTGCCACCTTTTCAATCTATTCAACCTTTCTATATTTGCCCTACCAAAAATCCATCGATCCTCTACTTTTTACCTTCTACCAATAAAAAAAATGAGCAACTACAAATACGACCTAAGGGGAGTTTCCGCCAAAAAAGAAGACGTGCACGCCGCCATTAAGCATTTGGACAAAGGCCTTTTCCCTTTGGCTTTTTGCAAAATTTTACCCGATGTGGCCGGTGGTGATGCAGAATTCTGTAACATCATGCACGCCGATACCGCAGGAACCAAAACCAGCCTGGCTTACATGTATTGGAAGGAAACCGGCGATTTGAAGGTATGGAAAGGAATCGCACAGGATGCCCTCGTGATGAACCTGGACGATATGGCCTGCGTGGGATGCACTGATGGTATTTTGGTATCCTCTACAATTGGCCGGAACAAGAACTTAATTACCGGAGACGTTATCGCTACTTTAATTCAGGCCGCAGTCGATTTTTCGGAAAACATGGCCGCCCATGGCATCGGTTTACATCTGGCGGGGGGAGAAACGGCTGATGTCGGGGACATTGTCCGTTCCATAGATGTGGGATATACTACGTTTGCCCGCATGAAAAAAAGTGATTTGATTGTCAATAATATCCAGGCAGGAGATGTGATTGTTGGGCTGGCTTCCTATGGGCAGGCTACTTATGAAAACGAATACAATGGTGGAATGGGCAGCAACGGCTTGACCAGTGCCCGCCACGATGTTTTTTCAAAAATATATGCAGCAAAATACCCGGATAGTTTTGATGCAAATACCCCGGAAGAAGTCATTTATACGGGAGGAAAAAAATTAACAGAAACAATTAATATAGATGGAGTGGACATGCACATCGGAAAATTGGTGCTCTCCCCTACCCGCACCTATTTACCTGTGCTGAAAAAAGTTTTAGAAATATTTCAGGGAGCTAAAAGGAAAGATATTCATGGACTAATTCATTGCACAGGCGGCGCCCAGACTAAAGTCCAGCACTTTATTAAAAATAAAAAAATAATTAAAAATAACCTGTTGGATTTGCCACCTTTATTTGAATTGATTCAAAAAGAATCTGGCACCAGTTGGAAAGAAATGTACCAGGTATTCAACATGGGCCACCGGTTGGAATTTTACTTAAAAGAGAAAGACGCACAAACAGTTGTTGACATTGCCCGCAGTTTTAATATTGAGGCACAAGTAGTTGGCTATGTGGAATATGCAGAGGGAGAACAGGTTCGGGTAGAGAGCCCTTTTGGGAATTTTGATTATTAAGCAGGTGGTCAAAAAAACGAGCGCTAAAAATGACACTTTTATTTTGGCAAATGCTTGGTTTCCATAGCCTAAAGCGCTGTTTCAGATAGAGGAAAAGTGTCATTTTTTTTAATCACTTGCTTTAAGGCTCAGGCTAAAAAAAATATTTTATACCCTTGCTTCGTATTTAGATTTAACTATTAAATTAAATCATGAGGTACCTGTTTTTTTCACTCCTATTTTATTTTCTGATCTCTTCCAATGTATATGCTCAGTATGAAAAACTGAAAAATGATTCCAACATCACATGGGTCGCAGAATTTCAGTTAGCTTATGATTTTGATTTACGGCAGGAAGGAAATAAAGCAAGTTCCATTACTTTAAATAAATTTGTTTCCGGCCAGGGCATTAAAGCGACTAAGACAACAAACTGGCTCCCAAAAACGCTACTCAAAAATATAATAAGCGGTAAAATCCGCTCCTATAAAGCCCCTGATTTCTCCAGCCAATATACCCCGCAAGAAATTGAGGAAAGGATAAACTCAAGAGATACTTTACCTGATTTTACAGCATGTTATGGATTTCACTTTCATGTATTTCACCACAGTATTGAAAATCTAAAATATTGCCTGACCAAACAGGCACTGTACTTTGACCGCAGGACCGGAACGATCGGAACTTACCTGATCGCCGTTGCCCCGGCAACGACCGACAGAAGAGGAACCAACCATAGTTACTTGCCCTTCGCATGGGTTAAATCAGATGATGCCTGGCCCAACAAACATTCTGTCGATGATACTGCAATCCATTTAGCCTGGACGTCTGACAACAATACGACCCTGGTCCATAAAAATTCGTTTCAAGTCGTGAAAGGTGAATTGGATTTTAATCAGTTTATAACTGATAGAGAACTGGCCAAGAAAAGTATGATTTTTGATGAAAGTGATGGATTTCCCCTAACCAATGTTTTGTCTGAAGAAGACATGGATTCAATTCTTGCCGGTCACCTGGATACAATCTTCACCTTCGACGCTGAAAAGTATGAAGAGGAAATCGAACTCTATCAAAAAAAAATCCAACCAGGTGACATTGATTATTTTCGGCTGGTGCAAGACTGGTACTTTCTTCCAGAAAAAGACATGGTGGCAAACCAACTTAAGGCGATTGTACCGATTGCAATGGTCAGGGATTATTACCATCAAAATCGCTATAACAATATACTCCGGCATCTTTATTTCGTGAAGACTGAATAAAAATATTCTGTTTCAGCTAATTTTTCCCAAAATTTAATTTAGACCATCCAACATCCGCATTGTTTCCGTAGAAACATGTTTTCCAAAATAATACATATTAAAAAATTCATTAATTCTGGCATAGAATTAGATATATGATAGAAAATGATAATTTGATTTCCACGATTCAAGAAACACACATTCAATTTTACACATACTATTAGAAAACGACCTGCCTACAAACACCCTGTTCCAAACACAAACTTATAGCGGCAATAACTTCTAAGTGCTTCACCTCACGTAAGAATTTTATTGTCAAAACTGTAAACTAAACATCGCACTTTATTTTGGCAAGTCCCGTTTTCCCATACCGGTTACTGGGATATGCCCGTAGAAAAAGGACATTCCCATGAAATGTACAAAACGTCATTACATCACTGTTCTCGCCCTGTGTTTGACCGGCTTATTGGGAGCGCAATCTATCTTTCAGATTGATTCGTTGCATCGGTATACGCTTGATTGCAGTTCCAACTTGGATATTTGCCTGCCGATCCCGGCAACGGATTTGGCGGGTTACTCCATTTTCATGGATGGCAATCCCTACACGGCGGGCATTATCGGATGTGATTTTGATACCACCATCAATTACTCCTATACCACTCTTTTTGGACTCGGCAACTTTGGGCCGTATGAACTGGATTCATGGTCCGTTAACGGAAACACTTACAGTGAGGTGTTTTTTGATATTAACGACCTGGTCAACAAAATGAATCAGTGGGACCCGCAAGGAAACTGGATACACAACCCAGCTTCGCTCAGTATTGAAGGAGGCGCTCCAGGCAAAAACTACAGTGATATGGAGATCACTGTATTGGCCAATATGACACCTTCTACAATCGGCCTCAATTTTGGGCTATTGCCTATGGGTGCCGAGTTTGCATTTGGGCCGGGCATGCATTCCATGATTATTTCTGATAATCAGACAGGCATGACAGATACTTTGATGATCATGGTTGAATGTTTGCTCCCTTTACCCCCAACTATATTTTATGACACCATTGAAGCCGATGGCCTACCATATACTTATTGTCTTGACCTGACCTCTTTGGTTGCGGACATTGTGTCTGTTGAGAACATTTGTCCAGACTCAAGTGGCACTTTCGTTTCCTTTTATTTGGATACGCTAAACAACTGTGTAAAATATACGGGTCTTGCCTGCAACGGTACCGAAACTGCATGTATTGTAGCTTGTGATGAAATGGGCATGTGTGATACAACTTATTTAAACATAACGGTCGGCAATGACTTGTGTACCGCTACTTCCCAAAAATGGAACGATGAAATATACATCAATTTCACTGATAGTATTTGCGTTGATACGACCACCCTTACCGGTACCATTATCTCTGTAGAAAACATTTGTCCTGATGAGAGCGGTGAAAGCGTAGTTTTTGAATATGACGAAAACACGCATTGTGTGACATATACAGGCATCGCTGAAGGACTTGACGAAGGTTGTTTTTTATTAATGGATGAGATGGGAAATGTCGATACTGCTTACGTCTGTGTGAATGTTTTGCTACCGGAGGTTGGTACAATTATTGACACCATCCTGCTTGGTACAAATGAGCTGTACTGTATTGACACTACTGAATTGGCAGGCAATATTTTAAATATAGAAAATTTTTGTCCTGCTTTGTCCGGTGAAGAGGTGGAATTTACGGTAGATGATGTAACTTTATGCCTCAATGCCTTCGGGCTTGATCTTGGAACCGACACTGCTTGCATCGTCATTTGTGATGACTATGGAGTTTGTGACACCACCTACCTATACATCACTGTTGTACCGGACGTCAATGACCCGTGCTTCAATGCCCCACCCCCCATTGCCGTCGATGATGCGGCGACTACACCTTTGAACACCCTCGTAAATATTGACATATTAGCCAATGATACCCTTGGCCCCTGTCCAGACTATACCCTCACCGTTCTCGACCTTAATACAGGTGGTGACGGCCCATACAATGGCCTGACAGTGACCAATCCAAATCAAACAGTTGATTATCTGCCCGATACGGATTTCTGCGGACTTGATTCTTTTGAATATGTTCTTTGTAATCCCAATGGCTGTGACACGGCAACAGTGCTCGTAGAGATACTTTGCTTTCAATCCGACACGATCATCATTTACAATGGATTTTCTCCAAATGATGATGGCATCAATGAAACGTTCACCATTGAAAATATCGAAAAATTTCCAGATAGCGACCTGAGTATTTACAACCGATGGGGCAACCTGGTTTTCAATACGGTCGGCTATCAGAATGATTGGGGTGGATTGTACGAAGGCAGGCCACTACCAGATGGTACTTATTTCTATTACCTCAATTTGGACGGCCGACGAGAGTTCAAAGGCTATTTACAAATAAACAAATAGCTATTGGCCTGAAGCCTTTAGCTATTAGCCCCAAGTGTGCTAATAGCTAAAAGCTGATTGCGGATAGCTTTTCATATACATCGCCCCCAGCAGACTTTTGTTTAAAAAACTATCAATGATGAAAAAAACATTGACTTTTCTATCGCTATTGATTTTGGTTGGACAAGTGGCTTTCGCCCAGCAAGATCCCATGTTCACAAAATATATGTTCAATAGCCTAATTTTCAACCCCGCCTATGCAGGGTCAAAAGAGCACATGTCGGTCAATTTATTGCACCGTACGCAGTGGTACGAAATAGAAGGTGCTCCATCCACTCAAACGCTGACGGCCCATACCCCGCTTCGCAACGAACGGGTCGCGGTCGGATTTAGCATGATCAATGATAAAATTGGTCCGACTAATTCGATTGGCGCCAACGTCATTTACGCCTATCGGATACCGTTGGGTAAATCTTTGAAATTGAGCATTGGTTTACAGGGAGGAATTGAAAATACCAGGGGAGATTGGAACGAGCTGCTTTTGGAAAACCAGGTGGACCCTGCCTATGCTGAAAACCTCAGCTCTTTCCGGCCAAACTTTGGTGCTGGGTTCTACCTTTACAATAAGCATTTCTATGTTGGAGGCGCTTCTCCTCACTTGGTCGAATATGACCTGAGGCCTTCTGCCGTCACACCAATTTATGCCCGCCAAATACGGCATTACTACTTCAGTACAGGTGCTGCCATACCGCTCAGGGGTGATGCCCTGATTTTCAAGCCATCTATTTTGTGGAAAAATGTTGGATTGGATAAACGATTTACCAAAATTGATGAATTCCGTGATATTGGCGCCCCTAACGAAGTGGATTTTGACGTTTCGTTACTATTCCACGAAGCTTTGTGGGTCGGGCTTTCGTACAGAACTTCATTTGCCTACATCGAAGATGGCAGAAGTTCTGATGATTCAATGGACATCTGGATGTCTTATGTAATGAAAAATGGTTTCCGCTTCGGGGTTGCTTATGATTACACCACCAATGAATTGAATAATGTGACCAATGGCGCATTTGAAATCATGCTTGGTTACGAGTTCAACTTCGACGAGAAAAAAGTTGTCACACCAAGATATTTTTAATTGTTAAATGCCGATTGTTATTGATATCATTTTGCAATCGGCATTTGACAACTCTACATTCACACTCTTACCCGGAAAAAATTAACCACAATAGATATGCGTATTTTATTTTCCCTACTCATAAGCTGCTTTATTTCCCTTAGCGCCGTGGCGCAAAGTGGCAAGCTGAAGCAGGCCCAGCAAAAGATGGACAATCTGGAATATATGGATGCCATCGATCTTTACAACCAAATTTTGGAGAATGGCGACATAGCGGAAGCCAAGATCAACCTGGCAGAAGCCTATCGCAAAGTAAATGATACACCCAACGCCGAATTTTGGTACGGGCAGGTTGTTCGTTTACCAGAATCCGAACCGATCCATAAACTATACTATGGCATGATGCTGCAGCGCAATGGCAAATGTGACATTGCCAGAGAGTGGTATCAGCAGTTTGTTGATCTTTCACCTGATGATCAAAGAGGACAGTTGTTATTGAGGGCATGCGATTATGAAGATGAACTGATGACAAAAAGTGCTGGTATTTTTGAAGTAAACGAAGTGGACTTCAATTCAGGGACTGATGATTTCAGCCCTCAGTTTTATAAAGGAGGTATCGTCTTTTCTTCTGAAAGAGACACCAATCCCATGATCCGCAGAGTCCATGCCTGGACCAACAACAACTTCCTCGAACTGTACTATGTAGACATGCGTGAAACAGGCAAAGAAGAAGGCTGTGGTAATTATGTTTTTGGGCGTCCGGAAAAGTTCTCCAACGAAATCAACACTAAATTTCACGACGCTGCGGTCGCCTTTTCCCGCAATGGTGAAGAAATATTTTTTACCAGAAATAATTTCGAAGATGGAAAAAGAGAGTTCGATGACGATGGCATCATGCGGTTAAAAGTTTTTTATGCAAGGAGCGAAGGTGAAGGAGAATGGGGCGAGTTGCAAAGTCTGCCTTTCAACAGTAACGAGTATTCTGTAGCCCACCCCACTTTATCAGCTGAAGGCGATAAACTATATTTCACTTCAGATATGCCAGGTGGGTTCGGTGGAATGGATTTATATGTTTCTGAAAAAGAAAGTGGCCGCTGGGGACCACCTGTCAACCTTGGCCCGGAAGTAAACACTGAAGGACACGAACTGTTCCCACACGCTTCTTTGGAAGGAAAATTATACTTCTCGTCAGATGGACAAATCGGTTTAGGAGGTTTGGACATTTATCATACGGAACAAGATGAATCAGGTACCTGGAAAGCACCTGAAAACATGGGGTATCCGATCAATACGCTTTCGGATGATTTTGGGGTCATCTTTAATGAAGAAGGCACTTGCGGGTTCTTTTCTTCTGATCGCGAGGGAGGTGTTGGACGGGATGATATTTACAGCTTCAAAAAAATTGCCGTTCCTGTAGAGGTGTTGGTTTATGATGAAAGTACCGATCTGCCAATCGAAGGTGCGGAAGTTGTCGTAACCTGTAAAGGCGACACGATGCTGACCGATATGGATGGACTTGTGAAATTTGATATGAAACTCAACGATTGCTGCGACCTAAAAGCCAGCAAGGAAGAATACACACCGAATGACTCTGAAGCATGTACCAAGGACTTAACCCTGGCAGACAAGTTAGAGGTTAAAATACCATTGCGACGCAGTGCTGAGTTTGACATTGAGGGGATTGTTTTTGATGGTCTCAACCGGTTGCCGATGGAAGGTGTTGTGGTCACCATCGAAAATGATTGCGGGCAGCCGCTGGCAGAGCCATTTGTAACTTCTACCACGGGACGCTACTATTTTAAATTGGATAGGGAATGCTGCTATAAGGTGAAAGCAACACAGGATGGTTACTTCGCCGGGATCGCAGAAAATGTTTGCACCAAAGGACTCACCGAGTCAGAGACATTGGTTGAAAATTTGTTTCTGATGCCCACAACGACGAGGCCTGAAGACATTGCCAACAACCCACCGGGTACTGACCCACGAAATCCTTCCACCAAAACAGACCATACTTATTTAGATCCGTCAACTAAGTTATGGATGGATGAAGACACTCGACTGCCGGCAGACGGAAAATATCCTGATGGAAAGGAGTACGATAAAGGGATTTTGATTGAAGATGGTTTTCCGATCGGTCACGTTGATCCAAATCCCAATTCAGGGGATGAAGATGAACCAGGCACCAAAGGTGGTGTAGAAGTTCCTCCCGGCCAAGGAGGTGATCCAGAAACAGGAGTACAAAATCCAGAAGGAGGAGTCGTAGCGATCCCTTACCTGCTTCACATCTATTATGATTTCGACAGAGCTTACATCAGAGAAGACGCCTTGCCTGAACTTGAAAAACTGCAGAAGCTGCTGGAAGAGAACACACAATACATCATCGAAATCGGTTCGCATACCGATGCCCGTGGAAGTTACCACTACAACAACCGGCTCTCACAGCGTCGTGCAGATTCTGTGGTAAAATGGCTGGTCGAAAAAGGGATCGAAAGAGACCGCTTGGTAGCACGTGGTTACGGTGAAAAAGTCAACGTGAATGATTGTGTCAACAATGTAC
Source organism: Bacteroidota bacterium (assembly GCA_039819485.1). GTDB lineage: Bacteria > Bacteroidota > Bacteroidia > Chitinophagales > Saprospiraceae > UBA6168. The sequence continues at coordinate 35,722 of JBCBRY010000012.1, read as the reverse complement.
CTTGCTCGGAAGGCCAGCACCAGATGAACCGCCGTACCGAGTTTAAAGTCATCGGTTGCCGTGATTGTGACAAGGCCGCAGAAGTCATCTCGAAAGCCAATCCAAATGCTAAGGTTGACCGCTGCAACAGTTGTCCTTTCTAAAAACTTAGGACGTTACTTGAAATAACACCCTAAGTTTTATCCAAAAGCCCTGTGGAAATTTCCGCAGGGCTTTTCCATTTTTATAAAATTCCCATTTCTTTGCCGTATGAATAGCGACGTAGCATTGAACAAAATCATAATTGCCATCGACGGGCATTCCTCCTGTGGGAAAAGTACCCTTGCCAGAGAACTGGGGAAAGCACTTAATTATGCGTATATCAGTACTGGTGACATGTACCGCGCAGTAACGCTCTATTTCCTTGAAAACCAAGTAGATATTCATGATCTATCGGCTGTGAACGATGCTCTTGATAAAATTCACCTGGAATTCAAATTACGCCCGGAAGGCAATTGTATTTTCCTGAATGGCAAAAATGTAAATCTTGAAATCCGGTCGATGGCAGTTAACAACTTCGTTAGTCCTGTCGCTACCATTTCTGAGGTGCGTAAGGAAATGGTCAGACAGCAACAGCAAATGGGTGAAAAAAAAGGGATTGTGATGGACGGCCGTGACATTGGAACCGTTGTGTTTCCAAACGCAGAGCTCAAAATCTTCCTGACGGCCGAGGTTGAAGAAAGGGCCCGCCGGCGCTACGTTGAATTGATCGAAAAAGGGATGGATGTGGATTTTGAGGAAGTGAAAAATAATTTGGCTGAAAGGGACCGGATAGATTCTTCCCGCGCAGACAGTCCACTGACCCAGGCCGCCGATGCGGTGGTATTGGATAATACCCACCTGAATCAAAAAGAACAATTGAAACTTGTTTTGGAAATGGTCAAGGAAAGAACCGGCCAGATGGCCTTTGATAGCTGACTTTTAGGATTCTTCTTTTACGCGCAGAGGCCGCTGAGTTCGCAAAGAAAATTATAAGATACTTTGCGAACTCAGCGGCCTCTGCGCGTAAAAAATTATTTAAGGATTATAAAAATCCGGAATGCACCTTTCGTTCACCATTTTTCCGGTCTTCAAAATATTTTTTTAAAGCAAACAAAGAAGACTCAAAAGCAATTTCCTTCCACGGAATTTCTTCTTCCGCAAATAGCTTCACTTCCAGGCTTTCTTCCCCTATTCCGAATTTCCCGTCTACCAGTTCTCCCAGATATTGCACATAAACATGATTGAACCGGGTGAAAGTAAAGATTGTATGAACCCCCCAAATATTTACTTTGGCCTTGGCTTCTTCCCAGACCTCCCTGGCAGCTCCAGCCTCTACCGATTCACCTAATTCCATAAAGCCAGCGGGTACATTCCAATATCCTTTGCGTGGCTCTATGGCCCGACGGCAAAGAAGTACTTTGTTTTCCCAAACCGGTAAACAGCCCGTGATTATCTTTGGATTATGGTAATGGATGGTGCCACAGTTTCCGCAGACCGTGCGCACACGATTGTCACCCGGAGGAATCTCTTTTTTCAAATCTGCGGAACCACAATGGCTGCAATATTTCATGAAATCAGTGTTATACTATTTGGCGATCAGAAATGGAGGAATATTTTGCACATCCTCCGGCACATCAATTCCAAAGGATTCATAGTCAGTTACTTGCAGGCCAATCTCAAATCCATTTTCCATCCATCTCAATTGTTCAAGGGACTCTGCCTGCTCAAGGTTTGACGGTGGCAATTTTGTCAGCTCCAACAGCGTATTCTTTTGAAATCCATAAATACCGACGTGGTGGTAGAAATCCCTGACTGCCAGCCAATCGCCTCTTGGTACGTCTTTTAAATGTGGAATTGGAGTTCGGCTAAAATAAAGGGCCCTTCCCTCCCTACCGAAAACCACTTTAACAGAATTTGGATTAAATAGTTGTTCTGAGTTCTTTATCTTTTTAACCAAGGTGGCAATTTGAAATCGGTCATTTTCTTTCAAAACACCGACGACCTGATTAATCTGTTCGGGCTGGATGAAGGGTTCGTCTCCCTGAATATTGACCACCATTTCAAACTCCACGAATTCGGGCAGAGCTGCAACTTCGGCACAGCGGTCGGTGCCAGTTTTATGGAATGCCGAAGTCATGACCACTCTTCCTTTTGTTGACAAAATGTGCTGAAATATACGCTCATCATCGGTAGCAACTACCACTTCATCCAGATCGCTTTTTAGTGCTTGTTCATACACCCTTTGAATCATAGGTTTCCCATAAATATCAGCCAATGGTTTTCCCGGGAACCGGGTAGATCCAAAACGGGCTGGAATAATTCCTAACGAATATTTATTTTTGGGCATATCTAATGGGTAGTTTAAGATCATGATAGGAGCGCATAAACAATGAACACCTTCAACACCTATTTATAAAAAAGCAAATGCAAACACCTGAGATCTAATTTGATTTTAAATGAGGCGATTTTTATTTTCCCTGCTTTTACTTTTTGCTTTTTACTTACCTGGCCATTCCACTGGCGACAGCCTTCACTATTTGACGGCGCAAGATACTGTTTTCCTCAAGGTTGATGATTTTGGCAACAAAGTATTTGTGCATACCATGGAACAGGGCCAGACCCTCTATTCACTCGCTCAGTTTTATGGGATCAAGATTTATGACCTTGTTTCGTTTAACTCTCACATAGAACCGGAGGAGGGGTTTTCGGCCGGCACACCGATCAATATCCCCATTCCTGACTCCGCTATCGTGAAGTCATGGGAAGGAGGTTACTTTAAAGCAGGTTATGTACCGGTTCATTATGTCGTAAAACATGGAGATAATTTTTATCGCATTGCAAAACACTTTTTCAATATTCCACTTGATTCGCTGAAACTTTGGAACGGACTTGAAAACACCATGATGTTTACAGGGATGCAACTTCATGTTGGCTATCTAAGCCTGGATGGAATTCCTGATTCGTTACAAGCGTCTCTCAACCCAATCAGCTCTAAGATGCAGGCCATGCAAAGGGAATTTGAGCATAAATTAGCGTTCGATGATCCCGCTTTTCAGAACGGAGCGGCCTATTGGCAAAGGGAAAAAAAAGGAAGCAATGACTATTACTGTCTGCACCGTTCTGCACCGGTAGGATCCGTTGTTCAAATAAAAAACCCCATGCGCAGAAAAACTATCTACGCCAAGGTAATTGCTCCCATTCCCGACCGTGCTTATGGGGATGACATTGTAATTGTACTGTCACCCAGTATTGCTAAATTATTGGGTGCAAGAGATCCTAAATTTTATGTTGAGTTGCAGTATTTTAATTGATATTCTTTGATGGGATTTTATAGCATAATAAATTTTCAGACAGAAACCTGAAAAACAATCTACACGGATAAAATATAGAAAATTAATCTGACAATAACCATTTTAAACAATTAAATGGAACTGTAGATTTATTAAAATTTTTATTTTATTTCAGTAAAAAAATAGCGATAGCCTCACATGAATAGTGAATTCATATGCGGACATAAGTGGTAATTAATTTAATTATTAGGTTTAAAGAAATATTGGAAAGATTTGTCTAAAAGATAAGTGCTAAGCAGGTGGTCAAAAAAAATGACACTTTTCCTTTGCCTGAAAAAGAGTTTGGAGACTTAGAAATCAAACATTTGCCCAAATAAAAGTGTCATTTTTAGCACTCTTTGTTTTTGTCCAAGCACTTACTTTTTTAACAGTACAATCAGTCTTTAAAGAAAGAAAGCAATATAGAATCGAGCCGAGTGAATTCTAATTATTTTTATTTAGTTTTCAATTTAAATAAATGCATTTTGATATGGCTGCTTGGCAGCAAAACAAGGTTAGGAACAACTCGACACCCAAGCATATCAGAAGAATACATTTATTTTACTTCCTTCCATTAATTACTAAATTGGAATTGACAACAGTTCAGGGCATTGCCCTTTTTGAAAGCAAACCATTTTCAGGTTTAAAGTAGAGATCAAAGCTTATATTTCATTGATATTGAGAAACTTACAAAAATCAATAAAATGACAGGCTGCTCACATGGCAGGTACGGGTGATTTCCATTAATGTCTAATTGGAAAAGGAAAAATCAAAGGAGGTCATTTATTGTATGACCGATTAAAACAAGCTTTTCCAATTTTTAATTTTCAGGTAGGTTTATTAAGAAGGCGTTTTTCATTAACAAAGAAAAAAATAAAACCAAAAGGTTGCTTCTTAATTAAATCCTACTAACAACAGTCGAAATGGTTGCCGCCTGAGACGACAACCCACAAAAATAAATTAGTATGAAAAAAACTCTCAACAGTATTTTCAAAACAATTAGGTTTTTCCAAATGTAAAGTTGATCCAACTAAAAAAATGAGAATTGTAAAAAATGAGAATAATTTAAAAAAGATTAAAATTTTTGAAAAAATGCAGCCAAATGACAAATTGAATTGCAGATCTTCTATTTTTTGTTAAAAAAACAATAATTCCGTTTTTTTACAATTGCAGTCTAAAATGATCTCGTAATTCTGCAAATCGAGCCTTGGGTTTTCTTTATAAAACCCGCAAATGTGATGTTGCATTATGAGGAAGTAGTTCCCCCTTTACCACTGAGGGAATATATAGAATGTTACTGGACCCTTATTTCAGACTTTTCTCTAAACGAAGAACTTAGCTTGCCGAACGGTTCTGCATCCCTTGTTTTCAATTTTGGACCAGATTATTATAGAGCGTCAAGTCAGACACCCGACGAACGGAAGAAGTTTGGGAGATGTACCCTACCCCATCAGGGGAAATCAAGTGTGCTCATTTCTCAGGAAAGTCCCATCAGGATATTAGGAGTTCGGTTCAAACCATATGGAATGGCCCCGCTGTTCAATATCAGCATGGCCAATTACACCCCGCCTTTTATTATACACGGAAAGGAGCTTACCCCCTTTGTTAAATTTATTGATAAAAGTTTTTGGCAGAAAGAGAATTTTAAAGCCCGGATCAGCATCTTAAACGATGCGTTCGGACAATATTTGCCAACAAGTTCAATGCCCGATGGGCTGGTCAAAAAGGCCGTTTACATCATGATCAAAAACAACGGCAAAATAAAGATTACAGACCTGCATGAAAAATTGTGTGTCAGTAAAAGTACGCTAGAAAAAAAATTTCAGGAGCATGTAGGTCTCAGCCCCAAAATCCTTTGTAATATTTTACGATTCAACTGTATCGTTTACAATGGCCAGCAGGACCCCGCCCCTTCACTTACGGAGCTGTCCTACCGACAGGGCTTCTTTGACCAGGCGCATTTGGTACACAATTTCAGGTCTTTTACAGGCCTGCCACCTGGAAGGTTTTTCAAACAAAAAAACCGATTGGTCAAAATGCTTCAGCAATCTTATGAAAACCGCACTTTGAAAATTTATTAGGATGCAATAAAAGAATCTTCTTCATATGTATATAATTGATTATTAATACATTTGCCGCATGGCAAAAACAAAAAATACTACCAGAAGTCGAAATACTGGAAAACGAACCAGAAGCACTCCAAGCAAAGCAAAAACGGAAAAGACTTCCTCTAAGCCCAAAACCTCGATAAGAAATAAAAGGTCTCCTAAAACAAATGCCAGTCCTGATATCAGGAAGCAGGCAGAAGAATCGAGCCGTAGTCAGAATACAACGACGGCCCCAAAAAGGAAAACTACAACGAAAAGGGCAACTGCGACCAAAAGAACAATACCGTCGAAAAAACCTGCGGTTCTCCAAAAACCGCAAGAAGCAGTTTCAAGAAGCGAGCCACCCAAGGTCACTCCTGTCACCTTACCGCCAGAAGAAAAAATCAACATTAAACTTGATCAGTCCGTAGCCATTCTAATCGATGGGAACAATATCGAAATGAGCCTCCACACGGTATCCAAAAGTGCGGCATCCATGATTAATTTTGACAAGTTGGTGCCAGCGCTGTTACAAAACCGTTCCCTTTCCCGGTTGATTTATTTTCGGGAAGGAAAAAGCATTTCTAAAAAACTGGCCGACAGACTACAGAAACTTTTCCACGGATCTGTGGTACCTTGTTATAAATCAGCAGATATACCGCTGAGTATCAAGGCAGTACAAATTGCCTCAAAGGTTGATACCATCATCATTTTGTCTGGAGATGCCGATTATGTGGAGTTGGTCAGACATTTGAAACACGACGGAATCCGGGTTGAAATTGCTGCCTTCCCAGAAACTTCAGCTGAAATATTATTATCAGAAGCGGATTACTTCTTTCCCATAACCACGGATTACAGCTTTGCCTTGAAGTAGTGAGTTAGTGATTTGTAATGAACTGCCCTATTGCTTTATTGCACTTTCGCAAAAGGTCAAATTCCAAAACTTGCCAACTGTTTCCCTAAACTTATTTTATCGACGATAAGTACCCCACTATTTTCTGTATCACAACTTAAATCAAATATGTTTTCGTAAAAATTTGCTGGGCTTTCTTCGAAAAACTCAAGCCTCTAAGCTGATAAGTGCTTTGTTTTGTCCTCATCAAACCATTAATAAAATCAGCTACCTTTAAATGAAAAATTTTCTGTCATTATCGCTTGTTTCCTTCCTATTCTTCGCTTGCCAAACTGACCAGCAAATTCAAGACACATTTGCCGGTGAATATGAGGTAACTTTGGAATCACCTGAAACTGAAAAAGAAACGAAGAAAGCCAAAAAGGACATGCGAAAAGATATAGACAAAGCCAAAGAAGAAATTCGGGATGAAATTGACAAAGCGAAAAAAGAAATTGAAAAAGAATTGGGAGAAGACAGTGATTTTGGAAAAGCCATCAGCAGCTTCGTGGAAGGGATGGGACATCTGGCTGAAGGAATGACTGACCTTGGAGAATCGCTTGGGGAACTGGGTATTGATCTGGGTACCAATATCCTTGAAAATGTCCGTTTCCGCGCCGAGTTCCAGAGCGACGGCGAAGTGGTCTTTGGTAAACGCAGCCGCATATCATTTCGCAGCAACGATCTTCGTTGGAAAATAAAAAATGGTAAAATGATCATGTGGGATGCTGAAGAAGATAACGAAGAAAACGCCGAAGTTTTTGAAATTGTGAAAAATTCAAAAAATGAAATTGACTTGGTGGGTGAAGACATTATTTTCCACTTGAAAAAAGAAAATTTGAATTAAGTCATTGCTCCCTTGTATTGACTCCACGCTGAAAAAGCAGAGGCCGCAAAGGAATGGAAAATACCCTCTGCGACCTCTGCTTTCTCAGCGTGAGACAGATATTAAAATATCGGCTCCTTGATCACCAGATATTAACTTCCGGAATCAGACCAACCCCGAATTTTTCCATTACGTCGTATTGTATTTTATTGGCCAAGTTCCTGATCTCAGTACCTGTCGCATTACCATGATTGACCAAGACCAAGGCTTGTTTTTCGTGACAGCCAGCACCACCCATTCTCTTACCTTTCCAACCAGCCTTTTCAATTAACCAACCAGCAGGAATTTTGTACTGGTCATTTTCCAGTTTATAATAAACTACCTCCGGATTTTCCTTTTCTAAACGTTGGAATTGGCCCTTACTAATGACAGGGTTTTTAAAAAAACTCCCGGAGTTACCTATTTCTTCGGGATCAGGTAATTTACTTTGGCGTATTTCGATAACCGCTTCACTTACATCTTGAATGGTAGGATTGATTATTTTTTTTGATGTTAAAATATTCCTTATTGCTCCGTATTCGATATTAATTTCATGCTTTTTGGTCAACCTTAAATGCACCCTGGTAATGACATATTTACCTTTTAATTCATTTTTAAAAATACTCATCCGGTACCCAAATTGGCAGGCTTCCTTATCAAATGTTTTTATTTTACCGGAGTCCACAGAAACAGCTTCCAAACGTTGAAAAATATCTTTTAATTCAACCCCGTATGCTCCTATGTTCTGAATTGGTGCAGCTCCAACACTTCCAGGGATCAAGGACAGGTTTTCCAAGCCGCCATAATTATTTTCTAACGCCCATAATACCAATTCGTGCCACACCTCTCCACCACCAATCGAAACAATAATTTCACCTTCTGTTTCTGCTATTATTTTAATGCCTTTAATTTCGTTTTTAATTATCAGGCCGGTTAAGTTCTCCGTTAATAATAAATTGCTGCCACCTCCGAGAATACGGATAGGGCGAATCCCAGCATTCAATAAGGATTGTAAATCAGCTTCAGAATGAAATTCAGCAAATTTTTCCGCATTTACATCTAAGCCAAATGTATTGAGTTTCCTTAGTGAATAATAATGTTTTATAACCATGAAAATTGTTCGGATCGATAAAGTTTTTAATGCAATAAAACATAGTTATTTTTGCACCAATAAAATGCAAATTTACACATTTAACCCAATGACCTTCAACCATAAATTAAACATTCAATATGGCTACCAGCTATCAACATTTTCTGGACAAATTTCCTTCGCTCAAATTACCAGTCACCCTAAAAGAAGAAGACGCCCATACCTATAGCGCTGAAAATCAACCACTTCCACACAAATTAATAGGTGAATTTATTCTACCATACGAGGAAGAGGTTGATGAATTTACAGAATATGTGCCTTGCTTCAAACTTTCCGGCACCAAAAATTTTGATGCTATTGTATATTGGAAAGCTGGACTGCTCAATTATCAATATGTCATGCTGACTTTGGGAAAAGGAGGAAAAGCTATAGATAAAAAAGTAATTGCCGGTACTTTTTCTGACGGACAAATCATCACCCGTTCCGTCGCCCGAATAGATGATGACATGAGTATTTTCATCATGAGCGGGCAAGCCAGCAGAACCGATGAAAAATACAACGCTTCACAAAGTACGACAATAGAATTAGAGATATTACCTGACGGAAAATTGATAGAGTTAGTAGAGTGAAGTGCTTTTATTTAAGATTTATAGTTGGTGATTTATGTATGCCTTTTTTGCCCCATCCTTTTTATAGATCATAAAATGAAATTTATAAATTATAATGCAAAGCTTAAAAAAAGAAATTATCAACTATTTGAAATTGCAGGATATTCCTTTCAAAGAAAATTTATCTTCGAATAAAAAATTGGACTTATCGGTTCGCATAAAAAATAAATGGACTTTTCATTTAGAAGCTGAGGAAAAGAAGAAAACCTATGATATTAAAAGTTGGAACCTTGCAAAAGATCAGGAACCCTTTACTTTTATTTTTGATGATTTAACCGCTCGTAAGATATTGGCGTACGCTCCCTATTCTGGTATGATCGTCAGGGACAATCTGAAAAACACTTTTTATTTGTTCTCCATCCTTGATCTTTTTTTAATGCCAAAAAAAAGAATAAATCAGCCTGTTTTCAAAGAAAAAAAATTACTCAAAGGTAAATGGATCATTGATTTTAGAAACGGGACAGAGTGCAAATTTTATGATGACATTTTTCACCATTTAGAAAAATATATTGATGAGCGGGAAAATATTTTTTTGAAAAGCACCGGTCGTTACAAGGACTATGTTGATTGATGATTTATAAAATTCTTGAACCATAAATTAAAATTCAATGCTTTGGAAAAACATCAATTGCCATGGTATATGATTTTCTGAATTCTGCATCATTCACTCCAGTCTGTATTTTTTCATCCTGAAAATAGAAAACCATATTTTCCATCGGCATATTGCCCGTTAGGTCATCTTTGGCCATAGGGCATCCACCGAAACCCTTTATGGCACCATCAAAACGGGTGCAACCATTTTTCCAGGCGGCTTCAATTTTTTCTTTCCAGGTGTGAGGCTGGGTATGTAAATGGGCACCAATTTCCACCCCTTTACTTTTATAGATCGGAATTAAATTAGAAAACAGATACTCTATACTTGCCGGATTTGAGACTCCGATCGTATCCGACAACTGAATTATCCTGACTCCCATCCCTACTAATTTGTCGACCCACTTGGCGACTGTTTCTACATTCCAAGGATCACCGTACGGATTGCCGAAACCCATGCTTACATACACTACCATTTCCTTATTGGTTTGAACACAGGTCTTTTGAATCCCTTCGACGCGTACGAGAGACTCTTCAATAGTAGCATTGGTGTTTCTGATCTGAAATGTTTCGGAAATGGAAAAAGGATAACCGAGGTAGGTGATTTCGTCAAACTGACTTGCATCGTTGGCTCCTCGCTGATTCGCAACAATGGCCAAAAGTTTTGATTTTGTGCTCGACAAATCCAAATTGGACAGAACGTCAGCCGTATCCCGCATTTGTGGAATTGCTTTGGGAGAAACAAAACTCCCAAAATCAATCGTATCAAAACCGGTTTTCAGAAGCTGATTGATATAGGCTGCTTTGGTCTCGGTAGGAATAAACTCCTTCAAACCCTGCATGGCATCCCTTGGGCATTCAATAAGCTTTATCATGTAGAATTATTGGTTAAGGTCTAATGCAAATGTAAGTTTTGGTTGGTGAATGGTAAACCGACAAGGGTTAAATTTTACTTTGGCTTTACATCTAAAAACTGTCTTCCCTTCTACTTGTTGGATATTTCAAGTTAGCTTTGCATCAATAAAAATTGTATTAAAATGAAAAAGACTATCTGGGTCACGATCGGGTTTATTTTGTTCATTGTCGGATTTACTGCACTGGTACTGAGCCTGATAGGTGTCAAATTGACCTATCTGACATGGATCGACAAACCCAGTTCCCTATTTGGTTTCATCATCAGGATTCTAATGATCATCGGAGGAGTGGTCATTGTATATCTCTCGGTGACTGATTGGCGGAACCAGGAGGAATAAGCCAGTTACACTTACTGCCTATTTTAGAAATTTTTGAAAACAACACATCACATTTGAAGATCATCAATCGGCAATGTGATGCCAAACATGTATCCGAGGCCATCGTAGCTACCCCTTCTAAATGATCCGATCACATCGAACCTGAACAGTTTCAAGATACCAAAACCAATATTGTCGAAGCCGATTAAACATTCCAGGTAATCTTTCTCTTCGGCAGTGTAAAGGAAATTGGCACCGACCACCATTCCCCAGTCCAATTTTCTGATCAGTGGCAGTTTATCCGTAATAAAGCCTTGAAATTTATGTTCGTAATGCCCTTCTACCCAATGCTTTTTGGTGCTGTATTCATAATAAGGAAGGCGACGAAAAGACATCAAATACAATTCAGAATTACCGATTGATATTTCACTGCCCATAAAATGTTTGTAATCCTGGAAAAACAACTGATCATTATTGAGGAACGCGCCTGCTTCGAAGCGAAAAGATGATTGGCCCAATAAACCCATCTTAATATTTCTTTTTTGTAAAACGGCGGAAAGGCGGTCAAATTCCACGTCACTTTCTAAGCCGTTTTCGATACCGAATCCCCGCCTGTAATGAATCCATAAATCAGGAAATTTACTTCCATATATATACTTTCGGTCGGGGTAGTCATAATATTTCTGACCGGGCCTTAAACGAACACTAATGCCTCCGACAAGTGATTTACTGCCAGCTAATTCTCCTTCCGCTAAATGCCTGTTGATCGGAACATTCGGAGCAAATTCCCGATCTTTGTTAAACAGACTAAAATCAGAATTATTTACCAAAGGAGACCTGTCAGCATATTGTAAAATACCAAATAATAAAACACCATTCGCCACCTCACTTCCGTGGTCGATTCTTAGATATTTTTTATCATAGTAACGAGCCAGGTGCCTTTTATTAAATAAAGAATAAGAAGTATTTAAAATGTTGCTGATCGGTTCTGCTTCATTAAACTGGACAACTTCTCTCCCACCCATTATTCTTAACCGACTGTATTTTTTAGGGTCATAATTATATTGCAATCTTGCAGCAGCCCTGAATTTCTCTTCGGCAAATCCGTAATTAATTTTTCCACCGACAGTTAATTTTTTATTTTCCAGTTTATCAAATGCTTTTTTATAATCCATCTGCAAATTAATATTTGCACCTTGAACTGCATTAAATTGAAAAGTGTTGATCGGTGACTGAACCGTCCATGATTGTTTTTTCCATGAATTGGAATAAGTGTAGCCAAAAAGAAGGTTTACAAATTTCAGTTTATTATTTACCTGATCCACCGAGTCCATAAAAGGTTTGGACTCCCGAACAACCTTAATACTGTCCTTCCGATAATAATCGACAGATTCTTCAGAGGTCAAAGGAACAGGCCTCGTATTATTCCAATAACTGGTGTCTTTATCATTGGCTCCTTCTTCCACTTTCATGATTTCATTGCCGAAAAATTTATCCGATAAATTGGGTGCTAAATTATAATTCGAATAAATACCTGTAAAGTCCCCACCAAACTTAAATCCAAAAGCCCCGCCCGTCATGGAAAATGTCCGGGAAAATATTTGCCAGACGTCCGGCTGTTTGACCGGCACGTAGGTCTGACGGATATGCAAGGTGTCAAAAAGCGGCATCTGTACCCGGTTGCCCGTTAAAAAAATATCAGTGCTCTGAATATTCCACAAGTCGTCAACTATATATATAAACCCCTGGTAAACAGGATCTTCCGACCGTTTAGGAATTATTTTGATTTTATTTATCAAATGGCCTTGCTCGTCGAGCAACACCCCTTCCAATTTATATTTATAATGATTTAATGCACCATCAGCAATTGGTGATACCACATTTCGTCCATATTCCACGTAATTTTTGTACAGGTCCATATCCATTTCGCGGGCGCTGTTAAAACTAAAGCCATTATCATTTCCACTGACCTTGCTGGAAGTCATCACCTCCTTATATTTATCAGCCTGTTTAAAATATAATTTTGATACCGACTCTGATAAATAAACAATTCCTTGTCGGTTGGTATCCAAACTACCCTCCAAATCGCCGATGTCCTGGCCTAATATTTTTTCTGGTGCGTCCAATATTTTTACATTTCCTTTGATATATACATCACAGGAAAAAGACTCCACCAATTCTTTATAATACTTTCTTTTGGCTATGGCTTTTCGAATGATGGCATAAGCAGGATCTTCTGCATTGGCCTTTATTTCTATTTCATTTAAAGAAATTGCTTCCGCTTCGAGAATAATATTTAATGTTAATTGATTTCCACTATATTTAATATTCCTGATTTGTTGGGAGAAACCAATAAATTGAAAAACCAATTCGTAATTTCCTTTTTCCAAATCCAAAAAATATTCACCGTTCATGTTTGTAGTGGTGCCTTGGGTCGTTCCTTGCACATACACAGAAGCAAAAGGGAGCGGATCACCATCAGCATCTGTGACAACACCTGAGATCTGTCCGGTCACATTATTCAATAAAAACAAAATAAGGAGTGCGGAGAAAATATATTTCATTTATTAATTGGTAATTTCTGAATTGTTGGTTTATCCATTTGTTTTGACTGCTGCCCTTTTTTCATCCAATAAACGGATTTATATTTCTGACAAATTATAATCGCACGACCGTTATAATATTTCTTCAGTCATTTGCTTTGCTCATGCCAGTGCTTCAGCTCTTTGATCAGATCGGGAAAAAATTGGTTGAATTCATTTTCATAAGAGTCGTAGTCATCTAAAAAATTATCAACGGCCCCTATAAAATATTCAGGGAACTCAGTCCGGTATTTCATCCTTTTAAAAGTATAACGCAGGCCAGGTACCGTTCCGTATTTGGTCAGCCAATCATCCGCAATCATCATAGGCAACCGTTCCTGTAATTTATGCGGCATCAAAGAACTGTGGTCTTGCAAAACCTCATATACTTTTTTGGTAAAAAGGTGAATATTCTCGACAGAATAACGGCTCCAGTTTTTCACTAAAACATAATCGAAACAAATATCCAGTACAACCGGAGCAAATTTCCGGTGAGCCGGGCGCATCCGCTCTACCCCTCTTTTTACCATAGGATGCTGATCAGTATAAGCATCAATTTTACGGTGCAAGCGTATTCCCTCTTGGATAGGTCCAGGCAAAGCAGCTACCTCCTTATTGTTGAGATAGTCGGCCAAAAAGTTACCAACGATCAAATGAGGTTGGTCTCCGGAAAGAAATATATGTGCAAGAAAATTCATTATGATTAATGACTGAGTACAGGACAAAATTGAGTAATTGAGATATAATGGTAAATTGTTGGTGCTAAAACATCAATAACCACTACGCCCAATTACTCAGTATGAAAGATACAGAAAAGGCTCTAAAAGAAGAGCTTTCCAATTATTTTGTTGGTCAAGGTCAACGATTATGGATGATGAGCAAATTGATTTTATCCGTTCTGAAAATGTGTACGGTCAATTTTGCCCAGTTGGCCCTTGTGCTAAATCCGTCCGTAAAAAACAGCAGTAATTTCAAGCGCATTCAACGGTTTGTCAAACAATATTCTTTTTGCCGGCGCCGCTTCGTCCAATGGGCCTGGTCCCAGTATGGCAACCAGGGCGCCTGGATATGTTTGAGCATGGACAGGACGAACTGGAAATTTGGCCGCTGTAACATCAACATTCTGACCATTGGAATTTCATGGCGCGGCACAGCCATTCCCTTGGTATGGATGATGCTTTCAAAACGTGGGCAGTCCAATCAGGGTGAACGTATTTTATTATTGGAGCAGCTGTTGAACTGCCTGGATCAAAAACAGAAAAAACGGATACGTTACCTGTTGATGGACAGGGAATTTGCTGCTGATGAATGGCTGGCCTACTTGAAGGGCCGATCCATTCATTTCCTGATCCGGATTCGAAAAGATGCCAAGGTTCGTAAAATTGGAAAACTATCGGATAAAGCAGCTTGGCAATTGTTCCAAACGGACAGCTTCCGGGTTTTACGAAAACAAAGAATCCTTTTCAGGCACCGGCTCTATATTGGGGGGCAGAAAATTTCTTCAAACGAATACCTGATCCTGATCAGCGATATCCCTTTGAAACATGCCACTCAATTGTACCGGGAAAGATGGGGCATTGTAGTCTTTTTCGGTTGTTGCAAAAAGCGTGGATTTAATTTTTAAAGCACGCACCTGACAAAACTGGAAAGGATCAATACCTTAATTTTCATTTTGGCCATCGCTTTTATTTGGGCTTTGAAAACAGGTGAATTCCTTTTGGAACAAGGACATCAAATTCCTATTAAAAACCTGAAAAAAAGAAAAGCTAAATTGTTCAGCATCTTTAGAATTGGACTTGACTATATCAAACGTAAACTGCTCAACTTTTTGAGCTTATATTATGAAATTGGACTTTTGTCCTGTACATAGACTAAAAAGCTAACCGGTAAATCATTTATTCTTGGAGATCCGATTGATGGGTGGAATTCGGAAAGGGCGTTTAATGGAGATGGTTATTCGATAAATATTTATGAATTAAATAGTCAGCAAATTGAGTATTTTAAATCTCCAAATCCAAAATTTTATACAGAGTATCCTGCCGAAGAATTAAGAGAAGACGACTGGGAAATAAATAGATGGGAAAAGACTCCTCTGAAAAAGGAAGATATACCTGCTTTTAATTTTGCAGTTTCACATAAAAAAACAATCCAAATTGATTTGAATGAAATAGTAAATGAAGATGGAAATTATTATGCGTATCATTTTTTTAAACACAATGATGTCAAAATTGGAAATATAGATTTCTACATAATTAGCCCAAAAAGGAAGTTGTTATTGTTGATAAATTTTAACACATAAACCAACCAATTTTTTACACCGTTTGAAAGACAAAGGCTGCTTAGGCAAGGTCCATTCTTCTGATCATTCCGCCCAGATGAGCCGTATACATTATGATCAATGTGTTAACGATCAGTAATACAATTAATAAGCTGCGAATTTTACGATCAGGTTTGTCTTCCTGTAAAATACTTGCCAAGCCCATAACTCCCAAGAGTCCCGTAATGCTTTGAATGACGAAAGCTACTCTCCCCCAGAGGGCATGATCTTCTACTTGGTCTTGAGAGAAAAATGCTAAAACCTGCTTTGTCCACTCTGCAGTTTCGGGCCCGGTAAAATATGCCACTGCAGTAATAATTGCCAAAATTATTAAGCCGATAAAAGTACCTTTCCACGGCTGACTATCCATGGGGATTTGTCTGTGAGCCAAAACTCGATACGCCAGCCAGGGCGTTCCAATTACCGTTAAATGAACGATAATGATATGTATCCAATTAGCTATCATTACTACTGGGTATTGGCCTTGACTTTAGTTGAATCTATTTTTCGGCTCCGGTTCTAATCGCTTCTTTCGGATCTATGCCCTTGTCCACTTGATCATAATCAAGAGTCGATCCCCCCATACTATGCGGAATCAAATAAACCACAATCATAACTACGGCAGCTCCCAGCACCACTGATCTACTGATGTTTTCCTTCTTTCTTGGCTTAAAACCAATAATCGCCAAGGCCAATGCCCAAACAACCCACATGATAAGCATTTTATTATCTGTAAAATCCCCCCCAAAAGGAAAACCGGTCCAGTATTCACCAAATGCACTCTTTTGAACCAAAGGCCCTAATATCATTCCGCCTACTGTCATACAAGAAAACGCAATTACTGTCCATCGGCGCATGGTGCCATGGTCAAAGATGGAACTTAACCCAGCCCGGATACCAAAAATGATAACCATGATCATCATTAAAACATGGGGAATTAAAATATAATCAGAAACGGGATCCTTATATCTTAACACAATACGATCTTCTCCTTTTTCAGGAATATTAAATTCTTTACCATCGATGCTGCCGTTGATAAAATATTCCATTTTACCCGCCGCTGGTTGTACGGGTAATTGAGCGATAAATTGTTTGTTTTCATCTAACTGAAATTCCACTGCCGTAACAGCGTCCTTCGTTTGGTAGCGCTTGTAATTCAATGTTGCGTTGTAATTAGCACCTGCAAAATATGGCATTTCGATTTTTGCTCCTGCAGTTGTTTCATGAGTTCGAATTAGCTCGTACTTATGTTTTTCTCCTGCATGTTCCAACTGGCCTTTATATTCATAGGTAGGTCCTGTACTCCTTTGGTAAATCATTGCAGCCAAGGCCAAAAAGATAGATAAGACCCATATAGATATTTTCTTTATCATGTTTCTGTTGGTTGATTTTACTGATGCTTGATAGGTAAGTGGTCGGATAAAACTAACCTACATTTTTCAACGGCGTCGAGCCCTCACAAATTATAAGTTGGTTTTAAGCAAAAACAAATATAGTTCAATTAAATCTTGATGGATGGATGATCAATACCTAAAAGGTCTGGGAATAAATGAAGTTTGACTTTATCATGACTTGCTAATCTAATGCCTTTAGCAATTTCTTGCTGTCCATATATTCAAAATGTCTGGAGGTGACTTTAAACGCTTCGTCCAAAAGAACTAAGGTGGGGGCTGCAAACTTCCCGTCCCGCAAAGCCAGCAGTTGGGCGATTTGATGAACAGGGGTACGGGACTTGTCCACTTGGTCATTAAAGAATTGCTGTCCACCGAAGGTAATGGTCGCATCGGTTTCAGCATTGAAGCGAACTGCGTAGTATTGATCGTTCAGTACGCCAACGACCTCGGAATTTGTAAACACTACTTTGTCCATTTTACGGCAGTAGGTACACCAATCTGTATAGAAATCAATGAACACTTTTTTGGGTTTTACAGATAGGGAGTCTTCCAATTCTTCGAATGATAGCCAACGCACAGCTGCAGCTTCCTGTGCAATCAAAGGAGCGCACAGGAAAAGCGAAAGGACTACAGGGCAGCCTATGATTTTGAAAGCTTTTTGAACCATTAGTGCAGGTTGCCTATTTTCACTGAAATAAATAACGAACGAGGCGCCATTGGCCCGTAGATGAAGTCAGAATCGCGCTCCGGTCCAGTGTCAAACTCGGGTTGATAGCTGTTAAAGATATTCCGTGCGCCTCCGCTCAGCTCCAGGTGGAAATCTTCAGACACATCAAAGTGATAGCTGGCCTTAATATTCACATCAAAGAAAGGGTCAGAGTCGATCAAATCCAGAAAGCCCGTCTCGCTTACAACTCTCGGCACGACCATAGAGCCGGTATAGGTTCCCGTCAAATCCATTTTAAATGCTGCTGAAAAATTGTAGAAAGTAGTGAAATATCCGTAGAGGTTCGGGGTTCTCACAAATTCATCTACAGCTACAATTTCTTCTTCTGTTCCACCTTCTGGTTCAAACAGTACCTGTGTTTCTTCGTAGTTTGTCTGCTGGGCGGTTCCCCCAAGCTGGAAAGCAAACTTGCTGGAAGGAGAATAACCTGCTTCGAAGTTGATACCGGAAACAGTAGCCCCTTCGCCGTTTCTCACTTCTTCTATGATAGATCCGTTTGGAAGCACTGACCCCGTGCTGACTTGGGTAAACGGATTTTGTAATTGAGTGTAAAACCCTTCAACCAAGAAATTGACTTGCACCAATCCAAAATTTTTAGTGTAATTCAAAGATCCGGTGAATGCATCAGAGGTTTCTTTGTCCAGCTCGTCGGACAGGATCACAAAAAGGGGCTCACCACCTACCGAGGAAATGTGCAAATCTTCATTGAAAGCCTGTGGTGCCCGGAAGCCTCTGGCATAACCACCTCTCAAGCGCAAGTTCTCATTGATCTTATAAAGCAGGGTAGCCCTTGGGCTAAGTACCCCGACATTTACATCCGCGGTGTTGTTGATATTGCCGATCTGATAATTTCCATCTACGTTCGAGACATCGTACCTCGTCCCTAGTAGAGCGGTAAACCTTCGACTCGGTTTCCACTCGTATTGAGCGAAGAATCCAGTTGTATTCACTTGCTGATCGACCAATCGGTTATACCCCTGAATTTCATCACGGGTATCATAATACTGGTTTTCCACTCCTATTGTAATTACGTCATTGTTGTCGAAGTGTCGGTTGTATTGAACGCCTGCAACTAACGCCAGGTCTTCCGTTAGCCCGTAGGCATTGATGGCGAGCAGGCTATCTTCGGCTGTCCTTCCGCCACCTAAACCACCATAATAACTTCCTCTTTCTGTGCTTTGGGTAGAAGCATAGATGGAAAATTTGTTTTGGTTATCCTCGCTCCATTGTTCGTAATTTATACCTCCAAAAAAAGTATTGTGGTCAAGCTCTTCTGTAATGTCGGTAAGATGTGGTGCCAGGTCCAGGCGGTTTCCCCCTCTGCGATATTCATTGAGTGCGCTGAAGTCAACAGAAATTTTGCTGCGATCTCCCGGTTTAAAGAAGGCTTTTACCCCCAGTACTGTATTTTCCAGCTTTACCAGTTCGGTAAATCCATCCCCATTGGCATCGTAACTGTCCCGCTGGCGGCTCATGCCGTAAAAGGTAACCCCGCTGGTGAGGCCCTCATTTACAATTGCTCCGTTGATATTGAAGGTTTGATCCAAGGCGTCACCATCGATCAAAGCAGTGTTGGAACGTATTTCCCAGGCATTTTCTACAGGTTCTTTGGTAATGATATTGATCGTACCGCCAATGGCATTAGATCCATAAAGGGCAGAGCCTCCGCTCCTGACTACTTCTACCCGTTCCACGATGTTGGTTGGGATTTGGTCCAGGCCGTACACGCTGTTCAAGGCACTGAAAATAGGGCGGCTGTTGATCAGGATTTGTGAATAGGCGCCTTCCAATCCGTTCAAACGTACCTGCGTGAAACCACAATTTTGGCAATTGGTCTCTACTCGTACACCGGGCTGGAAGTTTAAACCTTCAGAAATAGCAATGGATTGGGTGGCATTGAGCAATTTGTTGTCCACCAGATTCACCACCACAGGGTTGTTCACCCGATCTTGCTCATACCGCGTGCCACTGACCACCACCGTTTCCATATTTAGGGCATCCTCCTGTAACAAATAGTTTTTCTCCATGACTTTCCCCGCCTCAAGGGAGACCATCTCGGATACAGATAGATAGCCCAAAAAAATCACTTTGACCAGGTATGTTCCTTCTGGGATGTGCTCTATGGTAAAGGTACCGTCCTGGTCTGTAGTTGCACCAAAACTGGTGCCTTCAAACGCAACACTGGCGGCACCTAAGGGCTCTCCTGCACTGGTACTGACTTTTCCAGAAAAGGTAGCGTTCTGTCCGTAAACTGCAAAGGACAGGGCCAGCAGTAAAATGGATAGTGGTATTCCATAGTAATTGTTATTTCTCATAAGGTTGTTTTGAAATAAATTCAGATTATGGTTCAAATCAAATGTGATTTTGAGATTGGTTTTTAGCGTATGGGGTTTTACGGCCTCAGCAATACACTAAAGAATGTTATTCAAAGGTTGCCCGCCATCGGCTAGTGTGATTCTACATTCGTTGAAGATGTAGTTCTTGCATTCTTCGCAGGTGGCTGGCAGCGTGATAAAATATTTAGCAATTCAATCATATTGTTGAATATTTTTAGCAAAATTAAATTAAATTTTTAAGTTGACTTAAAAATATTTTACACTTTTTTAAAATGACTTAAAAAATTGGTTTAGAGCAACTTAAGTATAAGAATGCATTTAAAGTTTAGACCTTTTTGTAATTGTTGCTCACCTTTTAATTTCTTAAATCCAGTTTCTGCATTCCCTATTTATTCTTTGTTACACGGAAAAACAAAAATAGATAGAGAGGAACCATACGGCGTATTCTGCTCTTGTCAGGTCTTTAAATTGATTCATTCGTGCAGCAGTGGACTACTGTTTTTACATCTTGTTTCAATTTAACAAACCGTGTTAAAAAAGAAGATTAAAAATGGTCTGTTTGAAGGGGTTGAATTATTTGAACACCTTGTTCTTTCCTGGCATTGCGCAGCGTATCATAGAACTTATTTGGGCATCACTGTTTAAGTGCAAGACTCCTCAGAAATCTATTCTAATTTCCAGAAAACACAGTTGATAACTTGCTTTCAGCCACCGGTTTTGTGTTGTTGACAATGGTGATAGTTTTTTATGTGTGCAATGACCAGCGTAATAGAGCCGGCATACATGAACCATGATCCCAAAGGCAGCTCAAGAGACTCGGACAAAAGCCCGAGGGCGAATGCTGCCCATGCCGCCCATAAAACCCATTTGAGAGTGGCATGGGTAGTATGCCGGGCAGAATACCACACTGCCAAAAAGCTGAGAACCAGAAAAATATAGTCCATTGCCGCCCAAAGAAAGTGGCCATGGACATGCTCGCCCATAGTGCCTTCTAAAATGGGTTTGGCCGCAAATAATAAAGGCGTCAGGGCACAATGTATGGCGCAAAGGCCACTGGCCGCTACTCCCAGCCAGTCAGAATATTCCAAGTTTTTAGTTTGATTCATGCCTTATTTTCGAGTGAAGTGGTTAGACATTTTTATTGTAAAGCATAGGCTCTTTGAACGGGCCATTCGTCAGCGTAGCCCTGTTTCCATTTTTGGGTAGCTAATTGTGAGTCTGTTGCAAGGCAAGAATTAAGTTCTGATGTAATTTTTTCTTCGTTCATATCTTGACCGATAAATACAATTTCATTTTTTCTATCACCAAAAGTTTTATCCCAGCCCGATTCAATTTGCTTCCGGTTCTGTACGAATGACATATACTCAACCCGCTTTACCAAAGGCATACTGCTCCACCAAACTCCAGCACTGTCTGCCCGAAGGGAACCGCCCGCCTGGCCCCACACCAATGCTTGCGCAGGACGGGAGGCCAACCAAAACAATCCTTTACTTCGAATAATATTCCTCGGAAATTTATGTTGTACATAATGCCAAAACCGCTCTGGATCAAACGGTTTTTTACTGCGAAAGACGAATGAACTAATACCATATTCTTCTGTCTCAGGTGTATGGCCATCTTTCTTCAATTCTTCTTGCCAGCCCGCACTCTGCTCTGCTTCTTCAAAATTGAAAAGGCCCGTATGCAAAATTTCTTTGGGTGCTACCTTGCTGAAACTTGACTCAATAATCCGTGCTGATGGGTTGAGTTTATGGATGGCTGCTTTAAGTACGCCCAAATGTTCAGTAGTTACCAAGTCCGTTTTATTTAAAACGATAACATTGGCAAACTCAATTTGGTCGGTTAATAGATTGACGATTGTGCGGAAATCACCCTCCATATCGGTCAGGTCTCTGTCCGTTAAAGTCTCGGAACTGCCAAAATCCTTAAAGAAATTGAAGGCATCCACTACGGTAACCATCGTATCGATGTAGCTAAATTTGGACAGGTCAATACCGTTATCTTCATCTACGAAAGAGAATGTTTGGGCAACGGGGACAGGTTCGCTGATTCCTGTACTTTCAATCAGCAAATAGTCAAAGCGATTTTCCTTTGCCAGGCGTTCCACTTCAATCATCAAGTCTTCCCGGAGGGTGCAGCAAATACAACCGTTGCTCATTTCAACGAGTTTCTCTTCTGTCCGGGATAAGGTGTTTTCACTTTTCACCAACTCTGCATCAACATTGACCTCGCTCATGTCGTTCACGATGACAGCTACTTTTAAGCCCTCCTTATTGTGCAAAATGTGGTTGAGCAGGGTTGTTTTTCCTGCTCCAAGAAAACCACTTAAAACAGTTACTGGAAGTTTTTTTTCTATTGTCATACTTTTTTTATTGCTTGTTTAATGCAACTGAGTTGCAAAAGTAAGTGATTTTGTTGTTAATGCAACCTGGTTGCATTAATTTTGAGCCATGGGAATAACCAGGAAGACAAAATCGGTCAAGACATTGCTCGAGGTATTTGAGCAAACTAATAATGCTGTTTCTGTAGTGGAATTAGTGGAAAGGCTTCGTCGGGAAATGAACAAAACCACTGTGTACCGCATTTTGGAACGATTGGAAGATGAGGGTACGTTGCACTCTTTTACAGGAAAGAACGGATTGAAATGGTATGCTGCCTGCAAAGAATGCTCACCTTCACATCACCTGGATTCACATCCTCATTTTCAATGTCGGGTTTGCGGCAAAACGGAATGCTTATTTATTGACATATCAATTCCACCTGTTTCCAATTACAAGATAGACTCGGCGGAGCTATTACTGACCGGACAATGCAAGGACTGCCTTTCTTAGGATCCATTTTGACCAGAAGAAATTGATCGTTTAATCAAACCTTTTCCCTATCGACTCCACCTTTGTATCAAAACCAGAAGTTTTGGTGTTAATCTGCGCAGTGCCTGGCAAACTATTTTTAAAAAGACGGGATCACTTTTACTTATATAATCCAGTACCTGGATTTAAACGGAGGGAAAGCTTGTGCGCATAATCTTGATGTTTCTGATAATGCCGAAAAATAGGGTCTTACATTAACTCATCTTTTTCTGTATTCAGGGCAATTGGATTTCCAGTCCTGCTTTTTGCTACCCTTTTGTTGACACAGAACATCAAAGAATTGATGTACCTAATAGAAAAAACCTTGATGTACATCAAGGCTTTGAATGTAGCTCTACAAGGGCTCGAACAAAATACTTTTTGGCAACCCCGGATTGCCCACCGGGCACCAAGAGTTTTTAAAACTTAGTCATAGCTTTTTAAAACTTTTAACCAAGCATTAAGCAGGTGGTCAAAAAAAATGACACTTTTCCTTTGCCTGAAAAAGATTTTTAAGGCTTGGAAGTCAAACATTTGCCCAAATAAAAGTGTCATTTTTAGCGCTCTTTATTTTTGTCCAAGCATTCCTTGGTTTTTTTCAAGATTGAGTTATATCCGCGTTTCCGGATTTTTAATTCTGTATATATATTCTTTCCAAAACGCAAATAACCCAATTGCTGTCAAAGTAATGACTGCATAAAAGATAGAAGGAGGAACCGGCATTGGATCGCCTGCTGCATAGGAATGTAAACCTGATAAATAATAATTGACACCAAAATAGGTCATGATAACGGAGGCCCATCCAAACAAGGTTGATACATTAAACGCATAAGCACCGCGCAAGCCAGGAATAAAACGCATATGCAGAATAAAGGCATAGACCAGTATGGTAACTAATGCCCAGGTTTCCTTGGCATCCCAGCCCCAGTAGCGACCCCATGATTCGTTGGCCCAAACACCACCCAAATAAGTTCCAATGCTGATCATGAACAAACCTCCGATGAGGGTCATCTCACTGATTTGGGTCATCTCTTTTAAAATCCGGTTGACGTTCATTGCATTTTTCTGATTCCTGAAAATGATGAAAATCAAATTCAAGACACCAATCAATGCACCCAACATCAAGAAACCATAGCTGCCTGCAATTAAAGACACATGAATGGTCAACCAATAAGATTTTAAAACAGGTACAAGTGGAGTAATCTCAGGGTCGAGCCAACTAAGGCCAGCAACCATGAGAATGGCAGCAGCCAGGATATTGGTCGCAGCCATTCCGCCAAGTGATTTTCTGCTAAAAATAAACCCTGCCAGCACCGTCGTAAAACTTATATAGATCATGGATTCATAGCCATTGCTCCAGGGTGCCCGGCCCGACACATACCACCGCAACCCCAAACCAAATAAATGCACTAAAAAGCAAACAGCAAAAAGGGCATAGGAAGCTTTGGTTGGTAATTTTAAGTTTGATGACGGTTTGAAAACCGAGGTGAACAACAACCCCAAAAACAAGAGTCCGATCAATCCATATGCTTTGCCCAATCTGTTAAAAACGCTCAGTTTGTTCAATAGTATCTCAGCTTTTCTTTGAGTTTTGGAAGGCATCACGGCACTGCCGTACATCTGTTGGTACTCTCCCAATTCGTTGATCATGCGATTGGCCAGGCTCCAGTCGTTTTCAATTAAGGCCGACTGAAGGGTAGAGATATAGGCACTGTAAAACCTTTGGGCAAAAGTCTCTTCAGCATGCTGATGCCCTATATGATGACTATTCGACGGTGATCCCCAGGCGTTATTGGAATCACCGGGCACCGGGAACGTTTTCATAAAACTGCCCGAAAATACCATGCTTGCAATATTTATCTTTTCATCGAGCTTCATCATTTCTTTTTCAAAAACACCCCGGTCTTTTTTGGCCGTATTATAAGCTGCTCGCACATGCTCTTTTAATTTATAGGAACCATCAGTATGAAAGAAATCGCTATATGACAACAAGTTGTCTTCAGAGGGCAATATTTGTTTGGTTTTTTCATGTTTGCCCCCTTTAATCAATGGCACACCATACCAATCTTTTGGATGTGCCGCCATTCCAAGGACAACCTGTTCGGCCGTAAACCCATGTAATGATTCCTTTCGGGAAAGCTTGCGCAAGATTTCACTGGCATAGGTGTTCATGGGCTTCATCCGCCCACGATGGTCCTGCATGACCAATTGACCGAATCTGTCTGCATGTTCAATGTCGATAGCTGAGATGCCGGCCCTGGCTGGCGGCGTTGCCGACAGGGTGTTGGAGAATGTTATGATCAGACCAATGAGACAGGTTGTAACTACCGTTTTTGGCGAGTGCATTTTTTGCAGATTGCGGGCCAGTTGTTGAAAACGACTTTTTCCGCTGAAAAAAGTCAGGAGCATGCCAATGGTCAGGATGGCGTAGCCGAGATAAGAAATCCAGGTGCCCCACCAGTCGTGATTTACACTTAAGTAGGTACCTCTTTCGTCCTGGTCAAAAGAAGATTGAAAAAAACGGTAGCCTTCATAATCCAGAATGTTGTTCATGAAAATGCGGGTCTCTTCCTGCAAGTTGTTGCGCGGGTCGATCAAGGTCACTTCACTGGCATAGGAAGAAGCACTGTTGGTGCCAGGGTATTTTTCTAAAATGAAGTCGCGGCATTTCAGCGCAAAAGGTAGTTCTATCCGTTTGGCACCATAAGAAATGGCCAAGGTCATTTTACCTAACCTGAAAGCTCTCGGACGGCCCTCAACGCCCTTTGCACCAAAAATGAATTGTTCCATTTCTTCCCCCTGGCTACTGACTTTTACCCTCAAGCCAGCCATGCTCTTGCTCGTGATTTTTTGATCTTCCGACATCATTTCCACTCGTGCATGTGGTGAAAACATACCAAATACAAACTGTTGTTGCCCGCTGGAATACAGGCTGCGTAACCGCACTGGATGATATTGATTAGGGGGCAACTCTGATTTTTCCTGAGTAGCCATCACCGTTTGGGAAAAAGGGACAGGTGCCTGGAATAACAACTCACCATTTTCATACTTGATATTAAAACCATCCGGCTCTTCTGCATTTCTAAAATTGAACAAGGTACCCCTAATTCTTTTTCGCTGGCCTTGTCCGAGATAATATTCTTCTCTTCCATTGGCTCCTCCTATGACTATTTTTAGAACGGGTGAACCGCTGTCGTCATCTACCATCATTTCTTTGGGATTGGGCATAAACTCCGTCACTTCAACCTTTACCTCCTGGCCGCCAAGTGAATAGGATTGTTCAAAGTGGTTGTTGCCAAGCGTAGCGAAAAGAACGGGCTCATCAAAATGGTAAGTTTTACCATTTTTGGTCGCTTCGAAAACCAGGTAGTCATCAAAAGAGAGAAAGGTATTGGCAGTGGCCCCTTCCCGAATGTGCATCATGCCTTCGTAGCCAAAATAGCGGGTAACGCCAGCGCCCAATAAAATAATCAGAATGGAGGCATGAAAAGCAAAAACCGCCCACTTCTTCTGCTGCACTAACCGGAACCGGAAAATGTTGACCAGAATGGAAATGCCGAACAAAATCAGTAACAGCTCAAACCACCTTGCCTTAAAAATCACCTTTTGCGCCGAGCTCGTACCAAAGTCGTTTTCAATAAACGTAGCCATTCCGATGGCTATGGCAAACAAGATCATGTACAGACCCGCAGCAGTGGTAGAAAATAGCTTGTCAAATGTTTTTTTTAGTAGGTGCATTTTTCAAAATTAATGAGTGGAGGAATGGTAGGTTTTGATACGATTAAGGATTACAGATTAACGATATGTGATTTTTGATTTTGAGTAAACAATCTAAAATCGTTAATCTGTAATCCTTAATCGTTAAGCAAAACAACCGCCCCTTCCATGATGATATCGTACCGGTAGCCAGCCCCAAAATCCTTGTCAAGGCTAATGGTCCCTTCGAGTGAAACCACAGCACCCAACGGCACCTTTTCAGTAGTGGTGACCGTCAAATCCAGTCCATCGCCAGTACCATCCTGGATGTGCAGCCAATTGCGGTTCATGATCATCGGATTTACCTTGACACATCTGCCGGTAATCTTTATCGACTGCCCATTGTACTTTGCTTTTTCGGAAAACAGATCAGCCAATTTGATGGAGCCA
This sequence comes from Bacteroidota bacterium, assembly GCA_039819485.1. Lineage (GTDB taxonomy): Bacteria > Bacteroidota > Bacteroidia > Chitinophagales > Saprospiraceae > UBA6168. The sequence continues at coordinate 8,596 of JBCBRY010000012.1, read as the reverse complement.
TCAGCGTGGGCAATATCTTGCACTTTTAGATCGGGCAAGGTTTCACCACCATGAATTTTGGAAGGAACATTATCTGATACGGTAGAATTTGCCCCCTCTGGTTTTTGCCAGATATTGGAAACCAGGTAAACCGTCTCGAATACCCGGTCAAATTCACGGCTGTAAAAGTTCTTTTTCAGCAGACCTCCTTTGTAGTAATAGGTATCACCTGTGTTTACCTCTCTTTTGGAAATGGCTATCCAGAATTTTTCACTGTTTTCGGAAACGTGGAGATAGGAGTATTTTTCGGTGTTAAGTATCTCTTCTACCACAACTTTGTGTTCGCTGGCAGCTGGTGACGAAGAGGGCTGTAAGTCTTTGAAGACCGGGAGGTCATTGGCGCTGACGTTTACGGCTTGTGGCTCAGCCTGGATCACTTTTGGTTTGGAGTCGCAGGCGATTAATAGCAAATTGATAAATAATGATGCTGCAATTAATTTTTTCATTTAAAATATTTTTTAATGTAACTCGGGTTGATAATCCGAGCAGTTCACGCTTCTCGGATTAGCAATCCGAGTTACTCAGGATGCTTTTCGGATTAGCAATCCGAGTTACTTAGGGCGCTTCTCGGATTAGTAATCCGAGTTACTAAAAGCGCTTGATGATTTTGGCATTGAACCGGTGGTAATTGGCGGAAGGTTGTTGTTCGAACACTCCTTCGTAATACAGGTAGAGCGACAGGTTCTTTTGAATGCGGAAAGAAACACTCGCCCCGCCAATATTCTGATGGACCATGCGGTTGGTTTCACTTTTTTTATACGGGTAGTCTACCCATCGGTAATAAACCTCTCCATTGATTTTACCTGGCACCAAGTCTTTGTTGAGTCGGATACCGAAAATGCGGCTGTCTATATAATCGGTCTGTAAGTAGCTGGCCCGCAGCGTTGCCCTTGCATTGATGAAGGGTACCTGGCTAATGGTTACATGTCCGTTGATGCTGCGGGACGGGTTGGCCATGCTTTTCTGAAAACGGGTACCTGCATTGATGCCCCAGGAAATGAGCTTGGAAAACCGGTGGTTGATGCTAAAGCGCAGGCCTTGCCGGGTTTCATCTTCGATCAACTGGTCGATGAAATTTTTATAAGACTCGTAATAAATAATGTTCCGTCGGTTATCGTAGGAGGCAGAAATTCGCCAGTTGCGGTTGATGCGGTAACGCAGGGAGGCATACAGATTGGTCAGGCGGGGGGAACTGTTTTTCTGGCCGTTGATATTTTCAAATAAATCAACTTCGAAGGAACCGAAAACATTGACTTTTTTTCCCAATTGACTGGAATGTTGAAAATAAACAAAGCGGCGATCAGTGTTTCCTTTGTTCATTTGTTCTACCAGGCCGAGTGTGGTCTGACTGTATTTCTTCGGGTCACTGGATACGTGGCTTGCATAGCCTCCGAACTGTAATAGGCTGGGATTAAAACTGTAGTCGGCAAAATCGGGCCGGGTACCGGCAATGGCCCCCAAACGGAAACTGCCCAGGCCTTTTTCATATTGCAATCCGTCTATAGCACCCATGCTGGAAAAGCGAGGGTTGATTTTCCGGCCCAGGGTCAGGCTGGACGTTTTATCAAAATCATATTTCACCGAAAGTGAATACACTTTAAGGGCGTTCGCAATATTGTCCGTTACTTCATTCCATTCTCCTGAGGTATGCCTGAAAGTCATATAATTTTCAACTGAAAAGCGAGAGTCATTCAAATTGTAACCTCGGTAGGAGAAGGCATAACGCATTCGAGTCATATTCCGATAATCGGAAAAGTTGCTATAAGTAGCCGCGGACACCCTACCTTTGATTTTCTCCTTGAAAAGAACTCCTTCTGGCTCATCTTCTTCCGTGGGCCTGATAACCGGATCGTTGGGTACGTTGATTGGTGGTTCAGCGGTAAAGGGTAGTTCGAATTCTTTCTTTTTTTCTTTTATTTTGGGTAATTGTACAACAATGGGCCGCTTGGCTAACAGTTCATCTCCTGCTTTCAATGTATTGGTTCCAATGGAAGTACAGACGACGGAAGAGGAGGACTTTTGATAGACCTTGAGTGCTGCGATCAACCCACTATTCTGATTGACAAAAAGGGAGTCGCCTACTTCGATATCTTTGGTTGAATCAAATTTGACATATACGTTTTTGGAAGAAATAAAAGTTACCTGCCCGCTATGGAGAGAAGGTTGGTTTTGACCAAAAGCCAGGTTGGCTACAGACAAGAAAAACAAGATTTGAACGGTACATTTCATCAGTCGAAAATTTTAAAATGGCAGTTTTTGGGATACCTCATTCTGGTTGTCCATGAGTTTCAGTACCTGGAAAAGTTGACATTTTCAGCTTGGAAGAAAAAAGGGGGCGAAAGGCAAAACCAGTCGAGGAAATTTCCTTTCTGCTTATGGAATATTAGTCTCCGTTCGGATGGCATTCCAGGCATTTGATGCTGTTGTATTCATACCCGTTCACTTCATCGTGTTCATCTAAGAGGTCGGCCGGGTCGTTGTGTTCGTGGCAATCGATACAACTGAAAATGGCATAATTACCTGCCACTGTGTGGCAGTCGACACAGTCGTTCCATTCGTTTTTGTGATTGCCGCTATAGATCGGGAAATACATGGCATCATGATCGAAGGTCGCTGGCGTCCAGTTCGGGTCGGTCGTATGGCAGGAGGCACAATCGGTGGAAAACCCGAGCTGCTGATGATCCGGGTTGGTTGTTTGCTGAAAATCCGTCAGGTGGCAAGCGGCACAATCAGTAGGCGTGCCTGCATATCCATTGGTGTGACAGCTATTGCAATCCACGGACACGTGGGCACCCGTCAAAGGAAAATTGGTATCGTTGTGGTTAAAGGAACCTTCTTCATTTCCATCTGGATGGCAGGCAAGGCAGGCTCCACTTTCATAGACGTATGCACCTACATTTCTGTGTTCGCTGTCAGTTTCACTTTTTCCATGACAGGTGGTACAGGTGAAAATGGCATAATTGCCAGGGCTCGGATGGCATTCAATACAGTCTGACCATTCTCCTTTATGTTCGCCACTATAGATCGGGAAATAATCAATGTCATGCTGCCGATACTGGGCAGGCATCCAGTCCAGATCAAGCGTGTGGCAGGAAGCACAGTCCGTTCCAAAGTTTAGGGCTTTGTGATCGGGGTTTAAAGCGGCGTCGTAATCAGTTTGGTGACAAGCGATACACTCAGTGGGAACTCCCGTGAAATCGGGATTGTCGTGACAAGCGTTGCAGTCTGAAATATCATGACCTTTCACCAACGGGAAAAAGTCATGGAGTATGTTGGCGTCCCAGCTAAATGCATTAATGTCATGGCAATCCATGCAGGCCAATGAATAACCGAGCTGCACATGGTTGGGCTCGGTAGCAGCCATATAATCTTCCATGTGACAGTTCACGCATTCATTTCCGATTCGATTGAACTGCAACCCCGTTTCGGAAATATGGCATTCGTCGCAACTGATAATTGCATGAGAGCCTAGTAATGGAAATCCATTTTCTACATGTAATTGATTAACATCGTCTACCAACCAATTGTCCACCGTATGGCAGCGGGCACAATCGGAGCCCACCGTCATATTGTGCAGGTCGATATGGCAGGAAATGCATTCGGTGTTTGCTTCGTCGAAAACCAGTGCATTGTGGCAAAGACGGCAGTCGGTAGCAGTGTGTCCGCCTTCCAGCGGAAAATTTGTTTCGCTGTGATTGAAACGTGTTTGTCCGTTTGTCTGCTCTTTTTGTGGTTCGTCAAAATACCGGGGATTAACGAGGTTGCCATTTTCCCAAGCATCCATAGGAATTTCCCAGCTGTCGGAAGTGTGGCAGGCAGCGCAGTTCATTTTAAAATCCTCGCCGTGAGGGGACTGGGCGATCAGGCCGAATGCCAGTCCGAGGAATGCGATTATTGATGACAGTCTATACATTCGAAACTGTTGAATTTATATTGAACAATGATTTTTCCGTTAGATTCCATGGGTTGGTGGCAGGCTTCGCAAGCTACTTCTACGTGTGCCCCTTCCAATGGAAAGGCCGTTTTGTCGTGGTCGAAATCTTCCAGCGTCCAGTCATCAAATCCGTGACATCGGGCACAGTCTGTAATTCCATTTTCCATGAATTGGTCTTCGTGAACATTTTCGTGGCACTCAGCACATTCGGTTGGGGAATTGGCAAAGCCTTCATAGCGGTTGGAGGCTATCGTTTCATCTACGCTGTGGCAATCCATGCATTGCGTTTCAGCATGTTTGCCAAGTAATTCAAAACCCGTTAGGTGGTGCTCAAAATGATTGCTTGCCCAATCGTCTGTTACATGGCATTTTTCACAAGCCTGCTCAGGGTAAAATTCGGCAGCGATGTAGCCTTCATGCACATCATCGTGGCAATCCACACAGCGCTCTCCGATGTTTCGGAACCGCCATTTCTGTTCCGCTCCATCAGCGGTTGTTTCTGAAAGGTGGCAGGCAAAACAGGGGGTTGCGATATGCGCCCCATCCAATGGGAAATTGGTTTCCTGATGATTTTCAATCGTAAACAGAGAACCAGCAAAACCATCTTCTGTATGGCATTCTGCACAGTCGGGGCTGACTCCGTTTACTGCAAATTCACCCTCGTGGTAATCGGTGTGGCAAGCGGCACATTCATTATGGGGGAGCGGATCGGTGAGGTTTTCCGTATGGCATTCCCGGCAATCCACTGTTTGGTGTTGTCCTCGCAAAGCAAAATCTGTCAGGTTGTGGTTGAACTCATCCGTATCGACGCTGTAAAAAGATTCCTCGTTGTGGCATTCAGCGCAGTTTTGGCCAAATTTGTTTTCGTGGACATCTTCATGACAAGCCACACAATTATTCGTTTCGATTCCCATTTGATCCTGGAAAAGAGCGGTCAGCCCGACATCCATGTTGTGACAGTCTTTGCAATCCACCTTTTTATGGGCTCCCTTTAAAGGGAAATTAGTTTGGTTATGGTTGAAACGCCTAACCCTGCGAAGAGAGGTAAAGGAGTCTTCATGGTGGCATTGTTTGCAATTGGTGCCGAGGTTATTGTCGTGAACGTCATCGTGGCAATCAACACAGTTTCCAAACTCCAATCCGGCAAAACGTTGAAAATCTTCCCCATTCCGGATTTCTTTTTGATGACATTCAATGCATTCTACTTCTACATGTTTTCCTTTCAATAGATACTCCGTTTCATCATGGTCAAAATAGTCCGCTGGGGCAAAAGCCTCGGTCGAATGGCAGCTGGCACAGTCATTTGTTGACAAAGTATTTTGGTGGTAATCTTCGTGGCAGGAGATGCAATCATGGCCAAGGCCGAGAAAAGTCTCATCTCTTTTTTTCAATTCAGGATCATCGATAAAATCAGCTATATGGCATTCTCGGCAATCGATTCGGCCATGTGCGCCGGTCAGTTCATAGCCAGTCAGGTTGTGGTCAAAATCATCTTCATTAAAACGGGCCATATCGAAATTGCGGCCATGATGATCGCTATGACAGGTTGCACAGTCCTTCCCTCGTACATCCTGTGAGCTGTGCAGCCCACGGTCGGCATCCATTAACGATTGAATTTCCTGGTGGCAATCCAGGCATTTTGCGTTGTCTACCTTATTGCCGAGGGTGTGGCACTGGGTGCAGTTGGCTAGTCCCTCCAGATCGGCATGGCCCTTGGTCAACTTGCCAGGAGATAGTTGTGCCTGCAATCCGGAAAGCAGCCAGAAGCTAAAAAGTACAATATTTAAAAGTCTGATTTTCACTAAGTAAATTGTGCTGTGCTTTTTTACAAGCCTTTTATTCTATAAGGTACTTATGCGTATTTTTTCATGGTATATCCAAATCGCTTGGTTATTTCCACACCTGCCTTCATCAGGAACTGAGTTGGCAGTTCCCCCCCGGCAAAAATGTATACCAAATCATTTTTCAGCTCCATTGGTGGCCCTGGTTTGCCGTTTGCCAAAAAGACCTTGTCTTTTTCGATGCTTACCAGATTGGTGTTGTATTTCACTGTCAATAATTGGTCGTCTATAGCTTTTAGAATTTTGTCCCTGTTTTTTGGTTTGATCCGACTAAACTTGTCTTTCCGATAGGATAAAATAACCTTGTTCTGCTCTGCCAAAAGTAGCGCAGCTTCCACAGCAGAATCTCCACCTCCAACTACCACTATTTCTTTATTGTGAATTTGTTCTGGCTCAAGCAGCCGATAGGCTACTTTTTCAGTCATCTCGCCCGGTATGCCCAATTTCCTTGGGGTGCCGCGTCGACCGATGGCCAATAAGACGTGCTTCGTTAGGATCGTATTTCCAGTGCTGGTGTTGACTTTGAAATGTCCGTTTTCAGGAACAATCCCTTCAACCTTGGTTTTTTCCTGAATGGTGATGTTGTTTTTGGTGAGGGCTTTGTCCCACAGGTCGAGCAGCTCCTGCTTGCTGGTGTCATACAATTTGACTTTACCATAAAGCGGCAAATCCATTGGGGCTGTCATGACTATTTTGGAGCGGGGAAAAGTGAAGACAGTGCCCCCTAAAGTATCTTGTTCAAGGGTCACGAAATTTAATCCATGCTTCTTTGCCGTGAGTGATGCAGAGATGCCTGCCGGGCCTGCCCCTACAATTACCAAGTCAAACGTTTGGTCATCTTTCTCGAACCCTTTCCTGACCATGTTTTCGACTGCAAACCGCCCTTGTTCGACGCTATTTTTGATCAGGCCCATGCCGCCCAGCTCGCCAGCTATGTAAATGCCAGGCACATTGGTCTCATAATCCTCACTTACATGAGGCAAATCCACGCCTCTCTTTTCCGTACCGATCACCAAAGAAATGGCCTCGACCGGGCATGCATGAAAACAGGCACCATGGCCCACACAATTGGAAGCATTGATCAGTGTGCCGACCCCCTGTAGAATTCCCAAAATGTCTTTTTCGGGGCAGGCAGCTATGCATCCTCCGCTTTTAATGCATGTGCCAAGATCAATGACAGGGTGCAGGGAAATGGGTTCGTGCAATCCATCTTCTCTGGCCTTTTCAATCTTAACGGCAACTACTTGTGATTCCTTTTTCAATACTCTCAAATAGTAAAAAATAACTCCTCCACAAAAAAGGATTGCACACGCATATATGATGATTTGTTCTAGCAGCATTTTTATTGAATAGAAGTTAGCTGTACTGATTGATCAACTTAGGGGCAAATGTTCGCTAAGTTGGCGCCGCAGTCGGCCTATCGGCCGCTCGGCCCCCTCCTCCACCCGGCGCTGCGGAGCAGCGACTCGGGCGACTGCCCTACATACAGGGCTGTCCCCATATTTATCAATCAGTACAGTTAGAGGTCAGATCGCCTAGTAGACTTCACCCAGTCTGACTTCTGACAGCCAAAGGCGGTCTGACTTCTGACAGCGAAGCGGTCTAATTAAAAGATCCATTTGTATCCAAAAGCAAGTGTAATGGCCACATGCACCACGACAATTACCAGCATAATGACCGCAAATGGCAAGTGAGCCACGTGCCAATATTTAAAAAGGCGTTGCATGCTTTCGAGGCGCTCTATCCGATTATTGATAGACAGCTCGTTTTCAACCAACCCAATGATTTTCCGGATATCCTGGCGGCGTAATTGATTTTGTCTCAAAGTTTTTCTGATGCCCCAGATGGTTTGTCGGTCGTCAATAAACTGCTTGACTATGCTGGATAATAAATTCCTGCCCTTTTGTTTAGGAACACTCATCGCACCAATAACGGCAGTCATTGCTCCATGATCGAGTCCGTATGAGTTGCCTAACACTTTCCCGATATTGCTTTTCGTCTCTTTTATCTCGTGAAGGCTCAACTCCCTGCCTTCAATAGACCGGGGGATTTGGATATAAATATATCGGCCAATCACACCACTTAAAACGACTGCTACCATGCTCCAAAAGGCAATAGAGACGATTCCTCCAAATTTAAAGGCGGTATGAAACAGAATCATGACCGGCCCCAGGCTGCACAGGAAAATGTGAAACTCCAGCCAGTATTTCAGTCGTCCCCACCTTGCACAGAACTTATACCTTTTCCTGACGATGTACATCACTACCCCAATCAACATCAAGAGAGTGCCTATGATGCCAAGGCCATGTCCATAAAGTCCTGCCGCCTTAAAATTTTCGTGATCAGGATGATAAAACCGTTCTTCCAAAGGTGTCGAATAATATTCATACCCTTTGTAAGCCAGAAACACGGTCGTCAGGATGACGATGAAAGCCATGGTAGAAATATAAATACGATGTGCCGTTTTGGACATATTGCTTTCTTGTTTTTGTTGATTGAATTGTAATGGTCTTTTATCATATTTATATTTCTAAAACTTTGGCTTCTTTTATTGGTGCTACATTAAGTCCAGTACGTACATTGGGAGAAGGAGGGTTGCCTGCTGAAGTAAATTTTAATTAAAAAAGATTTTATTTTCTTTTAAGCATTTTTACTGAGTACAGGACAAAATTTAATTTTTAAAAACAAAACGAGTACATCCTCCTCCTAACCCCCTCCAAAGGGGGAAAAAACGGATTTAATTTCCCCCTTTGGAGGGGGTTAGGGGGAGGATTTTCAGGCA
>JBCBRY010000011.1:0-120473 GCA_039819485.1 Bacteroidota bacterium | reverse complement strand
TTGCCTTTAATAGCAGGCAATTGTTGCCAATCCATCTGAGCACGATGTCTTCCTACATTTAAGGAACATTTCTTTTTTTCTCAGCCGATTGTTTCTTAATCAATTTTTCCTGCCGCAAAATACGCTGAACCGTACCTCGATTGGCAAAACTAAATTCCGGTTTAAGGTAGTATGCTATCGTTTTGGGGCCGTGGTCGGGATGCGATTTTCGATGTGCGATAACTGCATCTCGATACCTTGGGGTAATCACCGTCCGGGGAACTTTTGGACCACTGGGCCTATCATGAGGGTCATCTCGACCTACCCAACGGTAAATGGTTTTGCGGTTCACATGAAAGCGTCGGGCCAATTCACTTTTGGTTGCTTTACCCGAATGAAACAGTTCATGTATTAATTTTCTTTGAGCTATTGTCAATTGGGCATTTCCGTGTATTTTCATTTAGGAACTCTTTTGCCCCTAAGTTAATATGTTTATTCAGTTAATCATTAGCCTTCAGGTTTTTACAAAACAAAAAGGCCCACCGAATATCAGTGGGCCTTTTTGTTTTGTAAAGCAATGCACCTTAGATAGTTCCTTTTTCTTGTTCATATTTTTCGATGTACTCTTCCACCAATTCCCCAAGAATGTCCTTTAAATAGGCTTTTTCTAAACGGGCAATTTTCTTCAACTTGGCAATTTTCGACTTGTCAAAGGTAACAGTCAAACGCTTTTTACCTTCTTTACGATCTTGCCGGATATCACCTGATTCAATGGTACGCCGAATCAATACGTCCAGACCTGTCATAGGGCGACGGGCCTTGTTCTGGTATTTTGCCTTTTCCGCTGCCGCTTTTTCTTTTTCACGCTGGGCCATCTTCTCTTCGAAACTTTCCTGTAACGCTTGTTCAAGAAGGGAATCGAGATCCGTTGTGAAATTTTTGCGGGAAGAAGTCCTTCGTTTTTTGATGGTCGCCGTACCACCCTCATCTGAAGGTTTGCGGAGGAATTCCGTACCCTTGCCACTCACATCATCTTTGGTGTCAGTGGAAAAAAGGCTTTCCAGGCCATCTGTGAATTTCTTCTTGCTCAATGTATTTCTGGTTCGTTAATGAATAATCAGACGGGGACTTCCACCCGTTCTAAAATTTCTTTGCACAGATTCATGTAGTCCTGCGCACCAATACTATTGCGACTGTAGCTGAAAATATCTTTGCGCTGTGCCGGTGCTTCTGCCAAGGCCACATTGTCGCGGATCATGGTCTTGAACACCTTTTCACCAAAATATTTTTTGATCGTCTCGACCACATCTCGGTTAAGGATTTTCCGACCGTCGTACATAGTGGCAATTACACCGCCAATTTCCAATTGTTTGTTCAAGCGGAAGCGCACTTTGTCGATTACCTGCTTGATTTTAGCCAAACCCTGCAATGCAAGAAATTGAGTCTGCAGTGGAATGTAGACGAAACGACTGGCAGCCAGGGCATTCAGGGTAAGCAAGCCCAGCGAGGGCGGGCAGTCGATGATGATATAATCATATTCTTCTTTAACGGGTTCAAATAGCTCCCGTAAAATGTATTCCCTTCCTGCCTCGTTGATCAGCTCCATTTCCGCTCCTGACAGGTCGAGTGTGGACATGACAACATCAAGCCCTTCCTTGATGGTGTAGGGCTCTAATTCGCATTCGCCTCTAAGTGCTTCGTAAATGGTATTGGGCTGGCGGGGCACGCCCAGTGAAAGAGAAAGGTTGGCCTGTGGGTCGAGGTCGATCAACAACACTTTTTTGCCAAGCTCGGCCATGCCTGCACCGATGTTGATGACACTGGTCGTTTTACCGACTCCCCCTTTGTGGTTCAAAAGTGAGATTACTATTCCCATATGTTCGTTTAACCTGATTAAAACTTCTTGTTGGCAGAAGCATTAGTTTGGGCAAATTTAATCAAATTAATCGGTCTTTTATATTTGAGTTTTCCACATTGCCCTCATCAAAAGCACCTGACGTCCAATCAGGCGGCTTTAAAAAAGCTTCGGCCACGCTCTACATGATATTGTTTATTTTGAAAGATTCTAAGTTAAGAAATACTTTAAACCAATTGCCGCAAACGTCTGTTAAAAACATGAATTTTACAGAGAAAACCTACAATTATAAAATCAACTCAAGGAAGAATGATTTCAAAAAAAATGGAAACAGCCCTAAACGAGCAAATCGGGCTTGAAGGATATGCGTCTTTTCTTTACCTATCCATGGCTGTTTGGTGTGACAACCAAGGTCTCTCCGGCTGCCATCAGTTTTTGCTACGCCAATCTGATGAAGAACGAGAGCACATGATGAAAATATTTGAATACATTGCTGATGTGGACGGCTTCCCACTCACACCGGGCATAAACGTACCGCCCCGTCATTTCGAAAGTGTGCAGGAAGTCTTCAAAATGGTCTACGCCCACGAACAGAAAGTCACCAAGAGCATTAATGAATTGATTGCCTTGGCCAGCAGTGAAAATGACTATTCTACCGAAACTTTTCTTCAATGGTACGTGACTGAACAAAGAGAAGAGGAAGCCCTCATGCGCACGGTCTTGGATCGCATCAACTTGATCGGTGATGGCCCCCAAAGCCTTTACTTCATTGATAAGGAGATGGAAGCTATCAATAAGCAGGCTGAAGCAGCAGAGGCGGCAGAAGGGTAAATGGGTTCTTGGTTTTTGGTTTTTGGTTCTTGGTTGGTTTCATGAACCAGAAACCAAAAACCAAGAGCCAAAAACCAGTACATGAACGTTTGGGATTATTTCAAAAATCTTTTTCAAGAAGCCGAGAAAAGTTCTCCTTCAAAGCCATTGATCCATGAAGCGATCAAACGGAATGAAAAAGAATTGGAGAAATACGCCGCCTGGAAAACTTCTTTGGAACACCGCCGAACAATTGACTGGCTGATTGACCAATATGCCATTTGGCAAGTGCTGCCCGACGATATCCACGAATCCATTCTTTTCCTGAACACACCTTCTTCGAAAGGTTTTGCCATCCATTTTGACAATGGAAAAATCTCTCCTGACCAATCCGGTCATTTGCTCGATTTCATAAAAGAAAAAGTGTTGGCACTCAACTACCGGCCTCAAGTTTCGGATACCCGCACATGGTCAGAAAAAAAGGTGGTCAAAACTGTCGACCGCTATTACTTAAAGCCGCGTACGTCCAAAACACCGGACGGCAGGATCAAACAGATCTTTGGCAACATCACACTTGAGCTTTTGTACAAGGACAATGAGCCCTTCAATTTAAAATTCAGGGCTACTGCCTACAATGACCGCCTCTATCACCCACCTCAGGATTTTCAGGTTTTGATGAACGGAATTTTCCAATAGGGTTAAGGAAACACCAATGACCTCTATCATTTTCTATCTTTGCGTTTCTATTGAGGAATGATGGTTTTTGGTTCCTGGTTCCTGGTTTATGGTTGATGCAACCATAAACCAGGAACCAAGAACCAGAAACCTATTATTCGGATTCCTAATTTCCAATTCATTATTTAATGTATCCCGATCTTTCCTATCTCTTTCACGACTTGTTTGGCACCGAACCGGACAACTGGACTTCCATTTTCAAGATGTTCGGCGTCATGCTCATGTTTGCTTTTTTAACGGCTGCTTTTTTCTTCCGGCTGGAACTAAAACGTATGGCAGGATTGGGTATTTACCAGCCGACTAAAGTAAAAATGGTGTATGGCCAGCCTGCAAAAACGGGAGAGTTGTTGTCCAATGCCATCTTTGGGTTTATCCTTGGGTTTAAAGGATATTACATTTTCCAACACTTTGCAGAATTTCAAAAAGACCCCGCATCTGTCTTGTTATCTGCAAAAGGCGATTGGCTCATCGGAATCTTGCTGGCCGCCGTATTCGCTGGCCTGATGTATTGGGAGAAAAAAAGAAATGCCCTGAAAAAGATCAAGACGGAAATCGTTGACGTTTATCCGCATGACCGCATCGCCGACCTCACCATGATGGCGGCTGTCGGAGGGATTTTAGGCGCTAAAATATTTGCTATTTTAGAAGAACCAACTGGTTTTCTTGACGACCCAATCGGCACTTTCTTCTCTGGCAGCGGGCTTGCTATTTATGGAGGATTGATCGGCGGTTACCTGGCAGTCACCTGGTATATGCGCAAACATAAAATACCTTTCTGGCCGACCGCAGATGCTGTGGCTCCTGCCCTGATTTTTGCTTATGGCGTCGGTCGCATTGGCTGTCAATTGTCCGGTGACGGGGATTGGGGCATCATGGCGGCTGCACAGCCTGAGTGGTGGTTTCTGCCCGACTGGATGTGGTCCTATGACTACCCCAACAATGTGAACAATGCCAACACCGCTGATGGGTTCAGGGCAGTTGCAGGTGGTTTGGTGGAAGGTTGCAATGAAGAAGTTTTTAATAGCTCCAGGACTTATCCTATTGAAGACCGCTGCGCAGAGGCTTGTGGCATCCGCTACTGTCACTATATTCCTGAAAAAGTTTACCCAACACCTTTTTACGAAACGATCATGTCTTTTTTGATCGGAGGGTTCTTATGGGCCATCCGGAAAAAGAATTTGATTCCGGGGATGATCTTTTTCATTTATCTAATGCTAAATGGCATCGAGCGATTCTTTATTGAAAAAATAAGGGTCAATGTGAAATATGAATTTTTGCCGTTTCAGCCTACGCAGGCAGAAGTCATTTCTTTGCTCCTATTTATTGTTGGCGTTGCGGGGATAATATGGCTGAGGAAAAAACACAGGAAGGAATGAAATGGAATCCTGCATTTTAATGGGGAAGGAATGTTCGGCCTAAAAAAAAGCAGGAGCGGAAGTAAAACACTCCCACTCCTTCCAATCTTTTATCCGCTTTGTTAAAAACAATGGGCATGCCATAGCCCTAAATCTTTGTTTGTCAACACCTTATACAAAAAAATTAATCACCCCTTATAGAAACCATGTACATCGGCGGACAGCTTTTGTCCAAAATTGAACACTCCATCCTTACTGCTTTCTGATTTTACCTTAGCAGTTCTCGTAGAAGGTGTTGAAATTTGAAAAAACCAACGGAAGCACTGTAAGATTTTTAAAACAACTGTTTTACGCCCCCTTTTTATAAAAACCTCTTTTTATCAACTCTTCGGGGGCACAGCCCTACCTTTCATTTTTTCAGGCTCCGGGCTTATCTTGGCAAAAAATTTCAACTATGCGCATTTTACTGACGATTGCCTTTTTTTTTATTTCAAATTTGTCGATGGCACAGGAGAATATATTGCAGCAATTATTACAAGAAAATAAAAGTCAATTCGCCGATGTACTGGACCGGCCGGAACAGTATGACGTACAAATTATTTACACGCAGATAAACCGGGACGAAAAAAATACACCGTCATTCAATTCCTTTAATTATAACCTGGACAAAAAGAAATATTATTATCCGGCCAGTACGGTAAAAATGCCCATGGCTTTTTTGGCACTGGAAAAATTGAACCGGCTGAATATTATTGGCCTGGATAAAAACAGCACCATGATAAACGGGGCAGGCAGCCCCCCACAAACTGCTGCCCAAATTGATACGACCTCTGCCTCTGGCCTGCCAACGGTTGCGCATTATATAAAAAAGATTTTCCTCGTCAGCGACAACGACGCCAACAACCGGTTATATGAGTTTTTGGGTCAGGAATATGTAAACCGCACACTCTGGGAGAAGGGATATAAAAATACCAAATTAACCCACCGACTGGGCATTAGTGGTTTTGATGCAGAAGCAAACAGACACACCAACCCCGTTTATTTTTACAATAAAAACCATGAATTAAAATACCAGCAAGGAGAAGTCTACAGCAAGACAGAAAAAGATTTTAATTTAAACAAAACCCTGAGAGGAACAGGGTTTTATCGAAATGGAGAATTAATAAACGAGGCTTTCGATTTTTCCGGCAAAAATTATATTTCCATGCAAGATCAACATGATATTTTAAAAGCGGTTATTTTTCCTGCATCTGTCCCCGCCCATCAGCGGTTTGAATTGACGGAAGACGATTACCGCTTTTTATACCAGGTTATGTCGGAGCGGCCAAAGGAAAGTAAATTTCCACAATACGACAAACCAGACCATTATGTGAAATTTTTCATGTTCGGCGACCGTAAGGATGAGGAACAAATGCCGGACAACATTCGTATTTTTAATAAGGTTGGATGGGCCTATGGTTTTTTAACGGACGTTTCCTATGTCGTTGATTTTGAAAATAATATTGAATTTTTTCTGGCGGCAACGATCCATGTAAATAAAGACGGTATTTATAACGATAATAATTATGAATACGAATCCATTGGGATTCCTTTTTTAACTGAACTGGGCAACATAATTTATAAGCATGAAAAAAAACGAGCAAAAAAATATTTGCCCGATTTAAGTAAATTCAAAATTCAGTCTTACGATTAATTTATTTAATTTTAAAAAACCTGAATTTTTAGTGCCCGGTCAATTTGAAGACGAGCTTTTGTTTTAAAATAATTGACTCAACTTGCGATAAAAGTTTTACCAGTGACAGCGGTTTGGTAAAAAGCAGATATTTTCAGTTTTGCGTATTTTATCAATACTACCAACCTTTGATCGACTACACCGTGTTTTAATGTAAATCTAAAAATAAACATCACCAGCCCATGAGATTATTTTTTCTGATCGTTTTAATTATTGTATTTGTTTTTCCGAATGAGGCCGAAGCGCAAAGACGAAAAAAAAGAAAGGCTATGCAGCCTCTGCCGTTCTCGGCACCACTGGTTTTAAATCTGGATGACTCACCAGTATTCAGTAAAAGTTTCACTGGCTTTGCACTGTACGATCCGGCAGCAGGCAAAATGCTGCACGAATATAATTCTGATAAATATTTCACGCCCGCTTCCAATACAAAGATATTGACCCTGCTTGCCAGTCTACAGTTTTTGGGCGACTCAATCCCGGCCATCCAATATGAAAAACAAGGAAACCTTTTAGTCTTTTGGGGGACGGGCGACCCCTCTTTCTTAAACCCCCATATTACAACTGACAGCCGGGTTTATGACTTTCTAAAAAATCGTCCGGAAATGCTTCTTTTTTGTCCTGCCAATTATCAGGACAGCCGCTATGGTGAAGGCTGGATGTGGAGCGATTACCCCTACGCTTATCAACCGGAAAAATCACCTTTTCCCGTTTATGGAAATGTAGCGCACTTTATTCAGAATGATACTACGAAAGGCTTAAAAGCATCTCCTTCTTTTTTGGAAGACTATTTATTTCATGACCCTTCTTTGAACGAGGACGACTATATCGGCAGGGCGGAATTCGACAATAAGTTTTCCTTTAATGACTATGCCGCTGGTGGTGGGCATTTCGAATGGCATTCCCCATTTCGAATTTCACCTGATTTTTTCGTGGAAATATTATCGGATACATTGCATCGAAAAGTCAATTTATTGAATGAAAACATTTTACCACCAGCCGATGTAAAGTTTTTATACAGCACCCGATCCGACAGCCTGTACAAAACAATGATACAAGACAGTGATAATTTTATTGCCGAACAATTGTTGCTATTATGTTCCGAAAGAAAATTTAAAACCATGAACACGGAGCAGGTAATCGATTATGTCATGGACTCGCTTTGGCTTGACCTGCCCGACAAACCCAGATGGGTGGACGGCTCCGGACTTTCCCGGTACAATTTAATCACGCCCCGCAGCCTGGTAAGTATTTTAGATAAAATTCAACAGCAGATTTCAAGGAACCGCCTGTTGGAAATATTCCCTGCCGGAGGAAAATCCGGTACGATCAAAAATAATTATAAAAACGGAAACAGTCCGTACGTTTTTGCCAAAACCGGAACACTAAGAAATAACCACTGCCTCAGCGGGTATTTAATTACCAGCCAGGGAAAATTATTGATCTTTAGTTTTATGCACAATAATTTCACTACCCGTACCAGCGCCATAAAAAGAGAAATGGAAAAAGTGCTGCGGCAAATTTATATGGCTTATTAGTAGTGGGAAGGTGTTTTAAAAAAATAGGGGGCAAAATTATTTCAAATAATTTTGCCCCCTATTTTTTCCACCGTTCACCGTTCACCGTTCACCGTTCACCGTCCTTATTTCTTTTTCTTTTTAAAATCACCTGCTTTCCACGAATCAAAAAATTGTTTCCAGGCGATTGGGTTAAAGATATTCATTGGGGGTTGTTGGCCGATGTAGTAGTAACTACGGGCTTGTTGGCGAAGGTAATAATTGGCATGCTCCCTTCCATCGGACGGCACTGTGCTGCGCATGCGTTCAAGTGTTTCATTGGCAACATTCCTGAGGGCCCGCTCTTCCATTTCGGAGGTAACATCCATTGCGAGGAATTCCAATTTGAAATGCTCCTTGCTGGGCCACGGGAAAACTACTGTTTCGGGCAGGTTCATGGTGTCTTGGGTCATGAGCTGTACCAGGGAGTAGCGACTGTCATTCAGGTCGGGCGGAATTTGATATTCAACCGTTTTATAGCCGACCGCTGAAAATTCGATCACGTCTCCCTTTTCCACAACAATGGAGAAAAAGCCAGTAAAGTCGGAGTAAGTCCCCCGGCCTTTATCCTTGATCAAGATATTGGTGTAAGGCACGGGTATCAGCTCTGACGTAGAGCCATCGAGTACCATTCCTGAAAACTGCACCAGTTCTTCATCAGCGACTTGTGCGTGCAATTGCATGCCGATGAAAAGTGGCAGAAGACATATAAATAGATTCTTTAATTTCATGATTTACAAAAGTTGATTGGCCGAGTTGAAAGAAAAATTTTAGAGAACAAGACCAGAACTAAGACGCCGAACCTTTAAGAATAGTTGGCAACGAAAGCCAAATTTATGACTTTTATAACGATGGATCACTAATCCGAAATAAGGATTCTCCATTTTGACCGCTGCCCGATTTTTCCGCCGGATCGAATTGGCCGCCCGCTTCGCCAGTAATTTACAATTACCTGCTTTGAAAAAGCCATTTACGTAGATTAGCCTATTTTTGGCAAATTAAAAACCATCACTAATGTGAGTGTTTGGGTAAATAATTTCACAATGAGAATATTCCTTTCTTTGCTGCTGGTACTGGCAGCGTCTACTTTTTTCGCACAGGATCTTTATGATACCGACCAGGTTACGACGATCGAAATCACTTTTCAGGATGATAATTGGAACCAAACCTTACTTGATTTCCAGGCTGCCGGGAATGGTGAACGCTTGATGGCCGAAGTGGAAATCAACGGCGAACAATTTGACAGTGTCGGCATCCGCTTTCGGGGAGGTAGTACTTTCCACCCTGACAACATAAAGAACCCAATAAACATTAAACTGGACTACCTGAAGAACCAGGACTTTCAGGGATACGAAGTGTTGAAATTATCCAATGGCGCCAAAGACCCTTCCTGGATGCGGGAAGTGCTTGGGTTTGAAATGGCCCGCCAGTACATGGAGGCGCCGAAGGCCAATTTTACCAGTGTTTATGTCAATGGAAATTACCTGGGCCTTTACGCCAATGTGGAAAGTATCAATTCAAAGTTCTTTAGGGAGCGTTTTCAATCCGATGCCGACAACACTCGTTTTGAAGCGAACCCTTCCTATGACTTTGACATTATCCCAAATCCCCCGTTCGGGTGCAGCGAAGGGCACGGGGCGGCGTTGGAATTTCTTGGCCCCAGTGATGTCTGTTATTTTCCTCATTATGAGCTACAATCAGCTCTCGGCTGGAGCGAGCTCAGGGAGCTGGCAATGTTACTGCAAAACAACCCAGATGATGTCAGAGACTTGATGGATTTTGACCGTTTCATCTGGATGAGCGTTTTTAACAACCTGACTGCCAACCTCGACAGCTATCTCGGCGCCAGCCCACGCAATTATTTTATCTTTAAAACAGATAACGGACACTGGATACCCGTGATTGATGACCTCAATGAGTCGCTTGCCCGGTTCCCCTGGCTGACCATTCCCGGAGTGGGCGACCCTCAGCCAGGGCTTGATTTTTATACCGAACTGCCTCTTTTTCAAGGTGAAAATGATACGCAAAAGCCTTTGCTCAGTGCGATGTTCAACAATCCAATTACAAAAAACATGTACGTCGCCCATATGCGGACCATGATCAATCAATTGTTCGTCTCCGGTTGGTTCGAAGAGCGGGTCATGGCTTTACAAAGCCTGATAAATGCTGAGGTGCAATCCGACGACAACCACTTTTATTCTTATGATGATTTTGTGGACAATTACAATGAAACCGTTATCGACAGCTATGACGGGGAAGACGCTTACGGGCTGTTTCCACTGATGGATGCCCGGATTGCTTTCCTCCTTTCCCTACCGGCCTTTCAAGCTACACCTCCCGGCATTTCGAACGTCAACTCTGCTCCTGACATGCCCATTATTGGCAGCCAGGTAAATATCACAGCCGCTGTAGCCAATGGCAATACCGTATGGGTCGGCTACCGCAATAATCGAACAGAAATATTTCAACTGGAAAATATGTTCGACGATGGCAACCACGGAGACGGGGCCGCAGGAGATGGAATTTTTGGAGCTACCGTCACCGTTCCGGTCGGAGGGTTGGAATACTATATCTACGCTGAAAATGCAGAGGCTGGCATGTTTTCTCCTGAAAAAGCCGAATTTGAATTTTATGAACTGAGCAGCGTTGGAGAAGTGGTCATCAATGAAATAATGGCCTCTAACCAAACCAGTATTTCTGATCAGGATGGCGAGTTTGACGATTGGGCCGAGCTTTATAACAACTCCCCCAACACCATAAATTTATCGGGCTGGTACCTGAGCGATGATTTTAACAACCTGACCAAATACCAATTCCCCAATGGCGTAGTCATTAACCCCGACAGCTACCTGAACATTTGGGTGGATGATGACGAAATGCAGTCTGGGCTGCACGCGACCTTTAATTTGAACGCAGATGGAGAGGCGCTAATCTTAGTGAGACCCGACCTCTCCATTGCTGACCAGGTTGTATTTGGGCCACAAATAACGGACGTTGCTTATGGACGTTGCCCTAATGGATGGGGCGCATTTGAGTTCCTGTCCCATACTTTTGGTACTGCCAACACTTTCGCCTGCCTGACAGACACTGAAGAAGTAGCTGAAAGAATCGGATTGAAGCTTTTTCCAAATCCAGTCAGCGGCCAATTAACCATTGAAACCGACCTTACCGGCGAGATAGATGGAGTACTTTGGTCATCCTTTGGCCTACAGCTAAAGACTTTCCGCATAATCCAGCAATCAATCATCGAACTGACGGATGTTCCGCCGGGTATTTACTTCTTATCGTTGGAAGGCGGTAGCATTGTTAGGAAAGTAGTAGTTCAATAAAGCACCAAAAACATACAGGGTTTTGCTTTCAGCAAAACCCTGTATGTTTCCTAATCCGCAATCTGGCAGCTTAGCTGACATTGTCTCCATTCGAAATAAGTTAAATTTGTACTAGTACGTTTTAAAATTTATGGTTGGAAAACTGACTTTAAAAAAAAAATGGTTTCCTGCCGACATGGTATTTCATTAATTTTAAGGTGTACCCATGTTCCCAATTTGGGATTTTTTCACTACTTATTAAAATAAGATGTTATGGCAAAAAATAATCTACTCCAGAATTTTGCAAAGTTCACCATTTCGGAATCAGCAAGCGACACCTTAAAGGGCGGCCGCAGCAATAACAACATTCCAATCAATTCTGGTGGATCATATGGCTTTATTAACTGGGATGATGTCGGAGTCAGGAACCCTAATATTGTAGCCGCCCCGGGCATTTCTTTTCTATCACCCCGTAAGTTCAAAAAAGGGTAAAAGCCTTATAGAAAAAACAAGTTTATAGGATTGCCAACTTCTTCCTGACGGAGAAGTTGGCAGTCTTGTATTCCTTTCTTAAGCAGCCGTTATTTACAACCTGCTAACTTACTTTCCTGCTTTAAATTGTTGTTGGAACTTTTGCCTCACCTCCTCCGCAAATCCTTTCCCACTTATTTTACTCGCTACCCAGGCATCAAAATTGAAAAATGCTGAAATCCCTTTATTCTGACCGGTGGATAGTTCATGCAGATCACTTCTCAGTTTTTTATACGCTTCTTTTTTCTCCTTTTTTGATAACGGCTGGCGGAAAGATTTAATAAAACTAATTATCCTTTTTTCCAGTGCCGACAAGCGGTTTTCACTTTTTAAATAACGCTCCGTAGATCGAATTAAACTTTCCAGCAAAATCATATTTCCCACTTCGAAATTAACTATTAAATTCAACAGTCGGCCAAGGCTTTGCAGGTCATTCATATCAGAACTGTCGGGCAACATTAGCCATTTGTTGATCCAGGTAAGTGCCTCGTCATAGTCACCTATACCAAAACAAATATTAAAATAATAGGAGTAGAAGTTATTTTTCAGAAATTGCGCCTGGTCAAATTTCCTGGCTTCTTTCAAGTGGTTTTTCATTTCCATTGCACCTTCCGAAAATTCACCTGAAGTAATACATAATTTAAGCTTGTTCAGATAGTATTGCCTGTGAATCTTGACCTCATCGTCGGCTGTTATAGGCTCTACTTTTTTCAATTTGTTTAATGCTATTTCGATTTCGTCAAACTTTTTCATCCTGCCACAACTGATTATATAATTGTTCAGGACTGATATATACTCCGAAACATCTTCCTTCAACATTTTTTTGTTCGACTCCATTAAGGCAATCAATTTCTCACTTGTCTGATGAAATTCCTGAAGATGATAATTCGAAAAATGATAAAGCGACATGCTCCGGTAATAAAGCAGCTTTGATTTATAGGAGCTCGGTTTTTGGTCGTCTCCAAAAATAGGGTCATTGATATATCGAGTCAATTCTTGTTTTTGCATCTCGCTCCTTGACACATCTTTTCTGAGGGTTACCAGCATTTTAAAAAAGACACTTCTGTAAACCGAGATATCTTTAAGCTGCCCCAGGTATTTTTTTTCTTCCTCCGAAATACGATCTAACTCTTTATCCAAAAATGCAATATCTGTTTGTGTGTATGCTATTTTTTTTTCCCAATCCAACACTTCGATTAAAGAATTAAAATCCTCGTACTGTGTGGCCAGTTTTTTAGCCTTCTTTAAAATATCCTTACAATCTTCAAAAAGGGACCGCTTGAACAATGTCCGTACTCCAAGCAGCATATTTTTCAGTTTGTAATCTACTGAGGATTTTTCATCGTAGGATTGCAGACTTTTCAGAATGAGGTCATACAAATACGATTTTAGTTCAGAATATTTTCTGGTTTCAATAATTTCATCTCCATAAACAGAATGCCTGAGCGCCTCCTCATCAAATTCGATTTGAGCATCAATGGCATCAAAAAGCTGTGCATACTTGTTGTTGCCTTTGTCCTTGGTAGAAATGAACAGCTTGAAGTACCGCTTCTCGCTGCCGGAAAGTGACTTTACCAACTTGAATAATTTGCTCGATGGAGTCTTTGCCATGTGTGATTTTTTAATAAGGCCCTATTTTTCATCAAAAAAAGACCATAATGCCTTCCAAAATTAAAAATCAGAAACCTGACAAATAAACAGTATTTGACTTTAAAAAGAAAGCGTTTTGATAAAATATTTCAACTGAACGCTCGGCTTACAGCGTCATGGTATCAACAAAACCCAGTTTATTAGGATAGTCGGTAGTGTAGTGCAGCCCCCTGCTTTCTCTTCGCATGGCGGCAATACGGGTAATCAGATAAGCAACGGTGATCAGGTTGCGCAGCTCGCAAAGTTGTGGAGAAAGGGTAGTGCTTCGGTATAGCTCTTCCGTTTCTTTGTAGAGGAGATAGAGGCGGTCATTGGCTCTTTTCAGACGGACATTAGAACGAACGATACCGACATAGTAGCTCATGATGTCTTTAAGCTCTTTTAAGCTTTGGGTAATCAGCACCAATTCAGGCGGCTCCATCGTACCTCTCGCATCCCAGTCCGGGATACCCTTTTTTATTGCTTTGATTTGATCGATCTTTTCTAAAACATCCACAGAAATCCGGTGAGCAAAAACCATAGCTTCCAACAGCGAGTTGGACGCCAACCGGTTGGCACCGTGCAGGCCGGTTGATGTACACTCTCCGGCTGCATATAGATATTTGATGGAGGTCCGGCCCATTTCGTCCGTTTTTGCCCCGCCGCACAAATAGTGACAGGCCGGTGTCACAGGTATCATGTCTTTCATAGGGTCAATGCCTATGCTTTTACATTTTTCGTAGATGGTTGGGAAATGGGCAATAAACCCTTCTTTCTCCAGATGGCGGCAGTCGAGGCACATGTGTTCAACTCCTTGCAGCTTCATTTCCCGGTCAATAGCGCGAGCTACGATGTCGCGTGGTGCCAGGCTCTTCCTCTCATCATATTTGTGCATAAATTCCTCGCCATTGGGAGATTTCAGAATGCCACCGTAGCCACGGACGGCCTCCGACACCAAAAAGGCAGGGTTATCGCCGGCAGGATTATACAATGCTGTTGGGTGAAACTGGACAAACTCCAGGTTCTCGATACGGCCTTTTGACCTGTAAAGCATAGCAATACCGTCTCCTGTTGCAATGACCGGATTTGTCGTACTTCTGTAAACCTGCCCACCGCCACCTGTTGCCAAAACGGTTATTTTGGATAAAAGTGTTTCTATTTCACCTGTCTTTTTATTTAGAGCATACGCACCATAGCATTCGATGTCCGGTGTTACTCTGGTGACAGTATGCCCCAGATGGTGCTGGGTAATGAAATCAATGGCAAAATAGTGTTCAACTATTTCCAGATTGGGTAGTTTATGGGCATATTCTACCAACGTTCGTTGAATTTCCCATCCGGTAAGATCTTTATAGTGCAGAATGCGGTTTTCGCTGTGCCCACCTTCGCGGCCCAGGTCGTATTCTTTTTCCTTATTTTTATCAAAACGGGCTCCCCACTCGATGATTTCTCTTACCCGCTCAGGGCCTTCTGTCACAACAATTTTTACGATATCCAAATCACAGAGACCATCCCCGGCGTCCAGGGTATCTGCGATGTGTTTTTCAAATGTATCGATTTTGGTATTCCAGACGGCTGCCACTCCTCCCTGGGCATACCGGGTATTGCTTTCGCTCTCATTGGTTTTCGTCAAAACCTTTATTTTCAGATCAGGTCTTTGTTCTGCGATCTTAATAGCACAGGTCAGGCCCGCGATGCCTGCACCGAGAATCAATATGTCGCTTTTAATCATGATACAAGTAAAAAGTTGCACTAAAATAGAACCCTGCATTTAAATCGGGAAGGTAAAAGTAAAAAGTATCTGCATGGTGCATCCAACTTTTTACTTTTGCCCCTAACCTCCCCGGTTAAAATACGGGGTTCCATCTTACTTTTAACTTAAACCATGGATCGTTTTCAAAAGTGGCGCTTGATTTTAGGTAAAAAAGCAGACCCCGAATCACAGGTAGGTTTGAGTGCTGCCCAGGCAGGCATGGACAATGTTTTGGAAGCACTTTATGACAGCGAACGTAAAGGGGGGCTTGGTGCCTCCTCACCGAACGTAAACCGCTGGCTGGGAGACATTCGAAAGTACTTTCCATCTTCTACGGTACAAGTCATGCAAAAGGATGCCCTGGAACGACTCGATCTAAAAAAAATATTGACTCAACCAGAGTTGTTGGAAATGATGGAACCGGACGTAAACCTCGTAGCTACTTTAATTTCCCTCAACAAAGCTATGCCGACAAAGACCAGGGAGACTGCAAAGGTAATTGTAAAAAAGGTGGTCAAGGACTTGGAAAAACGGCTGCGTGCCCCACTCCGACAAGCCATCACCGGTGCGCTTAATCGCTCTGCGAGGAACCGGCGCCCCAAGCACAATGAAATTGATTGGAACAGAACCGTCCGAATCAACCTAAAAAACTACCAAAAAGAGTACAATACTATCATCCCCGAAATATTGATTGGTCATGCGAGAAAGAGCCAGTCTTTAAAAGAAGTCATCTTATTAATGGATCAAAGTGGATCAATGGCCAGTTCTGTCGTTTATGCAAGCATCTTCGGTTCGGTGATGGCATCCATGCGTTCATTAAAAACACATTTTATCGCCTTCGATACACAAGTCGCAAATTTGTCAGCCGAAATGGACGATCCGATTGACCTCTTATTTGGTGTTCAGTTGGGTGGAGGCACCGACATCAATCAAGCCGTTGGATATGCACAAAAGATTATTTCGGTTCCGATGGACACGATTCTTATTCTAATCACCGATTTATACGAAGGGGGAAATCAGGGGCAGTTGTTAAAAAAAGCAGCAAGCCTCAAAGCTTCAGGCGTTCAGTTCATTGTTCTGCTGGCGTTAGACGATCAGGGTTCGCCTGCTTTTGACCGTTCACTTGCGGCAAAGTTTGCAACCATGAACATTCCTGCATTTGCCTGCTCACCAGACCGTTTTCCCGCACTCATGGAAGCTGCAATAAAAGGTTCGGGCATGGACAAGCTGATCCACGCACCTGCATCAGCACTTCAATAAATGCTACAATCCTAGCGAATCTCTTAGATAGCCATGCCGATTGCCATTTTCTCTCCAATAGGCTGACTTAACCGAGGCTTTAAGTATTCCTTTCGACATTGTTCGTCCGTTCTGCAGCTCGGTCCAAGCGATAATTTTATGAGGGAAACTCGAAGTGTACTCAATGGTCAGGGTTCTGTCAAGATGAAGGTATTCCAAAATAAGCAGGTTGCTCACTCCCTTTTTCTCCTTTCTGATTCTCGCTTGTTTAGCTTTTAAAGGATCGTGGGCCAATCGGGAATAAAACGTAGCGGGAACAACATTGTAGTTGCCTTTCTGTAGAAGTTCCGGATTGATTCGGATTTGTGTCCACAGCTCATCTTCCAACAAATCAGCCTGAAGTTTTTTGACTTCATCTCCTTCTGATTCGAAATAGGAAAAACCGGTTGATCTATATTTATCTCCCTCTTTGTTCATTTGATGAAATGAGTGGCCACACCAGTCTTGTGAAGTTGTTGTTGTTTTTAAGGTACTTGTCCTCTTGTTCAGATCAATAGGCGTAAAAACAGATTGCATCATAGAGTAATCATAAACACCTGTGCTGAATCGCCGAATATGGTTAAGCTTCATAACAGAGACCTTTTCAGCGCCTTCAAGATCGGGGTTGTCCAACTTCACCTGTTTTTCCTTGTCAAATGGCTCGGTCACGAATACCATAACTGCCTCACCTTGGCGCATTTCTCCATAACGTAGTTGTTCCAGGTCATAAGTGTTCAGTTCGCCTTCACCACTGTACCAATATCCTGAGAACTCATTATCTGTTTCGTTGGAAGAAACAAGTACTGTTTGTCCATTGGATTTATTTCCTGAATAACAACTGGAAGAAAACATAGCGCCCATCCAGAAAAGTAATGCCCAATATAGGTAGATTGTCTGTCTCATGTTCTTGAGGAATTTCCTGTAAATATATGGTTAAAACTTATCCACATATCCACTGTTGGTAAAAACAACATGTCTGCTCCCCTGCTTTGTTTGATTAATTTCTAATTTTGCTGAAATAATGCAGTAGAGCCGTTGGTTTTTTGTTCATTATTATGAACGTGAAAGCACCATGAAATAAATAATAAAATCGATTCCTTTTCAAGTTGATTGGATATCGGATTTTCTTTTTAATACTTTTAGCGACAATTAACTTTCACTATGAATTATGCTGATACTTTGTTAGCACCTGTGGTCGGACAAATCCACCCATCAACTACACCAGCTTCTTCATTTACAAGCAATACCATGGTAGAGGTAAAAATCTTTTCTGGAAAATGTTCAAAATATCTGGCAGATAAAATCGCCGACTATTATGGTCAGCCACTTGGCGATGTTTTGCTCAACCGTTTCAGCGACGGTGAAATGCAGCCAGTTATCAAGGAATCCGTCAGGGGGGCCTATGTCTTTTTTGTACAATCGACCTTTTCACCTTCCGAAAACCTGATGGAGCTTTTGTTGATGGTAGACGCTGCGAAACGGGCTTCAGCAGGATACATTACGGCCGTTATCCCTTATTTTGGATATGCAAGACAAGACAGGAAAGACAAGGCCCGCGTGCCTATTTCAGCTAAGTTAATTGCGGAATTACTGCAAGCAGCAGGAGTGAACAGGGTAATGACGATGGATTTTCACGCCGACCAGATCCAAGGTTTCTTCGACATTCCAGTTGACCACCTGAAAAGCGAAGCTATCTACATTCCATTTTTGGAAGCACAAGATTTAAGCAACGTAATTTTTGCCTCTCCTGATGTAGGAGGAGTAAAAAGAGCCAGAACCTATGCGAAATATTTTGGACGCGAATTGGTCATTTGTGACAAGTACCGAAAGAAAGCTAACGAGATCGCCGAAATGACCGTGATCGGTGAAGTGGAAGGTGCTGATGTCATCTTAGTTGACGACCTGGTGGATACTGCCGGCACATTGTGCCGAGCGGCTGATATCATTTTGAAAAAAGGAGCGAAGAGTGTCCGGGCATTTTGCACGCATCCCGTTTTATCTGGAAACGCCTTTGAAAACATTGCCAAATCAGGACTCAAAGAATTAATAGTTTGTGATACTATTCCGATAAAGGCAAGTAAGCGGCCAGAAAAAATAAAAGTCTTATCTACAGCAAAATTGTTTGCCAGAGCAATTCGCAATACCCACGAACACCGCTCTATTTCAGCGTTGTTCATTGAAGGCTGATAAAAAATAAGTATCAGTAAGAAAAAATAGACCCCTTTATTTAAGCTTCTCCTTTGTTCCCTTCTGAAAATATAGATGCCAAGCAATTTATTGATTGCTTGGCATCTATATTTTTAATTAGTTAGCTTCTTCTTGACTCAGGAAAGAGTCGATGGCAGACATAGCATTGGACAACTTATCATAGTCAAGTTTATAATGAATGAACTTGCCGTCCCTTTTCGTACTGACCAAACCAGCTAAGCGGAGAATGCGAAGATGTTGCGAAGTAATGGATTGTTCCAAATTCAATGTGTTGTAGATCTTATTGACATTGATCACGTCATTCTCGTCTATAAACTCAAGTATCCTTAACCTTAGGGGATGGGCGAGCGCCCGGAGTATGTCCGAAGATACCTGTAGTTTCTCATCATTGATGGAAATTACCTTAGCCTTTCTCATAGAAGTTACTTTATTTGTCTTAAAATAATGTGCAATGGCAAATATGCACTAATAAATTATTTTATCAAAATTATTATAAAAAAAGTGCCGTAAACCTATTGATTTACAGCACTTTTTGCAAGCCTTTTTGTAGCTCATTGAGCTGTCAATGTCTTGTTATAAAGTCATTAGGGGACATGTCAATGAGGGTTTAGTAGCGGTCTCTTTGTCGTGGGATTGATTGTTCAGACAAAAGTGTTTGTTATGACTACTAAGCCAGGATTGTATGGATCAGAAGTTGTCTTTTTAAGCAGCCAGTTCTTCCACCAATTGGGAGATTTGGGAAAGACGTTCCTTGTTCAAACTATAGTAAATGAATTTGCCGTTCCGGTCGGTAATAACGACGCCAGCACGACGAAGGATGGCTAAGTGTTGGGAAGCAACAGATTGTTCAAGCCTCAGTTTGATGTAGATGTCAGTAACTGTCATCTTGTCATTCTCTTCCAACAAGTCAATCATACGTTGGCGGAGCTTGTGATTAATGGCTCTAAGAACTAAAACTGCCTTCCGCAATTCAGCATAGTCAAGCTGAATCTCTTGCTTTCCCTTCTTCAAAACAATAGCTTCGCTCTTTTGCTTTCTCATATCTATGTTTAAATTTTAGATGGTTAAAAAATTGCGAAAAAGAACTTTCGATAAGTTTTCTCAAATTAATAAAATTTCGATACATGGTAATCCAAGAACTATACCAATCAATAATTAGAAAGGTTTTTAATACTTAAAGCACATGTACTCAAGGCGAAATTAAGATAGGTTTTTCAAATATCAAAGAATTACAAAGTAAATTAATTTTTAATATGTAAATTTCTATTATTGGATTTTTCACGCTTTTAAAAGGTTCATATTTTTAGGAATCGTAATATTTGGAGGCTTCAGGTAAAGGGGTGTAAAATAAGCTATATCTTCAAATTTCCGGTTCATATATCGCGATATAGATAGCTCAGGCAAATACCTGGCTGAGCACTCAAGAGGAAGAAAAACTGCTGTGGATCTGGCCAGGACACTCCTGCATTTTTCAGCCCCGTTCCCACAAAACACAATTGTGTTCTTTTCCTCAAAAAAACGACTGAAGGAATGCTCATCTATAATTTTCGCAGCCGCCTCAGTCAGCGACTTGCCCTCCTTATCAAACACCTCGCAGTACACCTCCATCCGCCTCGCATCTATCATTGGACAGTAAAAAACAGTTTCATCCTTTACCTCTTTTTTGGCTGCCATTGCCAACGTGTGCAAAGTACTGACACTGATCAGCGGCAAGCCCAAGGCATAACAAATCCCCTTGGCAGTAGATAGCCCAACCCGCAAGGAAGTGTAGGAACCAGGGCCTGAAGAAACTGCCACCGCATCCATCTCCTCCAACTTATAACCACTATTCTTCAGGCAATTATCGATTAAATTGGTCAACACTTTGGCATGCTGATATGTCTCCGAGGCTTCTTGGTAAACCACTATTTCCGTCCCTTTGCTAATGCATACAGAGCACACACCTGTCGCTGATTCTATGTTGAGGATCAAAGGTTTTTTATTCAAAATATTTATTCTTAATTAAAATTCAACCGATCAATAATCTGCCGCTGAAGTTATCAAATGTATCCAAAAAAACTACCTTTGCCGCCGATCTAAAAACATTGAACATGCAAAATTTTTTAACTCTCCGATTCTTGTAGCTTCTTTAAATTCTTTCCTCCCGCAGTCAAGACTCCGATCATTCGAACTGCAAAGATTCGCATTCTATTCCTTTTTCTACAATTCAGTTCCGCTTCTTTGTTCATAAATGATTGGTGCTTAAACTTTTAAAATTTCAAATTGCTCATAAAATCATGATAGATAAACTGGAAGCCATTAAAAACAACTTTCTAACCCTCGAAGAACAGATGTCAGACCCTGACATCATCAGCGACCAGAAACGATATCGAGAAATAGGAAAAGAATACACTAAGCTCAAAGCCATTGTAGATGTATTTGAAGAGTACAAACAAGTGGACAGCCACTTGAATGAAGCCAAATCCATGCTTCGCGACAAAGACGATGAAATGCGGGAAATGGCCAAAATGGAGGTCGAAGAGCTGGAGCCTAAAAAAGAAGAACTGGAAGAAAAGCTAAGACAGTTGCTGATCCCTAAAGATCCTGAAGATGAAAAGGACGTTATCTTTGAGATCAGGGCAGGGACCGGAGGTGACGAAGCCAGCATCTTCGCTGGTGACCTGTTCCGGATGTATACCAAATATTTTGAAAAACAAGGGTGGAAAACCCAGCTTATGTACGAGAACGAAGGAACCGTCGGTGGTTACAAAGAAATCTCCCTGGAAGTAAAGGGCGAAGACGTTTACGGTCGGCTAAAGTTCGAATCCGGCACCCACCGGGTACAACGCATTCCGGCAACTGAATCGAAAGGCAGGGTTCACACTTCTGCAGCTACCGTAGCCGTAATGCCCAAAATGGAAATGGAAGACGTAGACATCAACCGCTCTGACCTTCGGATCGACACATTCCGCTCCAGTGGTGCCGGTGGTCAACACGTCAACAAAACAGAATCGGGCGTGCGGCTCACCCATATCCCGACCGGCATTGTCGTAGAGTGTACGGACGGCCGTTCCCAACACTCCAACCGGGAAATTGCGGAGCAGCGTCTTTACCAAAAAATATTCGAGGTTCAAAAGGAAAAGCACCGATCCAAAGTAGCTGCCCAGCGTAAGTCCCTGGTCGGTTCGGGCGATCGCTCTGAAAAAATCAGAACCTATAACTACCCTCAAAACCGCGTGACCGACCACCGAATCGACCTGACGCTTTACAATTTGGATCAGATTGTTGAGGGGGATATTGAAAAAATAATCGAATCACTGCAAATAGCCGAAAACGCCGATAAAATGAAGGCGATGGAAGAATAAAACCAATTACATTTTTTTAAAAAAATCAAAACCCATTTCATGCAATCCACTTCATTTCAGGTAACAGGCGGACGGTCGCTCAACGGCGAAATCACGCCAAAAGGCGCAAAAAACGAAGCACTTCAAGTCATCTGCGCCCCTCTTCTCACCTCTGAAAAAGTAACGATTTCCAACATCCCGGACATCCTTGACGTGCAGCGTCAAATTGAACTTGTCAAAGGACTCGGGGTCACCGTCGAACGCATCAGTCACGACACGTACAGCTTTCAGGCAGACAAAGTGGACCTTGGCTTTTTTGAAGATAAAGAGTTTCGTCGTAAAGCCCGCAGTATCAGGGGATCAGTGATGACGATGGGGGCGTTATTAGGACGTTTTGGAAAAGCAATGCTACCCCAGCCGGGAGGTGATAAAATTGGGCGAAGGCGCATGGATACCCACTTTTTAGGACTGCAAAAATTAGGGGCAAATTTCCGCTACGATGCGGATATCCGCACCTATTTTATCGAAGCGGAAGAAATGAAGGGCACCTATATTTTGATGGATGAAATTTCGGTAACGGGCACCGCCAACGTCATTTTTGGTGCCGTACTGGCCACGGGGACAACTACTATCTACAACGCCGCCTGCGAACCCTACATTCAACAGCTCTGCAAATTGCTCAACAAAATGGGGGCAAAAATCGGAGGGGTCGGTTCCAATTTACTAACCATTGAAGGCGTGTCATCTCTGGGCGGAGCTACCCACCGATGCCTGCCGGACATGATCGAAGTAGGAAGTTTTATTGGTCTCGCAGCTATGACTCAGTCAGACCTGACGATCAGAAACGCAGGGGTGAAAGAGCTGGGAAACATATTGCCCGTTTTCCAACGTATGGGCGTCGATTTAAATGCTAATGGCGACGATATCCATGTGCCGGCCAAAGAAGAGTACGAAATCCAGAGCTTTATCGACGGGTCCATTATGACCATTTATGATTCGCCTTGGCCTGGTTTTACACCTGACCTGATGAGTATTTTGTTGGTAATGGCAACGCAGGCCAAGGGCAGCGTTTTAATCCACCAGAAGATGTTTGAAAGCCGTTTGTTTTTTGTGGACAAACTGATCGACATGGGGGCTCAGATTATTTTGTGCGACCCGCACCGGGCAACTGTCATCGGACTGAACAGGCGCTTTCAATTAAGGGGTATCCAAATGACCTCTCCGGACATCCGGGCAGGTGTCTCGCTATTGATTGCAGCGCTTTCGGCAAAAGGCACGAGCACGATCCATAACATCCACCAGATAGACCGGGGGTACGAAAAAATTGATGAGCGATTAAATAAATTGGGAGCGGAAATTGAGCGGATCTAAATCCGTTTATGCGGACTGATAATTCGTTTTCCGTAGCCTACGGATCAACAGCCCGCATTGCATTTATTTGACTTCCGCCGATACCTTTCCTTCCTTTTATTCGTTCCTATTTAAAAAGCAACTCCATTGAAAAATATCCTTTTATTAGCCATTTTACTTTTAACGATAGCCACCGCCTGCGACCCTGCCCGCCGTGCACAAAAGACGAAACTGAAAAATAAGAGCGAAAAATTTCTGATGAAGCGCTTGCTAAACACACAGGTAAGCGCCGATTGGCTCGGCTCCAAGGCCAAGGTCGTTTATAAAGATGAGTACATGCGGGAAAGCTTTACGGCCTATATCCGCATGAAAAAGGACAGCGCCATTTGGATGAGTTTCCGAAAGTTCAGCTTTGAAGGGGCTCGTGCCTTGATCACCCCGGATTCTATCTTTGTGATCGACCGACTAAATAATCAATATTTGGCGAAGCCGTTCTCGTATGCGCAGCAGGAATTCCGCCTGCCTGTTGGTTTTCAGGGCTTACAAGCCATGTTGCTTGGCAACCCTGTTTTCTTTGCCAGCCAATCGGAGGCATCCGTTGATGAAGACCGCTATTTGTTATTGCAAAAAACAGATCAACTAAACGCAAAATACTGGCTGGACGACGTTAAATTCCACCTCAGTGAATTCTTCGTCGACGACTTCCGCAACAAACGAAAATTAACATATAAAGCTTCTGACTATCAATCACTGCCTGACAAACAGAAATTTTCATATTTTCGTCGTTTTAATTTGAACAGTTCTGACCTCGGCAACATGCAGGTCGATGTTGATTTTTCAAAAGTAGAGATTGATGTTCCTCAGAAGATGTCATTTTCGGTGCCCAGCCGCTATGAAAGAGTGGATTAAGACTCCAATGATCAACTGGATAGTTGAACGGTCAAATGGTTTTAAAACATGGCTCCTGGTCGTTGGTTGTTCGTTGTTAGTTATGGGAGGAGCCTTCGGACAAAGTACCCGGGCGGAGTTGGAGGAGAAGCGCAAGCAACTACTTCGGGAAATTGATCAGACTACCCGCCTGCTCAAGCAAACCAAACAAAACCGGGAAGCAACCTACTCGCGTTACGTCACCTTACAGCGGCAAATCAACCGTCGCCTACAACTCATCAAAACATTGCAGCAGGAAGTACTTCTTCTTTTGGAAAACGTGGAACGTACTACCGGAGCCGTGGAAGCCCTCTCGGAAGACGTTGGCCGGCTAAAGTCGGAATATGCCCTCATGGTACGCCATGCTTACCGGCAGCGGCTGATGCGAAACGACTGGTTATTTGTGCTTTCGGCAACGAGCTTCAACGACGCCTTCCGTCGCTGGCAATATCTGCGGCAGTATGACCGCTACCGGCAGAAGCAGGCACAATTAATTCTCGACACCCAGGAAACATTGTTGGAAAAGATTGCGAGCCTGGAAAAAAGAAAGTCAGAAAAAGAGCGGCTTTTATCTGCTGAAGAGCGGCAATCCGAAATGCTCGGCCTCGAAATATCTGCCAAAAACCGTATCCTCGAAGAGCTGAAAGGTGACGAAAGCCGCCTGTCCCGCCAGCTAAAAGCAAAAGAAAAAGCAGCCAAAAAACTAACGGCCGCCATCGAAAATATCATCAAGACGGAGATGGAAAAGGCTCGTTTGGAGGAAGAAAGAGCTCGGGCCAACGTCAACGTATCTCCATCAACGGCTACGGGCAAGTCAGCAGAAAGCCTCAGTTCGGAGTTTCGGGCCAGCAAGGGCGTGTTGCCGCTCCCGGTTCGCAATGGCGTGATTACCAGTTATTTCGGCAAACAGCAGCACCCCACCATCAAGACCGTCCAGATTGTCAACAACGGCATCGACATACGTACCGACCAAGGGGCGCAGGTGCAGTCCATTTTTGAGGGAACGGTCGTCGGCACCCAGTTTATCCCCGGCTTCGACTACATGGTCATATTGCAGCATGGAGAGTATTACACCGTCTACTCGAACCTTCAGGAAGTAAAGGTGCGCAAAGGCGACCGGGTCGGCATCCGTCAATCCGTCGGCATCGTCAGTACCGACCGAAAAACAAATACAGCTGAGGTACATTTCGAAATCTGGAAAGGAAAGACAAGGCTGAATCCGACAAACTGGGTGAAGCAATAATACGGTGAGCAGTGAGCAAAATGATGCGCAACTTGATCGTAGTCCTTTCTGGGAACTTTTTTATCGAAAACATTGTCCTGCTTATCCTCAGACCTTTTGTGAATTTATTCAAATCTCTAACCTTTGCACCGAAAAATGATTTAATTCTCTTTTTCAAATCCAGGGACTCGATCAGCATACGAGTCGAAGACACTTCCTCTCAGAAATCTTGAGTATTTGGCTTAAGCAATTTAATTTGCCCAAAAAGTGTCCGATAAAAACATGCTTCCATATCACACCAAAACCATTTATCCATCAAACCACCCAAGCATAAAATTTTATGAGTAAAGACTGGAATGTAAGCGCACAAACGAAAAAAGGAATCAAAGAAGAAACGGAACAGGCCATCCTCGTCGGCCTCGTACATGACCGCCAATCGGAGCAGCAGGTGCAAGAGTACCTCGACGAACTGGAGTTCCTCGCCCATACAGCCGGTGCGGCTGCTCAGCGGCGTTTTATCCAAAAAAGAAATGCTCCGCACCCCAAGACGTTTATCGGCCAGGGGAAGGTGCAAGAAATAAAAGAATACATTGACGAGCACGAGGATGTGAACATGGTCATTTTTGATGATGACCTTTCAGGTAAGCAAGTCTCCATTTTGGAAAAAGACCTGAAAGTAAAGATCATCGACCGCAGTTCGCTCATCCTCGACATCTTTGCCCGCCGGGCACAGACGGCCCAGGCCAAAACACAGGTCGAACTGGCGCAACTGCAATACCTCCTGCCTCGCCTGCGGGGACTTTGGTCCCACCTGGAACGGCAGCGGGGTGGTATCGGTATGCGAGGGCCGGGGGAAAAAGAAATCGAGACGGATCGGCGGATCGTACGTGACAAGGTCTCTTTGCTGAAGAAGCAATTGGAAAAGATCGACCGGCAGGCTACCACCCGCCGCAAAAACCGCGGGCAGTTGATCCGGGTTGCCCTAGTCGGCTACACCAACGTCGGCAAGTCCACCCTGATGAACCTGCTGAGCAAATCGGAAGTCTTCGCCGAAAACAAACTCTTCGCTACCCTCGACACCACCGTCCGCAAAGTAGTGCTGGAACAAGTCCCTTTCCTCCTTTCCGACACCGTTGGGTTCATCCGCAAATTGCCCCACCACCTGGTCGAAAGTTTTAAATCAACCCTGGACGAGGTCCGTGAGAGCGACATCCTCCTTCACGTAGTCGACATTGCCCACCCCCGTCACGAAGAGCATCTTCAGACCGTCAATGAAACCCTCAAGGAACTCGGCGTCACCGCCAAGCCGACCCTCATTGTTTTCAACAAAATGGACCTTTACCGCGAACGCTATTTCGACGACCTCGTAGATGCAGAAACGAAAATTGAAATCGAACGGGAATTGCAGTCACGGTTAAAAAATCAGTTTGAGCACGACAACGTCTTTGTCTCTGCGATAAATAGGGAAAATATTGAGGTGCTTCGGGACAAACTGTTAGCGATGATTAAACGGGCATATCAGGTGCGGTACCCTTATCAGGCTCAGGGGTGGTAGGTGGTTAAGGTAAAACTTTTACCCATCATTTTTTTAAAATGCATTTAGCGACAATCTATTGTAATTACCCGTTTTTCAAATGCTGCCTATTCCTCGGCATAGTTATTCTTATTGCTTGTTCAACGAAAGACTCATCAAGCCTTGGTCAAAAAAAAGTTTCAGAAAAAAAACTACCAATCGAAAACATTGAAGGCGAATGGATAAGTGCCAGCACAACTACGTTCAGTCCCAGTGGAAGAGTTCAAACAAAAACCAATACGTCCGGCATTGATTATTTACAATTTAAAACAGATTCATTTTTACGAAAAATAAATTATACTTATGATGTTGGAAAAAATTATTTTGACCACGGAGCTTTTTATACAAAACATGACACTTTATCTTTTGATGGTGAAATAAAGGGCCCTTCAAAATTTCAATTTATAATTAAAGGAGACAGTTTAATTATAACTGAATTTAACAACGGTATTTTCTTGTATTCAAAAAAAGTATTTAAAAAATTAAATCGTTATCGCCCTAAAATCAATTGCAGAAAACTTGAAGACCATTTAATTGAAAACTCCTTTGAAATAGTAGATCAAAAGAGTTTTAAGTATGATTGTCACACAGAGAGTAGATTTGAATTTTTTCCGCAAAATAAATTTATCTGGTTACGTGATTGTATTTCAAAAGGTTGGAATATAGGAGATTGGTTTCTTGATAGTACAGCAATAGATGGAGAGTTATTTTTAAAATTTCCGGCGTCTGTACCTCCTATTCAATTAATTGGATTTAAAGACAATCAAATAATAGGAAAAAGATATACAGTGCCCGACTCAGGTTTCAAAATAAATAAAATAAACAACATTTATGATCAAAATAATTTAATTGGAAAATGGAAATCAAACAAGAAAAAATCATCAAAAAAAACCGATGATATTGAGTCATTTATCATTACTGAAAACAGTTTTTCAATTGTCAGAAAAAATGGAATTACGTCAAACTATTCTGCCTCTTTCAGCAACAGTAATGAAATTATTTATTTAAATAAAGTAGAGCCTTCCAGAGAAGAAAAAAATTTCTGGAGCCCACCTTCGATTTGCATTATTAATAAAGCAGACAAAAATAGCGTAGATATATATTTTAAAAACTTTAGAGACTACCTTGGCCAATATCTACATCTTGAAAAATAGAGATACTCATGTTTTTTTAAATGACTAAAGATGCGATGAAGAAAGTAGAAGGACAAGACACTCCTATCAGTCTCCGACTGAAAACAAACAGGCAGTTAAAAACTGCGCACTCAACACATTTCATGTTACGCTATCGCTAAATTTGAAATAACAATTTATGAAGA
The DNA here is from genome assembly GCA_039819485.1 of Bacteroidota bacterium. Lineage (GTDB taxonomy): Bacteria > Bacteroidota > Bacteroidia > Chitinophagales > Saprospiraceae > UBA6168. Next base: position 92,034 of record JBCBRY010000011.1, on the reverse strand, counting down.
AAAAAAGTAAAGCCTTTAAGTCACGCTCCGCAACACCGTAAACCGCAACAACAACTCCAACAAAAGCAACACTACTCCAACCCATACAAACCGATAAAACTCCTCGCTATACCGTTTCACCGTCGTCACTTCAATTTCCGTTTTTTCCAAACGGTCGATTTCTGCATAGATCGATTCCAGGCGTTCTTCGTTGGTGGCTCGGAAATACTGCCCGCCGGTCATTTCAGCGATTTGGGTGAGGAGGTCTTCGTCAATTTCCACGCGGGTGAGGCTGAACTGGTAGCGGCCGTCGCTGCGACGACTGGTGGGAGCCAGTGCCTGCCCTTCGGTACCCACCCCAATGGTATATACTTTTACTTCAAACTCCTTGGCGATTTCAGCGGCAGTGAGTGGTTTCACGTAGCCGGCATTGTTCACCCCGTCGGTGAGCAGGATAACGACCTTGCTTTCGGCCTCGCTATCCTTGATGCGGTTGACGGCGGTGGCCAGTCCCATGCCGATGGCGGTACCATCTTCCAGCAAGCCGCAGCGGAGATCGCTGATAAAATCCTTGAGTACGTTGTGATCGGTGGTGAGGGGACATTGGGTAAATGCCTCTCCGGCAAACACGGCGAGGCCGATGCGGTCATAGGCGCGTTTGTCGACAAATTCGGAGGCGACCCGTTTGCTCACTTCGAGGCGGTCGGGTTTGAAGTCCTGCGCCAGCATGCTGCTCGACAGGTCGATGATGAGGAAAATATCGATGCCATCGGCGGTGACTTGTTCTTCTTTCAGGGTCAGTTGTGGACGGGCAAGGGCGCAGACGAGGGCGACAAACGCAAGCGCCCGTAGCAGCGGCAACCATTTTTGCAACAACGCTTTCCACGAGCCGATACTTTTCACCGACTGGAGAGTTGGCATGGTCAGGCTGGCATAGTGCCGTCCTCGCTGCTGATAGCGGAAATAGGCTACCAATGGCAGCAGCAAGAGCAGGAGAAAAAACCAAGGATGTAGAAAGCTGATGTTTTCAAACATTATAGATCACTATCAAGTAGTTCAGTATTTTTAGTGGATTTTGGACGGCGTCTGACCACCATCGTGCCGGCAATCCTGTCCGACAGGGTTCGCCTTCTTTTGTTGTCCGTAAAGTACAACAGGTCCCCAATGCCAAAAATGGCAGAGGTTATAAATTTACCTAAACAGCGAAGGCTCGCTCTTCCCAGCGAAATCCTTTTTCTATCGTAGTCAACGACTTCAATTCGAATCAGGATCTTCCCCAAAGAACCTCCTTTTTTATGGTCCATTACTGCGAAATAGGCCCAAAGGGCAACCAAGAGCGTGACTCCTACCAGCTGCAGGAACCAATCCGGAGGTTCCATGAAAAGCAACACGGCTGCAGGAATACCATAAATGATGAGCACCGCCATGATGGACATAAAAACGTAATCCAATACCCAGGCGGCTAACCTCATTCCAAAGTTCGCCATCTCCGGTTCAGTTGTTTCGCTCACAATTAAAGGTGCATTGACCTCAGTGTTTTCCGGGTCGGCAACAGTGACAATGGAACGAACTGCAATGGGTTTTTCAATTGTCACCTCCGAATCCTTGGTCGCATGAATAAATTCTTCTGCATAGACCATCGCCTGATCGTGAAATGTTACGGGTGGTTCTGCCTTCGCAAATTTGACCAAGTCGGCAGTTTGCAGTACCGAACGGGTTCGTTCCATTACTTTTCCATCAATTTGAAGCTCCCGCATCTGTCCCAGTATTTCATGTGTCGTCTGCTCCAATGCTTGAATGGTGTAGCGATTCTCCAGGTACACTCGAATGATATGTGTCAATTCACTATGAAAGTTTTTCACCTGCCCTTGCTGCCATAGTTTTCTCTCGGCCAACTTTTTTAGTTGTTCCAACGCTATTTGATGAACCGGGATCATCTCAGGCGGAGGTGGCGGAAGTTCTTTGTCCTTCTTGAATTTTTTAGCTAAAAACCACAACAGGACGGCCAACAACAGCAAAACGACCACTGCTATTTCCGGAATAAAGTCCTGCCAAAGTATAGGCTCCTCGATAATCGGCTTGATGTCCGCCAATACCGAATCAATAGCAGGTGCCTCGATCTCCAACGGGATATTTCGGGTAAAAACAGTATCTTTTTTCGCATTGGCCAAAAAGACAATGGGCAGGGCTGGCACGTCATGATAACCCGAATCCCAGGCCGTCAGCAGCAGGTCTTTCCGCAAGCGAACCGTGCTTCCCTGTTCAACAGTGTCCCATTTGGTTTGCGCTAAAAACTCAATGACGTCGCCTTCCTGCTTCTTCAGTACCAGTGGCAACAACTGCGCCCCCGATGGGTGGGATACCTCCAAATGCAACCGCAACTGATCACCGATCATGAGATGAGTGCTATCCACCGCAGCCTGTGCCTGGTACTGGGCCGCAGTGGTACCGAGGAATAAAAAGAAAGCTATGGAAGTAATTAACAGTCGCATGTGATGGCTAAACGATCCGTTTGGGCTTTATTGCTTTTATTTGCCTTTGCCAGTCCGCAGCAGTGTTAGCGTTTGCAAACGGTAAACACCGCTTGTCCGGACAAAGGCCAGCAAAAGTAAACAGTTGCGACCAATCCAATGAATTCCTTCTCAACCAAATACCGTTTCCGTGAAAATGTCTTCGTTTTAGGGGTGTTTTTGGCCGTCGTGCATCTGCTCTATGCCCCGGCCTGGCAGTCAGGTTTTGTGACAGATTTCACAGGGTTACAAGAACGGCTGGACGGCGCACCATTCCGGGATTTCCTGCATTGCTTCGGCTTTCCTGCGTTGCATCAGGTGACCAATTTCTTCCTTTTTCTTTTTTATAAATGGTTCGGGACAAGTCCATTGCCGTGGTATTTAGTGTACACTTCGCTACACGTGGTGAACGGGTGGCTGGGGTATCAATTGGTGAAGCAGGTTTTGTTTTTGAGTGGAGCAGTTCCTCTCCCCGGCCCCCTCCAGAGGGAGAGTCCCCCGCGCCCTATTTTCCCCCTGTGGAGGGGTCCGGGGGGAAGGTCTCTTGAAAAAATTTCTATCCCTGCATTTATTGCCGTGCTTCTGTTCCTCGTGTCTCCCTACAATGCTGAAACCGTCATCTGGAAAGTCTGTTTTAATTTTCTTTTTTGTACGGCGATGATGCTTTCTTCTATTTTATTGCTGATTAAATATTTGAAGCAGGAGAAAAAATTATCACTGATTTATAGTTATTTGTTTTTTTTGGTGGCGTTATTCACTTTTGAATTGGCATTGGCCCTGCCACTGATGGTGCTCGTCATTATTTTTTGGAACAATTCAACATCAACAACTGGCCAATCCGAAAAACATTCAAAACTCCTGACAAGCATTCCTTATTTTATTTTGTCTGGTTTTTATTTTTTATTGAATAAAATATTGCTCGGAGGCTGGGTCGGCCACTATGGAGAAAGTGTTCATTTGAATTTTGATTTAAAAAACATGGCTGCCAATTGTTTAAAATATTTTTTCAAAAATTTATTGTACTGGCGAGAATTAGATCACGGCACCAAACAGGCCTTGATTTCTTTTTGTGAAAACCCTATTACGGTTTACACTTTTTTAACAGCGGGAATCACCATTCTTTTTTCTTTATTAATTGTCCATAAAAAATTAAACAATAGAATTAAGTCAGTCTTTTTTTCGTGGCTTTTATTTTTTTTGGCCCTGGCACCTATTGCCAATCTATACGTTGCTTGGTTATTGCATGGAGAGAATGACAGGTATGGATATTTTGCCTCTTTATTTTTTTACGCCGCTCTGATAATCTCTTTGCGACTAATAAATAAAAAAATGCAGGCATTGATCATCGTAAGCTTATTTGGTTTATCTATTTTTAATTTAAACAAAATAAATAATTATTGGAAAAACAGCACGCTGGTCATGCAAGGATTATTTAATGATTTTAAATGGCAAAGCAATTCGGAAATATACATTTTGGCATTCCCCGAAAATTATAAAGGAATCCCCATGTTCAAGGATTTTTCACGACAAGACCTCGCACTAAAAAGTGCCCTGAAATATTTACCCAAAAAAAATACGGCCGGAAAGTTTTATCAGGTCGCTCAATTTAACATGAACTCACCTACCGATGGCCTCTCAGCAAATATCGATTCGGCCAATACCATCAAACTGGAATTCCACGAATGGGGCAGTTGGTGGTGGCGGCACGGCATCGGTACCGGCGACTATTCAACAGAAAAATATGAGTTTAAAACGGTGGGAAAAGGTGCTGAAATAAAAATCAAAAATACTGCGAAGGACGCTGCTTTTATTTATTCAGACGGGGATAAATGGAAAGAAGTTTTTTTAAATACAGAGACACGGAGACACAGGGAATAGCAAGCTGCGTCACTCCGTGTCTCCGTGTCTCTGTGTCTCTGTGTCTCTGTGTCTCTGTGTTTAATTATTTAATACCCCCCAATTGTCTGTCAAATAATTCCGCAACGGCAGTTCTACTGCTTTCCCGCTCAGCTCAATAATTTCCAAATAAAGCCAATAAACATCTTCCTCGATTTCCAGTTGGTCTTCCTGCCGCTTCAATAAATTCGATTTAATATTCAATAAAATCAATGGGTCTGCGTCCCGGTATTGCGGATAAGTATCGGATGAATATTGCAATTGGCTGTCCGATAATTGCCGGGTGACCAATTCATGTTCTTTTAATTTCAAATCCAGCTCATCGAATTTTTCCTGTAACCGTTCTGACAATTCTTTTTGCTGCAACTCAATCCGGTTTTCCATTTCGATACGGTCGAGCATAATATCGTTGCGTTGAAGCCTACCAGCATCTTTTAACGGAATTTCTACCCCCATGCCAAATGCCCATTCACGGGCAAAATTGAGCCGGTCACGCCCGGCATGTTTAAATTGGACATAGTCTATTTTCCAACTGTTGTCAGCCTTTTCTTTTTCAAATTCCAACCTGTTTTTTTCCAGTCCAACCTGCCGCTTTGTAAATACGTAATTGGCGCCGGCGTCTTTGGGCAGTTGCTGTATTTTATCTTTTAATTCCGAGAAAGACAAAAAACCCGAAGTATCTAATTCAATGCTTTCTACAGTATTTATTCGACGACTTATTAATTTATTTAACTGTTGTAATTCATTTTCTAATTTAAATAAATCCAGCTCCATTTCGTGGTTGTTTTCCTCGGTAGTCAGCAGGTCATTTAAATCCACTTCGGCCAACGCCGTTGCCTTTTTTCGGAGTACATTTATTTTATCTATCCCGACCAATTGCTGTGCTTTTAACAGGTTTATTTCCCGGTACACGAAAATGTATTTTGCCAATAGAAAATAGCGATCCATGAGCGCTTCCTCCAGCAGAAGCGTTTTTTCTACTTCCTGCAATTGAATATCTGACTGGTGCAAGTTCCATCGCGAATTCCGTTCGGCTTTTGAATTGTAGCGGAAGCGTAACAAATATTCCTGGCGGTCAAGGTCCATTTCGTCCGTCTCCGTTCGAAATTCCAATTCGTCGGCCCAGGGCATTTTGTAATCCGTGTTTTTCAAAAAATCCAATTGCCGTTGGTGCAACAAAAGTTGTGGGTCTTGCATTGCCGTAGAAATGAAGTCATTGGCAGTGATCTTATTTTGCGCCGTTAATGAATGAAAAATGAAAAATGAAAAATGGAAAATGAGAATAAGTGTTTTATTTATCAGCATTTTTTCCTCCCGCCATCCTCCTCCGGAAGGGGAGAGCCGTCCTGCTGTGGCCAAAAAGTAAGCAGCATACTTGCCTACTCGCATACCCGCCGACTTACTGACTATAGTTTCTTTCATCACTGGAGGACTGCTTCTTTGGTGGTGGAATTTTGCAAGCCGTTATTTTCTTTAGAGGGAACGGGAGTTGGCCGGATCGAAACTGGGTTGAGAAAATTAAGCACCACTTTTTCTTTTTGTAAAAATGGATTATCCGGTGGGATCTGAATCAATACTTCCCGCCCGTAAGTTTTTAATTCAGGAATTTTTCGCAGCCGTTCTGGTATCTCAACGATCCGCGAACCAAGTCCGGTGACTTTACCGCGCCGGCTATGCTCTGGGTGCAGGCTCGAAGAAACTTCCAGAATATCCCCGATTTCTACATGGACGATCAAATTTTCGTGTACGTATCCTTTGACCAGCGTCGGGTTTCTTTCATAAAAAGTAACCAGCGTAGAAAAAGAGGATTTATTCTCCCCTTCCAGACAATGGATGTTTCCGATCAGGCCGTCTTTGGGGGCCCGTATGGACATTTTTTTCTGCTCTTCCTGATAATAGTTTTTTTCATTCTCCAGTTTTTCCACCTGCACATCCCGCGGGGCACCCACGGTCGCCATTTCATCTTTTAATAATTTGATCCGCTGGCCATATGACTGGACAATCAGTTCTTTTTCTTTTTCCAGGTTGGCCAGTTTAATTTCCGAAGGAGAAGTGGTTGCGTTGCCTTCTTTTACTTGTATACTTTTTAAATCTTTTAATAAAGAACGATTTAAATCAATTTCCGACTGTAATTTCTGGATGCCCAGATCAACCTCTGCGATTTTGGACAGGCGTTCGTTTTCCAACTGGCTGATGTCCCGGCGGATGTCGGCCTTGCGCTCGGCCGTTTGCAATCGCATGGTTTCAATCTCGTGGGACAGGTCATTCATTTTTAAATCAAACTTGGAATGCGTCACCTCCATTAATAAATCACCTTTATTGACAAAATCACCTGTGGTGACGTATATTTTATTGACCTCCACCGGATGCTCGTGGTTGATCTCGGTTTCCTTGTTTTCGGCAAAGCCGTAAAACATAACCGCCTGCCGGGCATAATTTCTATTGATATAATAAATGCCGAAAACGACGGGTATCAGCGCCAGGTATATGATATTTATTTTTTTCATAAAAAAGCTTCGCTGGGGTTTTAGTTAAAAAAAACTGACAGCTCACAGCTAATTGCTCACAGCTTTTAAACAATATCCTCCACATCCCGAAACCGCAGCCGCACACGGTTCACTTCTTCCACTGCCTTTAACTCGCGAGCCAGGTGCCAGCCGTTCATTTCCTTTTTCAACTTTATCTGGTAGCGGCATTCCATCAGGTGCTGTTTTTCTTCACTATTGAACACCCGGTAGTTTTGCAGGGAAAAACTTTTGCAGTGGTTTTTTAGAACATTTTTCACGTGTCCCTCTGCTGAAGAATCGTGGGGCACTTCCAGCAGCAGGGTGCCGATCAGGTTTTGCTGTTTGCTAAATGGAGTGACCCGCAATAAAAAAGCCGACACACAAAAACCTACCGTACCGACAAAGGCAATGACAAAACCACCAACGCCACAGGCAATACCCGCTGCCAGTGAACTGAACATAAAAACGATGTTTCGGGGATTGCGCAGCGTAGTACGAAAACGGATGATTGACAAAGCTCCCAACATGCCAAGCCCCCTGGCCAGACTGTCGCCAATGGCCTGCATGACCGTCGCCGCCACGATGGCGATAAGTACCAGCCCCTGGATGTAGTTATCGGGGCGGGCCACCTGCCGCGACGTTTTGTCGTAGGTGAATGCGATCATCACGGACATGATGAACGAAAAAAGCACCGTGAACAGGATCGTCAGAAACGTCGGGTTTTCGGTATTGGTGGAGATGGAAGAAAAATCAAACATATATGGTCTTGACTATCAGCTTTTTTGCAAAATAATTTTGCAGGACGAATTAATGAAAAGGTAAACTAATTTTAATCTAAAATTGAGAATTGGTAAAATTAGTTGCACAGAAAGGTTTTTCAAAAACCATTCTTTGTTCGCTTGTTTAGTTACGGTAATAAATACAGCTATCGGGTAAAAAAACCTAATCCGGCAGACCAAACGGGAGGGGGTATTTCTTTAGCTAAACGTCTTGAGTAGGTAAATCCCTAACAATTCAGCAAGTCTAACCGGCACACACAAACAACTGGGGAGGTCAAGCAGACGATATACAATTTCAAATATTAAGCCTGAGATTTGCGTTCCCGAAATGTTAGGTACAAAAACACCCGTCTATGTCATTGCAGAAAATATTTTATCTCCTGATTGTCCTTGCCGTTACAGGGCCATTGGCCGCTCAGGAATCAACCCTTAACGTGAGCGGAACCGTCATTGATACGGAAAGTGGGGAGACCCTCATCGGGGCCACCATTTACTCGGCCGCCTCGGCCAGTGGCACCTCCACCAACGAATATGGGTTTTATTCCCTCACCTTACCCCAGGGAAACGACTCCATCGACATTGAATTTTCCTACGTCGGGTTTCAGCCGACCACCAGAAGGATTTTACCAAAAGGAGACCTACAGCTCAACATCGAGCTTGGCACAGGCGTGCAACTGACGGAAATAACGGTAAAAGCCAACTCTTACAAGGAGTCCATCCGCTCCACTGAAATGAGTGTAGAGGAATTGTCTACCAAAGAAGTGAAAGTCATCCCCGCCTTCCTCGGCGAGACGGACATTTTAAAGACCATCCAATTGAAACCAGGCATCCCCTCCGGCTCGGAAGGAGTGACGGGCCTGTTTGTCAGGGGGGGCAGCAACGACCAGAACTTGATCATCCTTGACGAGGCGGTCGTTTACAATGCCAACCACCTGTTCGGTTTTTTCAGCACCTTTAATACGGATGCCATCAAAGACTTGAAGTTGTACAAAGGGGGCTTTCCGGCCCAGTACGGTGGGCGCCTTTCCTCGGTGATCGATGTGCGGATGAAAGAAGGGAACAACCGGAAATTTTCGGGGGCAGGCGGCATTGGCCTCATCACTTCCCGTCTGACTCTGGAAGGTCCCATCCAAAAAGAAAAATCTTCTTTCATCGTTTCCGGCCGGCGGACTTACGTGGACATTTTCACCCGTGAAATCAACCGGCGGAACGAGGATGACCCCGACTACAACCCTATTCCCGATTATTATTTTTATGACCTCAACACCAAAGTGAATTTTACCTTGGGTGAAAAAGACCGACTGTTTTTGAGCGGTTATTTCGGCCGGGATGTCTTTGGTTTTGATGGCGACTTTTTTGACTTTGACTTCTTTTGGGGAAACGCCACCGGCACGGCGCGCTGGAACCACGTATTTTCGCCAAAACTTTTTGCCAATACCACTTTTACCTACTCCAACTACGAGTATAATATCAAAACGAAAGTGGAGGGTTTTTCCTTCGAGGTCGGTTCCGATGTACGGGACGCCAACCTGAAAACGGACTTCTACTACGCCATGAACAATGACCACACCATGCGTTTTGGTGCCAATGCCACCTACCACACATTTGGGGTGGCGCGCCTGCAAGCCGGCAGTGACGACGGAGAGGTCAACTTTTCCAGTGGCGACGATTTCACAGGCACTTCCTTTGGCCTTTATGGCGGTGATGAAATGAGCATCGGCACCCATTGGAAGGTCAATGCAGGGCTGCGCCTGTCCGGTTTTGCCAACGATGGAAAAATAGACGTTGGGATCGAGCCCCGGGTTGCGGCACTGTACAACGTCAACCCCGACCTGTCGTTCAAAGGCAGCTATGCCCGCATGTTACAGTACCTGCACCTGATCGCTACCGATGGCATCGCACTGCCGACCGATATCTGGTACCCGACCACCGAACAGATCAGGCCACAACGTTCCGATCAGGTGGCCCTCGGTTTTGAATACCTGCTCAACGACCGCTTCTTGCTGACCAATGAATATTATTATAAATGGATCGATCGCAAAGTGGCCTTCGTGGATGGTGCCCAGCTGTTTGCCAACAATGACATCGAGGGCGAATTTGCCATTGGCGAGGGCTACGGTTATGGCATGGAACTCGGCATCGAAAAACAGGAAGGTGACCTGACGGGATGGGTCGGCTACACGCTGTCGATTGCCCGGTTGGAAAATTTTAAAGAAATCAATGAGCTGCGGGACTTTAGTACCGAGACCCGTTTCGCCCCGCGCTACGACCGCCGCCATGATATTTCCCTCGTGCTGATGTATGAACTGAACCGAAGGATTACACTCTCCGGCACGGCGGTGTATGGCAGCGGCGACCGGGCCTGGTTGCCACAGGGAAGGTTTACTTTTCAAGATGCCTGGGGCGGTGAATCTTCCTCCGTCACCTCGATTTACGGCGATCGGAACAACATTCGCCTACCATTTTTCTTTCGTACGGACCTGGGCCTCATTTATAAGTTTTTCCCAAAATGGGGCGAGAGCGACCTGACCTTGAGCATTTTCAACCTGACCAACCGGCGCAATGCATTTTTCCTGTTTCTCGAGCCAGAGTTTGAAGAGGGGATCAACCAAGACGGGCTTCGGATAGAAATACCAAACCGTATCGTAGCCAAACAGGTGTCGCTGTTCCCGATACTGGCATCGGTGACCTGGAATTTTAAATTTTGAAAAATGAATGAATGGCCAGGGAGACAAAAATGACATTTTTTCCTCTGCCTGAAATCCACTTTCTGACATTGAGAACCAATCTCTCGCAAAAGCAAAAATGTCATTTTTAGCGCCCTTTATTTTGACCAGTGACTAATTTAATTTTATTATGAAAAATCTAATTTATCTCCTCAGCTGCGTTTTTGTTGCCCTTCTATTTTCCTGCGGCAACCTGGAAAAAGAAATTGAGTTGGAACTACCTCCCTATGAAAGTCAAATTGTGGTGGAATGTTACCTCATCCCCGGCCAACCAATGAGCTTGCTGCTGACCAAAAGTGCGGCTTATTTCGACCCGCTACCGACAGATGAGTCTGAATTTGTAGAAAGCATCCTGGAGGACAGTGCCGAGGTAACCATCCGACATAATGGCGTGACGTACGAATTGGAGAATCAATTGTTTTTTAATAACACCACTTCAAAGTTTTTCAATTATTTCAATGCAGAGCTGGTGCCCGAAGAGTTCGACAATGATTTTTTCCTCAACATCAAAACCAAGGACGGTCGCGAAATTACTTCCCAGACCCGCCTCCTGCCCGTCGTCCCCATCGACAGTGTAGTCGTGGAATTCAACGAAGAGCAAGACACCCTCGCCCGCGTACTGACCTATTTGCCCGAAGACCCCGACATGGACAATTATTACCGGCGCATGCTGCACTTGGAATCGTTGGATTCCATCCCCGAACAGGACTTCACCACCAACGATGATTTCGTCGACGACGAACAATTGGTCTTCGGCAGCGGCTTCGATTTCAAGGAAGGCGAAACCGTCATCAACAGTATCTTCCACATCGACCGGGCCTATTTCGATTTCCTGGAATCGGTCTTTTTTGCCATCGATGCGAATGGGAACCCATTCGGGCAGCCGGCGGTGATCAATTCGAATTTGGAGGGGGATGCGATCGGGATTTTTACGGGGCTGAGTGTGGACCGGATAGTGACAGTGGTGGAGAAGTAGTTTTTAGTTTTTTCAAAAAAGAAACGGGCCCGGACTGTTGTCCAGGCCCGTTTCTTTTTTGAAAAAACTAAAGATCAAACCCAATATCCTTCCGGTAATTCTTCCCGTCAAATTCTACCTTCTCTGCATTTTTGTTCGACTTTTTCAAAGCCGCTTTAAACGTTTTGCCCAAAGATGTAATGGCCATCACCCGCCCGCCGTTGGTAACGGTTTTTCCATCTGCGGATTTGGTGCCGGCGTGGAAGACGGTGCTGCCTTTAACCTGATCAAGGCCGGTGATGGTTTTGCCTTTTTCGTATTGGCCGGGGTAGCCGCCGGAAGTGAGGACGACCGTGGCGGCCGCTTGTTCTTCTTCCTCGATTTTAACTTTATCCAAACGGCCCTCTTTGATGGCGACAAATAATTCCACCAAATCATTTTTTAACCTTGGCAAAACGACTTCCGTTTCTGGATCACCCATGCGGCAGTTATACTCAATAACGTAAGGCTCGTTATTGACCCGGATGAGGCCGAGAAAAATGAAGCCCTGATAATGGATGCCCCGGTCCTGGAGGCCACGGATGGTCGGCTTGATGATCCGTTCTTCCACTTTTTCCATCATCGCCGCGTCGACAAAAGGTGGTGGAGAAACGGCCCCCATCCCGCCGGTGTTCGGCCCTGTGTCGCCCTCGCCGACACGTTTGTAATCTTTGGCGACGGGCAGGATTTTATAGGATTGGCCATCGGTCAGTACAAAAACGCTGAACTCGATACCGGAAAGAAATTGTTCAATGACCACCTTACGACTGGCTTCGCCAAATTTTCCACTGAGCATGGAACGGATTTCGGCCTCTGCTTCTTCCTTGGTCGGCGAAATTACGACGCCTTTACCAGCAGCCAATCCATCGGCTTTTAACACAATGGGCGTAGTGGCTTTTTTATAAATATAATTGATAGCGGCCTGTGAGCGGGCAGCAAAAAATTCCCGATAAGCGGCCGTTGGGATGCCATATTCCTTCATGAACTTTTTGGCGTAAGACTTACTGCCTTCCAATCTCGCTCCCTGCATACTCGGGCCGATAACGGTCACATGCGAAGTACTGCGCATCCGCCGCAGATAATTCCAAACACCATTGACCAAAGGGGCTTCCGGCCCGACGACGACCATGTCTATATTTTTCTCTACCACAAAGTCGTGGATTGCGCTGTTGTCCATGATGTCGAGGGGGGTATTTTCGCCGAGGGCCGCAGTGCCGGCATTGCCGGGTGCGATGTATATTTTTTCACATAAAGGACTTTGTGCCATTTTCCAGGCGAACGTATGTTCCCTGCCGCCGCTGCCGAGGAGTAGAATCTTCATAGTTTTGAGTTGTTGAGTTTTGAGTTTTGAGTGGGCGGGCAAATATACAGCAGCAAGTGACATTCAGTGACTACAGTACAGACTAAATAAATTGAAAAGGAAATAAGTCATTAATTTAGTGCGCCTTTTGATTTATTTTAAGATATGTATCAAAAACGGCAACACCATTTCCTTTGCCTGAAAATGATTGACGGACATTGAAAACCGGCCCTTAATTAAAGAATGGTGTTACCGTTGGCTCGTTCTATTTTTCATGAAAATATTAGTCATTAGCAACTATCGGGAAACAGTGTCGGTCAGGCCGGAAGCAGAGTTGTTTATCGGTTTGAAAAAGGAAGGTGTCGATGTGGAGATCATGACTTACGACGATGCGGCGTACGTGGAAAAGTTCAAGGAAGCGGGCATTCGGGTAATTGAATTTCATCCGGAAAAAAAACTGGATAAAAAAGAAATAAAAAAAATCAGGGAAGAGCTGGTTGCTGGCCAACATGACATCCTGCACTTGTTCAACAGCAAAGCCATCATCAACGGTATTCAGGCGGCAAAGGGACTGCCTGTAAAAGTGGTCTTATACCGAGGATATACCGGGAACATCAATTGGTACGACCCAACCGCCTATTTTAAATACCTGCACCCAAGAGTGAACAAAATTTGGTGCATCGCCGAGTCCATTGAAAAATATATTCAGCGGCAATTGTTATTTAATAAAAATAAACCAGTCACTATTCACAAAGGCCATGATTTAAATTGGTATAAAAATATTGAAGCCATTGACCGGAGTCGATTAAAAAATATTCCGCCAGATGCTTTTTGGATCGTCAATGTTGCAAATAACCGGCGCATGAAAGGCACAGCGTACTTGCTCAAGGCCATGCAATTTATTCCAACCAATTTACCGGTTCATTTAATTTTGGTGGGGAGAAATCTGGATCATCAAAAAAACAGGAAAATTGTCAACATAAGCCCCAATAAAAACAAGATCCATTTTTTGGGCTACCGGACCGATGTACTGAATATTGTGAAAGCAAGCGACGCATTTGTGCTTTCTTCTATTTTTGGAGAGGCTACGACAAAAGCAGTGATTGAAACAATGTCGCTGGGCACAACGCCGGTCATTACCGATATTGCAGGAAACAAAGGGTTGGTCGAAAATAAAAAATGCGGATTGGTCATCCCACCTAAAAACCCAAAAGCTATTGCGGATGCCGTTTTAAAATTATTCCATCATGCCGATTTAAATAAAAATTACGGACTCGCTGCACAACGGCACATCGCAGAACATTTCAACATCAAAAAAACCATTTTGGAAATAAAGAAAATGTATGAAACTCTTATCATTAAACACCCTGGCACATAGGAAACAATCTGTTCTGCATTTTAATTGAGACCTTTTTTGGTTCTATTTGTCCTATGTGTCTATGTGTTTAAATTTAAAGTCATGAAAAAATCATTACTATTATTTTTTATCATTTTTTATTCATTAAAAATTTTCGCCCAAAATTTATTTCCCGATCCGGGAGAAGTATTTCGGGACGATGTCGTTCCTAAAATTAATATTTTTATAAATCAGGATTCACTGAACGCTATCGTCGCTCCGGGCAATGAAGAAAGCAACCATCACTATCTCGCCGATTTTGTTTTTGACAACGGGCACATTATCGATACGGTAAAAAATATTGGTTTCCGGCTCCGCGGAAACACCTCGCGGTACGCTGCAAAAAAATCATTTAAAATCTCTTTTAACACCTACGAACCGGGAAGAAAATGGCACGGCCTGGAAAAATTAAATATCAATGGCGAACACAATGACCCGACTGTGAGCCGCTCGAAAGTATGTTGGGATTTAATGCGGGAAATGAGAGTACCTGCTTCCCGCAGCAATCATGTAGAATTATTTTTTAACAACCAATATATTGGTCTGTTTATTAATGTCGAGCATATTGATGAAGAATTTGTGCAATTGCGTTTTGGGAACAATGACGGCAATTTATTTAAATGCCTCTGGCCCGCAGATTTAAATTATAAAGGTGACGATCCCGACCTTTACAAAGAGACGCCCGCTGGTCGCCGCACTTATGAATTAAAGACAAATGAAACGGCAGACGATTATTCCGACCTTGCCCATTTTATTGATGTTTTAAATAATACACCCATTAATGATTTACCGTGTGAATTAGAAAAAGTATTTAATGTTGACACTTATTTAAAAGCTATCGTTATTGACATTTTAACGGGCAATTGGGACGGGCCTATTTTTAATAAAAATAATTTTTATTTATACCATAATATCGAAACAGGCCAGTTTGAATACATCCCATTCGACCTGGATAATACCCTGGGCATTGATTGGTTCGGAGAAAATTGGAACACGCGCGACATCTACGAATGGGACCGCCAAAATGAATTTCGCCCGATATATGAAAGGTTGCTGGAAGTGCCAGAATACCGCAACCGTTACTCATTTTACATGAAGCGTTTTTTAGATGAGATTTATAACACCGATTACCTGTTCCCATATGTTGAGCAAATCCAAAATTCTATTGCACCTTCCATTGAAAATGACTTTTTATACCCACTTGATTACGGGTTCAATATTGATCAATTTTACGATGCCTTTGAAATGGCGTTGCCCCAACACCACCAAACACCGATCGGTTTAAAAGAATTTATAGAAGACCGGGCCAACTCCGCTGATCAGCAATTGGAGTTAAATGATATTTCCCCCATTATTTCGCGCATAGAAAATAATTTACCCACAGTTTTACAGGATATTTCCATCACGGCAAAAGTGGAAGATGATGAAAACGTTTCGGCAGTTTCTTTTTGCTATATTATCAACGGGCAACCACAAATCTGTGACCCCATGCACGACGATGGGCAACATGCCGATGGTGCCCCCAATGATGGTATTTATGGCTTTATTCTGAATGCGACTGGCAGTACATCAACGATTGAATATTTTGTTCGCGCTTCCGATAACAATGGAAACATTGCTCAGCAACCCTTTTGCGGTTTTAATGAAATACTGGTTGGCAGCTCGGACGTTCCGCTCGTCGTCAACGAATTTATGGCCAGCAACGACAACACCATTGCCGACAGTGCAGGCGAGTACGACGACTGGTTAGAAATTTACAGTTTAAGTGACGTACCGATTTACCTGGGCAATTATTTTTTATCCGACAACGAAAACATCCCTAATAAATGGTCCATGCCTGATATTTCTATCCAACCCGGCGAATATTTGATTTTTTGGGCGGACGGAGATGAGGCGCAAGGCGATATGCATACCAGTTTTAAGTTAAGTGCCGGAGGTGAGTTCATCGGTATATTTGCCGGCGCGGCCGATAATTTTGCCATGATCGACGGACATCATTTCGACCAACAAACAACGGATGTGTCCAGTGCCCGTATACCCAACGGTACTGGCCCATTTCAACCCAACGTGCCCACTCCCGGCACTTTTAACGATCCGGTCAATTCGGTTTTTGAGAATGGTTTAAATGAAATTGAAATAAAGATTTCCCCAAATCCTTTTTCGGACAATTTGAATATCGTTGCGGAGCATCGCATAGAAAAGGTGGAAATCTTTGACCTCTCCGGAAAATTGGTTTTTGAAAAAAATACAACCAACCAAACTGCCACTCAGTTAAATACGGCAGCCCTCCATAATGGAACGTATTTTTTAAAAATAAAAATGGCAGATGAATTGGAAGCGACGAGGAAGATTATCTTGCAGCGATAAAAATCCCGATTTATTAAAATTCTAAATTTTTGGGCCGGCACTGTTACCGTTTTGGAACGGTAACAGCGCTAAGTTCACCAAATCGGTGGTCAACTCTTCCCTTCGTTAATTGTTTAGAAGATATGCAATTGAAAACGATTGTTATCACCGGTCCCGAGTCGACCGGGAAAAGCACGTTGGCTGCTCAATTGGCCGATCATTTTAACACGCAATGGGTACCGGAGTATGCCCGGACGTATATTGACCAATTGGATCGGCCTTATTGCGAAAGTGACTTGTTGACAATTGCCAAAGGACAATTTGATACGGAAAGGCAAATGGTTCTTCAGGCCGAAAGACCTGTTTTTTTAGACACAAGCCTGGAGGTAATCAAAATTTGGTCTGAAAAGAAATATGGCCGCTGCCATCCCTGGATCACTGAAAAGTTAAAGACCAACCCACATGATTTATACCTGCTCTGTCAGCCCGATATCCCCTGGCAATTCGACCCTCAGCGGGAGCACCCCAACGAGCGTAAAGAATTATTTAACCTTTATCGTCAGGAATTGACAGAACAAAACACTAATTTTGTATTAATCAGCGGGTTAAAAGAAAAAAGGCTATCAAAAGCCCTCCAATATGTTGAACCCTACTTCCATATCCCCCGGTTTGCCAATCATGCACAGTAGCTATCCGATCATCTTGTTCGACGGGGTTTGCAATTTTTGCAATGATTCTATCAATACCCTTATCAAGCTGGACAAAAAAGGCGTTTTCAAATTTGCCCCTATCCAGTCTGAGATAGGCCAGCGGTACCTGAAGGCCCTCAATTATTCAGACCCTGACATCAGCACAGTCGTTCTGATCTGTGACGGGCGCCTGTACACCAAGTCGGATGCCGCCCTGCAAACCTTCAAGCACTTGGGCAGCTGGTGGCGCTTTCTTCGGGTTTTTACCATCGTGCCCAAGCCCATTCGCAACGCCGTTTACGATTTCATCGCCAAAAACAGATATAAGTGGTTCGGGAAAAAGGAAGAATGCATGATACCCACTCCCGAGATCCGGGCGCGGTTCCTTGCCTGATATTATCTTCATTTTTTCGGAACGATCCACCACTTCTTCCCGTTTACTCATTTCTGATTTGTGGAAATAAAACTTCCACTCGCAATCCCGTATTTTCGCCGCTTATTTTGAAGTTGTTTAAAAACTCCTTTGAAAAACATGCGTCATCCTGAATTTTGATTTGGGGGCAGACATGAAAATCATTTGATTGGAGCAAGGTCAAAATTCGTGATGGCCTACCTCTATTCATTCACTCATTTGAATAATATGAAAAGAACAGAAATAGCTCATATTTTAAAATCACCCCAGACGGGTGAAAAGGTGCTGGTCAAAGGCTGGGTACGTGCCTTCCGTGCCAACCGATTCATTGCGCTCAACGATGGCTCCTGTTTCAACAACTTGCAGTGCGTGGTTGATTTCGAAAAATTTGAAGAAAATTTTCTGAAAAAAATAACCTTCCACTCCTGTGTGGCGATCACCGGCGAACTGGTCGAGTCGCAGGGGGCCGGACAATCAGTGGAAATCATGGTGGAAAACATCGAGCTGCTTGGTGCCTGCCCACCCGACGATTACTACTTGCAGCCAAAACGGATGACGATGGAATACCTGCGCGAAAAAGCGCATTTCCGCATGCGGACCAACACGTTCAGTGCAGTGTTCCGTATCCGTCATGCAGTCGCATTTGCCATTCATAAATATTACAACGACCAGGGCTATTATTACATGCACACGCCCATTATCACCGGCAGTGATGCAGAAGGCG
Source organism: Bacteroidota bacterium (assembly GCA_039819485.1). Lineage (GTDB taxonomy): Bacteria > Bacteroidota > Bacteroidia > Chitinophagales > Saprospiraceae > UBA6168. Next base: position 73,776 of record JBCBRY010000011.1, on the reverse strand, counting down.
CAGGTGAAATGTTTCAGGTGACGACCCTCGATATTGGCAACCCACCCAGGACGGAGGATGGAGCGATTGATTTTAAAGAAGATTTCTTTGGGAAGGCTACCAACCTGACAGTGAGCGGTCAGTTGCAAGGTGAAATAGCAGCTTTGGCACTTGGCAAAATCTATACGTTCGGGCCAACCTTCCGGGCAGAAAATTCCAACACTCCCCGCCACCTGGCGGAGTTCTGGATGATTGAGCCAGAAGTCGCTTTCAACGACATCCATGACAACATGGACCTGGCCGAAGACTTTGTCAAGTACCTCATCAACTACATTCTCGACAACTATCCCGACGACCTTGCCTTCCTGGACAACCGTATCAAACAGGCGGAAAAAAACATGAAACAGGAACTCCGCCGCCCTATGGGATTGGTGGACATGCTCCGTTTTGTCGTCGACAATGATTTTGAACGCATCACCTACACCGACGCAATCCGTATTTTGAAAAATTCAAAACCTTATAAAAAGGGGAGGTTCCAGTTTCCTGTGGAATGGGGCAACGACCTGCAATCGGAGCATGAGCGCTACCTGGTGGAAAAGCATTTCAAAAAACCAGTAGCCGTGCGTGATTATCCAAAAAAAATCAAAGCGTTTTACATGCGGGAAAATGATGGATGCGAAGAAGGTAAGGAAACCGTTGCAGCCATGGACGTCCTGTTCCCATACATCGGGGAGGTGATCGGTGGTTCCCAACGGGAAGAGCGCCATGATAAATTATTGGAACGCATTGAAGCGCAGGGCATCCCCGAGGAAGAATTATGGTGGTACCTCGAACTCCGCAAATTTGGTGGCTGCCCACACGCAGGGTTCGGCCTCGGTTTTGAAAGGATGGTGCAGTTCATTACAGGTATCAGCAACATCCGTGACGTGATTCCATTTCCGAGAGCGACCGGTACGGCAGAGTTCTAATAAGAGAAGTGCGAGAAAGAAATGGCTGAATGGTTGTATACTGTTCAGCCATTTTTCGTCAAATAAAATGGACATTCCATAGAAGCATTTCAACCAAACACACCTTGACACGTTCCATTGTTTTTAAAAATAAAATCCATCATGCTGCAAGTAAACAACCTGACCAAAACATACGCCTCCGGTAATAAGTCCCTCACCGTGCTCGACAATGTAAGTTTTACCATTCAACCCGGTGAAACATTTTCCATTGTTGGCCCATCGGGCAGTGGCAAAACCACACTGCTCGGCCTCTGTGCCGGCCTCGACCGGGCAACCAATGGCTCCGTCACTTTGAATGGCATCAACCTTGACCATCTGGACGAAGACGACAGGGCAGGTGTACGAAACGAGCACGTAGGTTTTATTTTTCAAAACTTTCAACTCATCCCAACTCTTACCGCACTGGAGAATGTCATGGTGCCAATTGAACTGAGAGGAGAAAAAGGAGCCACCCAAACGGCCATGAAACTCCTCGAAAGAGTTGGCCTGGCTGACCGCCACGACCACTATCCGACCCAGCTCTCCGGTGGCGAGCAGCAAAGGGTAGCGCTCGCCCGGGCATTTTCCAACCGGCCCAAAATCCTTTTCGCCGACGAGCCAACCGGCAACCTCGATTCCGACACCGGCAACCTGGTGGAAGAACTGCTGTTCGAACTGAATAAAGAAGAAGGCACCACGCTCGTCCTCGTTACCCATGATCTTGAGCTGGCCGCCAAAACCCAGAATATCCTCCGGCTCAAGGGTGGAAAAGTGGTTAGTTGAGACATCAAGTCGTTAATAGGCTGTTAAATACTCCATTTAGACTGCCATCCGGCCAGCCATTAAATCTTCCTTGGTAAATTTGCGTATGTTTTTTGTCTTTGTAGGAGACAAGTCCAGCTTAAATCTTTCTTTGACAAATTTTGTGGCGTATCCGGAATAGCAGTTTCCTACTCTCGATTTTGGCAGGCGTCGGGCCGAACAAAATCGAACAAGGGGCTCGATGTCCCTTTCATTTGTGCGCCGGGGACGGAACTCTGACTTACTACATAATTTCTCAAATTTTACCTTTATCACTTTCGTGAATCGAAAAAACGCCAGCATGAAATATTCAATACTTTTTCTATTTACATTTTTACTTCTGAGCTTTTCCATGATCCCTCCAATGGAAAAACCTGAGATTACGCTGACCTGCAAGGTCAACTCCTGTGACAAAGTCAGTCAACTTCATTTGTATGAATTCAATGGGGTCGTTTTCAAAAAAATAAGTTCCGCACCGACCGAAGATTTTGAAACCTATCAGTTCAAGTTACCTGCAACTACCCCTCGTTTCTATCACGTCGGGCTGGACGGCAACAATACCAAGCCCATTATTTTGGGAACAGAAGATGATGTAGAACTGAGAGGAGATTGTAAAAAATTCCAATCTGCTTTTTTGGCCAAGTCAAACCTGAACAACGACTACCAGCTCTTGAAAAATATATTGGATACGCACAAAAGAAAATTTGGCCAATTGATGCAGCAAATGCAAAATGCCGAACGCTCAAACAATGTCAACGCTACCAACGATGCCATTTTAAAGTTGGGGAAGCTGGATAGTGAAAAATTGGCGCTTATTGATTCCCTCAGAAAAGCAAACTCATTTTTATCGAAAGTAGTGGAACTCAATACCTATCTGAGCTATCATAACCACGGTACCGGCGACCTGACCGAAATCGAATATTTTGCCACCAAATATTTTCAAATGGCTGACTGGACCGACCCCGGTTACGAATATCTGCCCTGGGTCTTTGAAGGCATCAATGGTTGGGTACAGACTTTGGCAAGTGTGAGGTTGCCCGTAGAAAAGCAGCAGAACTATATCGACCTGTTATTATCTCAAATCCCTGATGATTCCCGCACCCACATGCTGGCACTGGGCGGAGTGATCAGTGGAATGCAGCAAAAGAAAAGCCCGCTTGCCATCACCTATGCCAAAAAGTATATCGCAAAATACAAGGATACAGAACCCGAAGCAGTGGCCCGACTGAACCAGATAATAAAAACCGCAGCTGCCAACGCCCCCGGCGGTATTGCCCCTGATTTTACCATGAACACCCCTGAAGGCACCCCCATGAAACTGAGCGACCACCGGGGCAAAGTACTGCTCGTTGACTTTTGGGCCAGTTGGTGCGGCCCATGTCGCCGGGAAAACCCGAATGTGGTCGCTGCCTACAAAAAATACCACGAAAAAGGGTTCGATGTACTCGGTGTCAGTCTTGACAAAACCAAAGACCGCTGGCTGCAAGCCATTGAAAAAGACGGCCTGATGTGGCACCATGTTTCCGATTTAAAAGGTTGGAAAAACGAAGCGGCTGCACTGTATGGTGTCCGTTCCATACCGGCTACCGTTCTATTGGATAAAGAGGGAAAAATAATTGCGAGAAATTTGCGGGGACCGCAGTTGGACGCAAAACTGGCGGAGATATTTGGGGAGTGATCATTGTTGATTGCTGGTTGTTATTTGCCATACATTAAAATTAACAACCAGCAATCAACACAACTATTTCCGCTTCTCTATTTTAAATGAATTAAACACGCCGACCACTTCTGGGTTTTTATCAAAAAAATCTTTCAACATCGCTTCATCCAAAATATAGGTTATTTTTTTTCCGAATTTTCCCGGCGCTTTTAAATGGATTTTATTTAAACGAAAAAGCCCGAGGTCCCGTTCGGTTATTTTTTCGATATCCTTAAAGGCATAGCGGTAATTCTTAAAATAATTAGACGCGTATAAATGCCCTGCATCCAGTTCCACTCTTTTTAATTGCATCACGGTCAAATAAAAAATACCCAGCCCAATAAAAAAAAAGGCCACCAGTCCAATCTTAAAATACAGGAAATTAAATAAAGGGAACTGCTCCACGTTCGACACCAAAATGACCAGGGTAAATGCACCAAAAAAAGCCATCCAAATGGTCGGAAGAAATATTTTAAAAAACAAAGTTGCGTTGGAAGAAATGCGATGCATGTATTTAATGAAAAGTGAAAAATGAAAAATGAAGAATGATCCATTGATTTTTCATTCTTCATTTTTCATTTTTCATTCTTACGTTTTCATGAGTGCCTGTTCTTTTTTCTCGACCCTTTTGGCAATACGGATGCTTATTTCGTAAAGCAGCACCAACGGCAATGAAATTAATATCTGGCTGGCTATATCGGGAGGTGTAATGATACTGGCCAAAACAATGATGACAACTATTGCATGTTTTCGGTAAGTACGCATAAATTCTGCCGTTACCAGTCCAAGCCTTGCCAAAACATAAACCAAGACCGGCAACTCAAAAACAATCCCCACGGGCAAGGTCAGCATGACCATATAATTAATAAAAGAACTTAACGTCGGTTGAAATTGGCCCGCACCGGGCAAATTATAATTCGCTAAAAAAGTAACCGCAAACGGGGAGATAACAAAGTAACCAAAAGCCACCCCCATAAAAAACAAAAGGGAACAGACCCCAACCGCAAAACGGGTTACCTTCCTCTCCGACTCATACAAGCCGGGCTTTATAAACCGCCACATTTCGTAGAAAAAATAAGGGAAGGCACAAACAAAACCTACGATAAAAGAAATTTTAATATGCATAAAAAACAGCTCCCCAAACTCCTTGTTCACAAAATCGAAAGGCCGGGGCGCAATGCATAATTTATCCCCTAGGTTTAAACTTTCAGAGAGGTTGCATAAAAATTGGTACGTTACAAAACTTTCATATTTAGGAGCGAGAATAACCTTTTGAAAAACAATCCCCGGCAATATAAAAGCAATAATCCCCAATATCAGTACCGCCACTGCCGAGCGCATGATATGCCAGCGCAATTCTTCCAGGTGCTCGAAAAATGACATTTCTTTTTCGACTCCATTTTCATCCAATTTATCTACATCAACTTGATCGAGGGCCATTTTTGGCTTTGACTTTTAACTATTAGCTTCAGCCGTTGCGTTTTAAAAAGCTAACAGCTAAGGATGAATAGCTCATTTTCCGGCAAATGTACACAATGAAAAATTAGCGGAAATTAATTCGCACTTTTTAGTTTTTCTTTTAACGCAAACAGTTCATCGCGCAATTGTGCCGCAGTAATAAAATCCAGTTCCTTCGCTGCCTTTTTCATTTTTTGCTCCGTTTCTTTCACCATTCTTTCAATTTGGTCTTTGGTCAAATATCCCATGACCGGATCGGCAGCAAGGCTCGGCGCTTCGGGCTCAATGTAATAATGTTTCTTGCCCCGAATGTCCAGTACAGACTGACGGGCGAGGATTTCCTCCCGGCTCTTGGCCAACGTTTTCGGAACGATGCCGTGCTTTTCATTGTAAGCAATTTGAATCGAGCGGCGGCGGTTTGTTTCGTCGATCGTCCGCTGCATGGATTCGGTCATTTTATCGGCATAAAAAATAACAAGTCCGTTTACGTTCCTGGCTGCACGCCCGGCCGTCTGGGTGAGTGAACGGTCGTTTCTCAGAAACCCCTCCTTGTCCGCATCGAGGATAGCAACGAGCGACACCTCCGGTAAATCCAGCCCTTCCCGCAAAAGGTTTACGCCAATCAACACATCAAATTCGCCGAGACGCAGGTCACGGAGTATTTCCACCCGTTCCAGCGTTTCTACTTCCGAATGTATATAGCGGACTTTCAGGTCCAGCTTGGTGAAATATTTCGCCAGTTCCTCCGACATTCGTTTGGTCAGGGTAGTGACCAGCACCCGCTCGTTCCGTTTGATCCGTTCATCAATTTCTTCCAATAAGTCATCGATCTGATTGAGGCTCGGGCGCACTTCGATCGGTGGGTCGAGCAGTCCCGTCGGCCGGATGATCTGCTCCACGATGACTCCGCCGGTCTGTTCCATTTCATAGTCGCCCGGCGTCGCACTTACGAAGACCACCTGATTGATAAGACTTTGAAATTCGTCAAAGTTTAAAGGCCGGTTGTCCATTGCGGAAGGCAGGCGGAAGCCCCAGTTGACCAGGTTCAGCTTTCTGGCCCGGTCGCCGCCCCACATGCCCCGTACTTGCGGAACAGTCACGTGGCTCTCATCAATCATCATTACATAGTCGTCGGGGAAATAATCGAGCAGGCAAAAAGGACGGGTTCCGGGCTTCCGGCCGTCAAAGAAACGGGAATAGTTTTCCACGCCGTTGCAATAACCCAACTCGCGTATCATTTCCAAATCGAACTCCGTCCGTTCTTTTATCCGCTGCGCCTCAATGAAGCGTTTTTCTTTTTCAAAATATTTTTTCTGCCCCCACATTTCTTCCTCTATTTCTTTGATTATTTCACCCATTCTCTCTTTTGGGGCGATGTATAGATTGGCCGGGAAAATAGCTGCGTTCCGTAACGCCTCAATCCGCTTTCCGCTTTCTATTTCGATCATTTCGATCGTCTCGATTTCGTCACCGAAAAAAGTAATGCGGTACCCGTAATCCACGTAAGGCAGGTTAATATCCACCGTGTCGCCCCGAACGCGGAAGGTCGCTCGTTTAAAATCAAACTCCGTCCGGGAATAGAGGCTCTCTACCAATTTATATAAAAAAACATTCCTCGAAACCTGCTGCCCTTCGTGTATACGGATAATCCCCCCCTTATAGTCCTCAGGGTTGCCCATACCATAAATACACGAAACAGACGCAACGATAATAATGTCCCGCCGCCCCGACAACAGGGATGAAGTTGCCCGCAGTCGCAGCTTGTCCACTTCTTCATTGATATTCAAGTCTTTTTCAATGTAAGTATCGGTAACGGAGATATATGCTTCCGGCTGATAGTAATCGTAGTAACTTACAAAATACTCCACAGCATTGTCCGGAAAGAATTCGCAAAACTCGCCATAGAGCTGCGCAGTCAGCGTTTTATTGTGTGTGAGAACTAACACCGGGCGATCCAATTGCGCAATGACATTGGCCATGGTAAAGGTCTTCCCCGACCCCGTTACCCCGAGGAGCACCTGGGACGGTTCGCCGTTTCTAACGCCTTCCACCAATTTGCGGATAGCCTGCGGTTGGTCGCCGGTCGGTTGGTATTTAGAATCTAATTTGTAAATGGACATTGAATGTGGTGATTGCTGAAATGGGGCTTTTTAGCCTTGAAAGAACAAAGATAGGCAGGGAAAAGTTGAACCAAAAACAAAGGCAAAAACACAGTGACACGAAGACGCAGGGCTCAAAACAAAACTTCTTTACCAATGCACCACTGTGTCGAAAAAATATTTATTTAATTACCTAATTCTTTTATTATTACCTCCGCTGCCCGTCGTCCGCTTTTCATCGCTGCGTCAATTGATCCATTCAATAAATGGTCGCCGCACAAAAATAAATTATCCGATAATTTTATTTCATTGTCCTTTATTTGATGCGACACTGTATTTTGTGCCGGGAGTGCATATTCGACTAAATGGGAATTTAAATATTCCCACCTGTCCACTTCATCGCCAAACCACGTTTTCAATTCTTTTTTTATTTCATCAATTAATTTATTTTCTTTTAAACCTGATTTTCCTACCACAGAAATTGAAATTAAATTTTTTCCATTTTCTGCATACCCCGGAGCTACTTTATTTATAGTGCAAATATTATTTACCAATTTATTTTTTACGGTATTTAACCCAATCAAAGGTTTAGCAATTGCAGGGGTTTCCGAAATAAAATGTACGTGCAAGGTACTCACGTATTTTTTATTTATTTTTGGAAAATAATTTTTCACCAAAGCGTTGGCCTGGGTAGCAATTAAAATATTTTTTGCATTAATTATTTCTCCTCCTTTAATAAATATTTTTTGGCCCTCTATTTTTTCCGCCGTACAGTTGGCCCGAATATTTTCTGGCAATAAATTATCCGCTAATTGGATTGGAATTTCTTCCATGCCATTATTCGGAACAGCGGCATGCCCTTCTCCAAACATTTTGAAAACAAAGTCGAACATACGGCGACTCGTTGACAGATCGTTTTCCAAAAATATACCGCTAAAAAATGGTCGAAAAAATCGCTCAATTATTTTTTCACTAAAACCATAATCATCACGCAGCGCCTGCAATGCGGTTTTTTCTGGTTGTGCAAAAATATTCTCGATAGACATGCTGTCGAGCTGCCCCCGCAGTTTCAAGATCCCCAATTTATCACTCATGCTACCCGCTGAGGAAGAGATCGTTGGAAGCAAGGCACTGACATCTCGCATGGGGTCGCCGATTCGTTCGATTTTTCCTTTGGGCATGAGCAGGGCAGCACCAGGGCTGAACCTTTTCAGGTTGAGCTTTTCGTAGTCCAGCAACTGCTTGGCTTCGGGGTAGGCAGTCAGCAGCACCTGAAACCCCCGATCCATCCGGCAGCCATCTTTTACATCCGTTTTCACCCGGCCACCAACCCGGTCAGTGGATTCAAGCAACTGGAAAGAAATGTCTTTTTTTTGTAAATAATTAGCAGCCGTCAATCCGGCAAGACCGCCTCCAATGATTATTACATCTGTCATCGTAGTATGATTTGTGGTGAAAAATAGTAAAAGAAAGATACCCGTCGAATTGTTTTCAAAACGTGCATCATTTTGGATATTACAGAGGGATTAACCTTTTCAGCCGAATTTTTGTTAAAATTGCAGGCACAAATTCTCTAATTAAATCTGAGCAGAAAGACAATCGGCCATTTCTTTCGCTCATATTAAAAAATCAAAACCTTAATTATGGCTTTTAGAAACAGATTTCAATCTTCGTCTAATCCTTTTATGAAAGAGGAGGCATTGCGCAACAGTACCAATCAGGAAGTGCTGGATGCCGACATGACGGCTGCGCATATAGTTACGGAGAAAATGACGGTCATGGGTGCCGTCAATAAATCATTCATCCTTTTTGGCATCATGTTAATCACTGCTGCATTCAGTTATCAGCAGCCCAGTATGATGTTCATTTTGCTTGGTGTATTTGGTGGCCTGGGCGTACTGATTTTTGCTTCATTCAAAAAGCACCTTTCTGGTACATTGGGTCCAATTTATGCAGCTTTGGAGGGCCTCTTCGTCGGTTCTATCACTGCTATGTACGCCGGCGCATTGGGCGGGGGCATCGTTTTCCACGCCATTACTCTGACTTTTGCTGTTCTGTTCATGATGCTGTTTATCTACAAAACGGGACTGATCAAGGTTACTGAGAAATTCAGGATGGGCGTTTTCATGGCTACCGGAGCCATTATGCTTGTTTACCTGCTCAGCTGGATACTCAGCTTTTTTGGGATGAGTATCCCATTCCTGCACGAAGGCGGCATGTTGGGCATCGGAATCAGTGTAGTGATCATTGGCATCGCAGCGCTGAACCTGCTCCTCGATTTCGACATGTTTGAAAAAGGCGCACAGTACGGCGCCCCCAAATACATGGAATGGTTCTGCGGCATGGGCCTGTTGGTTACCCTTATCTGGTTATACGTAGAAATACTTCGCCTGTTGGCCATTTTATCCAGCAGTGAATAAACTGTTTCTACTAAATATTGTAGTGAAAAGGGTGTGGGAAATCTCACACCCTTTTCTCATTTAGTTGTCTTTTACTTTTTGAAAATCAAAAACCAGCTTCAAGTCGTTAATCAAATTATCTTTGTAAAAAATACGAATCCATGAGATACCTATTCACCTTACTGTTAGCATTTGTTATTTCTTTCAGTGCCTTTGCCCAGGCTGATGCAGCTGCCGCCGAAGCTGCCCAAACGGCCGTTTCCAATGATGAGAACTCCTTGCTGTGGGAAATCAGTGGGAACGGGCTCACTTCTGTTTCATGGCTGTATGGAACCATCCACCTCATCGGCAAGGATGATTTCTTTATGACAGACAGTACCAAAGCATTTATCGAACGGTCGGAAATGGTCACTTTCGAAATCAACATGGAAGACATGACCGACATGTCCGCTCAGTTGGGCCTGCTGATGCAAGCCTTCATGGAAGGAGGAAAAACACTCAAAGACTTGCTCAGTGAGGAGGATTACAAACTGGTGCAAGACCATTTTCAGGAAATCGGGCTGCCACTATTCATGTTCGAGCGTATCAAGCCCATGTTCCTGACCGTCATGGCTTCGGGCGACATGTCGCCCACGGCAATGAGCTCAGGTGAAATGCTTTCCTATGAAATGGAAATCATGGAAATGGCCAAGGGCAAGAAAATGGGCGGGCTCGAAAGCATGGAATTCCAAATGAGCGTCTTTGACAGCATCCCCTACGACGCACAAGCCCAGATGCTCGTAGAAAGCATCAAATCTGCCGATGCCGGAGACGAGGAGTTTGCCAAAATGGTAGAACTCTACAAAAATCAAGACATCAAAGGCATGGTGGACATGATGGGCGGAGACGAAGGCATTGCAGAATATGAGGATCTTCTCTTAAATACACGTAACAAAAACTGGATACCCGTCATGGGAAAAATGATGCTGGAGCAGCCTACCTTCTTTGCCGTCGGTGCAGGTCACCTCGGTGGAGAACAAGGTGTGGTTTCATTATTGCGTAAAGAAGGCTACACTGTAAAACCTGTCCGATGAGGGGTCAGGGATCAGGGGACAGGAGTCAGGCAAACATCAGCCCCCTGACTCCTGTCCCCTGTCCCCTGACTCCTGACTCCTGACTCCTTCTAATGAGATATTTCCACCTCTTATTCCTACTGATTTTTTGTGGCGAGCTGCAAGCCCAGCCCTGTCGGGAGGTAGTGGCTTTTTATCCCAGTTGGAAGTGGTATGACCGTGGCCGGTTAGTAAACCCTTCCACGATTGACTACAGCAAATACTCTTTCATCAATTATGCTTTTTTAACCCCCAACAAAGATGGCAGTATTTCGCTGTTCGATCCATTGGCAGACAAAACACTGTTGCTGGGGGAGTTTACAGACGAAGCCAACAAAGGATACAAAAAGAGCAAAGCCCTAGATCGCTCGCTGCACCGAAAAGGCACTTCCCTGGTCGACAAAGCACATGCACACGGGGTAAAAGTTTTAATCTCCATTGGCGGCTGGACCCTCTCCAAAAACTTTCCGGCAGTTGCGAGTAGTCCGATAAAAAGACGTCGTTTTGCAGAAAGCTGCGTTGAACTGATCCGTACTTTCCAAGTTGATGGAGTTGATATAGATTGGGAATATCCCAGACACCAAGAGGATGCAGAAAATTTCACATTGCTGATTAAAGAAGTGTCCCGCCTCTTTGACGTGCTGCAAAAAGAAACGGGAAAAAAGATATGGCTGACTGCTGATTTCGGGGCTGGCAGGTCACACCTTGAGCAAATTGACTGGGAAGCGGTAGCCCCATTGCTTGACCAGATTAACCTGATGACCTACAGCTATTATGGCAGCAAGCCCAGCCGGACCAATCACCACTCGCCTTTATATGCCCCCCGCAAGGGAGTGGAAGGCTACGACATCAATAGCTCTGTCCAACTTTTGACAGAAAAGCACCTGGTGCATCCTTCAAAAATAAACATCGGTCTTGCTTTTTTTGGCAGGAGCCTGCAAACAAGAGGTAAGGCAGATATTCATAAAGCCTCTCAAAAGCTAAAGGATGAAAAAACATTTGCCAAAGACAAGGGCACACCGGCCTATTACAACATCATTGCGCAGCAACACAAGTTTTATTATAAATGGGATGAACAAGCAGGAGTGCCTTATTTAAAAGGCAAAAAATTAAAAACCTTTGTCACTTACGACGATGAAAAGAGTATTTTCAATAAAGGAAGATACATCGTTGAAAACAATTTGAACGGCGCCATCGTCTGGGATATCGTTGGGGATTATATTGAAGATAAAAACCGGTCTGGTACGATCGCTGAAACACCGCTGGCTACTGCTTTGTCCGCAGGGCTGTGTTTTCAAGAAAAAGAATTATTAGCTTATACAGCACCAAAACGGGAACAGGTCGCCATACAAAGCCTTGCCCAACAATGGACACCACTGACTCGCCGTACTTTCGCTCCCCGCCTGGCTTACCAGGCGCCCGAAATTTCTAAGAAAGAAAAAAAGAAACGAAAAAAGAAAAAGCGCCGGAAGAAAAAATCGAAGGGGGATGTTCCCCAGCGCTATTTTGATGGGGGTTGGTAAAAGCAAACAATAAGAGTCAAGTCCGAATGGCTCCATTTAATATTTCAAAAACTTTCCAAAAACCCTATTTACCTATCTTTGTTTTCTTTTTAACCCCCCTGATTTTTCACCAGCTTACAAATCCAATAATTTATCATAATGCAAACTGACGCTTTATTGCATAAGGCCCTGCGCCTCGAACACCTCACCGCCGAAGAAGGTGTCTTTCTTTTTGAAAATGCCTCCACTGCGGAACTCATGTACGTTGGCAACCGACTCCGTCAGCACCACGTCCCCAATAATGTGGTCACCTGGATCATCGACCGCAACTCCAATACGACGAATGTCTGCATTGCAAATTGTAAGTTTTGCAATTTTTTCCGCCGTCCGGGTCATGAGGAGAGCTACATCACCAGCATCGAAGAATACAAACAGAAAATTGAAGAGACCTTCGCTTATGGCGGCGAGCAATTGCTGCTGCAGGGTGGTCACCATCCGGACCTTGGATTGGAATATTACTGCAACTTGTTCAGCGAACTGAAGTCGCTGTACCCCAATTTAAAGTTGCACGCATTAGGCCCACCGGAGATTGCCCACGTGACCAAGTTGGAAAAATCGACACATTACGAAGTGTTGAAAGCACTGAAAGAAGCGGGCCTCGACAGCCTTCCCGGAGCAGGTGCAGAAATTCTGGATGACCGGGTACGACGCCTCATTTCCGCAGGGAAATGCGGTGCCAAAGAATGGCTCGATATCATGCACGAAGCACACAATGTTGGCCTGACCACTTCCGCCACCATGATGTTCGGCCACATCGAAACCAACCTCGAACGGATGCAGCACTTGGTAAAAATCAGGGAAGTACAGGACCGCAAACCAACCGGTGCCAAAGGCTTCATTGCTTTCATACCCTGGCCATTTCAAGACGAGGATACCATCCTGAAAAAAATCAAACGTGCCCGCAATACCTGCACCGGCGACGAATACGTACGGATGATCGCGATGAGCCGTATCATGTTGCCCAACGTGACAAATATTCAGGCCAGTTGGCTGACCGTTGGAAAACAAGTTGCGCAGCTTTGCCTCCACGCTGGTGCCAATGATTTTGGTAGTATCATGATCGAGGAAAATGTAGTGTCGGCAGCTGGTGCCCGTTTCCGTTTTACCGCTGATGGCATCCAACAGGCGATCCGGGACGCCGGGTACGAACCCAAGTTGAGGAACCAGCAATATGAATACCGGGAACTGCCAAAAGAGATCAAACAACAGGAGTTGAACACGGCAGAAATGATCGTGGATTAGAGAGCAGTTAAACCACTACCTGTAATGCCAAAATAATTCGCACATAAAATTTCTCTGCGGACTATGCGCCCTCTGCGCGAGAAAAGCAATTCCGCAGAGAATCGCTAAAAAAAGGCAACCACCTAAAGATGGTTGCCAATATAGTGTAACATCGTGTGAAGGGTTTTTCGGGTTGGGGGATAAAAGGGGAATATTAGTGTGTGGCTTTTCTGGTCGGTAATGGGGAAGACCCTAACTGGCGCTGCCACGAGGGCAGCGCACAGGGTAAAAATTTGTTACAATACTCTACTTAAACTAGTCTTGAAAAAAAACGAAAATTTCGGTTTCCAGGACATACCAGTTGTTGGGATGCCGGTTTCTGGAATATAACATTAAGGATGAAGTGTATTTTTAATATGTCAATTTTGATCATCTGAAACCTCCCGTCATTGCTGCCACATTACATTTGATCGTAATATTTCAAAAACATTGCCATTATTTTTAATGTGTGCCAAAAAAGTGAAAAAACTCACATTTTTTTATTTCAAATTTTAGATAAAAATATTTCCATATCTCCGACCAAGTGCCCGACCATCAACAAATAAGCAGCATTACCTTTTTTCGTTTCCAAGGATTCCGCAACCAGTTATGGGCATTCGGCATGATGCAATTTGCCCATGCTTATCTCGCCAGGGCCAAAGGCCTGGCATTCTACAAATTGATGGGCAGTGGTGCCAATGACGGTTTCAATCCCTATCCGGATTGGACGACATATGCCATTTTATGCGTTTGGGAAAACGAGGAACTCGCCCGGCATTTTTTCAACGACTCCGAAGTCATCAAAAAATACCAAGATCATACTGCCGAACGGTGGACGATTTTCATGAAAAATATAAAAGCGACAGGGGAGTGGTCGAAAAAAAATCCTTTTACGCCTTCTTCGGCATTGGATAAAGAAAATAAACTGACTGCCATTATTACCCGGGCCACGATCAAATGGAAAATGCTGCCGACTTTTTGGCGGTACGTACCGACCTCCAGCATTCCTCTCAAGGAGAACGATGGATTGATTTACACCAAAGGTATCGGAGAAGCGCCTTTGGTACAGATGGCTACCTTCAGTGTCTGGAAGGATTTTGAGTCGGTAAAAGCCTTTGCCTACAAGAGCAAAGAACACAGGGTAGCCATTGAAAAAACGAGAAAATTAAATTGGTACAAAGAAGAAATGTTCTCGCGTTTTCAGCCGTATGCATCGATGGGTACCTGGGGCGGAGAAAACCCATTAGCAAAGTATCTATTGTGAAATGTTGTTTTTTCTTGAATATAGGGACAAACTGACTCGAACTTTTTTAACACATAGGCACAGTAGGACACATAAGTTTATTACTAATAATTTTCTATGTGTCCTACTGTGCCTATGAGATAAAAAAATAATGATTCTTGGTATTGGTTCATTTTGGCGTTGCTACTGCCGTCATAAATCCGAGTGAAATATTTTTATGCAATAAATAAAGAGGTGCCGTCAAAACCATGTTTGCTACATAGCCTACAAATTCATCTTCCATACTTTTCTGCCAGTCGATCCCTCTTTTTTCCATCCGGCTCATCCAACGCAATGTATACGGATCGAGGGTGCCGTAGCTATATATTTTCTCTACTTTCCATCCAGCATTATTTAAAAGCACCTCCATATTGTTTGGTGAATATAAACCTGTGTGCCGGGGCGTATGATAGCCCGCCCAGTTTTCGCCAAATTTTTTACGGGTATGCGAATCAAAGTTGGGCACTTCAATGATCAGCCTCGTTTTTGGATGTGCAATTTTTAATAATTTTCTCAAATTTTTCTGTGGCCGGTAATCATGTTCTAAATAATGCCACATTGTAATGGCATCCATTTTTATTGTTGTGTCTAAATCATCAATATCTCCTTTTTGTAAATTGATCCCAGCATATTTATCAGGTTCATTTTTCCACCCCTCGTCACTAAAGTCAAGTCCAAATAAATGGCAATTAATTTTTTCCTGAATAGCTTTTAAAAAGGTCGGTTTACCACAACCGACATCCAATATTTTACTTCCTATATTTATTGGATGAAATTTATTTATAGTGGCAACTCTTTTTTTATCAATTCCTTTTTGACTTTCTTCTACAAAATGTGCGTACTTACCCCATGCTTCCTCCACTCGGTAAGGGAGATAATATGAAGTATAATATTTCCCCAGGTCACTTTCCGGCACCCGTGGATTTAAAAATACCAATCCGCAATTTTCACACTGGTCAAAATTGAATCGCTCTTTCCCGTCATGCATCTGTGATTTGGTCTTGATAAAAGAATTGAATTGTGCGGAATTACAGGCCGGGCAACGGGTTAATTTTTCCATTTGTTGACAGTCAAAAATTAATGATGATTGATTAAATAAAATACGGCGAAGAAAACCAGTTGGGTTACAAAAATATGCAGTGGCACTTTATAATCTTTTTCGGCCACTTCTTTTCTAACCATTACATGTAGTAAAAAAGCGATAACATACCAGGCAATATAATTCCTTAAAGGTGCATGGCCATTGGGCCAATACCAAAAATCAAAAACAGGTGCATTGGGCTCGATAAAGAAATCGAGGAATACCATTAAAAAAGCAGCAACAAGAAGATAGGCCCAATGTCCTTTAAACAAGTGGTGGCTAATCACAGAAGTCATAAAAGTCAGGACTGCCCAATTAATACCAATTAAAATAGGAACGCCCATTATTTTTATACCCAAATTTTCGCCGTAATAATATTCGCCAAAAAGAAACCCATATTTAACGCCAATTATTTCCACAAACATACCAATGGCAAAAGCAGCAAACCAAAGCAAAAAAACCTTAGTATTTTTTGGAGGGAAGTTCCAGAGCAACAAAACAAAATTCAGGCCCAGCGTAATCGGGGTTTTGGGTAAAAACCAATCCCCATAACCAGCAGATATTCCAATGATTCCTGAAATATTAAAAAGCCAAACCAAAAATATGGAAACACCTACTTTATGTTGTGACAGCCATTCCTGGAGTTGGGTCATGCCTTTTATTTTTTTGAATTAAATCCGCAACTATTTTTGCCGACAGCAAACAGAGTGGTATACCTCCACCAGGGTGGACTGAACCGCCACAGAAATAGAGGTTTTTTATTTTATTGGAAAAGTTCGGATGGCGCAGAAATGCCGCAAACTTTGAATTACTGGCTGCGCCGTATAATGCTCCCCGGTAAGAGCTGGTTTTTGACTCGATTAATTGTGGGTGTAAAATATCTTCGACCTCTATTAATTTTTCTAAATCAATATTTAGATTCCGGTTTATTTTTTTAATAATATTTTCCCTGCTCTTCTTAATTAACGTATTCCAGTCCTGTCCATGATCACCTGGTGCATTGATCATCACAAACCAATTTTCACAGCCAGCAGGTGCATCGTCTTTTTTTTCTTTGCTGGTAATGTTTACATAAATAGTTGGGTCGTCAAATAATAGTTTTTTATTAAAAATAAACTCGAATTCTTTTTTATAATTATCACTAAAGAAAATGTTGTGCAGGTCAAGTTCAGGAAATATTTTTTTAATTCCCCAATAAAAAATAATCGCCGAACTGGATCGCTCTTGTTTTAAGGTTCTTTCGGGATGGGGCTGTTCTGGCATCAGTTTTTTATAAGAAGAAAAAATGTCCATATTTGAAACGACCAGATCACTCTTTATTTTTTTACCATTTATTTGAACACCAACTGCTTTCTTCTTTTCAACAATTATTTTTTCGGCTCTTTGATTAAAATTAAATTTAATTCCCTGGTCAATGGCCAGTTTAAAAAGGCTCTGGGTAATGCTGTGCATGCCCTTCTTCGGGAAAAAAGTTCCGTCGTGTAATTCCAAATGTGGGATCATGGACATGATACCGGGTGTCTGGTAAGGAGAGGAACCGTTGTAAGTTGCATAGCGGTTGAACATCTGCACCAAATGCGGTTCGCCCAGTTCTTTTTGATTCACTGCATTTAAATTAGTATTAATATCCAGCTTGGCGGTCTGTAGCATGGCGCTTAATGTATCTTTCGATAGATAGGTATCTAATTTGTGGAGCGATTTTTCTAAAAAGATGGAAGCAGTCAGTTCATATTTTTTTCGGCTCTTGTTTAAATAATTAATTAATTTATTTTTTGGAACGTTAAATTTTTTCTCTGCCGCTTCTGCAAATCTTTCCCGATCGGCATTGACCGAAAACCGGGCACCATCTTCCCAAAAATAATTGCAGACGGTTTCCTTTTTTGAATATTTAAAATAAGTGGCCGGATCAATATCAAACAAGCGGAACAATTCGTCCACTAAATGTGGCAACGTAAAAAGGGAAGGACCGGCATCAAATCGATAACCATCCAAATTAAATGCTGTTAATTTTCCTCCGGGGTAATCATTCGCTTCACAAATCTCCACTTCATATTCCTGCGCCCTCAAGCGAAGTGCTGTTGCCAATCCTGCGATGCCTGCACCGATGATAATTGCTTTTTGCATAAATGATTTTAAAAGAGAAATATGCTTTTATTGGCAAATAAAATAATTAAATAGGAAAATGGTTTTAAAAGTAACTCGGATTGTTAATCCGAGATGCACAGTTTCGGATTAACAATCCGAGTTAAAAAAAAGCCTGAGCATGTTGATGCCCAGGCTTTAAAATATTTTATTGTGTGTTTTTTTAGATATGCAATGCCCGATCTCCCGTCGCACCTAACGCCGCTTCTTTAACAGCTTCTGCGTAAGTTGGGTGGGCGTGGCTCATGCGGGCACAATCTTCCGCCGAAGCCCGGAACTCCATCAGCGCAACGGCCTCGGCAATTAAATCTGCCACACGGGCACCGACCATGTGCATGCCAAGAATTTCATCCGTTTCTTTATGTGCCAATACTTTGACCATACCTTCCACGTCGGTACTGGCCCTTGCACGTCCAAGGGCTTTCATTGGAAATTTGCCTGATTTGTATGGGATTCCGGCTTCTTTTAGCTGCTCTTCCGTTTGGCCAACAGCAGCAACTTCCGGCCAGGTGTAGACCACGCCAGGAATCAGGTTATAATCAATATGTGGCTTTTGGCCGGCCATGACTTCAGCCACAAAAACTCCTTCTTCCTCTGCCTTGTGCGCCAACATGGCTCCTTTTACGACATCGCCGATGGCGTAAATATTTGGCACATTGGTCTGCAAATGGCTGTCTACTTCGATACGCCCTTTTTCATCCGTTTTAATACCAACGTTTTCCAACCCCAGATTATCGGTGTAAGCACGGCGGCCGATGGAGACCAGGCAGTAATCTGCCTTTAACTCGAACTTATCTTCACTGTCCCTTTTCTGAACTTCCACCGTCACACTGCGGCTGGTTGCTTTTACATTTGTCACCATATGTTTCAGGTGAAACTTCATTCCAATCTTTTTCAAAGCTCGCTGCAGTTCCTTACTGCAATCTTTGTCCATCCCGGCAATGATGCGGTCGAGGTATTCCACCACTTCCACTTCCGTTCCCAAACGGGCATACACTGAACCCAGTTCTAATCCGATCACTCCGCCGCCGATGATGATCATCCGCTTGGGAACCTTGGTAATGTTCAAAGCCTCGGTGGAAGTAATGACCCGTTTTCTATCATAATTGAAAGCGGGTGGGGTAATGGGCTTGCTGCCGGTAGCGATGATGACTTTTTCGGTTTCAATTTCTTCCTTGCTACCATCGTCTTTAGCAACGCTTATTTTATTGGCTGATACAAAGGAACCATGTCCGTGAAATACGTCGATCTTATTTTTTCTCATTAAAAAATCAACACCTTTCGTCGTTTGTGCCACAACCTCGTCCTTTCGTTTGATCATTTGTGGCATATTGACCTTAAGGTTGCTCAGGTCGATTCCATGATCAGCAAATTTTTTATGTGCATTGTGATAATGCTCGGAAGAATCGAGCAGTGCCTTGGAGGGAATGCAGCCGACATTCAGGCAGGTACCGCCGAGGGTAGGGTAGCGCTCAATGATTGCTGTTTTCATGCCCAGCTGGGCGCAACGGATCGCGGCCACATAACCTCCCGGGCCCGATCCAATGACAGTTACGTCGTATTTCATTGGAATAGAATGGTAAATGATTGGATGATTAAATGGCTATATGGTTGTTCTTTTATCCATTTAGCCATCAATCATTTATCCTTTATCTTTTGGTGTGTTTTTATTTCGGTTGTTCCTATTTCCGCGATATCGACCTTTTCCTCCTCCTTTTCCTTTTGGGGGCCTGCTTCCTTTTTTATCAGGGCCTTTGCTTCCCTGCTTCTCCGGACCCGAGGATTTGGATTTTGCCTGCGGAGGCTTGTTGGTCTTTTTGCCCCTGTTTTGGTTGTTGCGGCTAGTTGGTTTACCTCCTTGCTTGGGTTTGTCAACATCTTTGGCTTTTGCAGGAGGCTGGGCTTGCTTGCTTTGACTCTTTCTTCGATCGGGCCTTCTCCGTTTTTTGCGGCGGCGTTCTTCCATTGGCAATTCAACCACGCCCGTAACATCATCGGAGAATTTCAGGTCTGCTTCGTCCAATTCAGGTTGAACCATAACGTCGGCCAATGACAAAGGTTTTTCACCGCGCTTGTTCATTCCTCTGATTTCCTTGACCTGCTCCAGATCCAAAGGATAAAACCTTCCTCTTCCGCCTTCCTTTTCGTAACCATAGTACATGATACCTTTAAAAATATCGGTCTTCAATAGCACGGCACGTCCTTCTTCGGTCATCAACTTTTCCGCATCGTCGGGGAAGTTGGAGAGTGCCTCCATGTAAGTATCCAGTTCATAATTCAGGCAACATTTTAAACGTCCGCACTGACCGGAGAGTTTAGCCTGATTGATGGCCAGGTTTTGATAGCGGGCCGCTGCGGTAGATACAGTTTTGTAGGAAGTCAGCCAGGTCGAACAGCAAAGCTCCCGGCCGCAAGGACCAAGTCCTCCGATTCGAGCACTTTCCTGACGGGCACCAATCTGGCGCATTTCAATTTTTACTTTAAATTCTTTTGCGAAATGACGGATCAGTTCCCGGAAATCCACCCGCCCGTCGGCAGTATAATAAAAAGTGGCTTTGCGCCCGTCGCCCTGAAATTCGACATCGCCGATTTTCATGTTGAGGTCGAGTGTGCGGGCAATGGCCCTTGCACGGATCATCGTGGCTTTTTCCTTTGCTTTCGTATCTGAATATTTATCCAGATCCTTTTCGCTTGCAACACGAATCACTTTTGGGAAATAGGCATCTTCCTGCACTTTCTTTTTACGCATCTGTAAACGGACCAACTCACCGGACAACGTGATGCGGCCCATATCATAACCTACCTGCGATTCCACAACGACCATGTTTCCAGTGATTGCCCGGGTGTAGGGCTGGTTGTAATAGAAACCTTTACGGGCTCCGTTCTTGAAACTGATCTCCACGACGTTAAAGGGTTCCACATCTTCTATTTCCATGGCCGAAAGCCAATCGAATGTATTGAGGCGGTTGCAGCCGCCTGTGCTACAATTGCCGTTGCTGCGACAACCGATGGGCTGACCGTCTTTAGTTTTTACTGAACATCCTGCACAAGCCATTACTTGGGATATTGGAAATTGGAAATCAAAAATTGGAAATTTTTAATTTCTCAATATCTTATTTAGTTTAATGGAAGTATCCAAAAACAGCAGTTTCTGGTTAGCGTTCCTTTCAATAGCATAGGCGCAGTCGTCGAATAGTTCGACGATGCGGCCGATTTGGTCAAAACCGATGACCTTCGTCAGGTTTTGGGCGGTGGTACGCTCTTTTGGCAACAAGCGAATGTCGAGGCCATTTTCGGTACCAGCCATTTTCAGGGTCATGTATTCCCGCATGAAATGCAGGCCGTATTGAACAAATTGTTTTTGGTTTTCCCGGCCAGTTTTAGCAAAGCTTTCTACCCACCTGACCAGTTCGATGCCGTTACCCATGTAGCATTTACGCATCCAATCCAGAAAGAGGGAGGAATTGTCGCTTTCGGGCTGCGTGGCTATTTTAAGGGCTTCATTAAAGTTGCCACCTGCTAATTGAGCGATAGGCCGTGCCTTTTCGGGCGGCAGATTTTTAAGTTGTCCTAGGCCTTGTTCTATTTCCTCGTCCCTAAGTGCTGGTACTTTTATCAACTGGCAACGGGAGAGAATGGTATTCAAGATCAGTTCCTGATTTTCAGACACCAGCATCAACAAGGTATTTTCGGGTGGCTCTTCGATCAACTTCAATAGCCGGTTGCCCTCTTTGCCCAAGTATTCTGGCAGCCAGATCAACATGATTTTATAGCGCCCTTCGAAAATTTTCAGGCTCAGTTTTCTAATGATCGCATTGCACTCCTCCTTGTTGATGTTTCCCTGTTTGTTTTCGGCACCAATCAACTGGAGCCATTGGTTCACATCCAGATAAGGGTTGTCGGCCAATGCCTGCCGCCAGGTCGAAAGATGTTGGTCGCTCGTTACATTGGTCCCAACGGTGGGAAAAGAAAAGTGCAGGTCCGGATGGACCCACTTAGCCGTTTTCACACAACTACGACAACTTCCGCAAGCATCGCCGTCTGTCCGGTTTTCACAAAGAACATATTGGGCAAAGGCCAATGACAAAGCCAGTCCACCACTTCCCGGCATCCCCAAAAGCAGTAATGCATGTGGGATACGGTCATGATCTGCCATCCGGCTTAAAACGGACTTGGCAGTTGATTGGCCAATGACATCGGTGAACTGCAAATTGCTGATCGTTGATTGTTGATTGTTGAAACGATGAGCAATCAACAATTAACAATTAATCCATTCAATAATTTCATCGTCAAAAGGAGAAGTAGCAGAAGGAAAGCAATGGGCCAATTGCCCATTTTCGTTGAGAAGATATTTCTGAAAATTCCAATTTACCGTGGAATCCATTTTGCCGTTGAGGGCCTTTTGGGTCAACCATTGATAAACCGGATGGGTATTTATATCAATCTTTGCAGCCAAAGGGAAAGTTACGCCATATTGCAAGGAACAGAATTCCTTGATTTCTTTATTGGTTCCCGGTTCTTGCCCGCCAAAATTATTGGCTGGAAAACCGATGATGGTCATTTTATCCCCAAATGCCTCGTACAACTCTTGCAACTGCTGGTATTGTGGCGTGTAGCCACATGCTGAAGCTACATTGATTATCATCATTTTCTTGCCCTCGAACTGGGCAAAATCTATCTCGCTTCCTTCAATGCTGTCTACCTTAAAACTATGGATTGTGTTCATTTTCTATTTTTGAGAATTAGAACGCCGTAAAAATAGGCAAGACGAGGTAAATAAACTACCCTCATTTAAAACTCAAATTCAAAAACAAGTTGTACCATGCGTTAAATGTTGACGGGAGGTTTATAAAAGGTTGTTGAAGGTTTATGGTTTGTCATCCGTAATTTGACATTCACCTCCATCAACTTTTTGTCAACTTTAAATAAACCTCCCGTCAACCTGACATAATCAAATTCAACTATGCGAGCTTCTGTAGAAATAAGTATGTACCCGCTTGATGCCAAATACGGCACGACTATTTTAAATTTCATCTCCCGTTTGCAACAGCATGACGGGCTGATTGTGCGAAGCAATAGTATGAGCACACAGGTGTTTGGTGAGTACGGTGAGATGATGGCCATTCTGACCAAGGAGATGAAACAGTCTTTCGAAGAAGACAAGACCGTGGTCATGGTCATGAAATTAGTGAATATGGATTTGACTTAACAACCTGAGTCATAATTCCCGTTTCCATAGTTTTCCCTCTACCAGTTTATTATAGACCATTTCCTGCGAGTTGCGGCTAACGGGTATTTCTTTGCCCTGAATGATCAATTTATGCCCTTCCATCATTTCTACTTTATCTAATGCCACAATGTAGGAGCGGTGTACACGGATAAATTTTTCCGGAGGCAATTGTTTTTCCAGCTGTTTCAGCGAGATCAAATTCAGGTAGCGTTTCTTTTTGGTAAAAATAAAGACGTAGTCTTTTTCAGATTCGAAGTAGAGGACATCTTCCAGCTTGATTTTAATGAACTGCCCGTCGCTTTTGATAAAAAAATGATCGATTTCATTTTCTTCTCCGGCCGGTGCGGGTGGTTGCGACTTTTCAAAATGGGAGAGTGCTTTATTCGCTGACTTCAAAAACCGTTGAAAAGAGATGGGTTTTACCAGGTAGTCGATGGCATTGAGTTCAAAACCGTCGATGGCATATTCCCGGTAGGCCGTCGTAAAAATGACCGCGGGAGGATTGTCGAGTGAGCGGATGAAGTCCGTCCCGGTGAGATCGGGCATCTGAATGTCGAGAAACAGCAGGTCGATGGTGTTTTGCCTCAAAAATTCATTGGCCTCCAAAGCCGATTTGCAAGTGCCCGACAAATTCAGGAAAGGGATCTGCTCCACATAACCTGCAATTCCCTTCCGGGCCACGGGTTCATCGTCTACTACCAAGCAATTTATTTTTAGGTCGCTCATTGTGTTGGGTTTTTAGTTCAGGTTGATGTTAAGGTCAGCAGTATAATATTTTTCGTCCTCCGTAATATCCAGTTGGTGTTTTTTGGGATAAACGAGGTCGAGTCGTCGTTGGACATTTTTCAGGCCGATGCCGCCTTTTTGTTTTTTCTTTTTTACAGGTTGCTTTTTGTTCAACGTGTTCTGAGTTTTAAAATGCAGCTGTCCATTTTCGACATTTAAAGAAACATTGATTTCATAACCTTTCGAATTGGATCCATGCTTGAATGCATTTTCGACAAAAGGGATCAGCAGCATCGGTGCTATTTTATGGCCGTTGGACGAGCGGGGCAAATCGCATGTCAACGTCAACAGTTCTTCATCGTGGCGCAAACGTTGCAGTTCGATATAGTTTTTTAAATACTCTATTTCTTTGCCCAGGTCGATCCAGTCTTTGTTATAGTCATACAATTGGTGGCTCAAGGTGTCCGAAAATTTCAACAATGCTTCTTTTGCCCTTTCGTCCTCATTTTGTTCCATCAAAAAATAAATAGTATTCAAGGTATTGAAAATGAAATGCGGGTTGATCTGAGACTTTAACATCTCCAGTTCCGTTTCAAGGTTTTTCTTTTCCAGCTGAGTGGCATAATTATTTCGCTCGTGCCATTGTTGCAGGAATTTGAAAGCAGAAGTCAATGCCACCAAAACGGCCGTATCCACAGCAATATTGAATGTACTTTCCCAGCTTGAATAATAGACGCTGTCGGAGAAAAAATTCCTGACTACGACTGTCACGAGCCAGGCATTCAGTGCAATAATGGAAATGATGGTAACGCTGTAAAAAAGGTACTGCTTCTTTCGGATCAGCCACCGGGGTATCCAGTAATAATAGTTGAAGTAGACCACACCAATCGAACCAAGCAAGATGGGAATGTTGTAATTCTCCCGGAAATGCGAAGTAAAAAAAACATCCTGCGTACTGGAAACCGACCAGTAAACGATCCAGAAAAGCAAGTGGGCCCACCAATTGTTGATGGGCAAAGCACTATTAGGAGCCGTTGAAATTCCAGTATCTATTTTCAATTGTTCCGCTTTTGTAAAGAATACCTTGAGCCCAAAATTACGGGTTCATTGTTGATGGGAAAAACCTAACTTTGTATTTCAGGTGATTATTCGTTGCCTCTTTCGAACACAGAAATTTTAATACTGTTAATACTTTGAAACATTAAATTAAGGCCACGTCCTAAAAGCAGTTGACGCTCAGGGCTGAAATCGACTTCGATTAATTCTTGTTTCAAGGCAGTCAATATAAATACCATGGGAAAAAGAGCAATACCTCTCGTCGATCTTTCCAAATTCAAAGACGGCACTGCGGAAGAAAGGGCTGAATTTGTAAAAGAACTGGGCCAAGCCTTTCACAACATCGGCTTCGTGGGGGTGATCAATCATGGCATTTCAAAAAACTTGATAGACGACTTCTATGCCGCCTCGAAAAGATTTTTCGCCCTGCCCGTTGAGGTAAAAAGAAAATATGAAATAGCAGATTTGGCGGGCCAACGGGGCTACACTTCCTTTGGAAAAGAGCACGCCAAGCAATCGCAACATGCCGACCTAAAAGAGTTTTTTCAAATAGGCCAGGACCCCAAAGGAGCGGAAGTCCCTTCCGATCATTACCCCGACAATGTAGATGTGGCGGAAGAACCTGATTTTCCGAGACTGGGCCGCCAACTGTACGAAGCCTTTGAGGAGGCCGGCGGACATTTGCTTAGGGCTATTGCCATCCACCTTGACTTAGGCCAAGGCTATTTTGACCGGCATATCAATTTGGGCAATAGTATTTTACGGGCCATCCATTACCCGCCGATCACGCACGAACCAGCCAGCGCCATTCGGGCCGAACAGCACGAAGACATCAATTTGATTACCTTATTGGTGGGTGCATCGGCCGGGGGCTTACAGCTTTTCACCAAAGAAAATGAATGGATCAACATCGTGCCCGAAGAAGATGAAATCGTCATCAATGTCGGGGACATGCTGCAAAGACTGACCAATAATTACTTGAAGTCCACCACTCACCGGGTAGTCAATCCGCCCCGGGAAGAGTGGCATAAGCCGAGGTTGTCCATTCCATTTTTCCTGCACCCCAGAAGCGATATGGATTTGACTTGTTTGGAAGGGTGTGTGACAGAAGAAAGGCCACAGGCCTATCCGTCAATTACCGCCGGCGAGTATCTAAATGAGCGGCTGAAGGAAATTGGCCTGAAAAAATAATTTGTAGGGTAATACAGTAGTTGGGTGTTTTATCTAAAGCAGAATTAAACCATTCTACTGATTTTTAATCTAATTTCAGCGCTGCCATTTTTTTGCTTTAGCTTTGCTTTATGAATAATCAAACAATAACTTTTAATCTTTTTTTGAAATAAAAATCATTTAATATGAATACCATATTTTTAATTGGCTTACCAGGTGGAGGAGAATGGATACTTATTCTACTGGCAATTCTCTTACTCTTTGGTGGCAAAAAGATTCCTGAACTAATGCGTGGCATCGGTAAAGGCATCAAAGAATTCAACAATGCCAAAAGCTCGATCGAGGAAGAAATAAAAGAGGGAATGAAAGATGCCGAGAAGAAAAAGATACAGGACTCGAGAGAATGAAGAATGAAGAATGAAGAATGAAGAATGAAGAATGGAGAATGCTAAGCTAATTCTCCATTCTTCATTAAATAATTAGTCTTGCTTCGCAAAAACTTTCCGCAATAAGTCCGTTGTCCTGGCGGTCACATTTTCCCTGATATTCAGTTCTTCTTTTTCCACCATTGAAAAGAGCCCCTTCAACGCTTCAGTAGTCACGTAGTCGTCCAAGTCTGGGTTGGCTTTCTGGACAAAGGGAATTTTATTGTAGGCGTTCACAGCATCCTGCCAATATTTACGAGCGCCGAATTTGTCCAGCGAATTGACGATCACCGGGTTGAATTCATTGTACAACTGCTGGTTAGTGGTTCGGTTCAAATATGAAGTCGCAGCATTTTTTTCACCCATCAGGATATCCATGGCATCGGCAAAAGACATTTGCCGGATGGCGCTCACAAATATGGGTTTGGCCCTTTGGGCAGCATCTT
The DNA here is from genome assembly GCA_039819485.1 of Bacteroidota bacterium. Taxonomy (GTDB): domain Bacteria; phylum Bacteroidota; class Bacteroidia; order Chitinophagales; family Saprospiraceae; genus UBA6168. Next base: position 46,884 of record JBCBRY010000011.1, on the reverse strand, counting down.
CCGCTCCCCGGTTTAATTTTTCTAAGATTATTTCTTCCACATTGCTAAACCCGGGAATCCCGTTCAATTTTTCCGTTATTTTTCTTGCTTCCGGCGGCAACAATATTTTATAGGCACTTTTATAATAACCGTCTTTTTTTGACAATAAGTCTGAGCCTTTCCCGATACCGATTTCGAGTGCTTGCTTCAGTCCGGAGGAAATTTCAGCCGTTGTGAGTTCTCCTGCACCGAGCGTTTCGAGGGTTCTCTGCAAAGCAGCGGGATCACAAGCGGCCAGTTGAAAACAAAGGAATACAAAAAGAAATTTTTTCATAATTATTTTTTTGGTGAAATTGGTTTTGTTGATTCATTCTTTAAATAGACGGGAACCAACAAGAATAGACACTTATTGAAACGTTATTTCTTTTGAGGTCGGATTAATTGGAAAGCAGCGAATGAACGAGCCATTAACGCACCTCCGTTGCCTGGTTTCTCGATTTCAAACAACAGATTATTCATGCTGAAAAGAACTTGAGACATTCTTCACAGAGACAATTATTGCCATAATGAGTTTTCATTTGTTCCAACGTTTGGCGATAAAGCCTGGTCCCGTGGCACCAACATGATTTATCGGAATAACAGATCAAAGGCCGGGAACACCGGGCACATTTTTTTGAATAGTATCCGTCTACCTCCACCCATGCGGACTCTACCCGGCCACCAAGTGGCGGGTTCAGTTTTTTCACTTTCACTTTCATTTCCTTGATGAAACTAAACTGAAACTTAATATCCATTGCAATGCGATCAGCCACGTTTTCCAGGAGCCGGGAGTTTTTTTTCATGGCTGCTTCACAAATCAGATAAACAGTCTCGTAGTTGATGGTTTTATCAATATCATCCGCTACCGATGCTTTGGATATCATGGTGGTGATAAAGACATCTATGATGTAATCCCCTCCGATGATTTGCTCTTCCCAGTAAACTCCGTGATTTGCGCGAAACCGCATACCTTCCAATGCTATTACTGCCATTTATTCGTGTTGTTAAAATTTTTATTTTTCATAAATTCAATTGTAAATCAAAAGTAGAAAAAGTTTACTTCTATGTGACTTGCGGCAAGACAGTTGCTATGTTTACCGACATGGTAATAACACTAATTATGGGTAGCTTTGCATTCCTTGATCAAATAACATAAACTAAATTACCACCATGCAACACACATCTAACGGCATGACTTCCATACAGAAAAAAGCAAAAACGGACCTATATCAACACCATGATTATTATGGCATTGACGAGTTATTGAGCGAAGAGCATTTGCTCGCCCGCAATGCCGTAAGAGATTGGGTAAAAGCTGAAGTGAGCCCTATCATTGAGGAATATGCAGAGAAGGCAGAATGCCCTCACCACCTCTTCAAGGGCCTGGCAGAAATTGGGGCATTCGGCCCAAGCCTTCCCGCTGAATATGGCTGTGGGGGCATGGACGAAATTGCCTATGGAATCATCATGCAGGAATTGGAAAGAGGTGACAGTGGCGTGCGGTCCATGGCATCCGTGCAGGGATCACTGGTCATGTACCCGATTTACCGTTTTGGTAGTGAAGAGCAAAAAAGTCACTATTTACCCAAATTGACGTCAGGAGAATATATTGGTTGTTTTGGCCTGACCGAACCCGACCACGGCTCTAACCCGGCAGGCATGATCACCAATGTAAAAGATGACGGCGATGCTTACATTTTAAATGGCGCCAAAATGTGGATCACCAATTCGCCCGTTGCCGATATTGCAGTAGTTTGGGCTAAAAATGAGGAGGGTAAAATCATCGGGATGATTGTTGAAAAAGACATGAAAGGTTTTTCTGCACCTGAAATTCATGGCAAATGGTCGTTAAGGGCATCCATAACAGGCGAACTGATTTTTGAGGATGTCCGCGTTCCCAAGAAAAATGTGTTGCCAAATGTAGTGGGCCTTAAAGGACCTCTTTCCTGCTTGTCAAAAGCAAGGTACGGAATAGCTTGGGGCGCCATTGGAGCCGGACTGGATTGCTATGATACAGCCTTGCGGTATTCCAAGGAACGGGTTCAGTTTGGCAGGCCGATCGGCGGGTTTCAATTGACCCAGAAGAAACTGGCAGAAATGATTACTGAATTGACCAAAGCCCAATTGATGGCCTGGCGGTTAGGGACACTTGCCAATGAAGGAAAAGCAAGCCCTTCGCAAATTTCAATGGCAAAACGAAACAATGTTTATACTGCACTTACCGTTGCCAGGGAGGCCCGCCAGATATTGGGAGGTATGGGGATCACCAGTGAATACCCAATTATGCGACACATGATGAACCTGGAAACCGTCCTGACCTATGAAGGCACGCACGACATTCATTTACTGATCACAGGTATGGACGTAACAGGCATCAATGCCTTTAAATAGTTATGCCCGGACAAAATATGGAATTGGTTCATTGGGAGAATCTAATAGTAGCAAGGCGAAAAGCATCTTTGTTGAAAAAAACTTGTTTTTTATAAGAACCCTAACACGGGGTACAAACTATTGTCCTTCCGAATACGTTAGATTCTTTAATCTGTATTTTTAACACAAAAAATAAAACATGGGAAGCCTGCGATATTTCTTTTTGCTTCTTTGTTGCTTAGCTGTAATTTCCGTCTCCGCACAGGAAGACGAACCGATTTCATTTAAAAACCCTTCCTTTGAAGGTATCCCTATGGAAGGTAGCATCAATGGCCAAATGCCTTATGGTTGGACTGACTGTGGTTTTCCACTTGAATCGATTCCTGATATTCACCCAAAAGAAAACAGCCAATTTGGTGTTACGGCAGAACCCCACCATGGCAACACTTACATTGGATTGGTGGTAAGAGAAAATGAAACCTGGGAAATGGTCAGCCAGCGCTTAAGTGGCTCTATAAAAGCCGGTAAGTGCTATGAATTCAGTATCTCATTAGCTCGATCCATGATCTATGAAAGCATGATTCGAAACGATGCCAAAATGGTCAACTTTGTGATACCCGCTAAATTGCGGATCTGGGGAGGAAACAGTATTTGTGAAAGGGCAGAACTAATTGATGAAAGCGATGTGGTGATCAATAGTAGGTGGTTGGTCAATGAATTTCGGTTTGAGCCGAAGCGAGATTACCAATACATCGTTTTTGAAGCTTTTTATGAAACACCTTCTCCTTTTCCGTACAATGGTAATATCCTGATGGACAATGCCAGTATGATCTTCCCAGTACCCTGTGAAGTGGAGACCATAACCTTTGAACCGGAACCACAACCACAAGAAACGAGACCAATCCCTCCCAGCCCTCCTTCTGTTCCCACTGTACCAAATACATCGATCAAAGAACCCGAAGAAAAAATATTAAAGGAACTTGACCGGGACAAGATTGTCCAGGGCACCATTATACAAATAGATCAGCTCAATTTTGTCGCTGACAGTGCTGTCATTCCCCCTTCTTCCTTTCCGGTATTGAACGAAATTTTTGAGTTTCTGTCAGAGAATCCAGATGTAAAAGTTGAAATCGGAGGCCATACCAACAATACCCCTACTCACCATTATTGCGATTCACTTTCCACATGTAGAGCAAAAGCTGTCGCTGATTTCTTGTCGGAAAAAGGAATACCTAAAGACCGGATTGATTACAAAGGCTACGGCAAACGGCAACCGCTTGTTTCCAACTCTACCTTGGCCGGCAGAAGAAAGAATCAACGAGTGGAAATCAAAATACTTAGCCTTGGGGGGTGATTTTGATTTGAAAAATCAAAATCAAAAAAGGGAAGCAGTAATGAAACTGTTTCCCTTTTTTGATGGATCGCCTCCTGTTATAATTCCATCTCGATCAATCAATCATCATCATCCTGTGAGGCTTTAAACTCAGCAATTAGTTTTTGCTGGATATCATTAGGGACCGAAGAATACTCTGCGAATTTTCTGGAAAATTTCGCACGTCCCTGAGAGATAGAACGCAAGGTAGAGGAGTATTGGTACAACTCAGAAAGTGGAACCTTTGCCATGATTTTTTGATAATGCCCTTCTGCATCCATCCCCATAATGAGTGCTCTTCTGGTTTGTAAATCGCCCATTACATCACCCATTACATCGTCGGAACAAAGGATCTCCACATCATAGATCGGCTCCAATAATTGAGGCTTTGCTTTGGTGAAGTTATTCTTGAACACTTGTACACTGGCAATCATAAATGCCATATCATTGGAATCAACCGGGTGCATTTTTCCATCATAGATACAGACTCTGATGTCCTGGCAGTTTGATCCAGTCAGCGGCCCTTCCTCCATCTTTTGTAAAACACCTTTCTTAATAGCATTGGCAAAACGGGAATCAATCGACCCCCCGACGATACACCACAAAAAGGCCAATTTTCCTCCCCATGGCAAATCTTCTACTTCTTCTTTTCTTACCGTCAGTCCACTCGGTGGCGGCATCCCTTCTGAATAGGGCTCGATACGCATATGAACTTCCGCAAACTGACCCGAACCACCTGATTGCTTTTTATGACGGTATGCCTCATTTGATTCTTTGGTAATTGTTTCCCGGTAAGGGATCCTCGGGCGGATATAATTAATATCAATCTTCTGTTCTGTGTTGATTCGGTGTTTAATCAAATCAAGCTGTAGCTGCCCTTGCCCGTTCAAGATAATTTGCTTGAGTGTCTTTGACTGCTCGATCACCAACGTTGGGTCTTCCTCTCCGATGGCATAAAGTGCCTTCATCATTTTCTCCATGTCATTTTTACTTGGTGGTTCTACAGCCACATCGATCCGTGAATTTGGATAATCGATTGGCTCAATGGCCCTGTCAACCCCTTTTTTATTCAGGGTCTGATTGGTATGAGAGTTCTTTAATTTCACTGTACACCCTAAATCTCCTGCCCTCAATTCGTTGACCTGCTCTCTGTTTTTACCGTTTGTGATATACAGTTGCCCAAACCGTTCTGAATTTCGATTAGTGGAATTGACCAATTCATCACCTGATTTCAGTACGCCCGAACAAACTTTGAAATAAGAGATATTCCCAACCCTTGGTTCATTTTGCGTTTTGAAAATGAAGATGGTTGTATCTCCGCCCGAATCGCACTTCAGTGTGCCGCCGCCTTCCAGCTTCAGCTCGCGTCTGTCTGCTGGTGAAGGGCAAACATCATTCAAGAAACCCATGATCCTGCCGCTGCCCATATTATTGATAGCAGAACAACAGAAAAGTGGATAAATGGAGCGGTTAGCCATGGCGACCCGCAGACCATATGCTAAATCTTCTTCGGATAGTGTCCCGTGCTCAAAATAACGTTCCATCAATTCTTCTTCATTTTCCGCCGCAGCCTCAACGATGGCATTGTGCATTGCGTTTACCCGGTCTTTCTCAGAATCCGGGATCGGCTTTTTCTCTGGTTTGCCTCCCTCTTCAGGAAAAACGTACATGGTCATTCTCAATGCATCAACGATGGTATTGAAACCATTTCCTGGATTTAACGGGTACTGGATGGGAAGCACCTTGTTCCCAAACCTTGCTTTTGCCTGATCGAATGTTGCGTCATAATCAGCTTTCTCATGATCCAATTGGTTGACGACAAAAATGGCTGGTGTTTCAAATTTTTCAACATATTCCCAAAGCAGCTCCGTGCCTACTTCCACGCCGCTCTTGGCATTCAATAACATCAGGGCAGTTGCTGATACTTTCAAAGAAGAAACCACCTCACCGACAAAATCATCAAAACCCGGAGTATCCAATACATTAATTTTATTGCCCCTCCAGTCATCGTGCATCAATGTTGCATAAATGGAGTTTTCTCTTTCCCGTTCCAGATCCGTAAAATCGGAAACAGTATTTTGTTCTTGAACAGACCCCCTCCTCGTGATGGCACCTGTTTCGAAAAGCATGGTCTCGGCAAAAGTCGTTTTTCCACAGCCCGGATGACCGAGCAAAACTACGTTTCGAATGTTTTTAGTGTCGTAAGCCATAATATACTTTTAGGTTTTGTTGCTCCCTCGCGGGGAATGAAATTGGTTAGTGTATCAACCTTTTGTCAGACCGTTTTCTTTCAGCCCATACAAAGAGTCCTGTGCTGCCTCCACCTCACCTACTGGGGTGCAGAAGGGCGAATGGGTGTTATCCAAACTGGAATAAAGGGACGGTAAACTAAGGTTTCGTAAAACTGAAGCGTGAACTTATTAAATTTTGTGAATTCCTGAAATTTTTTCTTTTGAAAAGGTCAAACCGCACATTTGCAAAATGCAATTGGGCGAACTCAACCAAGCTTTTTTAAAGCCTCCTCTACCTGCTTCCTTTTATTTTTCATGTTTACGATCAACGGAGGAGCGGCGCGTTCCTGGCAATTTTCAATTGGGCAGCGTTCACATGTCGTATTTACCTGCTTTTTAATTATGGCTGGGTCGTTAATGAATTTTATTTTTTCCCGAAGAACATCATCTATCAAAATACCGATCGTGATACTCACGTTTTTTTCCGGAGAAGGGTATGCGGGTCTGGCCAGTGTAAAGCACAGGTATTCATCCGCTCCACCAAAATATTGAGATTTTTGGATACCAACCAAAGCGCCGGTATACCTTCCTGTTCGCTGCATTTCAGCCAAATTGTCCAATATGGAAATGGATTGCCACCGGCGACAATAGTGTTCGGACAGCGCATTGCCATGTGGCCTGTGTTTCCGGTTTAGGTGGAGTTCTTTGTCCATTTTAAAAACTCCTGTGGACGGCGTGTGGATAAAGCGCAGCATGAACAGGTTTTCCAGATTAAAAAACCGAGGAAGCACATTTGTCATCCTCTGGATCAGTGTTTCCTGTGAAACTTGGTACTTCTGTAGCAGGTTCAATATAAAATTGCCTTCCCAATATTTTTTTTGAAAAAACATTTCCATATCCTCAATAAAAGCTTCTCTTCCGATCAGGAGTGCCGCCGAAAAATAACCCGCCTTAAAATGGCTCAGTACTTCTTCAAACGAATTGACCCGGAGCAGCGAAGCCGTGTTGGCCCGCTCTTTCAGGTCCAGGTATTTGAAGCCCAGTTCCTTCCCAAATTGAAATGCTTTTTGCATTTCGTTCAATTGGCCGTTGAGCAACAGTCTTTTATTTTTCGGAATAAATACTGATCGTATTTCCGAGAGTTCCGGATAATCTTTCAACCCATCCTCAATTATTTTATAGCCGTATTTCTTCTCCAACAAGTTCGCCAGTTGGTCGGAGCCGGTCATTCCGGTTTCCGGCAGTTTGTTCTTAGCAATAAACGTTACGACCGATTTTTCGATTTCTTCAAAATAATTGTTGTGTAACTCAAGGTAGGACCGGAGTGCCCCAAAATAGAAATTCTCTTCAGCCAGTGCATAGTTTCTTGAAATCTCCACCAAGGTAGAAATAAAAGCACCGACCTTGGTTGGGGCATTGGCAATGATCTCCACCACTTTTGCCAATTCTATATCAAAGAGGTTGAGCGGCAGTTCATTCAAAAAATTAGAACTAAGCAAATCCGAAACAGGGGATAGGTTTTTTCCAAGCTCTGAGGAAGTCAGCTCCTTGATATCCATCCCAAAAGCATTTGCTATCGAGGCCAACTTGTCCTCTTTCGGGTATTTTTTTCCTTTTTCAATTTCATTTAAATATGAAATAGAAATACCTGTTGCGTCAGATAATTTTTCGAAACTCAGCTTTTTCTTTTGGCGAAGATGCTTGAGCTTTAGCCCGAATATGATTCGCTCGTTCGGTGATCTTTGACTCATAAAAACAAAGATATAGCGACTATAGCGAATATTCGCAATAATTAATAAAGCCCTTCCAAATTTTTGATTGTTTTTGGCGAAAAGAAATTTCCGTTTATTTTCTGAATATTTAATGCTTCTTTGGAGAGAACCCTATTTCTCTTAAAACCTGCTACTTTTGGCACTTTTTTCAGAGTAATAATATTAAAATTAATTTTAATTGGTTTGCTGAGCCTGACTTAGGCCCGTCGATAAATCCAATTGGATCAATTTCACTTATAAAATTTCCGAGATCTAAAATGAAAGTCTTAAAATTTGGTGGTAGCTCCGTTGGAACCCCTGAACGGATTAAAGGGCTGATCGAGATTCTGAAAAACTATTACAAACGGGGTGAAAAATTCACAGTTGTATTTTCTGCCTTTGGAGGGGTAACGGACAGCCTCATCGAAATGAGCAGACTTGCAGCAAAAGGTGATGAAAAATACAAAGAACCGTTCGCGACCTTTCGCCAAAGGCACCAGGCGGCAATCGCCGAACTGTTGGTTAGCCCTTTAAAAGAACAGGTACTGGAAGAGTCCATAAAAAACCACCAGGTGCTGGAGAACTTGCTGCATGGAATTTTCCTGGTCAGGGAAGCATCTCCCAGAACGATGGACTATGTACTAAGCTTCGGCGAACGCAACTCCGCATTCATCATTTCTAAAGTCATGCAGCAAGCCGGAATCCCTGCAAACTTTCTGGATGCCCGGCAAATTATCAAGACAGATAAAATGTTTGGCAGCGCTAAAGTGCTCTTCGATCTGACAAACGAAAAAATTGAAGACCATTTTGAAAAACACCCGGAAGTCCAAGTCGTGACGGGCTTCATTTCTTCCTCTAAAGGTGGTCTCACAACGACGCTTGGCCGGGGTGGTTCCGACTACACGGCCGCCATCCTCGCCGCAGGGCTCAACGCCGACTCCATAGAAATCTGGACAGATGTTAACGGAGTGCTCACGGCCGATCCTCGAAAGGTCAAAAAAGCATTTACGATACCGAATATGACATATGCCGAAGCTATGGAAATGTCTCATTTTGGCGCAAAGGTCATTTATCCACCAACCTTACAGCCGGCACTCAAGAAAAATATTCCTCTATACATTAAGAATACTTTCCACCCTGAATTCAAGGGCACGTTCATTTCGGATAAAATGGACGTCAACGGAACACCTGTCAAAGGCATTTCCTCCATCAATCAAATAGCTCTGCTCACTTTACAAGGAAGTGGGCTTTTTGGGGTCCCTGGAATTGCCGGCCGCTTGTTCGGTACGCTTTCAAATGCAGGGATCAGTGTCATCCTGATTACCCAGGGCTCTTCCGAGCATTCGATCACTTTTGCAGTAGCCCCTAAAGATGCGCGGAAAGCACAGCGGGCAGTGGCGAAAGCATTTGAATATGAAATGGAAAAAGGGGTCGTTGATCCTATTAAGGCCGAAACGGATCTTTCAGTCGTTGCCATCATTGGGGAAAACATGCGGTTCCGGCCTGGAATTGCTGGCCGGATGTTTCAGGCACTTGGACGAAATGGCGTGAATGTAATTGCCATTGCACAAGGTTCCTCAGAGCTGAACATTTCCTCTGTGGTCAAAAGAGAAGACGAGGCCAAAGCGATGAATGCTTTGCACGAAGCATTCTTTCTATCTGACACCAAAGAGTTGCATTTGTTCATGGTCGGAGTTGGACTGATCGGTTCCACACTGATTGAGCAGATAAACTCTCAGGCAGTTTTTCTGAAAGAAAAGCGGGGGCTGGAAATTCGGATTGTTGGCCTCTCAAATTCGAAAAGAATGGTGTTCGATGAAAATGGAGTCGACCTGCAAAACTGGAAAACCATTCTGCACGAATCTGATGAACAAGCGGACATAGGGACTTTCGTTAACAAGATGAAAAATATGAATTTATCTAATACGATTTTTGTGGATAACACAGCTAACGAGACGGTGACCCAGTTCTACGAGGGTATTTTAGAAGCCAGCATTTCCATCTCAACCCCTAACAAGATAGCTACGTCTTCTTCGTACTTGCAATACCTTCGTTTGAAAAACATAGCGACAAAGCGAGGGGTGCAGTTTGTCTATGAAACAAACGTCGGAGCCGGCCTACCCATCATCTCGACCTTGAACGACCTGCTTTTAAGTGGGGATCGGATCATCAAGATCGAAGGAGTTCTTTCTGGCTCTATGTCATTCATTTTCAATAACTTATGTAAAGAAAAGACATTTAGTGAAATTGTAAAGGAGGCCAAGAACAGAGGGTTTACCGAGCCCGATCCAAGAGAAGATATAAGCGGAGCCGACATTCGTCGAAAGATCCTGATCCTAGCTCGTGAATCCGGATTCAGTCTGGAGGCCAAAGATGTTGAAATAGAAAATATTTTATCAGCCCAAGCACAAAGTGCTGAGACTATTGATGCATTTTTTGAAGAACTAAAAAAATCAGATGCGGTGTTTGAGAAGAAGCGTGCAGATGCAGAAAAAGATGGAAAAGTGCTTCGGATGATAGCCAGTCTGGAAAATGGCCAAGCCATGATCAAATTAAAAGCTGTGGGAACAGACCACCCATTCTACTCCTTAAATGGCAGCGATAACATGATTGTTTTTACAACTGAGCGCTACAAAGAACGTCCACTCGTAGTCCGTGGTCCCGGGGCGGGAGCAGAAGTTACTGCGGCCGGTGTTTTTGCCGAAATCATTCAAATTGGAAATTATCTTTCATAAATGCGACCAGGAATAAAAGTATACGCACCTGCCTCTGTCGGCAATGCTGCCGTCGGCTTCGACGCACTGGGCTTTGCCATCGAAAAACCAGGGGACGAAATAATTGCCCGTATTTCCGATAAGCCAGGATTAAGAATCACGAAAATCACCGGCGCAAAGGGCAAGCTACCTTATGAGGTTGAAAAAAATACCGCAGGCTTGGCGGCCTTGCGACTACTCCAACATTTAGGCGAGGAGAAAATGGGGATAGAAATGGAGCTGCATAAAAAGCTTCCAATCGGAAGTGGTTTGGGTAGCAGTGCTGCCAGCGCAGTCGCTGGGGCTTTTGCGATTAATGAACTGCTAAAGCGACCTCTAGAAAAAAGAGACTTGCTACCATTTGCTCTACAGGGAGAAGCATTGGCTTCCGGCGGTATTCATGCGGACAACGTTGCACCTTGTTTATTAGGAGGTATGATTCTTACTCGTCAGAACGTACCACTTGATGTGGTGAGGGTTCCGGTTCCAAGAGGACTTTATGCGGCAGTAATAAACCCTGCCGTAGAGGTACTGACAAAAGACGCAAGGAATATACTAAGCGATACCGTTCCCCTAAAAAAGATGATACAGCAAAATGCCAACCTAGGTGCTTTTATCATCGGCATGTTCAATACGGACATTGAGCTCATCGGAAGATCTCTGCAAGATGTGGTCATTGAACCACAACGAGCTCAACTAATACCGCATTTCTATGAAGTGAAAGAAGCGGCATTAAGCGCAGGGGCCTTGGGGTGCAGCATTTCGGGGGCAGGCCCTTCTATTTTTACTTTAAATGCCAATAGCCTTATCGCAGAAAAAGTCGGAGAAGCCATGCAAAAAGTATTTAACGGCCATAAAATCGAGAGCCAGCTTTATATCTCCAAGATCAATACAGAGGGAGCTATTAAATACTAAGGCCACTTGAACGATGCTTACCAAATTAAAAAAATCCCATCTTTAATGAGACTTTACAGTACTAAGAATAAATTATCCGCCACTGTTTCACTTAAAGAAGCAGTATTCAAAGGGCTGCCTCCCGACAATGGGCTTTATATGCCAAAAAACATCCCTACCCTTCCTGAAAGTTTTTTCAAAAACCTAAAGCAGCTTTCGTTTCAGGAAATTGGATTTGAGGTTTGTAAAACACTCTTTCAAGGTTGCATTCCTGAAAGTGACATTCAGGAGATTATTGAGGCATCTTTGACTTTTCCAGCACCTTTGGTTGCCCTTGATAATAAAAAGAAGGTATTAGAACTTTTTCATGGCCCGTCATTAGCGTTCAAGGATTTTGGTGCCCGTTTTATGGCTCAGCTTATGAGTTATTTTAACAAAAACGATGAGAGGGAGCTGGTCATCTTGGTTGCTACCTCCGGGGATACAGGCGGCGCCGTAGCCGCTGGATTTTATAAAACCCCTGGAATCAAAGTAGTCATCCTCTACCCTTCCGGAAAGGTCAGCCACTTGCAGGAAAAGCAACTCACTACTTTGGGTCATAATATTGCGGCGCTTGAAGTTGATGGGACGTTTGATGATTGCCAGGCTCTTGTAAAAAAAGCTTTTCTCGATGGAGCGCTCAATGAGCAAATCAGGCTCAGTTCAGCCAATTCGATCAATATTGCCCGTCTTATTCCCCAGTCTTTTTACTATTTCGAGGCTTTCAAGCAATTGGATGCACCTGGCAAAAAAACAGTCTTCTGTACGCCCAGTGGAAACTTTGGAAACTTAACGGCAGGCCTTTTTGCTAAAAGAATGGGACTGAACGTCTATCAATTCATCGCAGCGACCAATATCAATGATGTTGTTCCAGAATACCTTTCTACAGGTATTTACGCCCCAAGGCCATCTTCAAGAACTCTTTCTAACGCCATGGACGTAGGAAATCCCTCTAATTTTGCCAGGATGGTCGACCTTTTTGGTTCCACGTGGAACAATATTAAAAATGAAATAAAGGGCTATGCTTTTACGGACGAGGAAACAAAGTCCGGAATGAGGGAAGTATTCAACAAATATAACTATACCATCGACCCGCACGGCGCCGTCGGATACTTAGCCCTAAAAGAATATCAAAAGAAACACAGCGATACCTGTGGAATAATTCTCGAAACGGCACATCCTTCTAAATTTTTGGACGACGTTGAAACTATCTTGAGTAAGAAAGTCGATGTCCCTGAAAGGTTAGCTGTTCTGGCAGACAAGCAAAAAGTAGCGCATTCAATGGCCAACGACTTTGCCGCCTTCAAGGAATGGCTGACAAAAAATTATTAAGCTGATTTTGTTTTTATAAACTAAGGCTCGAAAAAGAATCAACCTTTTCGAGCCTTTTTTATTACTTATCTTTCAAGAAAGAAAAGTCGTGATTGTTTCACGTGAAACATCAGATAATCATTTGTCTTTAAAATTTTCACATACAAATTGAAAGAAACAACAAAAGCCGACAGTCCAGAGGAAATACCTGCAAGGGCCTGGTTCGTACTGGCAGGCCTGGCATTGGCGTGGGGATCTTCCTACATATTGATCAAAAAGGGATTAATCGCTTTTAACCCAGAACAACTGGCATCATTAAGAATTGGAATAACTGCACTTACATTTATCCCTTTCTTTTTGTGGCACTTACAGAGGGTTGACTGGACAAAATGGAAATATCTATTGATCGTTGGTTCAGCAGGCAGCCTTATTCCTGCATTTTTATTTGCTACCGCCCAAACAAAAATTAGTAGTTCATTGAGTGGGATACTCAGCTCTCTTACCCCACTTTTTACTTTATTGCTCGGGGTTTTATTCTTTAGGGTCGGTGCGACCTATTCAAAAGTCGTTGGTGTATTGCTCGGACTGGCAGGGGCCATTTGGCTTTTAATAGTCGACCGGGGTTTGGAAGACCTGGAAGGAATGGCTTTTGGGGGGTTGGTAGTAGGGGCCTGTTTTTGTTATGCATTTAGTAGCAATGTGGTTAAGACCTATCTTCAAAACATACCGACCCTGATCATAAGTGCTGTTTCTTACATTATGGTCGGAACGCCCGCAGTTATCTATTTATTTACGACTGATTTTATGGCCATCATGAACACTCATCCCGAAGCATGGTCTTCCTTAGGATATATCGGCATCCTGGCTATATCGTCTACCGTGCTCGGATCTCTTTTCTTTTTTAAACTAATCAAAGACACAAATGTCATCTTTGCCTCAACAGTAAGCTATTTGATTCCACTTGTAGCCATATTGTGGGGAGTTTATGATGGAGAAAGCATTACACTCCTTCATTTTCTGGGAATGGCTATCATTCTGGCAGGTGTCTACCTGGCAAGAAAATAAAGCCTATTTTTGAAAGGCAACTTGGATCTTGAAATGGTTTTTATCGATCGTAGACACTTCTTGGATACTTTCTATGGAATACCCTTTTAACGGAGCATAGCTGAGCTCTTGGAGTGTTTCTGCGACCGAGCTTTTGCTTCTGTTTTTAATAGCTATTTCCTCAACTTCCTTGTTTTGATATTTGACCGATAGAAGCTGCGTTTTGAGTTTTTCATCTTTAGCAATATAAGTCAACTCTTTGAGGTTACCGCTATTATCCAGTAAGCTGTCGATGTCATATTTATCGGACCAAGCAGGTTTATTGATATCGGAACTCAAAAAAGGTTTAAGTTCATTTTCAATGTCAAGGCTCTCCAGTACCTTTTCCTCTTTCTCTCCATTTACAAAAACCGTTTTCACAAACGCAGTCTCACCGGCCAATCTTACCACTTCTGATTCAATGAATTCCTTTAAATCGAAATAGCGGTCGATTTTTTGTAAAGCACCGCTCTCCGAGGAAGTAGCATCATCACAGCTCGACAACACGAATCCAAACAATAACAGCAAAAAGGCACTCTTTGTAAATATTTTGCTAGAAAAATTCATCTAATACAATTTTAAACTTTTTTCATGAGGAGTATTTCTCCATCCATTTCCTTAGGAATATCAACATTCAAAAGGGAAAGGATGGTTGGAGCAATATCAGCCAATTTCCCGTCTTTCACTTCCACTTCTTTACCGTCCTGACTTATATAGATAAAAGGAACGGGGTTCAATGTATGAGCAGTATGAGGAGAACCGTCTTCATTAATCAGGTAATCTGAATTACCATGATCGGCGATGACGATCGTATCGTAGCCATGTTTTCCTCCGACTTCCAGTAATTGTCCCAGACAGGTATCGACTGTTTCGGCAGCTTTAATGGCTGCCTCCCATACACCTGTATGGCCAACCATATCTGCGTTGGCATAATTCAAACAAATAAAATCAGGCTGGTTTTGTTCAATGTCGTCGACAATGGCATCTGTGATTTCCGTGGCACTCATTTCAGGTTTCAGGTCATAAGTAGCAACTTTGGGAGAAGGAATCAAAATTCTGCTTTCATGTTCAAAAGGCTCTTCCCTCCCCCCGTTGAAAAAGAATGTCACGTGCGGGTATTTTTCTGTTTCTGCAATCCTTGTCTGACTCTTTCCTGCCTTCGACAAAACCTCACCAATCGTATTAGCGAGATTGTCTTTATCAAAAATCACATCAATGCCTTTGAAGGTTTCATCATAACGGGTCATGGTGACGTACTTCAGATCAAGTTTAGCCATATCAAATTCAGGCATATCTGCTTGGGTCAGTACCTGCGAAATCTCCCTTGGACGGTCTGTCCTGAAATTGAAACAGATGAGTACATCACCATTTTTGACCGTGCCAATGGCTTCTCCATCTGCATCCGTACAAACCATTGGTTTAATAAATTCATCTGTCTCTCCTGCCTCATAGCGTTTTTTGATGCCGGCTACTGGATCAGTTGTTGATTCCCCCTTTCCATTCACCAATAAATCATAAGCTAATTTGACCCTTTCCCACCGTTTATCACGGTCCATTGCATAGTAACGCCCGATGACGGATGCCAGTCTAACATTTTGATTATCAATTGATTGTACAATTTTTCTCAAATAATTTTCTCCTCCTTTGGGGTCTGTGTCCCTCCCGTCCATGAACGCATGTATAAAAACATTTTCTAACCCAACCGCCTGAGTAACTTCACAAAGTGCCAATAAATGATTGATGTGAGAATGAACCCCTCCGTCTGATACCAGGCCAATAAAATGCACAGGTTTTTCATGGTCTTTGGCATGCTGAAGTGCCTCCAACAGAACAGGATGTTTCTGCAGTTCCCCCGATTTGATGGCATTGTTGATGCGCAGCAATTCCTGGTAGACAATCCGTCCTGCTCCGATGTTAAGATGTCCGACTTCAGAATTCCCCATTTGCCCGTCAGGCAACCCGACTTGTTCACCATGAGTAACCAGCGTGGAATTTGGGTACGTTTTTTTCAGTGAATCCATCATTGGTGTATTTGCATTAGCGATCGCATCAGCTTCCTTCTTTCGACCATACCCCCACCCGTCGAGGATTAGCAGCATAACTTTCTTTGCATTCATTTCTTTAGTGTTCAAGATTTGAGAATTATGTTGAGTGAGCCGCAAAAGTAAGCGCGTGTTCCTTTTACTGGCTTCTCCGTTATAGGAAGTATTGAAAAAAGTCAGAATATTTTTAGACCCACATACGAGGAAGTGTGAAGAAACCGTTAAGAAATTCCTTGTAATAGAGAACCGGTGCAGATTTTTAACGAAATTTACAGTTACCCACCTCCCAAACACACGTCAGAAACCCAAACACAATTAAAAGCTGAATTGATAAATTCGTTAGTAGAAATGTCTATTGTCCATCATTTTTTCAAAATCAGCTTTCCCAAGCAAACGAACATATTACAAAATATTTACGTTTGAATTGAAAATGGAACTCCTTCAGCCTCGAAAAGTACGGACGGCTTGCCGGCCAGAAATGAAAAGGCCATTGTTCATAAATTTTTATATCATGAAAAAATTATTGTTTTTCAGCCTTCTCCTGTCAACCACTGTGGCCATGGCTCCAGCCCAGGGAGACAACCTCAATGCGATCACTTCTGCCATCAGTGCCGGCAACGCCGATGCACTGGGTCGTTATTTCGATGCCAATGTGGAAGTGGCAGTAAAAGATACGGAGAAAACCTATTCAAAAGCAGAAGCCATCAAGGTGGTAAAGGATTTTTTCGCAAAAAACAAACCATCCAGCTTCAAGCAAGTACACCAAGGAGCTTCTAAAGGACAAGATTCTAAGTACGTAATTGGGAACCTAGCTGCCAACACGGGCTCGTTCAGGGTCTACGTTTTCATGAAAGTGAGCGGTAGCAAAAGTACCATCCAGGAAATCAGGTTTGATTAAAAAACTTGATTTTGGGCGAAAAGAAAAGGCGTCGGGAAATTACTTCCGGACGCCTTTTCTTTTTGCTCAGAATGATTGCAACTCCACTAATTTTCCGTACTCCCCTTTTTTGCTCATCAATTCGGCATGTGATCCCCGTTCCACAATCTGCCCATCTTTCATTACGATGATCTCATCGGCGTGCTGAATAGTGGAAAGGCGGTGGGCAATGACAATGGTCGTCCTGTTCTCCATCAATTTATTCAAGGCATCCTGTACCAGTTTTTCTGATTCTGAATCCAGGGAGGAAGTGGCTTCATCCAAAATCAGGATCGGTGGGTTGGCCAATACCGCCCGGGCGATGGTCAGCCGTTGGCGCTGGCCGCCGGACAACTTCATGCCCCGGTCACCGATATTGGTCGCATAACCATTTTCCGTTTCCAAAATAAATTCATGCGCATGAGCAATGCGGGCCGCCTGCTCCACGTCTTCCTTCGAAAGCCCTTTAAGACCAAAAGCGATATTGTTAAAGATGCTATCGTTGAACAGTACCGGTTCCTGCGAAACAATTCCCAATAACGAGCGCAGGTCTTTCAACTTATATTCCTTGATGTTGGTGCCATCCAACAGCACCTCCCCTTCCGTCGGGTCAAAAAACCGGGGCAACAAATCCACCAAAGAAGTTTTGCCGGCACCTGAAGGGCCGACCAGAGCGATGATTTTTCCATGCGGAACCTTTAGGCTAATATTCGAAAGTGCGGCCCGTTCGTTTTCGTTATAGAAGACAGAGACATTCCTAAATTCGATGGCGTCTTTGAATTCATTGACAGGAAGTGCTTTTTCTTTTTCAAAAATCCGCAGGTCAGCGGTTTGGATTTCCCTGATACGTTCCATGGCAGCCGCTCCTTTCTGTAAATTGTACCAGGCGGACGAAAACTTCTTCGCAGGTTCGATCATGCTAAAAAAAGCATAAAGCATTGCAAAAAAAGTAGGCACGGTCAACTTGCCACTTTGTACTTCACTGTACCCGTACCAAATCAAAATAGCTACCGTCATTACTCCCAAAAACTCAGTCAGTGGAGAAGACAAATCCCTTCGCCAAAGCAAGCGTACCAATAAATTTTTATACAGGTTGTTTTCTTTTAAAAAATGGGTCGACTGGAATTTTTCCGCATTAAATCCTTTGATGATCCGCAAGCCGGAGATCGCTTCCTCCATCATGGACATTAAAAGCCCGAGCCGCTCCTGTACTTTGTGCGATTGCTTTTTTAGCATCTTCCCCACCCGGCCAATCACTCCGCCCGTGAACAATAAAAGCACCAATACAAACAAAGTCAACGTTGGGCTGACATATAGCATAAACGCCAGCGAACCAACGATCATCAACGGCTCACGGACGACGCTCACCAATCCGCTTAATATGCTTTGTTCCACTTCCTGCACATCTACTGACATCCGAGATAATATATCGCCTTTCCTCTCTTCGGAATAGTAGGCCAGCGGCAGCGCCAGCGTTTTTTCATACAACTCCTGCCGCAGGTCCCGCACGATACCATTCCGTACCGGGGCCAGAAAAAACTGCGCCGCATAACGGAAAAGGTTGCGCAAAAAATACAACACAACAATTGCCAACAATGCGTACATAAGCGCACGCTGGCTTCCTTTTTCTTCTATTATTTGACTGAAATAAAAATTTACGTACTCTGTAATATTCTGGCTGTTTAATGACCCCTCTGGCCGAGCACTGACTTTTGGCTGTTGGTCCAATAAAATATTTAAAAAAGGAATAATGGCCGGAATACTAACAATGGAAAAAATAACCATCAAAATATTGCTAACCACATTGCCTGCAATGAGCGCTTTATATTTTTTTAAATAAGAAAATATATGTTTGAGTGGCTGCATTCAATTAATTGCGAATTCGACTTTTTATAAATGTTCCACAGGTTTTAACCGGATGATAAAAAGTCGATATTTTATGTTTTCATTCATTCCAAGATCAAACTTCTATCAATCTGTACCCGGTATGTGTTAATTAATAACGACTCCTCCCCTTTTCAATTCCTCTCCATTTTTTATTTCATAAAAATAAATCCCCTGTGGAAGATTGGGCAAAAACAATTGTTCATTAAAATAAGCATTTAATTCAACCGGCCAATTTGTTTTAAAAACCAATGCACCATTTAATTGGTATAATTTAAAATTTATTTTTTCAGCATAAGTATTTTTAATACTTACGTTTATTAAATTTTTTGCCGGATTCGGATACAATAAAATATCGTCACCTTCAACAGCAAAGTCAACCATTACAGGCGTTGAATAATGAAATACATTTTGATCTTGCCATATTTTCAAACGGTAAAAATTAGCTCCCGTCAACGGATAAAAATCCGTTAAAGAATATTCGCTTAAATTATTCGGATATATTTTCCAAATAGCCTTAAAATCAAAAATGGAATTACCTCTTTCTATTTCAAAATAGGAAATATTATTTTCAAAAACCATTTCCCAATTTAATTGAACGGTTCGGTTATTTTTTTCTGCATTAAAAAAAGACAGTTCGAATAAATCATTTTCACAGTAAGGAAAAACAAAAGCCGTATCAGTATCGGAAAGGCCAGCTCCATCAGTCACCTTTAATTCCACCCGGTAACTGTACTCCTCATCTTCACAACCAAGTGGAGAAATATAAAAAAAGGTATTTTTTGCCTCCTCAATTAAATCGATATGTTCATGCGTATTATGTTCCAGGTAAGTTCGCCACTCATAAACCAGTTCTTCATCACTGTGCTCGGCATCGATTGCGGATCCATTTAATTGAATTAAAGTGGTTCTATCCAAAAAATAAAAAGAAGAATCGGGCAGGTTCTGAATGGATGCAGTGGGAGGCGTGTTGTTCAGGGAGATAATAACCTGGTCTGTTCTGGCCTGCCCGGCAGTATCCGTGACGGTTAGTTTCACTGTAAAATAAGAAGGAACACCATTGAGCGAAATGAAAGTATGGCTTGGCTCCATTTCATCGCTGATGGTACCATCGCCAAAATCCCAAGAATAATTTAAAGGAGACTCCGCCGGAGAAAAAGATTCGGATGCATCAAATTGTACTAACAGTGGAGAAGCTCCAAAATACTTGTCTGCCTGAGCGTTAGCAACCGGAGCCGGTGTTCCGCCATAGCAGATCTTCCTCAATTGCATGTTTTTAATATTAATGTAATAAAGACAACCGTTTTTCGGGTTTTCACTCAAAGTCACTATGTACCCGGTACTGTTTGAAAATACATCTATTTTCCGGGGTTCATTATTTTCATCAAATTCAATAGTGCGAATCCAGCCTTTGTAATCCGGATGAAAATAAATGCCTTTATATTCTTCCGGAAAATTATCACCTTGATAAAAAAGCCCCCCCATACTGGTAATACCAACAAATGGCTCCCCTTGCACATTGGCTTCAGGGTCGGTAATCGATATGTTTATCGGATGGCCGTTTATATCAAATTCAGGAAACACCACATCGGGAAACGTATTATCGTCCTCGTTGCGATAAGCCATTACAGGGCGTTCGTGTACAAACGTTGGAATATTTTCGGGAATTAACTGTGTCGTATCACAGGGGTTTTTAAATAAAAAAGTGCCCGGCAAGGAAGGCGGCAACAGTAAATCGGAAAAAAGAAAAAACTCTTCTTCACAATTTCCATTGTTAAAAAGAGGATTAGGGGCATCCTTATTTTCTGTATTCCTCGAAATGTAATTCTGCTTCCTTTCGAAACCTTCGTACATCGGCCAGCCGAAATTTTGCCCGCCCGCTGTGGCAATATTTATTTCCTCCCAAAAATTGGAGCCCACATCACCGATTACTAATTCACCAGGGTCTCCATCATCGGAAAAATGACTGCCCGTATTGGGCCTGACTATAAACCGATAAGGATTCCGCAAACCCAACGACCAGACTTTCGACCGAGGTGAATCGGGTGCAGCCGGATCGTAAAAAGGGTTGCTCGGTACGCCCTCTCCTGTTTCGGGATCGATACGGATTATTTTGCCGCTCAGAGAATTCAACAATTGCGACCGGAAAGTCCCCACGTTTTCCTCTTCCCGCATGATGCCATCAGCGAGTGCCTGTGCATGGTACGTTTCGGCGCTGCCACCGACATCTACCCAGTCAGGGTGGCCGGTGTCACCACAAGAAGCCAGGAGGGTTCCATCAGCTCCGAAAGCCAGAGATCCCGTGCCGTGTGTCTTGAACAACATGGGGAAGCCCGTTTCTTTTGTAGCGCCAATGATGACCTTTCGACTGTTGGGAACGACTGTTTTGAAATCATTCGTTTTATCTAAAACAAAACTGGTGATCCTGCCAATCGTCGCCTTGTCGGTAGTGGTGACATTCGGATCATATTCAGGTGTTCCGTGATAGATGAGGTGGTGGCGGTCAACCACATAAAAAAGATAAACCTGGCCGTTGTCCAAAAACTTAGGGTCAAGCGCAAAGCCCAGCATCCCCATGTCCCACCAACTGGCCACTTCTTCTGAGATATCGACTACCGGGTCCGGCGATAAGACTTCATTGGTATCGAGCAGAAAAACTTCCCCGGTGCGGCGCCAGGTAAACCCTCTCCCCGTTTCATCGAAAACGATCCCCACAAATGGATCGAAATTGTCGACAACGACTTCATCGTAAAACCCATCCGGCAACTGGGCCAGAACGGTTTGGCTCTGAAAAAAAACAAGCAGGAAAAAAAATAGGGATGAAAATTTTCTCAAAACAAAAACTTAAAAACGATTTCAATGAAATTTTAGAACTTCATTAAAACCGTGTGTATTTTAAAACAAATAAAAGCACAATCCGCCTTTTTACCACGCCTCATGCGCCGAAATTCAATAATCGTCGGTAAATTGCGCCCGCTCGTCTGACCTCTTTCCCTTGGCAAAACCACATTAATACTTTCGTTTTTTTCAACAAAAAATATAATCATGAGAAATTTACTTTTCACCCTCACTGTTTTAATGGCGCTTTGCTTTTCCTGCTCACAGGAAACAGCCACTGCCCCACCCAAAGAAATCAAACAATATTCCATTGAGCAATTCTATAAAAACACCCGCATTGGTGGCGGTGCCTTTTCTGCCGATGAGTCAAAACTACTGGTCAGCAGCGATGAATCAGGTATATTTAACGCCTATGAAATCAACCTCACCGATGGGAGCAAGCGCCAAATTACCAAATCGGAAGAGGAGTCTTATTTCGCAAGGGATTATGTACCGGGCACCGGCCAGATCATTTATACTGCCGACAAAGGAGGGAATGAAATCGACCATATCTATTTACTAAACGAAGATGGGACTTCGCAAGATTTGACGCCTGCCGAAAATGAAAAAGCCAATTTCGGTGGCTGGAGCGAGGATGAGCAGTACATGTATTATTCCTCCAATAAAAGAGACCCGAAATTTTTTGATACTTATAAGATGAAAATCGGGGAATGGGAACCGGAGATGATTCATCAAAATGACGACGGGATGAACCTTTCGGATATGTCGAATGATGAAAACCTTTTTGCACTGGAAAAAACAATTACGACCAGCGAGAACCAATTATTTCTTTTTGATAAAAAAAATAATTCAACCACAGAAATTTCTGTTCCCGAAGAAAAAGGGAACTACAACAGCTCCGGCTTTAGCGATGATGGTAAATACTTCTACTATTCGACCAATGCGGGGAAAGAATTTGCCTATTTGGTGGAATACGAAATAGCGACGGGCGAGCGGAAGACAATGTTCGAAACCAATTGGGACGTGATGTACAGTTATGTGAGTAAAAATGAAAAATACCGGGTCATTGCCATTAACGAAGATGGAAAAAATTCATTGGTCATAAAAAATAACCAGACCGGAGCAAATGTTGATTTTCCGCAAATACCTGATGGAAATGTGCAAGCCGTGAATATTTCTGACAGCGAAAACAAGATGCGCTTAACCGTCGGTACTTCCAAAGCACCCAATAATATTTACGTGTATGATTTTCAGACAAAAGAAATGAAAAAACTAACGGAGACGCTAAACCCGGAAATGAATCCCGATGACCTCGTTTCCGCCGAAGTCGTTCGTTTTAAATCTTTCGATGACTTGGACATCCCTGCCATCTACTATAAGCCGATAAATGCATCGGCCGACAACAAGGTGCCAGCATTGGTTTGGGTACATGGAGGCCCCGGTGGCCAATCACGGGTCGGGTATTTTTCATTAATTCAATATCTCGCCAATCATGGTTATGCCATTTTGGCCGTAAACAACAGGGGCAGCAGTGGCTATGGAAAAACATTTTTCACAATGGACGATCTAAACCACGGCGACAAAGACTTGAAGGACTGCATATGGGGTAAAAAATGGTTGCAGACACAGGACTATATTGATGGTGAAAAAATTGGGATCATCGGCGGCAGTTACGGTGGTTATATGACGATGGCCGCCATGACTTTTGCGCCGGAAGAATTCGAAGTTGGGGTCAACATTTTTGGCGTGACAAATTGGTTGCGAACCTTGAAATCCATTCCTCCTTATTGGGAGTCATTCAGGGAAGCTTTGTACAAGGAATTAGGAGACCCTCATTCTGCCGACTCCACCCGCCTGTACAATATTTCTCCATTATTCCATGCAGATAAAGTAAAAAAACCCGTGATGGTTTTGCAGGGCGCCAACGACCCCAGGGTACTGCAAGTAGAATCAGACGAAATTGTGGATGCCATCAAAAAAAATAATGTGCCGGTAGAATATGTTTTATTTCCTGACGAGGGGCATGGTTTCGTAAAAAAAGAAAATGAAATAAAAGGCTATGGCGACGTACTGGTGTTTTTAGATAAATATTTAAAAAAGGAAGTATTGAATTAATAGAAAAAATCAAATAAAAAATGGCCAAAAAAGGTATCTCTTTTTGGCCATTTTTTATTTTGTTAAATATTTATTTTATCAGAATTATTTTGCATTAATTTTTTTCAAAAACCATTAATTCCGTTTCGAATACTTTTGCCAGTGTTATTGTTTTAAACCTTTTTTTAAGCCGCCTGGTATAATATGGCTGCGCACATAAAACGGTATCCCCTTCCAATATATCATCCATGCTTCCGATTAATTTTAAGTCATAATTCTTAAAATAATTTAGTGATTTAATATAAAACTTAGCAGGGTCTGCATGTTCAGGAAACTCAACAGGCATAAGCACTTTATAGGAATTAAAAGAAGGGTGAGAACGACTTAATTTACGAATGGCATAACCTTCCCGCTCCTGATGTTCGCGCGGAAGGTGGTCGGCATTTTGTAAATAAATATTTTTGTAAGGAATCAAAAAAAACAGGACACAAAAAGGAACGGCTATTTTCCAGAGTATTGATTTTATTCTAAAATAATTTCTAAAATAAATTAATATTTCATAAAAAAACATTCCCAGCATCAAACTAAAAAAAGGAAACACTGGAGCTAAATACCAATTCAATTTTACATGCGGATAGGAAATTAAAAAAATATAAATCCCTGAAAAAAGGGCACATAAAATAAAAATATTTTTCACGGTTTTGTCTTTGTTAAAAAATAGAATAAATGTAAGTGGCAATAAAATAATGTAAAAAGAATAAATTTTAATGTACATTATTTTAAAATAATAATACCATGGCTGTACCAGCCATGGCATGGTCACTTCTGTAAACCGGGCATATTCCGACAGCCACACTTTTTCCAAATATCCTGGATGCACAAAACCTTTATAAACATAAAAAGCAGCACAAGCCATCAAGACCAGCCCGGAAGACAGGTATAAATATTTTTTATGGAAAATAGTCTTTCCATTTTTTATAAAAAAAATCCCAATAAACAAGCCCAGTACCGGCATCAGCCCTGCCACCGACTTCGACATAAAGGCACAAAAAACACCAAGACCAATTAATAGTAATTTTAAATTCTCCTTATGGCCGCGATTTAATAATAAATCAAAAAACAAAAGCGAGTAAGCAGTAATAAAAAAAACAAGTACACTGTCCAGATCGCCCGTTCTGGAAACATGGTGGTGAATGAAACCTTTAGATGTCGTCAAAAAAGCAACTGCTAATATCCCGACCCATCTATTCAAATTTTTTTTAGCAAAAAAGAACACCGCCAGGCAAGTTAACAATGCAGCCAATGCAGAAGGAAAACGGAGCGCCAATTCTGTCGGTCCAAATAAGTGAATACAAATATTTTGCAGCCAAATAACCAGTGGAGGTTTTGTATTATAAAGGTCAGGTTGGCCATCCCGGAGCAGTACCGACCAATTGCCCGACATGGCCATTTCCAAAGAGTTAATAGCGTAGCTGGCCTCGTCCCAAATGTAAAGAGAGGGTCGATCGAGATTATACCAAACAGGGATGTACGTAATCAGGAAAATCAGTACTACCCATGATAAATTGGCTTTGATGGCTCTCATGATTGATTCGTAATTATTTACCGTCCTTTCGTTTTACTCCGTTTGCCAAATTTAAAAGACCTGTTTGAGTGAGAGAAAACTATCCAAGCAGTAACTCTGACTCAAACAGGTCTTATCAGGGTGACAAAAAAAAGGAAAAAAACCGGGATGGAAAACAGTTACGATCAATCAATTAAATGCGGTAATATACTCCCAAACTGACGGAGCTCTTCAGGGTCGTCATATTAAAAGGCCCATCAAAGGTAGCCCGGTAACCCAGCCCTTTACGAAACATCAGGCTGAGTTCAAATTTTTTCAAAAATCGAACACCTGCGCCACCCTGCACAAACAGCCGTTGATTGATGCTGTTGTTTTGATCGTATTCCAAGTCAATTTCTTCGGTCGTGGTAGGTACATCAATATCTGATTCGGTTTCGTAAAAACTCCTGATGCGCACTTTTCCGCTGTGCGAATAACCTATGTTGGTTCCCACTCCTACATGAAAATTGAACCTTTTGCCCATTTTATCGCGGAAAACGTATACGCCCTCAATGGCTATTTCTTCGTTTTCAGCACTTACTTCGGCGAAGTGGCCTTCTTCCGGTAATTCATAGCGCACCATATCGATGCGGCCGTCGATGGTCAGCAGGGAAAATTGGATCTCCCTGTTAGCTTTTCCAGCAGGTGAAAAAGCAGCGGTAAAACGGGCCGTACCATTATCACAGTCCATGCGCACCAGTTCACCATCCCCAAATGGAATCATGCTGGCATCGAAATCATTGTCTACCGCTGTTCTTAGTAAATAATCTTCATCAAGGCCATGGGGCATTTCAATATCACCTCCCACGGAAAGACCAAAACTGGCAGCGGACATTTGGGCATCCATTTGTGTGGAAAAAGAAATTACAAAAGCAAGAAAAGTAAACAGTCGTTTCATCAAAAATAAATTTTTACAAAATGGTTAATTGAAACTCGGAAGATCGGGACACACGTTAAAAACGAATTGTGGCAAACACACCCTACTTTACCACAATAAAAAAAGTGCATCCAACTGAATGAATACACTTTTTCCACCTATCCGCTACTTTCTACCTTTATCAAAGCCGCAGATCCTCAAAATGACAATCCGGACATTCCTGTTTGGTGAAGGTGAAGGTAGTGGCACTCATGGTAGGGTTAGTTGATATTTTATCGACGGTCAAAGTATAACGGGAACCGTCCTTCCCAAAAGTTTTAATGCGGATGACGTCAGAGGTTTTTTTATCGAGGGTCAATCGGATTTTGGAATAGTCCGAGTCACGGTCAGTCGGTTTAAATTCAATTTGTTGAATGATCCGGCCTTTTTCCGAAAATTCATTTACCAAAACATAAATATAATTGTCCCATTCATACGCCTTCAACAAGTCCTGGGGCGAACTGATCGTACCTGGTTCCACGTCCTCTTCCACATCATTGATCTGCACTTCTTTGTTTTTTGCCATATACAACCAAACGGATTCACCATCAGAAACAAGGATGCGGTCATCGAGGTCCAAACGGTATTTATTTCCTTGCTGAACGAGCGATCCTTTTTGCTCATTGACCGGCTGTTCGGGAAACTCAATTGAAAGGGTGAAATCTGCTTTCAATGATTCATGGCTTTCTACCTTTTGCCGCATTTTTTCCAATACTGCTTTGGCCGCTGGATCAGAATCCGATTCTGTGGTAAAATCCTGGGCGAAAAGGCCACAGGAAAAGAAAGTTAATAAAGAAAGGAAAAACAGTCTTCGCATAATTATATTTTTTTGTCTAACGTAAAGACGCTCGGCTTATTGAATAAGGCACAAAGGTATTGGTTAAAGTCTGTTAATTTTTAGCGGCGAGTAAGCAAGTAGGCGAGTAAGCAAAAGATGGGAGAGGGTGTTAAAGACAACCAACCCCTGGTCCTAAAAATAAAAAAGGCCGGAGCGACCTTTAAATCATTAACAGTCGGGTGCTCCGGCTTCATGCGTAACTACTTATCTAAACAAAACTATTCCCTTGAGAAGACGAGTTTTGAATTTTAAGTAGTTGAGTTTTGAGTAAAAAAATACTCAATAACCCAAAACTCATCAATTCAAAACTCTTATTTCCACGACCAACCAAAACGCAAACGCAAATTGATAAAAAATGCAGAGAGGTCCTCGTTGTCGAGATTGGGTAGATCGGCCCTCGATACAAACCTGTAGCCACCATTCACGCCGACCTTCCACCATTTAAAAACATTTAATTCAACTCCTGCCGTTGGCTGAACAATGAACAAATCATCGTTGTTGCCGAAATCATCTTTCACTTCCCCATTTCCCATCATGAACCCAAAGGCAGGGTGAATAACCTTTTCTTGGATAGGGTAAAAATTAATATAAAAGCCTCGATGCTTGAAATCGTACTTTCCTGCATCGTTATCTTTCAGTAAGACGGATTCAAACGTTCTTTCGTTACCAAAACCGGCAAGAATGACATCGTTGAATTCCACTCCCCAGAAGAAACCTCTGGTGGCGGCATTTTCTTCGCCAAAAAAAGACATTCCAAAAACAGGCCCAGCCCAGGCACCGGTCAATTGCAATCCCGACTCACCGAAGAGTGTTTCTTCTCGTTGTGCCCAAGTGGCCGTTGCCAACAAAAATACTGTGAGAACTACTGATGAGAGTTTTTTCATACGTCCCCTGGAAATTTTTACCAAGGTACATTTCCAGAGACACTAATTGCAAATGAGGGTTGCCTCCGTTCGACGAAGGGCAGGAAAAAATAGAGAATCATGGTTGATTGCCAATTGTTGGTTGTCCTTATGTCGCTTTCCCAACAATTAGCAATCAGCTTGAACGAAGTGAAATCCCGCACCAATGGTCGGGAAATCAACATTTTTTTATGCCAATTCTTCCCGCAGTTTACGACGGAGTATTTTACCTACATTCGATTTGGGCAGGTCGTCCCTGAATTCTACCAGTTTTGGAACTTTGTAACCCGTTAGTTCCGTACGGCAGAATTCGATGATCTCGTCCTTGGTCAATGACTTATCCTTTTTCACCACAAATACTTTGACCACTTCCCCTGATTTTTCATGAGGTGCCCCGATGGCGGCAGCTTCCATAATTTTTGGATGCTTGGCCAGTACATCTTCAATTTCGTTAGGAAAAACATTAAAACCAGAAACCAGGATCATATCCTTCTTACGGTCTACTATTTTAAAATAGCCGTCCTCGTCCATGTAGCCGATGTCACCCGTGCAGAGCCAGCCGTCTACGATCGTCCGGACCGTTTCGTCGGGACGGTTATAATACCCCTTCATCACCTGGGGTCCTTTGATCTGTATTTCACCTACTTCATCGACGGGCAGAGGGTTTAGCTTATCGTCCACAATGCGCATTTCGGTTGATGGTGCTGGCATGCCTATGAAGCCTAATTTGCCCGTACCATCTACCGGACTAATCGTTGCTACCGGAGAGGATTCGGTCATCCCGTAACCTTCAATCAAAGGGGCTCCAGTTACTTTATGCCATCTTTCCGCCACGGCCCGCTGCACGGCCATCCCTCCACCAAAGGCAAATTTGAAAGCACTGAAGTCCAGTTTTGAAAAGTCAGGATGATTGAGCAAGGCATTAAACAAGGTATTCACCCCGGTCATATTGGTGATCCTGTAGTTCTTGAATTCTTTCATCACTGATGGAAGATCTCTCGGATTTGTAATCAAAACGTTCAATGCACCCAGGCTGAAGAAGGCGAGGCAGTTCACAGAGAAGGCAAAAATATGGTAAAGCGGCAACGGCGACAGGGCCACTTCCCCACCGTCCACCAAAGCCATTTTGGCAGCGGCGCGCACCTGCATCATGTTGGCGACCAGGTTTCGGTTAGTGAGCATGGCTCCTTTGGAAACCCCCGTTGTGCCGCCTGTATATTGCAACAAAATGACATCACTGGGATTTGAAGCAAATTCTTTAATGGTAAATTTTTTTCCCTGTGATAGTGCTTCTTTAAACTTGACTGTATTGGGCAGGTCAAACTTGGGGACCATCTTCTTTACACTGCGCACCACAAAGTTCACCATCATGCCTTTCGCAAAACCCAACATTTCTCCAATACTGGTCAGGATGACTGTCTTGATTTGGGTATCGCCAATGATCTGCTGTAGGTTGGCTGCAAAATTTTCGCAGATCACAACTGCTTTTGCTCCCGAATCATTGAACTGGTGCTTCATCTCCCGGGGCGTATACAATGGATTTGTATTGACAATTATCAACCCGGCACGCAGGCACCCAAATAGTGCAATTGGATACTGCAACATGTTCGGCATCATCAGCGCTACCTTGTCTCCTGGATCCAATCCCCTGGAATGTAAATAAGCACCAAACTGGATGGACATTTTATCAAGCTGTTCATACGTCAATTCTTTCCCCATGCAGGAAAATGCCGACTTTTTCCCGTACTTCTTGAAGGTTTCTTCCAAGAGGGAAATCAAATTTGGATAGGCATCTGCATTGATGTTTGCAGGAACTTCCTCCGGATAGTTTTTTAACCAAGGTCTTTGCTCTGACATGTTATTCATTTTAAAAAGTAGTTCGGATTGTCAATCCGAGAATTTTGCGGATTAACAATCCGCATTACGAAAATAATACACCTAAAAAGGTTAATACTGTTGCGACAAATCCAACCATAAAAATGTTGTAGGAAATGGATAAAAACCGATATTTTTTATCCAGTACTTTTCCCAAATAGTACAGGTCGCGTGACATATTTCCATAAAGCAGTTCCGTGTCCTGAAACATTTCTTCCAACAGTTCCTCATACTTGTCCACGTTCAGGCTCACAAAGTTTCCAAAAAACACCAGGTGCTTTTTCGCATCATCCAATGGCGTGCTGTCATTGATATTGGAAGTCACTTTGGGGCGGGCCGCCAGTACTGCAAAAATCAACGAGGCCAGCCCAGTCACCAAAAAGATGAGGACCGGCATCAGGATCGCAGGGTTCGTTTCTGTCATATTCCGGTACGAGATGACGGAAATGATGACAGAAATTAAAATGGCATTGACGCTGATCATAATATTCGCCTTTTGATCGGCGATGGCGCTCAAATTGATGTGGGTGCGGTAATTGGTCCTGAAAAAAGTTTGCACACCAGTACTAATGCGAGGTTCCAAATTATTGAACCGACGGTCCGTCGGAGCAACCCTGGTAAGTTCTCTTCTTTTTTGTTTCTCGGTCCGTTGCTTTAGAGCCACGGTGTGGCTGGCCATTAAAGGTTCATAGTTCACCTTGGCATGTGAGGTGTAAAAACGGGCTTCCCGCAATTGCTCCATGGCGTAGGCCAGCCATTCAAGTGGCTCGTACTTTTGATTGAGCACCAGCTCCCGTTCGAGTTGCCAAAGCGGAAGGTTTTCGAAGAAACCTTCACCGTATTTCACGCCATTCACGGCATCTGTAAGCATTTGAGATTCGGGGGTTTTGGCCGACTGCCCTTCGTGCACGGCCCTGATAGTTCCGAGGACCAGGGATTTTTTTGCTTTGGTAAAATGATGCGCGTCTAAAAATTTGCCGGCCAGTTCAACGCTTTTCTCCGCCGGTCGCTGGTAGTCAAAAAGATATCCCACATTGTGAAACCAGCCAGCCAATACGGTCGCTTCCCATTCACCTTCTGTAGAACCATTGGCCTGCGCCAGCGAATTCACATTTTTAACAACTTCGTTGGCCTGTCGGTAGGAATGGTAAACCAATCTTGTATCGTTTTTCTGATTGAACAGGTTCAGGACGAACTGCCTCGCTAAAGTGGAAATATCCACATCCGATGCGGTAGGATCGTTGGAGAAATCAGTATTGTGATTCATGCGTGTAGCTCCGGTTTTGTTCGCAAGGTAAAAGGATGATTCTGAAAAAAAAAGGTGTTGTATGATTTTACGGCTAACAATAGGCGGAGATTCCATTTTTTGGCAAACCCACCTCCCGGTTTCCTTTTCACTTGTAGAGGATGAGGGTTGTATACTTTTTATACAAATTCAAATAATAAACATGTCGCTGATCACAATTAACAAGTTACCTACATTCCCGCCAAAAAAGTTATCTTTGGACGGAAGGGAAAGTAAACCATCAATATTTTGATACTTTCTTATTTTTTCCCGTCTCATAAAACGAACTTATTTATTTCATTAAAATTGAAAATTCAACATGACAGATTTATTTGACCTTTTAAAAGGACAATTGGATGATAATCTCATCGGTCAATTGAGCAACCAACTCGGCGGTGCAGATCGCCAACAAACACAAAAAGCAGCCCAGGGAGCCATCTCCACTTTGGTAAGTGCTTTGGCCAAAAATGCAGCCAACCCTGAAAAAGCCGCTGGCCTCAACAACGCATTGGACAACGACCACGACGGCAGTATACTGGACAATATAACAGACCTCATCGGCGGAAACCTCGGACAGCAACATTCACGTGCCGGAAATGGCGCAGGCATTATCAAACACCTGCTCGGCCCCCAGCAAAGCGGTGCGATTGACATGATTTCAAAAATGAGCGGTCTTGATTCAGGAAAATCAGGCAATATGCTCGCTACTTTGGCCCCCATCGTAATGGGTATGCTTGGAAAACAAAAACGCCAGGGTGGAATGGATATCGGCGCTATCGCCGGTTTGCTCTCCAACAGTGTCAACAACCAGCGCAGTTCTGGCAACCCAATGCTCGATATGGCCAACCGTTTCCTCGACCAGGACGGTGATGGCAGTGCCCTTGATGATGTAGCAGGTATGGTAGGCAAAGGTTTGTTGGGCAAACTGTTTGGTGGTAAATAATTTGGTACAGACATAACCGATAATACAATAAAAAAAAGGCGTGAGTGATCACGCCTTTTTTTTATTGTCCGCAAATGATAAACTGCCGTAAATTTGCTCATGCAATACCTTGACATATCTCCTGAAATAAAGACTGCCCTGGAAAACAGCCAACCGGTCGTTGCGCTCGAATCCACCATCATCGCCCACGGCATGCCCTATCCGCAAAATGTAGAGACGGCCCTGTTAGTAGAAAAAACAATCCGGGAAAACGGAGCACTGCCTGCCACCATCGCAATCATCAATGGAAGATTAAAAGCAGGGCTTTCTGAAAAAGAAATCAATTATCTTGGAAAAAACGGACCCGCTATTTCGAAAACCAGCCGACGGGATATCCCATTTATTTTGGCCCAAAAAGCTGACGGCGCCACTACGGTTGCCTCAACTATGATCATTGCGAACATGGCGGGCATCAAAATATTTGCCACTGGTGGCATTGGCGGCGTACACCGGGGTGCCAGTGAAACGATGGATATTTCCGCTGACCTCCAAGAATTGGCCAAAACAAGTGTCGCTGTCGTATCTGCAGGTGCCAAGTCCATCTTGGACATTGGGTTGACTTTGGAGTATTTGGAAACACACGGTGTACCGACCATCGGATATAAAACGGCAGAGTTTCCCGCTTTCTACACTCGAAAAAGCGGATTTAAAGTGGATTATAAATTGGACTCCCCAAAAGAAATTGCCAATGCATTAAAAATAAAATGGGCTATCCAGTTAAATGGCGGCGCCGTCATCGCCAACCCCATCCCAGAGCATTTCGAACCTTCTTTTTCAGAAATAAACAATGCAACGGAACAGGCGCTAAAAGAAGCAGAAGAACAAAAAATAACCGGCAAACATATTTCGCCGTTTTTATTAAAAAGAATTAAAGAAATAACAGGTGGAGAAAGTTTAAAGGCGAACATTCAACTGGTTCTGAACAATGCAAGACTGGCTGCGAAAGTTGCTAAGGAAATGTAAACCAATATTTAATAAAATAATAATAAGTAAACCGAAAACAATTTACCCCGTATAAGACATTAATGTTTTTACCATATGATTTAAAAACAAAAATCCCATGGATGCAAAATCATTATTGTCGACGCTAAATAAAAACGGGTTTGTCAAAATAACTGGTCTATTAAACGCAGGGCAAATACAGACGCTGCAAACAGAATGCTCCCGCCTTCTCCAATATCCAGCCGCTTCCTGGGACAATTATATCCAGTATAGCGACCGCCAACAATGGGAAAGTGCTCATTTTTCGCAACGCAACAGAAGCAGGAATTACTTTGACTTCATAGGCCTGTCTTCAGACCTGGACGATATATTGAACTCTGTCATCGGACACCGCAAAATAGATTTGGCCCTCCGTAAAAACCTCGGCCCAAAGTTTCGGCTATGGTTTGCGCAAATCCGTCAATCGACCGCTCATTCAAAGCATTTGAGGATACACCAGGATTTGAGGCAAGAAGTTTCCTTGTGTATTTTAGTTGAAGATGCACCGACCAAAGCGGGGGCGACAGTCTTCCTGCCAGGCTCACACCGTTGGCCACGCATTCTTCCATTTTTTCCGTTCTTGACCCCCGGAATGCTTGATCGGTTTACAACAGGAGCTACGGGCAAAGCAGGCGATATCTATTTATTCCTCAACGATACTTGGCATGGCCGCAACAAAGCCAGGAGTCAAACAAATACCTCACTTCTGTTAAGTTTTTTGCCTATTCAAAAATCACCAAAAACCCGCTGGGCACCATCAGAACTGGTCAATAAACAAGGGCCCGCCCTCCGCAAAGTAATGAGCCAGGAAAATTAAAAGATGAAAACCTTACCTTCGTTGATCATTATAATTACCAGACGGCCCTGTACAGATCAATGAAAATTGCCAAATCATTCAAGCACGAAGATATCCTCATACATAAATTTGGTTATGCCCCTGTTGGAAAACCCAACCTCTATGCCCACATTTTTTTCATTGACGGCTTGTTGATTGACACTGGCCAGAGCAGGATGCGAAAAGCAGTTTTAAATACCATAAAAAAATTAAGTGTCCGGCAAATTTATATTACCCACCATCATGAAGACCATTCAGGAAATCTGATTGAATTAAAAACACATTTTAATTGTCCCGCCTACAGTTCTGCCTTATGCAAACAATTAATGAAAAAACCGCCGCCGATTTCTTTTGCACAAAATATTTTTTGGGGAAAAAGGCCTGGCAGTAATATTTTGGAAATAAAAGAAAATAAAATAGAAACAGATCACTATGAATTTAAAATAATTCCCGTCCCCGGCCATGCAGTCGATATGGTCGCCTTGTATGAGCCAAATAAAAAATGGTTGTTCTCTGCTGATTTATATGTGAATTCTTACATCGGTTATTTTATGCGGGAAGAAAGTGTCAAGGAGCAAATTAATTCCATTAAAAAATTATTGGAACTGGAATTTGATGTTTTACTGTGCAGTCATAATCCACAATTAAAAAACGGAAAAGAACAATTAAAAAAGAAATTAATTTTTTTTGAAAAATTTTATCAGCAGGTGTCAGAATTATATCACGCAGGAAATCCGGCGAATCAAATTATGAGGAAATTAAAATTAACTGAATACTGGCCGGTGCGTTTATTATCAGGTGGAGCATTGTCAAGGCTAAACATGGTAAATGCAGTAATAAGGGATGAGAACAACAAATAGGATGCTTATTTCATTTACAGGTTTTTACATCGAAGTTGTTTGAGAATTAAATTTAAATTATTTCGACCTTTTTTTAAAAAACCGGAGCAATGCCTTCACGTAAGGCTCATCCGTCCGGATACTAATCGAATCCACACCCGTTTTTGCAAATGTATTTTTAAAGTAATCGTAATTGCCCCGGAACCATCCGGCGTATTGTTCCCGTACTTTTTTAGATGAAGTATCGAGCCAGGTCAGTTCATTGGTTTCTGCATCTTTGGCGTGGATAAGGCCGACATTGGGCAGGGACTCTTCCCGTGGATCATATAAATGAATGCCGACAATGTCGTGGCGTTTGGCAGCAATTTTTAAAGGCGCTTCATACCCTTTTCCCATAAAATCGGAAAGAATAAAAGTGATGCACCTTTTTTTCACCACATTGTTCAGGTAGCGGATCGCTTCGCCAATATCGGTGCCGTTATCTTCGGGGTGAAAGTCAATCAATTCACGAATAATTCGCAGAATGTGTTGCTTGCCTTTTTTGGGCGGAATAAATTTTTCGATTTTATCGGTAAAAAAAATAACGCCTACTTTGTCATTATTGTTAATGGCAGAAAAAGAAAGCACGGCCGATATTTCCGTGATCACACCTTGCTTGAACTGGTTGACCGTCCCGAAATAAGCACTCTGACTCACATCGATCAGCAACATCACGGTCAGTTCCCGTTCTTCCTCAAAAATTTTCACATAAGGGTCGCCCGTGCGGGCCGTTACGTTCCAATCAATATTCCGTACATCATCACCAAACTGATAACTGCGCACCTCGCTGAACGACATGCCCCGCCCTTTGAAGGCACTATGATATTCTCCTGAGAAAATGTGCCGACTCAGACCTTTGGTCTTGATTTCTATTTTTCGGACTTTCTTTAGCAGTTCTGTCGTTTCCATGCACTTTTATCTTTTTACTTTTGCAAGGTAAAATTCGTCAAGTTTGCACAAAAGAACAATGCATTCATTGAAATTGGGAAATTAGAAATTGAAAATTGAAAATTGAAAAATTTTCACAGCATGAAGAATCAACAATTTCTAATTTCCCAACCTCCAATTCCCTCTGATGAGCAAGAAAAAAAACGAAGTCCTCCGCCCCCACGCCGAGCAGGTTTATGCCAAAGAACTGGCCGCCCTTGCCAAAGCCGACCAGCACCCCCGGCCAACCAACTGGCAACTCTCTCCCTGGGCCGTTGTCACTTAT
This sequence comes from Bacteroidota bacterium, assembly GCA_039819485.1. Lineage (GTDB taxonomy): Bacteria > Bacteroidota > Bacteroidia > Chitinophagales > Saprospiraceae > UBA6168. The sequence goes on along the minus strand of JBCBRY010000011.1, from coordinate 10,980 downwards.
TTGCTCGGTGGAAAACTGGACGATGGAACCGTCATTGAGCCCAAGTATTTTGGTCAAAAAAGGTTGATTGAAATTGCCGTAGCGACCCTGGCAACGGACCGGGCCTTGTTGCTCATCGGCATACCGGGCACGGCAAAAACATGGGTGTCTGAACATCTGGCCGCGGCCATATCCGGCGACTCCACCCTTTTGGTACAGGGCACGGCCGGACTGAACGAAGAAGCCATTCGCTATGGCTGGAATTATGCCCGCCTACTTTCGGAGGGGCCCACGGAGAAGGCCATCGTTGCCAGTCCCATCATGGTGGGCATGCAAGCGGGGAAAATTGCCCGGGTGGAAGAATTGACCCGCATCCCATCTGATGTACAGGACAGCCTCATCACTGTGCTTTCTGAAAAAACATTGCCCGTTCCTGAGCTGAACACAGAAGTACAGGCCCAAAAGGGATTTAACCTTATCGCTACTGCCAACGACCGGGACAAAGGGATCAACGACCTCTCCAGCGCACTCCGTCGACGTTTTAATACCGTCGTCATGCCCTTGCCCGAATCGCTGGAGGAAGAAGTAAACATTGTACAGACAAGAGTTGAAAAAATCGGACAATCCCTGGAACTGCCCACTACTGCCGCACCTGTCAAAGAGATCAAACGGCTGGTCACCATTTTCCGGGAGCTTCGCAGCGGCAAAACTGAAGATGGCCGCACCAAGCTCAAGTCGCCCAGCGCCACCCTTAGTACTGCCGAGGCTATTTCCGTGGTACAGAGCGGCCAGGCGCTCGCCGTCCATTTTGGTGATGGAAAATTAAAAGCGCACGATCTGGCGGCAGGGATTACCGGGGCCATCGTAAAAGACCCGGTGCAGGACAAAAACATCTGGCTGGAATACCTGGAAACAGTCGCAAAAGAAAGGAAAGGCTGGGGGGACATCTATCGGAGTTGTAAAGAATTACTTTAATTACGATTTTAATTTTTAACTGTACTTGCTTGGACAAAAATAAGGAGCATTAAAAATGACACTTTTATTTGAACAAATGTTTGATTTCCAAGCCTCAAATCTCTTTTTCAGGCAAAGGAAAAGTGTCATTTTTTTTGACCACCTGCTTACTGATTGATAAACATGGGGACAGCCCTGAATGTATGGCAGCCGCCCGAGTCGCTGCCCCCTCAGACCCCAGACTGCGCCGCCAACTTAGCGAACATTTGACCCTAAGTTGATCAATCAGCACATTTAACACCTAGGCACCTAGAAGATTTTAGAAAAAAATAAGTGTTAGGTGTTAAAAATAATCACGCTGAGTGTTCTACATGTTTTTCAATAAAACACATCACCGCCGCTGATGGATTAATGGATTTGGCACTTGGAAAAATGCCTGTCGAAAAATGATACAAGTTTTGGATACCTTTTACCCGGCAGTCAAAATCAACCACTGCTTTTTCATCATCGCCTATGCGCAGGAAGCCGACTGGATGATAAACATCTTCTACTTTATTATTTGTGGAAGCAGGATTATATAAAGGCGTATATTCCAAATTATTTTCTTTCAATAATTCTTCTACTTTTTTTCGCACTTCTTCAATTGCATTCAAATCATTTTCAGAAACTTCCCATTCTATTTTTAGAACCGATTCACCAAACTGGTCTTTTTTCTCGGAAAGGATTAATTTATTTTTATTAGGTACCGGCTGCTCCATATCCAACTGCAAACTCCACTGGTTTTTGTCAACGTATAATTTATTTTTAAACAATAAATGAAATCCGAACTTAAATAAAAAAATAAACCCACTAATAAATTCAGCAAACGAAACGGTTGTTTCTTTTTTTCCAAATAATATTTCTTTTAAAAATTTAAATGCTTTAATGTCTTTATTAAAAACACCGTGTAAAAATCCGATTACACCTTTATCGGTTTTTACTATCATCCGCTGAGTTACAAGACTGCCTTTAAACAAACGGGGCGTAAAGTCAATCTTATCAATAATTGGTGCCGTATTTTTTACATGAAATAATTCTGTCGATATATGATCGCCAAAGTTATTTCCCAGATCCGAATCAATTAAAATATGATGATCCTGATTTAATTGTAACAATAACCGACATGACTCCAAAGCACCAGCCGTCAAATAAAATATATCGGCATTTATTTCTTTTAATTCACCACTTTTATTTTTACAAATTATTTTATATATCTTTTTATTTTCAAATTTGAAATTCACTACCCGCAGGTCAGCTAAAAATTTTACCTTATTTAATTCTTTTTTATTTAATCGTTTATAAGTATTTCGTTTGATGTATTTTAACCAAATACCGGTTTTAATATTTCTATTATTTTCTGCCAAATCAATTTCACTGTTTTCTGCCAATAAGTTTTTTAATACCACTCCTTTATACTGATTATTTATTTCGACTATTTTATTCCACGTCTGATCATTTTTTGGGTTGTCTCTTTCATCAAAGAAAAGCACCTGTCCGCCCCATCTTGCCGAAGTTCCTCCAAAACCAAAGTACCTGCCTGCACTGGCTACTGTGGAATTTTCAGAAATAGAGTCCAGTCCTATTTCACGTTCACTTTTTATTTTTCGATTACCAATTTCAATAACTGAAATTTCTACTTCATCGCCATATTTTTCCAATAGCCTTTTCAGCAAATAGGAGCCAAAAGTACCACAACCGATGATGCATAATTTCTTTTTTCGTTGAGTCATTTTTTATAAGTTTCAGCGGTGTTAGCATTTGCAACGCTAACACCGCTAATCTCGGATAGGTTAAATAAAAAATTCAGCCAAAAAAATACGGGGCAATAAAATTAGATTTATTGCCCCGTATTTTATCAAAAGAAATTAATTTATTTTTTCTTCAATATCTTTTCGTACCTGGCCTGGTCATTAAATAACGATAGCGATTCCTGTATTTCTTTGTCGTTGCGTAAGCCAATTTGTATCCGCCCTCTTTCGTACAGGGAGCGGCTAACTATTTCTTTTTCGATCATGCCGACTATCAAGTCTTTATGCTTGGCCAATTCGCTTTTCTTGGCAGCAACAATTTTATTTTCCAGCGCAGCAATATCTGTCTCGGTCAGGTAATTATGTTCGCTCGACTCTTTTTTTAATTTGTCGAGCAGTTGTTCGCTTTCCGTATCGTAATTGAATTTTATCTTTTCCAGGTACTGAATGAAACCATCCCAGTCATTAAAATTAAAAGCTTGTGCATCGGTGACTTCTGGATTTTTCAAGGCCCACTCTGTAACGTAATTGAACACGATATACTTTTCCTCCATTATTTTTAATATCTCGCTGCCTGCATCGGGATCAAGCACGATATCGGGTTTTACGCCACCGCCATCCAGTACGGTGCGTCCATTGCGGGTTTTGAACGGGGTCCGTTTGTCGTCCGGGATATCAACGGGTTCGCCATTTTCATATTCAATGCTTTGGATGCAGCGACCACTTGGGATATAGTACTTGGCCGTAGTCATTTTCACTTTTGCGTTGTAGCCGATGTCCTTGGTGTTTTGGACAAGGCCTTTGCCATAACTTCGCTGGCCAATCAGTACTCCCCGGTCCAGGTCCTGAATGACACCCGACACGATTTCAGAAGCGGAAGCCGAATTTTTATTGATCAAAACCACTACAGGTACTTGTTCGTCCACCGGCATGTTCAATGTTTTGAAGCTGCGATCCCAGTCTTTTACTTTTCCTTTTGTAGAAACAACCAGTTCATTTTTTCCAACAAAAACATTTGAGACGTTGACTGCCTCTGCCAGTAGCCCACCGCCATTGCCGCGCAAATCCAGAATCACGCCTTTCAGGTCAGGCTGCTCCACTTTTAAATCCCGTACGGCGTTGCCAACATTGCGGCCGGCCTGACGGGTAAAAGTGGTCAGGGCAACATAGCCCACATCTTCGGAGACCATGCCTGAGTATGGCACGTTGGTGATACTTACCTCGTCCCGTACCAGCACGACGTCCATTTCTTTTTTCTCACCGGGGCGGTCGATGGTCATCACGACCTCCGTACCGGGATAGCCTTTGATGAAAGCGTGAATTTCCTCGGTATTTTTACCCATAGTCGATTTACCATCGATTTTAAGGATTTTATCCCCTGCCTTCAGGCCGGCCTTGTCGGCAGGAGCATCCTTGTAAGGCGCTACGAGCGTGGGCACATCGTCGATGATCTTGATGTCTGCACCGATTCCGTTGTAACGACCTTCGGTCATAAAACGGTAGCCTTCTATTTGTCCTTCGGAAATGTAATTGGTGTATGGATCGAGACTTTCGAGCATGGCGTCCACTCCGGTCTTCATCAACTTTGCGGGATCGAGTTCATCCACGTAGCCCGAATTGACTTCCTTGTAAAGGTTGGCGAAAATTTCAATGTTTTTGGCAATTTCAAAATAATTGCTGTTGGTATTGACCACTGTGGTTGCAACTGTGGTGAACAGTACGGCGGCAATGGCCAGGAATTGAAAAATGCGGGATTTAAGTAATTTCATTTTTGGATAGTTAATATCATTTGAAAAAGTAATTAAGTTGAACCGGGTGGCGGAATCATAACGGAAGCACCTCTCCTTCTTCACAAATTCCAAACCCCTTTTCCAGAACGTTTTTTCTTGCCTCGCTATTTTCCAACAACACCGGATTGGTATGGTTGAAATGGATGAATTGGATTTTTGCTTTTTCTTCTGAGGGCAAACCTTTGAAGGTCTCCATGCTTTCCACCACAAACGGATGGGGAATCTCGCTCATATCCCGACCGGGGATCTCACCGTTTTGGTAAAACGAACCGTCGAGCAGGGCGTGGTCGGTGGTTTTCACTTCTTCCACAATGTCCTTTTCCCAGAGGTGCCACTTGTCGATATCCGGAATAAAAAGCAATGATTTTGCCGGTCCTTGTATTTTGTACCCAACGGTTTCCGAATACTCGTCCCGATGTGGAACGGGCATTGGGGTCACTTTGATGCGGTCGTTTAGAATGACGCTGGAATCGGATGAAAGGTTGCGGAGCGAAATATTTTCCAGCCGTACCAGTTGGCTCCAGGGGCCGCTCCTTTGTAAAAAGTTGCGCATTCTTGGCATCGCATGAACAGGCACCTTTTTGGAGCCCATTACTTCCCTTCCCAAATGCATCAGTCCTGTGTAGTGCCCGATATGGGCATGGGTCAGAAAAATGCCTGCCAAATTCACCGTATGGCCGGGCATCACATTTTCCAACCGCCTTAGCTGGTCTTTGAAATCGGGAGTGGCATCGATCATCCACGCCTGTTTTTCTATTGGGTCCACGATGGCAATACAGGAGACAGAACGCCGCTTGGCAGGCTGCAGCCAAGCTTCCCGGCAACACTCTTTTTGGCAGCCAGCCTGTGGATAACCAGCATCCTGTGCAATGCCCAAAACCACCACAAATGGCTGCCCCCCGGTAACTGTTTCACGTAAAAAACCCAGGTTGGATTCAATTTCTTTTTCCTTGCACGAAGAAAAAAACAGCATTGTAGCCAACCAAAACAGGGGGATAAGCGTTCTTAGCAGCCTGACCCAATTGGTACTGGAAGCGAAAAGCATATTTAAAGGTGGTTGAAATGTAAAATTTCAAAGAAAAACATTTTGACAAATCTTTGAAGTGCTTTTCATTAAAAAAGAGCAATGTCTTACTAACTTTGCCGCCCTAATCATACGCCTTTCCCTTGAACCTCAACGATTTAACTTGAATGATGAATGATGAGTTTTGGATAAAAACAACACGTTCGGGTCTTTTTAACACAAAATCAGGGCAACCGACATCCAAAATTCCATTCATTCTGTATTCATTTTTGGCTCATGAAAAAACTGTACGTTTCCAATAAAGACGAGAGTGTCCGGATGTTCAAGTACGGATGGATGGAGTTCTTTTCCAAGGTTCATTTCAGTGTTCCGCTCATCATTTATATTCCCGTAATCAGTTATTTTTTATACCAGTCCATATTTGATCCGAATATGGGAACGGGCACATTGGTTGGACTTTTGGTGGCAGGAGCAGTGGCATGGACGGCAACGGAGTACTTTCTCCACCGTTTTGTATTCCACTACCACCCTACTTCCGCGTGGGGCAAGCGACTGCATTTCATCATGCATGGCGTTCATCATGATTATCCCAATGATTCTATGCGACTGGTGCTGCCACCTTCGGTAAGCATTCCGCTCGCCATCTTGTTTTATTTTTTATTCAATGCTTTGTTGGGGGCATCATTGGCAGCTCCTTTTTATGCAGGTTTTGTTGCCGGTTACCTGGTGTACGATATGATCCATTATGCCGTACATCACGCAGATATAAAGAGTAAGTGGTTCATTGAGTTGAAAACACACCACTTAAAACATCATTTCAAGGATCCGGACAAAGGATATGGCGTGAGTTCGAAAATATGGGACAAGATCGTTGGAACTGACTATAAATGACGGCGGGTAGGGCGAATGCCCTGTTGGTCGTTCGTTTTTTAACACATGTGACTTAATTCGAAATAAGGAAATTGGAAATTAGAAATTTGACAGGATACCCCACTAAAAGCTTTGATACAATTTCCAATTTCTTAATTTCCAATTTCGAATAATCTCTATGGCATTCGAGAGATTTTCTAAAAAGAACACCTTGACCGCATTGGGAGTAGCACTGATTTATTTGCTATGGATGTTCTTTTTTGTGGGGTTGCGGGATGATCATATTTTTTTGCTCTCGGCTTGTCTGTTGATGTACTTTGCAACTGAAACGACGAGAAAATTAATTTTGTCGTTGCTATTCATATTGGCTTACTGGGTAATGTACGATTCGATGCGGATTTATCCGAATTATGAGTTCAACCCCGTTCATATCCAAGAGCCTTACGATATTGAAAAAGCCCTGTTTGGGTTTGAATATATGGGGGAAAAAGTTACCCCCAACGAGTTCTTTGAAGTGAATACACACCCGGTGCTGGATGTTTTGTCGGGCCTTTTTTACCTGATGTGGATTCCGGTACCGCTGGCCTTTGCCGTTTGGTTGTTTTTTAATGACAAACGCATGTTGCTTGATTTTGCCCTGGCCTTTTTTCTGGTCAATTTTTTTGGCATCATCCTGTACTATGCCTATCCGGCGGCAGCTCCCTGGTATGTGGAGTTACATGGATTTGAGAAAAATTTCACCATTCCTGGAAATGAGGCCGGGCTCGCAGCCTTTGACCGCATTCTAAATGTCAACATTTTTCATGGAATGTACGCCAAAAATGCGAACGTCTTTGCGGCGATCCCTTCCATGCATTCGGCATTTCCGGTAATCCCGCTCTACTTTGCCATTAAAAGAAAAATGCCCTGGCTGGCGTTTTTGTTTTTTATTGTTTGTGCGGGCATATGGGGGGCAGCAGTGTATTCCCGGCATCATTATATCATTGATGTCATTCTCGGTGTGCTGTGTGCTTTGATGACGGTACTGGTTTTTGAAAAAATAGTTTTGAAAACCAAAGTAGATCAATGGCTCGACCGGTACGCCGAACTGGTGAAATAAAGCCATCTGATAAAGCATGAAAAATAAATTATTGATCATCGCTTTTTCAGCTTTCTTTTTTTCTTGTGAAAATGATTATGAAAAACTGAAAGGACACTGGCATTTGTATGAAATAATTGAGTACCCATTCATGGGTACCAGAAAATATTACACGATTGATTTTAAAGAAAATCAATTGGTACTTTTTGATAATAATGGTATTTATTCCAATAACTGTTTGGGTGAATTAGATTGGAGCCAAAACAATATTTCATTTAATATTGATGGCCTTCAACTGGAATTAAAATTTGAATGGAAAAATGATTCATTATTTTTTCATAAAGCATTTTCTAACGAAATATTTTTCGCAGAAAAATGTGAAGAGAGTTGTTGTGACAAGCAAAAAGATTTCTTTGTACAACAAGGTGTTTCAATTGATTTGCCAATAGTTACTGACACTTCGGGTCTATTTCACCTGGATCGACTAAATACATTGAATGAGGGAAGTATATTAATAGGTGTTGTTAAAAACATTGGTTGCTTTGGACCTCCCGAGTTAATTCGTATAAAATTTAATGACATATTTACACGCTCTGAGGATTCGATATTTTGGTTTGAATCACTGAAACAAAGAATCCCACACAAAAAACAACACGATATTTTCTTCACCATTTATTCAAATAAGGAAACCGATTACGATTTATTTTTTGAAACATTAAACGAATTAAAATCGCTCGAAATAAAAACCGTTTATTTAGCCCTCAGAAATGAAGACATAAAGAAAGAATTCAAGGTTTGGAGAAAAAAAATTGATTTAAATGATCCACACCTAAAAACGATAATTGAAAATTATTATGAAGAATTTTAGTTGAATTAAAAACACGATAATTAAAATTCGCTAAACCGCTAAGAAAAAATAACAGAAAAACAGATGAACTTGCTCCAACAAAAAATGGCAAGGTACACCGCGCCGCAAGAAGCGAAAGCTGCTGGTGTTTACCCTTACTTCCGCGTCATCGAAAGCGATCAGGATACGGTCGTAAAAATGAATGGCCACAAAGTACTCATGTTCGGTTCCAACAGCTATCTGGGACTGACCAATCATCCAAAATTAAAGGAAGCTGCCAAACGGGCCGTCGATAAATACGGCTCTGGTTGTGCCGGCTCTCGATTCCTGAACGGCACCCTCGACCTCCACATCGAACTGGAACATGCCCTGGCCGAATTTACCGGCAAGGACGAAGCCATCGTTTTCAGTACCGGGATGCAGGTCAACCTCGGCGTACTGTCATCCGTACTTGGACGAAAGGACTTCATCATCGCCGATGAGTTCAACCACGCTTCCATCATTGATGGCACCCGGTTGTCTTTTGCGACTACCCGCAAGTACCGCCACAACGACATGGAGTCGTTGGAAAAGGTATTGCAAATGGTCAACAAAAAGCGAGGACCGGAAGATGTGGCGCTGATCGTCATGGACGGTGTGTTCAGTATGGAAGGCGATATCTGCAAATTGCCCGAAATCGTTGCGCTCGCCCGGAAATACAATGCCAATGTCATGGTGGACGATGCCCACGGCCTGGGTGTCATGGGTGACCACGGTAGAGGTACCTGCGACCATTTTGGTCTGACCGACGATGTAGACATGATCATGGGTACTTTTTCGAAGTCTTTGGCAACGATCGGCGGCTTCATAGCTACCAGCCATGAAATTGCCAACTGGCTCAAGCACAATGCCCGGTCACTCATCTTCAGCGCCAGTATTGCACCGGCCAATGCCGCAGCCGTCCTGGCCGCTCTGGAGCTGATCAAGAGCGAACCTGAGCGCATTGACAGGGCATGGGCCAATACCCGCTATGCAAAAGCCCAGTTAGATGATCTCGGGTTCGATACCGGCCTGTCCGAGACACCGATCATCCCCATCTACGTAAGGGATGTGAACAAAACTTTCCTATTGACCCGCCAGTTGCAAGAGGCTGGCGTATTTGTCAACCCGGTCATCACACCAGCCGTTGCGCCAGAGGACACATTGATTCGTTTCTCCCTGATGGCTACGCATACCTTCGAGCAAATCGATGAAGCCATTGGTAAAATGGCCACGATTGCGAGGAAGTTGGATATTCTGGCCGGACAGGAGGTTTAATAAACAACGTTCTTAGACAGATTTCTTCGGGCATCTAAAATCCGAAGCCATACTTTCGATTTTTGGCGGCATCGAACCGCCAAAAATCGACAAAGGGGTTTAAGGGGAGGGAAAATAAAAAGTGGAAAATCCACTTTTTATTTTCCCTCCCCTTAAACCCCTTTGCACAAATGAAAAGGGTTCAATAGTCTACCCCGGATTCACTTCGGGGCCCTTTTCATTTGTTGGGTCAAGCAGGATATTAAAGATCCGTCCGATTCATTTCTCACTATTGGACCAATCACCATCTATTTTATCATGACCACCAACATCATTGAGGTAAAATCGGGCAAGGAAAAAAAACGCTTCATTGACTTTCCGCATGCATTGTACAAGGCCGACCCCAATTACGTTCCTGAAATTTACATTGGTCAAAAAGAATTATTGAGCGAAAAAAAGAACCCGTTTTTTCGCCACTCCAAAGTGCAGTTATACCTCGCTTACCAAGGGGACAAAATAGTCGGGCGCATTGCTGCTATCCGGAATAACGAATACAACCGGTACGCCGATACCAATGTTGGCTTTTTTGGTTTATTTGACATTGTTGAAGATTATGAAGTGGCAAAAAAATTATTGGACACAGCCGTTGCCTGGATTAAAAAAGAAAAATTAAATGCCGTTTTAGGTCCCGCCAATTTTTCCACCAACGATACGGCCGGCCTATTGGTCGATGGATTTGACCGGCCGCCCGTAGTCATGATGGTTTATAATAAACCTTATTATGCAGATTTTTTAGAGCGGTACGGTTTTAAAAAACAAATGGACATGCTGGCCTATCACGTGACGGAAGAAACGGTCAATATGAAATCAGTACGCATTGCCAAAATGCTGGGTGAGCGCCTGGCAAAAAGAGGAATTAAAGTGCGGAAGGTAAACATGAAGAATTTTAAAAACGAAGTCAATACCATTCGTGAAATATATAAAGATGCCTGGGATAAAAACTGGGGGTTTGTGCCACCAACCGACGCGGAATTTAATCACCTCGCAGAAGGGTTAAAAATGGTAGTGGATCCTGACTTTGCCTTAATTGCAGAACATGAGGGAAAAGCTGTCGCTTTTGCCCTGGCTGTTCCTGACATAAATGTCATTGCAAAAAATATTAAAAAGGGCCGCTTACTACCAACAGGTATTTTCAAATTGTTATTTCAGAAAAAGAAAATAAAACGCCTGCGAATTCTTTTATTGGGTGTATTGGAAGATTATCGAAAAATGGGAATTGAAGGAATTTTTTATGCCCGAATTATTTCAAGAGGGATGGAAAAAGGATATAACGAAGCCGAAGCCTCTTGGATTCTGGACAATAATGAAATGATGAA
>JBCBRY010000010.1:0-125450 GCA_039819485.1 Bacteroidota bacterium | reverse complement strand
AAAAAATATTTCTAATTATTAATCCAAACTAACATTTAGCCTTTTTGTGACAACGTAAAAATGAAAATTAAAAGCGGCTAAATTTTCCGTTTTTCATCAAACAATAAATACCTTATAAAAACCTTTATCAGTTTTTATGCAGTGGCTTGCACCGGGGAGATCGTTGTTTTCCACTTGGATTATTTCTTTAGGATTTAATTCTTCGTTTTTCATTTTATTATTAATTTTTTGCGCCTGCAATTGGTTTGCATTTTGATTTTTTGACTGTGACAACTCCATTGCACTTGAGTTATTCGATTGAGAGGTTACCGTTCGGCGACCATACTAAATCAATTATTTAGAGAATAAAATTGATCGGAACAAAACAATGGAAACCAATATTTTCCCTGTCGCACTTTATTGTTTGTTTAATAAACCAAACAATAATTAATGGCCAGCTAAAACTTAGCAGATAATTGTCCGTTCCCAAAAAAAAGTTGGCTTAAATTATAATCAGCCGCGTAGATATGTGAGTAAAACCAGAAAAAATGATGATAAATGAAGAATGAAAAATGAAAAGTGATAAATGAATTTATCATTCTTCATTTTTCATTCTTCATTATCAAGGCAGTTCGCCTTTTACAATATAGTTAGCCAGAAAGTTACTGTTACCGGCATGCGCCAAAACAGTGAAATAAAGCAAACTGGCGCGGTCATTATTTGGACCTTGATAGATGACTTTGCCATCAAGATTAAAATCATGCTGATCGTAATCCGCCACGATGTAGTTGGCCAGAAAATCCGTATTGCCAACATCGCTCAGCACCCTGGAAAAAAGGTAGAAGACATCGTTATCCGGTCCCTGATAAATGACTTGATCATCGCCATTGAAATCACCACCCCATGCCTTGCGAACGCCGCTGCTTTCATTTCCTCCAACGTCTCCACCCCGGACTGGAATTCCCGGATCGGTGAAGTCGACAAGTGGTGGATTCAGAATCGAGAGGAACATCGGCACGTCCAAAACAATCGGCAAGTGGTTGCGGTGGCGGATGGAGACGAGGTAATCACCTTCGATCAATGAAGGGAAATTGATGATCTCCTCACCGTCCTCAGAAACGATGTCGCCATCGCGTTCCATGGCGACTGTGGCATACTCCAAGATTTCGGCTGATTCAGGGTCACGGATTTCGAGCAGCATCCAATCCACGATGGCGTCGTCTCCTTCGATGGTCAACAGTATCGGGTCGAGTGTTCCGTCCAGTGCTATTTCCGCAGGTGAAATAGTTTGTTCGGATTCACCTTCTTCTTCCACCGGATTGATAGGTGCCAGGTCGATCAGGGCATCACATTTATTGAAATAATCTGCCATGCCGGAGCAGTCTTCAGAGATCGGAAGGTCGCCACCTAACCCACTGGACGAACCAGAGACACAGTACTGATAGATCGGGGCATCCCATGAACCATCATTTTCCAAACCACCATTTTGCACCCAGAACAATAAGCTATCCCCAGTGATCTCTGCGTTCGAAGAGTTCTGAAATGATCCATTTGTCAGATTGAATTTACAGAACTCCAAATGACAAGTAGCACCAGCTTTATTTTGAAAATTTGAATCAAGCAAAACAGAAGTTTGAATCAAATTATCATCACCTTCGTTTTCATAATTACCCTGAACGGTGAGACATACATTCTCCAGCCATCTCTTGCCAACGCTGGAGAAACTGGAAGAAACAAACACCGTCGAATTGTTAATGATAATTTCCGCATCGGATTTATTCATTTCAAAGCTTCCATTAACAGTTAGCTCCGAATTTGTCACGATAAACAAGCTTTTATCATTTTTTAAACTGCCACTATTTATTGTCAGACCTCCATTGGTCATCCAGAGTGTCGACCAGTTTTTCATATATAAATCTCCCGATTGTAGGGTGACATAATGTTCAATACTGATCGTCCGATTATTCACGTTGTTGGTCGGAGGGATATTACCTCCTTCCCAAGTATTGGCGTCTGACCAGTTGCCATCCGAAATGGTACGATAATCAGCACTCTCAGTACCAGCGGGACTACCCGGTTCAGTTTCACCACTACACCCACCTAACACATCCCCCTGTGCCAAGTGTTCGTCCAATGAAGATTCAGAAACCAGGATAGTCTGTTCATTTGGTGTGCCTGGCATTTGACAGATGAGAACATAACCATCCGGAATACCATCGGTGGTTCCATTATCGTCGTTGCCTCCGTTGGTTCCACCAACGCCATTGGGCGTAGTATCTTCTACATTGGGAAATGCTGGCAAACTTGAAAACGGCTCTTCCAATGGTATTAATTCTTCGTTGCGCAGGTCATCCCGCATCAAGCCGGAATTACCAGCGTTCATGGTTGCTCCGTGCAATATGGCGCGAACTGTAAGGGCAGCGGTCGAACAAGTATCGTAGCGGGAAATCAAATTGGTATTTCCACAATCGTCAATGGCCATCCAGGTACGCATGGTCAAGGTGCCATTGCCAGTGGTCGAAGGTGTTTCGGTATAGCCGAAAGCAGTTTGGTCATCGCAGTTGTCGATGGCAAATACATTGACTCCTACTTGCAGATCGGAGGCGCTGCCGGAGCAGTAATATTCCAAATCGCCGGGAATTGCCCCCTCTACAATGATAAAGGAAACTTCTTCCGGGCTGTGATTTCCATCAAGGTAGTCCCATTCCTGCAGGCGAACTTCGAAACTATTATTTGTTACATTACGGACCCTTACATTCACCGGCTCTGAATCGTTGTTACTGATTCCACCAAAGATGACTACGGGTTTTGTGTAGTTCGTGTTCAAGGATACGGTCGCCCAGGCATTCGTCAGGTTCATTTTACCCGTTTCGCCAAATACCTTTCCGCGTGAATCTGTCAAGTCTTCCCCATGGGCAAAGGCGAGATAACCAATGTGTTCCAGTCCATGGCTGGTTTCTCCGTCGGCGGAAGTTTCTTCCTGTACGTACAGGTTGACATTGGCATCCGTCAAACTGTTAATTCTCACAGTGGATGGGTCAGTATCATTGGTGGACTGCATGGAGGTGATCATACCCGGGTCGTCACCAAAGAGGCTGGAGAAGCTTGCTGTAACCGACACATCACCGATGTTTTTCCATCTGCCTGCCTCTAATTTCAACATTTCGTCATTGGTGCCAGATTCAATGGCAAACCAGGCTACGTCTTCCCCTGCATGAAAGTCATCACTAGATTCTTGCTCAAAAAGTCGAATTTCGAAACCTTGGGAATAAGCATTCCGTTGGCGGGCTGTCACGGCTGTCATTTCATTATTGGTAATGACAGTGGTAAAGATCATCGGTGTTTCCGAGAAGGTAATCGGAAACGGGACGTACTTCCAGTCGTGGGTCACGTTTTTCGAAATGCCGGCAATGACCCGTTTGCCATTTTCCAAGGTGTACATTTGGAAAATTTCGGGTTTAGCATTATCCACAATGGTAATCTCCTGTATTTCGGAAGCCTGGTTTCCACAAAGGTCAGTTGCAACCCAGGTACGAGTAATCGTATAGGACTCACATGCACCGGCAAAATGCTGGGATGAAGTTTCATCAAAATCCATGTAAATACCGGGGCATTCATCAAAGGCAGTAATATTCGGAGGCATTGGCACAGCGTCGTCACAACTGATCGTTACATCTGCCGGCACATTGATCAGGGTCGGGCTGGTTACATCTCCCAGATTCATCGTCACGGTCGCCTGAGAACAACATCCCGTAGTCTGGTTGCATACCTGATACACAAATTGATCAACCATACAATTAGTGTTATTGGGCGTATAGGTGAACTTACCTGTCTGATCAATGGTGGCTACCCCGTCTGTAGGATTTGCGTAAATACTGTAAAACGGACTTTGGAGGTTTTCATCATTATAGGTTACCCGTTCGCTAAAGGGCAATGACGGACAAGTCGAGTAGACATCATCTACCAACATCGGAGCAGCAATAGCCGTGCAATCAGGATCATCACAATCCACCAGTCCATCTCCGTCATCATCGATACCGTTCGTACAATCTTCTCCACAGGTAATCACATTGATGACCAATTGATCGACCGCTGTGCAGCCGCTTGGGGCAGTCACTGTCACGGAATAAGTGGCGGTAGTCAAGGGGTTCACAGTTTGGCTTTGACCAATAAAACCATTGCTCCACAAATAGGTCAAAGGGCCATTGCCGCCGGAAGCGGAGGCACCAATGGAGATATCTTCACCGGGGCAGTTATTCAAGTCCGTTCCAACGTCGACGATAGGACCGCATTCAGGGTCGTCACAATCCGTCAATCCATCGCCGTCATCATCAATTCCATTGCTGCAATCTTCAACACAGGTTTGCACATTGACCGTTACCTGATCCGTATCGTTACAGCCGTTGTTTGATGTTACGGTGACAGTGTAGGTAGTGGTAGTCAATGGAGAAACAGAATGAGATTCACCGTTGCCGAGGCCATTGTCCCAGCTGAACTGATAGGGCGTCGTACCTCCAAGGGCCGATGCCGATATTTGTCCAGTCAAGTTTTGGCAGATGGACAAATTATTGCTGGCATTGGCAATTGGATTCTGATTGACGGTTACCGTGACAGCATCTGTGGCCACACAGTTGTTTTCATTTGTTACGGTAACATTATAAGTCGTTGTCGCTAAAGGAGTTACAGTGTGAGAAGTCACTGAATCAAGGCCATTGTCCCATCCATAAGTGAATGGCGCGTTGCCTGATGCAGCAACGGAAAAAGTAGCAGACGAACCGCTACAGACCGTCACATTATTGGTCACGGCAGTCACAATGCCACCACAGTCTGGGTCATCACAATCGATCAGTCCGTCAAAGTCATCATCGATTCCATTGGTGCAAATTTCCACACATCCAGTATTGACGGTCACGTGAGCCACATCAGAAAAAACAGTACCGCAGTCCGTATTACCAGAGCAATTGTAAGAGGCCCGGTAATAGGTATTTGTGGTGGGAGTAGTGGTAAAAGTTACGTCAGTTGCACCGCTGATGTTCGTCCAGGTAGCATTGTTATAGGACCGTTGCCATTGCAGGCCGCAGGTGCCATTTCCACCAGAAGGAGAAGCGGTCATGGTAATGGCCCCGCCCTCACAAATTTCTGTTGGGGAAGAAACCGTCACCGAAGGACAGGCTACGGACGTATTGAAATCATAACATTTGAAGAAAAGGCAGTTAAGCCGGTGATCACTATCAACCACTGATCCGGACCCATCGAAATTTGCTCCATAAGTAACATAGAGGGAGCTGGTATTGGACAAATCAAATGACACCATGGTCGTCAAGGCCGTTTCGTCTACTCCATCATAATTCGTAATTGGGCCCAACGCTTTCAACGAACTGCTTAATGTCAGTTCGGTTGGTGACTGAGTTTCATATGCTATGAAACCGGAGGCTTCGATAAATTCCCTGATATTTACACTGTTACCGTCCACATCAACAGCCGTCATTTTCAAATCGGGGATCGTCCTCAGTTCTCCGGTAGAAGCATCCACAAAGTCAAACCGGAAGGTAACCGACCGGTCTCCCGCCGGATCCAGGCTGCCGTTGTTATTTAACATTTTATAATCAACAATAGGCTGAAAAGCATAGTCATAACCGCCATTGGTAGCGGCTGGCTCGTCGATACTTTCCACAGAAATATCTGAGTGAGAGGTGGACTCTATAGTGGCGATGACATCTACCCCTGAATAGACATTTGAAAACTCATAGGTAGACCCCACTGCTCCATATGCCCCCGATAAATGGGTAGGGTTTTCAAAAGTATAGGTCGGAGCTGAACAAGCACCGTTCACCAGGCAAATATTATCCAACACCAACCATTCACCGTCTACATCGATTTCCACTTGCACATAATTACTGGCGGCAGGTGCCACTGCCAATAAGGAATAGGATTGCAATAAATCATCCTGATCAATATCGTGATTGACGTCAATAAAATTTTCAGAAAGCAATGAGCCGCCCGAACTGTAAAAACGAATATAAACTTTACTGTCAGAGGCTGGATCGTACACCCCTGCTTCAAAGGATAAGGTGTAGAGGTCATTGGGCGTTACGGTCGCTTCTTGCTGTGTCATGGCCTGTGACAGCGTGGAAGCACCATTGGTTCTTCTGATCTGGAGCGAGGTAGAACCACAAAAACTGAGGTTTTGAGCATAATTGACCGTGGCCTGACTTTTTACGGTCCAGTTGGTAGTTGCACTTGTTTCGAAAGTACTGTTCTCCAACTGGTTACCATCACAGGAACAAGCCTCAAACAGCCCTTCCGGATCCGGAACATCTTCATATTCAATGACGAGCCTGGGCGCATTAGCAGCTTCACCATCCCACGCCTCCGCTATCCTGCGGCCATATCCTTCTACAAAAAGGACAATTGAATTGCCGTTGGACCAGCCGTTTCTGGAAGTGATTTCATAAATGATCGTGGAAAGGTCCGGTGTTTGATATTTGTTGTTGACGCTCCATTCTGCCAGGTAATTCCATCTGGTAAATGCAGCTGTTTGTGGCCGGTTGGAAATATTGCTGGTAGCAGTCGTGAAACTGCTGGCATCGTCGATATCTTCTCCCCTGATCACCAGCGAGGTTGCAATGCCACCACCGTCGTCGTCATCGCCCCCTCCATTGGAAGATTCATCACATTCGAACTCGATATACGCACTCCGAATGGTAGCTCCTTGTGGAATGGTGATGTTCTGAAAACGCATGCCCACGATCTGGGCATAGTTGTCCTCCACTAATTCCAGGTCGGAGCTGTTCAAGTCAACGTAACCGTCGGACAAATCCTCTTCTGCATCGTCGTTGCTTTGAGAAACCTGGCTGGTCACCACTGTAGAATTCCAAACTGGCGGAAAATCTGCTGATTTGTCATCGACAGGATAGAAGGATAGTATCGGCAATGATAACAGTGCCAAAAGGAGGCATTTCGCCCAAAGTGTTTGTTTTGTATACATCTGTAGCTCGATAATAATGGTGTTTGTAGTTTGTTTTCAAAATGAGGTATTAGCGGTAAAGTCCCTGATGGCAGCCAATGACCTAAGGACAGAACAACCATGATGTGGTCATTCATTTTAAAGGAGAGGAAGAAGAAGAGTTACAGGGAATATCGAGTGGGGGCAGGTATCATTTAATCAGCACATTTTGTACCGAATATAGTTTGTTGAGTCACTACAAAACCAAAAAACAGTTATTTGTGACAGTGCAGCAACGCTAATTTTTTTTGAATGGTTAAGAAACCTGACTATTGATTGCTTTCATGTGACAAATATTCGTTTCATTATTTTTTCATAAACAAATTTAGGTTGCGATGAAGACAGTTTAAGGTCAATGTTTTTTCAAACAGTACCTTAAATTCAGTGCTGCGTATTCAGGCCGGTTAATTAAGTGGTCAGCCCCTTTCAAATTGGAACGACCAATTTAAAAGGGGCTGACCACTATAACTTACAGGCTAATCTTTTACTTTTTCAAAAACCTGAAATGTCGTTTTTTGAAAAATGACATTTCTAACTGCTCCAGTTATGGCATCATTCCTTTCACGATGTAATTCGCCAAAAAGCTCGAATTGGCAGGATGCGATAACACGGAGTGGTACAGCAGGGTCGAACGGTCGTTGTTCGGTCCTTGATAAATAGTCTGGCCATCTAAATTCAGGTCAGCTAACTCATAACCAAGCACTATATAATTGGCCAGATATTCCTCATTGTCCGCATCGGACAACACCCTCGAAAACAAAGTAAAAATATCATTATTTGGCCCTTGGTAAATGACTTGGTTATCTTCATTAAAATCACCGGCCCACATCGACCTCGAGCCATTGGACAGTATTTGTCCGGCGTCCGAACCACCCATTACGGGAACAGATTCATCGGTCAGGTCCAACAATGGGGCATCCTCTGCTGACAGATACATCGGTGATTCCGTCATGATCCCCAGGTGATTCCGGTGTCGGACAACCACGTAATACTCTCCTTCTGGCAGTTCTGGAAAAGTAATGATAGATTCGCCCGTTTCACTTACCACATCTCCGTCGCGCTGCAGTGCAGCCGTGGCATACCCAAGAATGGTTTCGTGGTCTGTTGTGTCCCGAAGTTCAATCAACATCCAGTCGACAATAGCATTGTCTCCATCCACATCCACCAAATCGGGGTCCAACTGGCCGGATCCGGCATTCACGGCAGATTGGTCCTCAGTTTCAAAATTACCATCTCCCTGCTCAACATCTTCATAACAATCACAGGGGTTAAACATCTCTACAATGTCCAGGCAATCTTCCTGTCCTGGTTTGTAGCTAAAAGGAATATCCATGGTATCGGCCACACAGTACTGGGTAATATCAGCGGTCCAAAATCCCCAGTTCGCCAAGCTGCCTGCCTCGGTAAAAATGACGATACTGTCACCGGTAACGGTATTGAAAAGGAGATTCCAAAAAGAACCCGTCGGCAGATGAAACTTGGCTTTTTCTAAATGCATTTTACCAAACCAGTTATTGCTGACGTAATCATTTACGACGGCACAGACATTGGTCAGGGTATCTTTCCCGCCGTTGTTTTCGTAGCCCTTTTCCACCTCCAGGCGTACATAGTCAAGGCATCGGGCACCTCCGTTGTTGACAAATTTGTTTCCAATTGAAACTACACAGTCATTTGCCACGAAACTGGCATCACCGGTACTCAACTGAAACTTGCTCAAAGTATCCGTTTGGATAGTGGAATATGCAGCAATTATCTCACTTTTGTTATTGATGAAATCACCATTTAGAACAGTCAGTCCACCATGTGTGATCCACAGAGTCGACCAATTTTTCACTTCCAAGCCACCAGACACCTCTATTTGGTGTTCAATGCTGATTTTTTTGTTATTGATATTATCAGTAGGTGGCACATTTCCTCCCGACCAGACCGCAGGGTCATTCCAGTCACCATGATCTATGGTGCGGTAGTCAGCGAAAGAAGCATCCACCGGAATCTCATTTCCTGTCCCATCGCAACTTCCGATGACGTCACCTTTTGCCAGGTACATGTTAAGATCTTCGGCAGGAATGACCAGTGTTTGCTGATCGGCTGAGCCGGGCGCATGGCAGATCGTGATCAACTGAAAGTTTTGTGTAGTATTTCCCCCTCCACTGGTAACACCATTTTGGCATAAACCGGTCGTGAAATAGTCTTCCATACCTTCACATTCTTCTGTCTCAGGAAGGTGACTGCTAATGCCCGAGACATTCCCCTCGACACAGTATTGTGAAATATCCGCATCCCAGCTTCCATCATTGATAATATCGCCAGACTCGACAGAGATGATCAGGTGATCACCGATCAGGCTGGCATCTATTTCATTTTCGAAGTTGTTGGTCTGGACCTTGATATTGCAGTTCATGAGGTACATGTGGCCATCCGCCTGATTTTTAAATTCCTTCCCGGTAGTGACGGTCACGTTGATCAGGGTATCGATGGCACCGCTGTGGTAATTGCCGGCTGCGGTGAGGCAGACATTTTCCATCCTCGTCATTCCTTCGTGATAATGTACGTCTTTGGCAGAATTGATCACGGAGTTTTTGACTATCAAAACGGCATCGGCATCGTGCACGTGTACATTTTTCGAATTGGTAATCAATTCTGCGTTATAAAACTCGGCAGTGGCATCTTCTACTTTAAATTCTTCATCGTTCATGATCAACGCGCCATCAATGACCCATAAATGGGAGCCACCGGTTAATACGATTTTCTCATCTAAAACCGTTACTCGGTGGGTAATACTAACCGTTTCATTATCTAATGGATCCATTGGTGGCACATTGCCCCCTGACCAGGTCGACGGACTGTCCCAATCACCATCTGCGATGGATTGATAGGTAGCATTCTCAGAGCCGGATACCGGGTCCTGATGTTCGCTGCAATCCCCGATGACTGCTCCTTGAGCCAGGTATTGAGCTAATTCCACAGGTGGAATTTCCATCGTCGTTTCGTCGGGCTGCCCATGATTATAACAGATGGTTATGGTAGCTTCCTCCTCTTCTTCATCGTCATCGTCTTCATCGTCGTCTTCCTCTCCGTCCGGCGTTTGATCCTCTACGTGAGGGAAGGACGGAAGGCTGGAAAATGGTTCATCCATCGGCACCAGTTCTTGCATGCGCAGGTCATCACTCATCATAGCAGGAGCAGAAGGGTTGCTTATGGAAACTGGTCCGGTCAATATGGTTTTCACTTGTATTGCAGCCACGCCACAAGTATCATAGCGGCTGACCACGTTTGTATTGCCACAATCATCGATGGCCATCCAGGTACGGATATTCACGGCGATGCCACCGATCACCGATTCATTTTCATTAAAACCGAAAGACACCTGGCTATCACAATTATCAATGGCGAAAACATTGATATTGGGCTTTAGGTTATTAGCCTTACCTTGACAATAATAACCGACATTGCCTGGAATACTACCTTCAACAACCATCCATGAAACAGTTTCAGTGCCGTGGTTTCCATCCTGATAACTCCATTCCTGCAGACGAACTTCCAGGCTGTTGCCCGATACATTTCTAACTCGAATTAATGCTGGATCAGTATCATTATTCGACATACCGCCAAAGATCACCACTGGTTTAGTGTATTCCCTTGATAACGAAACCGTTGTCCAGGCATTGGTCAAATTGACCTGTCCGGTTTCTCCAAAAACTTCCCCCCGGCCATTGGTCAACGAAGCTCCCTGGTTAATGGCAAGAAAACTGACGCTTTCATTAGCGTGGTCCGTTTCACTATCCGAAGAAGTTTCTTCCTGTAAAAACAATTCCACTTGCGAGGTCGTGATATTTGCGTGCCTGATGCCGATCGGGTCTAAATCATTATTAGAAATAACCGTGGACCAGAACAGCGGCGGCTGGACAAATGGCAGATCAAAAGGCAATGAATCAAGCTGATGATTTACGTTGGAAAATGTTCCGGCCTCCAATTCGAAATCATCTCCTATGAAGTCGCCCGGTTCGATCGCCAGCCAAGACACTGTTTCTTCCTGGTGAACGCCATCCGCGTTTTCTTCTTCACTGATTTTCATCTCAAAACCTTGGGTAGAGATATTGCGCATCCGCACAGCCACAGCGGCATTGTCATTGTCCGTGATCAACTGATTGAAAACAATGGGCATCTGGCTGAACGTGACTGGAAAAGGAATATATTTCCAGCGTTCGGTAACGTTCTTTGCATTTCCGGCTACCAGTTTTTGCCCACTTTCCAGCGTATACAACTGAAATATTTCCGGCTTGATAATATCGGTAATTGTCAGGGTCTGCGTTTCAACAGTTTCATTTCCACAAAAATCCCTGGCGGTCCAGCTGCGAGTAATTGTATAGTTGGCACAGTCACCCGAATTGGTTTGTGTGCTGGTTTCTTCAAAATCCACAAAAACACCCGGACATTCATCGAATGCCAATACCAAAGGTGCATCAGGGAGGGCATCGTCACAACTGTATGTGACATCCGCTGGCACATTCGTCAGCGTAGGAGGTATATTATCTTCCATGGAAATGGTTACCGTAGCCTGTGAGCAGCAACCCGTCGTTTGGTTACAAACTTCGTAGACAAATACATCGACTGCACAATCAATTCCGAATGGAGAATAACTGAATTTACCTGTCTGATCAATGTTGACTATTCCATTTGTAGGATTGGAAAATATGCTGAAATACGGATCTTGCAAATTACCATCGTTATAAGTAACTCTTTGTGAATAAGGCATACCGGGACAAGTTGAATAAGTATCGTCCGCCAACGAAGGGGCACCCGTCAGGGTACAATCCGGATCATCACAATCAACCAGGCCATCGCCGTCGTTATCGACTCCATCGGTACAATCTTCTCCACAGACAGATACATTGACAGTAACAGTTGCCTCGTCTGTGCAGCCACTTGGTGCGGTTACAGTGACTGAATAAGTGGTATTTGAAGCTGGACTGACCGTTTTATTATTACCGTCGCCCAGTCCATTACTCCAGGAGTACGTCAAACTTCCACCTCCTCCGGTTGCCGTTGCTGAGATCGTGATATCACCCCCTATACATACGGAAAAAATACCGCTGCCCACATCGATGGTCGGCCCGCAGTCCGAATCATCACAATCTGTCAGTCCGTCAAAATCGTCATCGATTCCATTGCTACAGTCTTCCGGACAATTCTGTACGGTCACTGCAACCTGGTCAGTCGCATTACAGCCGTTAGCACTGGTCACCGTGACATTATAAGTAGTACTGGTAGTCGGACTGATGGTGTGAGAGGCGCCATTTCCTAAACCATTGTCCCAGATAATGGTATACGGCGCTGTTCCTCCCGTTGCATTAACTCCAATGATCCGGGTTTCCTGATCACAAATAGTGAAATCGGCCCCCGCATCTGCGGACGGCGTCTCATTTACGTTGACAGTTACCTGATCGACACTGGTGCAACCAGAGAAGCCAGAAACAGTAACTGAATAAGTGGTCGTCACCGATGGATTGACTGTTTTTGTGCCCCCAGTGCCAAGACCATGACTCCAGGAATAGCTCAGTGGCAGTTGGCCGGTAGAAAAGACAGCATTGATGTTTGCTGAAACACCCGAGCAAACAGTGACATCACCACTTGCATTGGCAACTGTTGGTTGTAGTACTGTTATCGTTACGTTGTCGATGTCATAGCAACCATTTCCGTCGGTAACAGTGACCCGGTAGGTAGAAGTAGTGGCTGGAGTTACCGTTTTATTGGCACCAGATCCAAGGCCATTATCCCAGGAATAGATATAATTGCCATCACCCCCCGAGGCAGAAGCTGCTATGTTAAATGAATCCCCCGGGCAAATGCTACTATCAGAACCTGCATTGGCTGTCAAACTATTTGAACAATCAGGGTCAGCACAATCAATCAGGCCATCGCCATCGTCGTCAATGCCGTTGGTACAATCTTCGGGACACCCCACGCCTGAAATTACCAGTGGATTCGTACCGACTGCTTCTTCACACCCTGTGTTGTTATTTAAAATTTGGACGGTATAGCTCCCCGCTGGCAGATTGTTAAATGTATTTGAGCTATGATAACTTGCTCCACCATCAATACTGTATTGCACATTAGAGGCACCTGCCGTGACGGTAATACTACCATCACTGTTTCCACAAGTGGCATTGGTAGATGCCACTGTAGAACTAATTGGATAGATCGGAGCCATAAATTTGAAGCCATAGGAACCTCCTGAAAAACCATGCGTCAAGTCGATCGTAACGGACGTCAGGTTTTCAGTAGTCATATAGGCAATCGCCGTGTTAGAGGCAGATGGCCCATCAAAAAAGTAGGTATTTGCTCCAGCATTATAGGTCGCTGTGCTGTGAGGGTTGGACGGCCAATTGTAATCATAATTACTTAACCAGGCATTTGATCCACCAGACGCCAGAACCGCAGAAAGCAAGACGGACTCACCATTCAGGGCCGTTCCATCAATATCTACAAAACCAATTACGGTCCCGGCCGGCAAATATCCGTTGACCATATTTGTAAAATCATAGGTAACCGTCCAGCTGTGACCTCCCGGATCACTTCCACTGTTAAAGGTGAAATGTCCCCTTCCATATACATCATACACACGTCCGGACGAGTTTTCTATATTTCCTGGATTGAAATCATGAAATTCAGTGGTACGGTCTCCATTGAACTGGAACGCATTCGATGCCGTATTGGCATCACCGCCATTCATGGTGTATGACAAACGGACATTGCCTGCCCAATCAGCATCGAGTTCGTAGCCGTCCGGTATATAGGTATTATCGAAAGAACAATCATAATTATCTGAGCCAACTGGAAATTCGACCGAATATCCCCAGGAGTAGGTATTCGAAGGAAATGAAGAAGCATCTGCTCCAGTGATCAACATGGCTGCGTAAGGATCTTCATTTAGCTCATGAATAATCTGTGTATCGGTTGCGGTGCATCCATTTGCATCGGTGACAGTCAACGAATAGATCCCGGCAGACAAATTTGACAGATCTTCTGCATCGTCGTTATCGCCGGTCCCGTCGTTATCCCAGTCAATTGAATAAGATCCGGAACCTCCCGTAATTGTCAGGTCGATTGTACCATTATTGGCTCCAATGCAGCCTTCGGCTGTACTTTCTATCGAAATCGAAATCGGGTCGTTGGTCAATGTAACTTGTGAACCATCAGTAAAGCAGCCGGTATCACTATTGCGTACCCGAATGTCATACGTACCGGCCGACAGACCTGTAAAGGAACTGGAAGACTGAAAAGTAGAACCGCCATTGATGCTAAATTCTAAATTAGCACCAGAAGCGGTAACGGTGATGGCTCCGTTATTCAAGCCCGGACAATTCGTAGCATTCGTTACATTGGAAGAAATACCGCTTGGAGCTGCACAGTCAGGATCATCACAATCAAACAGTCCATCATTATCATCGTCCAGGCCGTTATTACAAATTTCAGTTTCACAGGAAAGATCATATGACACAGCATCTAAGTCAACGTTGTAAACATTGAGTGTGGTAAAACGCAAGTACCTGGTATTGGTACTGGCGGTGATGTTTTGATCGAAATACGAAGTTGTGGTAAACGTAAACGGACTTCCTGAAGCAGTAGTCCAGGAAGAACCGTTGGCAGATTCTTCTACTCTGATATTGGGGTCTGCACTGGTTCCTGGATCTCTCCGCCAGCGAATCGTATAATCTTCCCCGCTCGGAATTTCATCGGTCAGGTCAAGTACAATTTGGTCGCCATTGTCCCATAATTGGGCCTGCGAACCATTTGGTGCGCCCAGCGCATTGCCTGGGTTGGTTACACCTGATTGGGAAACATAAGTGTCTGCGTTTCCGCTTGGGACACAATCCGGGTCATCACAATCAACTAAACCGTCGTAATCATCATCAAGACCATTATTGCAATCTTCTGCAGGAACGGTATAGGTAACAGCATCTAAATCAAAATCATCCCCCGTACCTGTCAGCTCCGCAAATCGAATATAACGAGTTGCTACGTTGGCTGTCACGGTCGTAGTGACAAAAGAAGATTTGGAAGTGGTACTTGGATTAAAAGGATTGGTCGTATATGAACTGTTATTGGAAGATTCCCGTAAGGTAATTTCGGCTGAGGCTCCGTCACCGTAAGAGCTTTTTCTTCTCCACGTGATTTCATAGGTACTCCCTGCCGGCAAAGTGATGCCCAGGTCGAGGATCAAATAGTCAGAGAGATCATAGACTTGCGCATAAGATCCATCAGCAGCATTCAATGCGTTTGAAGCATTGGAAATACCGTTTTGGCTAGTGACTGCAGTTGCGTATCCTGTAGTTTGAGAGTAGGCTATGGAGGAGATGCCCCATAGCAAAAAGACTATAAAACGGGATTTAAAGGGTAACTGTTTTGTGCTCATCTTTAAGTGTTTGTCTTTAACAGATTCAATGGGTTCTTAAATCAACCATTTTGAGTTTTACGTTCCTTATTTAATTGAAAACAGAATTGGTTAATACTTTAATGGATTGAGCCGGGAGAAAAAAACAACGGGGGAATTGAAAGGAAGAATTCAGAAAGGGAATTATTTACAACCTCACATTGCCAAAAACTTGCCAATTATTCATTTGGATGTAAATGGAAAGGAATTCAACTAAAAAGCGGAGGTATTTGTGACAGGGAAAAAAGCAAAAGGATGAATAGCAGGACTAAGGTTATGAGCTGCAGGATTTGGAGTAGGAATGGGACATTCAGGTAGCTGCTGACCGAGGCTCCTCACCCAATGAAAGTTTATTAAAGAGGAACGCGTTGGCTATTGTTCGAAAAATAACCAACGCGCTCCAGCATACTAAACACTTGTAATGAATGATTTACGGTAATATCTCATTAACAATATAATTCGCCAGGAAAGAAGAATTGCCAGGATGTACCAGAATCGTGTTGTAGATCATTACCGTACGATCATTGTTAGGCCCCTGATAAATGGCTCTTCCATCCATGTTCAAATCTTCTTTCAAATAACCTTCGCTGATGTAGTTGGCCAGGTGCTCTTCATTGTCTGTATGTGACAATATATGCGAGAAGATTTGGAAAATATCATTGTTAGGTCCCTGAAAAATAACGCGCCCATCTCCATCCACATCTCCTACCCACAATGCACGTCGGCCCTCGGTAGTGAAATTACTCGCTTCCAGATCACCCAGAACAGCATAATATTTATCGCCAAAATCAATGGATGCCGGGTCGGCCGTACTTAGATACTCCACAAATTCAGTTATCATTCCCAAATGGTTTCTATGGCGGATACTGAGGAAGTAATCTCCTTCCGGCAGGTTTGGGAAATAAAGAATCGAATCGCCCTCTGCGGTGATGATTCCCCCGTCTCGTTCCAGAAGGCCAGAACACGTAGAAATAATTTCAGTATTATCCCCAGCTGGCCTGACTTCTACAAATACCCAATCAACGATTGCATTCTGCCCCGTCCGGTCGAGTATTTCCTGTGTGGTCGTTTCGCCAC
The DNA here is from genome assembly GCA_039819485.1 of Bacteroidota bacterium. Lineage (GTDB taxonomy): Bacteria > Bacteroidota > Bacteroidia > Chitinophagales > Saprospiraceae > UBA6168. The sequence goes on along the minus strand of JBCBRY010000010.1, from coordinate 108,954 downwards.
CTCCCGTACCATAGTGCGTAAATCCACCGAACCCGGAATAGGGTTCCAGAAGAGGAATCATCCCTTGTTCACGGAGATCATCCCGCATTAAGTTTTCGCCAAATGTATTGATGGACGAACCATGTAAATTCACCTGTAGCCGGACACCTGCCAAGCCGCAGGTATCGGTCCGCAGTACGTCGGTTGAATTGCCACAATCATCCACCGCCGACCATTTGCGATAGATATGAAGTCCCCTTGAAGTATAACGGGAGGAATCAGTGTAGATGAATTCCAGCTGCCGATCGCAGTTGTCCACGGCAAATAAGTTTACTTCTGGTATCAGTTCAACTTGTTCCTGGTCACAGAAATATTCAGGTACGGAAGGGATACTTCCTTCCATTACGATGTAAGATACTTTATCGTTGGGATGGTTACCATTCAGGTAATCCCATTCCTGAATTTTTACTTCAAAACTGTTAGAAGTCACATTCCTGACCCGTACGACAGCAGGATCGTTACCTGCTTCCACACCGCCCAGTACCACCACGGGTTTGTTATAATCCCGGCTCAGGTTCACCGTTGTCCAATTGTGGTCCAGATTCAATGCACCAGTCTCAGCCACATAAGTCCCATCCTCGTCTGTTAAGGTTCCTGGATCGACAGCGATGTAGGCCACTTCCTCGGCATTATGGATAATTTCGGCATCGAGTGATGCCTCCTCCTGGATAAACACGTTTACCTCGTTGGAACTCAAACCATTGTAACGTATGGCTGCAGGATCGCTGTCTTCATAGGTCTGCATTGTTGCGAGGAAGGCAGGCAATCCGCTGAAACTATTGACAAAACCGAGATTGGAAGTACCACTTGTAACATTGGTCATCAGGCCAGCCTGCATAGCGAGCGCACCTGTCAAGTCACCGGGTTCAAGGGCCAGCCAGGCCACATCTTCCGCAGCATGTGTATTGTCTGCTGCTTCTTCTTCCTGCAATTTCATTTCAAACCCTTCTTCCGTTACATTCCTGACTCTGACCGTCACCGCTGATACTTCATTTTCCGTAGTGACCTGAGGAAAAACCAAAGGTACTTCGGAGAAATTCAATGGAAACTCGACATATTTCCAATTAGTGGATGTCTGCAGGGCAATGCCCCCTGCTATTTTCTTTCCGTTCTCCAGGGTATATACCCTGAATATTTCTGGTGCCGTTATATCCTGTACCGTAATAGTTTGGGTGCCAGTTGCCATATTACCGCACAGGTCCGTTGCTTGCCATGTTCGGGTAACCGTATAATTCTGACAGGCGTTGCCCAATTGCTGTGTTGTCTCTTCTTCAAATGAAACATAGATTCCAGGACAGCCATCAATTCCGTACACTAAAGCCGGGATTTCCGGAATTGATTCATCGCAGCCAATCGTAATATCTGCCGGCACATTTTGTAGCACTGGTGGGTCAGTATCACCAACATTCAGATATACGCTCGCGATGTCACAACAGCCAGTTGTCTGATTGCAGACCTCGTAAACAAAGCTATCCACTCCGCAATAAAAATTACTGGGAGAGTAAACAAATATTCCCTGGTAATCAATGGAGACACTTCCTCTCGTGGGCGTGGTAACAATACCGAAATTAGGATTCTGAAGATTTTCATCATTCAATGAAACCTGATCAATATAATCTAATCCAGGACATGCCTCATAGGTGTCTGGTTGAGGTCGAGGTTGCCCGACAAGCTGGCAATCCGGATCATCGCAATCAATCAATCCATCTCCATCGTTATCAATACCGTCTATACAATCCTCAGGACAAGGAACCACGGAAACGATGACCGAATCTACAGCGAAGCAACCGCTTGCTGTCAGTACCATCACGCGGTACGTCGTGGTTGTATCGGGGTTGACCAAATGGCTTTCCCCAATGCCCAGTCCGTTGTCCCAGATAAATTCATAGGGAGGTGTTCCTCCGCTTACGGTTGCAGAGATAGTGGTAGTGTCCAGTATACAAACAGAAATATTCCCACTAACAACAACCGTCGGTATACAATCGTCATCATCACAATCAAACAGGCCATCGCCATCATCATCCAGGCCATTGTCACAGATTTCCGGACAATCAGTTACCGATTTTACGGCAAAATTGGAGAATACCCAGCTTGCACAGTCAAATCTACGGGCAGCGCGCCGGAACCAGAAGGTTTGGCTAATGGTCGGAGGATCATAGGTTTCACCGGTGGCACCGGGCACGGTGATCCAGGAAAGGCCACCATTTACACTGTATTCCCAATAATAATTGTAATCACCACCTGCGCCACCTGATGGAAGGGAAAGAGAAAAGATTTCCGTTGGGTCATATTCACCGCACTCTTCCTCGTTGCCTCCAAGCCAACCACCATCATTGAAATTGGTACAATCCGGATCATCACAATCAATCAGACCATCTCCGTCATCATCGATGCCATTTGTACAATCCTCATTTACAATCGTGATGGTTACCATAGCTGTATCGCAGAGTAGCGTAAGGTCGCAGATGATGTACTCAAAAGAGTCAATGCCAATGAAACCACCCGTTGGCTGGTATATGATTTCCCCGGTTGCAGGATTTATGAAGCTGACCGTACCATTTGCCGGCTGCAACACCCCTGTTGTATTTACACTTGAAGTATCCAGGTTGTCATTAAAATCAAAGTCATTGGCAAGCACATCTACGGTGACCGGAACACCTACCCCCGTGGAATCTATATCGTCTTCCGCCACCGGCGGAGATTCTACCAAGAGTTCTACAGTATCTTGAACCGGAGGTACCGGATCGCCATTTTCATCAACAGCAAAGTCAATCGCTGCGATATTTTCAATGGGACTGCAAATATCAGTGATCACGAACCGGGTAGTTACTGAGGTTCCAGCACCGACTGTCAAAGGACCAAGGTTGTCCCAGATCGCAGTCCCCGCCCCAGCTCCATTGGTAGCTGGATTAGCATCAACAAATTCCAGGCAGGAAGCATCAAACTCGTCGACCAGTGGTAAAGTAGTGATGGTCGTAGATCCAGTATTGGTTATATCAATTTGATAGGTCAAAGTATCGCCGATGATAAAAGGCCCAGTCGCCGGATCGATCAAATATTTATCAACGGTCAGCAATGGATTGGTGATAATCACGTCATCACTCACAGGCCCTGCCGAAACGGGAGAAAGATTTTCGTCATTCCCTGAAACCGAAGCATTGGCCACTGAAGGATCTGCCGGTGATGCACCAGTGAAATAAACCTCAATGGTGTAACTTGTTCCGGAAGGGATGGTTACCGGAATATTCCAAAGCAGACTTCCAGGGTTGATGATATCGGGTGCAAGCGAACTGCCAGTATAGTTTAACTCTGCCGCCGTGAAAGTATTGTTCAACAGCAAATAGGTCAACGGGGTCGGCCCCGGATTGCTAACCGTGATATCAAACTGGATAAATTCCCCAACCAGCGCTACCCCATCTTCCGGCTCGATCAACTCAATGGCAATTTCGACCTCTGGATTGACTGAATTTATCAATGCAGTGGCAGAACACTCATCAGCTGAAATATCCTTGTCTTGGTAGTTCATGGTCAGCAAGTCGCCCATTGGAGCATACAACAGGCCATCGTTATTCGAACCAACCGTAAGACCATTTGATGGCAGGCAAAATAGGAAAACACCAGTGTTTGGACCAGTTTCAATTAAAGTAAGGTCTTCACTATCTCCACTGGATGAGGTCAGCGTTACATCAAGTGATTCCGATGCATCAGTATCTTCATTTTCATCAATATCTGTAACCTGCACGCAAATGAGGTCATTTGGATCATACGTGGTGACTTCTTCCGTGCCATTTGAAAACAATACTTGACAGGGCGATCCCAGGTCGTTGAATTGGATTTCTATTTCGGTGCTGGCTTCGTCCTGGATGCCCTCATAGCCCTCGTGTGCCACCACATCAATATCGTAAATTCCCTGCTCAACCCCGGTTACCCATTCGTACTCATATACCTTATTGCAGCCCACTGTGCCGACTACATTTCCATCATACAAAACAGTATCCACCAAGATGGTCCCGCTTGGAGCAGTAATGGTCAAATCAAGGCTGGTTACGTCCTCGGGACCAAACGGGTCACTGACCGTCGTTCGGATATAAACGGTTTCTCCGTTTTCAGCATCAATGATGACTTCTCCCTCTATATATGAAGAATCATAAATGGCCAGCTCCTCGATCTCGATGACGGTCTGAGTTGGCAGATCTATTTTAGATGGCTTGGTTTCACTGTCATATTCGATGTCAAAACTATAGCCCGAGTCATTTTGCGTAATCTCCAAACTGACGGCATCTCCGGCAGGCAAAGTATAGTTGCTGCTTAAGATCTGAGACCAAACCAAGCGATCACCGCTGGTATGGACAACTGCATCAATTTGAAAACAGGCACCTCCTGTCTTCGTTATTTTTACATAACGGGTAGCTGCTGATGTGGAGAATGTATGAGGCTGGAACCAAGCGCTTGATTCCGTTTTCGGAGAGGCGGAATTGACAACAAATGTTACATTATTATTCGACTCTTCTACCTGAAATTCAGAATAACTCGGAGGAGTACAAGCCCACCTCGCATAAACGGTATAATTCGTACCTGCGGGAATTTCTTCTCCAAAATCAAGCACGACAAAATCCCCATCTGAACCAATCTGCCCCCCTGAATCATCCGGAGCCCCCAACATGTCATTTGAGAAAGCAATTGTACCGCTGGTTCCTGCGACAGCAGTAGCATAGCCACTATTTCCAGCGACCAAAGTAGGACTCGTCATGTTTGCGAAAACCGTAGTACCATGTTTCAGTACAGCAGAAATGTCAGGATTGGCCGGTATGGAACCAGCGATGGCACTGACGTAACTGGTCACTTGTACAATGCCGCCGGCAGGCATGGTCAGATCCGTACACATGGGAATGCTTTGTACAAAAGTTACGTCGCTGTTCGTCGTGCCGGAACCTGAGCTGAAATTAATGATTAATCGAGGGGCAAAATCCGGATCATTGTCGTATGAAACCGCCTCCCTGCGTCCACTTCCATTTAAGATAAAGGCCATACTGTTTCCACTTTGCCAGCCTCCCTGATCAATAATTTCCTGAACGATACTGATCAAAGATGGAGTCCGTTGGTCAGTGCCTTGCTCTCCAGTGGTCGGCCAGGGGTTCGGAACCCACGCCACACTCGCACTGGTCTTGGATCTTGAAGAAATATTGAAGTTCGAACTTGTGAAGGTAACGGCATTGTCCGTATTCTCTCCGTAAATATTTAAATTACAGGCAGCAGTATTCGGTGCTTCAGTCGTGAATTGAATGTAAGCTTCCGTAATGGTCGCTCCTACTGGTATTGAAATATTATTAAACCTGATTCCAACTTCCTGGGAACTTCCTGATCTTACGGCCATCTCCAAATCCAGGGTCGACAGCAATACATTTCCATTTGAAATGACTTCTTCCGCGTCGTCTGAACTACTTGATACAGCAACATTAACCGCCGCATCAGAAGGAGAGGAGCCAGACGACTCACAAGACGATACGTCCAATGTCGGGGGAACGGAACCTTCCGAAGCATGTGCATTGATGGAACGATCCTGACCACTCGGATCAACAAGGATCAACCCATAATTTGGGTACGTCCCATCTGCCCAATCTTGGACCAGGCTGGTAATATCAATGGACATGGTCTCGGTGGGTTCTCCTAAAGTGATGGATGAAGTGATGGTCGCCGATCCAATCGTCGCAGCGTCAAAATCACCACCGGCACTCGTCCATGGACTGTTCCAGGTAGCCGTGGATTCTGACCAATCCGTATTCACTCTATGTACTTCGATGGTAATCGGAGCGCCGGAAGTACTTCTTACTTCATAGTTCAAAACAGCCGAAGTGATGGTTCGGCCGCTCAAACCGGACACGTCAAATTTCATGACAGTGTGCAAATCCCGGGTGCCGGAGTTATCATAAGCCCCCACCTGAAAATTGGAAGTTGTTCCGTAATTGTTATTGGGTGACTGTTCAAAGAGATTGACGTCCTCGGTAGCGGTAAGGGTCTGGTCGGTACAACTCCCGCTGCCGCCGCTGCCGCCGGCATTTGTACCGTCATGTTCCACTTGAACATTGTCAATGAACATGTCTGTTGTACTGCCACTATAATAGACCGTGGAGAAATAAAAGCGGATATAAGTGTTTGCAGAAATATAACTGGATATATCATGGGATTCACTACCCGAACGCGTGGTTGAACCACCATAAGAAATGGTCTGCAAATTCGTCCAGGAGCTGCCATCCGTTGAAATTTGTACCCTAAAAACATTGTCTTCCGGTTCTTTAAAATTCCAATCATAGGTAAGGGATGCCGATGTTGCTCCAGAAAGGTCGACGATCCGGTAGGTTCCGTGGTTAGCTCGCGGGTGAACATTCAAACAGTTACCGCTGGTACAACGAGCATCGTTTTTCACAGCTATATCTCCTGTGGCGGCTCCATCTGTTTCGCCTATTTCCACCCAGTCGCCTGTCCAATCTTGTGTCCCGTTGTTTCCACTAAATGAAATAGCCGTAAATTCATCCAGTACATCACCACTAGTACTGCCTCCACCTCCACTGCCACTAACAGCATTCGCAGATGCCAAGGTAAATGCATACGGCTGCTCCCGCCAGGTGTCCAGGTTCACATCATTTCCCTGGAAAAACAAACTTGCCGTCCCGCTACTGCTGCTTCCGGTAGCCGTCATGTCCAGGATAAAAATATCTTCCGCACCAACTGATGTTCCACCAACTGACGAATCATCGGAATTAAGCGTTACCAATATTTGACCCGCCGTAAAGTTCATATCTCCTACCGTGAGGTCAGATTCAATCAGCTCAAGGCCAAATATATCACCTGAATTAATGCCGATATCACTTCCATCTACTAAAACCGATAACAAGGTAGTTGTGCTTGTCGTGCCTAAATTTCCGGGACGATAACTGTAGATCCGATCGTCAATTGCATCGGATGCGATTAAGAAGTCACCTGGTTGTAAAGTGGAGTAAACAGCCGTCCCGACTTGTACCAATTCTTCCACCAAGGTAAAACCATCAACAGCCCAAAATCCTATGACGTCTGAAACATCTACCAAAATGGAAAATGTGCCTGCCGAATAATCCCCTGGCGAATCTGGTTCGAAAAGTATGATGTGGTGAGCCTCCACATTCAGGGTCGACAGATCCGAATTGGTCAACGTTTCCGGATTGACGGTAGCCAGTAATAAATCTCCTTGTTCCAACTGAATATTATTATCACCGACCTGCATGTCCCGAGAAACATAATGAATGCCGTTCACCCTTGCATCTCCGTCTTGGGCAAAATCATCCAGGTTAAATACAGATGAAAAAGTACCGTCGGTAGAAGTCGCGTAAGTCAGGTTTGGATCAGCAAACTCCAATATTTCACCTCCGCCCCAACTACTTATTCCCGGCGCACCACCCGAAGTTACACTTGTTTCTGTAGACAGCCATAACACATGCCCTCCACTACTTCCAGATCCACTTCCACTGCCACCATTGTCAGTGTATTCTATGATAAGCTGAGGTGGATTACCACTTTCCCTGGAACTGAAGGTATGCGTGTTCGATCCGCTTGGTACCCGTAACAGCATTCCATTATTGGTCAGTGAACCATCAACCCAAGCCTGCACAAGAGAAGTGAGGTCCCAGGTATTGGTGCCCGTAACAATGGCCGTGGTTGCGTAGACTGTACCGCTGTAATCCCCACCGGCACTTGACCAGGAGTTGGATGGATTGCAATCAGCATCGTTCCAGGTTACTCCGTTTGAACACGCGGCGTCTTGTTGGTTTCCTTCCTCCCAGCTCTGGGTCAGGGCACGTACTTCCACCGAACCGGTCGGGGTGGTGGTTCCTCCTGCCCTATTGAGAACCAGTTGCGCACTGGTTACAGTCGCAGTTGAAGAAATATTTGCCGTATAAAATTGAAGTAATGAATGGTAAACACTGTTGACTCCAAAGGTTCCTTGCCCGCCAAAATTATTGTCCGGCCTCGCCGAGGTAATGGAAGCATCCTTGATTGGAGTAATGCCAAAACCACTTCCACCACAGACGTATTTTATGTAAATATTGTCGAAAAACATTTGGCGGGTCGTTTCTTCCGGAATGGAACCACTCGCCAATAATCGAATTCTTGTATTTGAGCTAACATAGGAAGTCAGATCATAATAACGGGAAACAGCACCAGTGGAAAAGGTAAATGTTTCCAAATCTGTGTAAGTCCCGCCTCCGTCATTCGAGACAGATAAAGTGACGGAAAAACTACTGCTTGAGTAACTTTCATTAAAATCAATGCCCAAAGCAGCAGCCGAAGTTCCGCTCAGGTCCACCTCCCGCCAGATTCCTCTGCCATTTATATCTGGGTCGTCATCATCATCTCTGTATCCTCCAATCCTCAGGGAATTGGAAGAAACGCGGACATACCCTGATCCTGGGCCATTTGACTCTACAATCTCTTGCCAATCACTGGCCCAATTTACAGAACCATCATTGTTGCTGTAAACTGGTGAATCAAATCCATCCGATACGAAGCAAACGGTATTTGGATTAGTCCCGATCGTTACGGTAGCAGTGGTCACATCATTCGTGGCCACTGGATCAATCCGATCCAGACCCTGACCTACGGAAGTAAGGTACAAAGGCTTGGTATCGGTCTGCAGAACCACGGTAGCATCGTCCGAACATGAGCCGTCTCCTGAAGTTTGGTCGAAAGAAGCGGTCACTACATTACCGCCGACCATGTACAGGACGCCATCTCCGTTATTGGCTCCAATTTCCTGGTCACTGTTTATGCAACCAAGGAACACGCCTGTAGCGTTACCCGTTTCGAACAAGGCCACATTCTCTGTATCGCCATTGCTGGCTGCCACCTCGACAAAGATCACTTCAGCATTGTTGTTGTCCTGGTTTTCGTTGATATCATCCAATTGTATGCAAACCTGATTATCGGTCATGAGGACACTGACCGGATTACCACTTCCATCCACCAGGCTCAAGGCACAAGGGATTATCGGAGGAATACTGTCTACTGGAAGATTCGTCTGCACGGTATCAAAAACTGCATTCTCATAGCCTTCATAGGCAATTACTTCAATGTTCACATCCCCAGGCACTACGGTTGGAACCGTCCATTCATATTCAAACGTACTTGAGCAACCAGCACTATGAACTACAGGCATGGAGATATTGGTCAAACTGCCACCTGGGTAGCTGATGTTCATGACCAAATCATTGATATCATAATAACCGAACGGATCGGTAACCACGCTCCTGATATATACCGTTTCATCTACGGTCAGCCCTGGCAACCCTACTCCTGCCGGATAAGCATTGCTAAAGACATTCAATTCATCTATCGTGATTACGGTAGTCGTCGGCAAGTCGATCCGGGACGGATTTGTCTGGCTGTCATATTCAACTTCAAATGTCCCTCCCCCTTCGTTGGAAGTAATTTCTACCTCAATGTTAGCACCTGCCGGAACATTAACATTGGACGCCAATGCGCCGCTGAACGACAGGACGCCACCACTATAACTCGGATTGGTCAGAGTAGCAATATTTGTTGCTCCAAATCTGATTACCAAAGTCACATTCGGATTTGAAGGCAAACTGCCACTGGAAATACCCACATAGATCGTTGCACCAACTGCCCCTCCCACCGGCATGCTGAAATCAGTACACATGGAAGGCGTCTGCGTGAATACCACTGAGCTTCCTGAAGCCAGGACATTGGTTGTTGCAGTTGTGGCGTCCCCTGCGGCCACCGGGTCGATCCGGTCCAGGTCTTGATCGGGAAGCCCATTTCCATCCTCGCTTAAATAAAGTTGCTTCGTAAAACTCGTGGAGAGGACAATCACATTATCGCTACAATTATCACCATTCTCTAAATCAGTATAAGAAGCATTCAATGTATGGCCTCCAAGTGCATATATCGTCCCGTTGTTATTTGATTGGCCACTACTGGTCGAACTTGAAATGCAGCCACGGAAAATTCCGGTATTGTTACCCGTTTCTGTTAAGCTAACTGTTTCCGTATCACCGTGTGAAGTATTTTGAACAGTCACCTGAATCGTCTGTGGTGACGTATCGGACGTGTTTTTATCATTATCTACTACCTGTACACAGATTTGACTGTTTTGGTCAAAAGTGGAAACTGGCCCACCTCCGATGTCCGAGAAGCTTAATGTACAATTTGTTGGTGTTGGAGGTACCACGACCGGAATCACTACTTCACTGTTGATCGTTTTACAGGGCACTTCCACCAAGGTGGAGAAAGAATTTACGATTTCATGGAACACAGGCGGCATGCTGTTGACCGTCGTTCGGAAAGAAATGACATACGTGGAATTGATTGGGATTTGGGAAATATAGTAGCCAATTCCATCCACCGGAAACGCTGTGCCCGCATTGTCATCGGGAACCAGACTATTGTTGAAATAGGTCGTGTTGGGGATATAAGTCACCTCGGGAGGCAACGGATCAAAGACGGTCACTCCTAACACAGGTGAATTTCCTGAATTGACTAAGTTTAGATAGAAGGTGATTTCATCACCTGGATCGACGAGGCCATCGCCGTTGACGTCAACGGTATGTTCATATTCTTTATATCCTTCAATTTTTCGGATGGGCGGTACCGTAGTTCCAAAATCAAGATAAGGATTTCCAGGATCGGCTGTTTCGGGATCCTGCCCCCAGGCTGCCGAAATCAATGTACCGTCCATGGTATACAAGAACATGCCCGTCTGATCATTGTCGTTATTGTCAAAAATCCGTTTGGATTCATAAGCGGTAAGGTCATAGTGGGCGTCATACCGATTGCCGGCCGGGTCGGTCTGGGTGCCGGTGGTCGGATCTCCGTCATAGTCCACATACAATCGGGTTGGCTGGCTGGCAATTACCCAGGCAGGACTTCCGTTTCCACTGAGATCTGAGTTGCCGGGGCCCCAACCAATCGAAGCAGAAATAGTCAGGTAACTTTCCGGCAAGAGGTTATAACCCCAATCGTGAGCATCGTGGTCGGAAGCATCGCTGTCAATCGTACTGATTGCATAGAATTCATGGCTTTCAGAATTGGTGTAAAAATGGGCACCAGAATGCATCGGCATCCGGTAGCGATACACATCTTTCGATCCTACAGTGAAAGAGCCTGAACCAGACTTGGTGTGGTAGTTTACACTGATCGAGTGGTTGTTAGGGTTATAAATAAATACATCTGCAGGATCACTGCTAATTGTAGTACCGACCGGAGCAAAATAACTGTTGTCCCACTTCTCGGTCGGAATCAATGTAAACCAACGATTTTCATACAACCCTCCGAAATCACCCGTAATCAGGTGTGCCTGAACCGGTTTCGAAGAGGTCACCTTGCCACCTGATTGGACTCCCCCATCCATTTGATACGTTTCGCCTTCATCCAGCCATTGGGTGATATCAGTAGAACCATTACCATCCACATCGATCCAGACAATGGTGTTGTCTTCCTGCGCCATCACGAGCAATGACGTGTATTCAAACATTTGATTGGATGAAATATCTTCCCCAATGGGTATTTCATAATCCCTTTCAAAAGCATTGATATCCATGATGTCCACCGCCCCGGACAGTACAGGGCCAGGGTTGGGCGCCCAGGCAGCTCTCGACAAGGCCAGTTGGTGTGCAGAAGCGATTTTGTCCCGGCCATCATAATAGATCTGACTGGGGTTCCTGGGCAAGGGAACCGTATTGTCGATGCCAATGACATCGCCATCCTGCAGGTTATCCGACCCGAGGCCCGGAGGCGAGCCATTTGATGAATCGTTATCTCCCCAAACCTGAGTGGTGGGTTGGGTCGGGTTTAGAATATCTGCCTCATAGCCATCTTCCCAGTGATCGTAATAGATCAGGTTTCCATCTTCCGTATTTACCAAAGAAATAATAGTACGCATGTCGTTGCTTATAGAATAGCCAACATAATCGGTAAAGCCCTTAAAGGATGAACGGATATTGGTTTCCGGAATCGGAATATAGTAATACTCGTATGCGGAACTTACTGCCTGCAACACTGTGTAGAAATCGGCCTGCGTACAACTGTTAGCATCTGAAACAGTTACCCCGTACGCACCAAATGCAAGTCCTGAAATATCTTCCGTGGTAGCCCCATTGGACCAGGCGTAAGAGTAAGGCGGTGTGCCACCGACTATCGTCAGATTAATGGAACCTGATGCATCTCCATAACAGTTGGAGTTTGTTACTTCTCCGATCAAGACAAGCGTATAACCGTCCGGCACATCATACGTTTCTACCGCAGTACATCCATAATCGTCGGTTACTGTCACTTCATAGAGACCAGCTGCCAATCCACCAATATCTGGTGTTGTGGCTCCATTGGACCAACTATAGGTATAAGGAGATTTACCTCCACTCACTTCCAGGTCGATCGCTCCATCGCTGCCTCCTTCACAAACCGGGGAAATGATGGTTTCCGTAAGGTTAAGGTTGTTACAGTCAGGATCATCACAATCAACTAAACCATCTCCATCATCGTCAATGCCGTTAAAACAGTTTTCCGGGCAAGCCCCGATGATGATCGTTACCGTATCCACATCCGTACATCCACCTGCATTTGAAATGGTGACAAAATACTCAGTCGTAACTAGTGGGTTAGCAACAACCGCAGCCGTGCTGCCAAGTCCATGTGACCAGATAAATGAATAGGGTCCTGTCGTACCAGTAGCGGTCGCTGTCAGGTTGACACTTTCTCCAGAGCAGGAATTTACATCTTCGCCGGCATAAGCAACCCCGCCACAATCTGGATCGGCACAGTCAAAGAGGCCATCCCCATCTTCGTCAATACCTCCGGTACAAACTTCGGCCGGGGGAGTACACCCACAATCGCAGTTATTAAAATACCAGTCGATCGTCGCACATTCCTCTGTGTCAGGTAAGTAAGAAGCAGGAACATTGACACTGCCGGATGCACAATATTGAGTAATGTCATTAATCCAAAAACCGTTATTGTCGATGTCACCATTTTGTACCCAAATTTTCAGATTTGACCCGTCGACCAAGGCCATAATCCCGTTTTCAAATTCTCCATTGACCAGGTTGATCTCTGAGTCTTCAATGTACATCTGGGAGAACCAGGTATTATCAAAGCTTTTATTATTGCCCCAGCCACTTCCGGTGAAATTGGAACCAACGGTAGCACAGACATTAATGAGCGTATCCTTTTCTCCATTGCTATATTCTTCATTGACCGTCAGGCAGACATTTTCCAACACGCGCGCCCCGTCAGAGTTTGTAAAATCCTTTCCAACATTAACGGAACTATTCCTGACGTATAACCTGGCATTTTCCCCCCCGGTTCCGGTATCATTCAGGTCGACATCGTAACCATTTGCTGTTGATAGCTCCGCATTGATAAATATGGCTGTTGAACGATTGATCTTAAAGTCCCCTCCGTTCAATGTCAGACTACCATCAATGACCCAAAGCGATGAACCATCTCTCAATTCTATTTCACCTGACTGCACAACCACATCATGCTCTATGCTGATAGTCGCAGCGTTTACATTACCGGTTGGTGGAGCGGTGCCACCTTGCCAAATGCTGCCATCCGTCCAGTTTCCATTGGCAATGGTTCGATAGGCAGCTGAAGTTGCCCCGGCAGGAATGACGATACAATCAGGGTCGTTACAATCGATTAGTCCGTCCCCGTCGTCGTCCAGCTCGTTGTTGCAAATCTCAGCACCTCCACAGATGGCTGCTGCTTCAACGAGGGCAAGGTCGAAATAATACTTTCCATCGAGTGTCAAGTGCCGTATTGGGTCAAACCAAGATGCAGCAGGAACCGGCAATGCACCACCGTTTTCACTATTGGCGTAAACACCATTCATGTGGTAGCCAAGGTATACTCTCCGGCCGTGTTTATTGTCTATGCCAGTAAGCGGATCAGTTTCTTCAAAAAAGAAAAAGTTACCATCCGTGCCAGATGCCTGGTCACCAGCATTGGCCCAGAGCTGAGCCGTAGCGCCTGAGGCATAATCGCCCTTGGTCAAAACGTGGGACCTTGAGGGATTTACATTATTGAAATTATAAATTGTTCGCTGGTTGCTGTTGTCAACAAATGCGTGGGATTGAGTTTGATAAAATCCCTCCGTAGCGGACATACCAAAATCGTTGATCAATTTATAATTGCCCAATAAAATGGATTGATTAAGGTCCTTTAAGGTATCGACCAGATCGCTTGAAATATGGTCTTCGGTACTGGCTGAGATGATGATCATTTCATAGTCATCAAAATTAACAACCATGGGAATGGATTCATTATCAGGAAAATACATTCCGAGACCGGATGCATCCGGTTTAGTCAAGACGGCAGTCAATGTTGCTACACCATTTTGTTGATCAATGTACTCGATCCAGCCATGATCCCAGGGGTCGCTGTCACTTTCCTTATCATCGCCACAGAGATAAAGTATGTTACAAACCAGGCCATTGGTCGAACAGGCCGCAGGAGCATCGTAGGTACTGTTGACGGAACAGGGAGAATTGCCCGACCGCCAACTGGCGCTGATGCTGTTATTGGTTGAACCATCAGCCGGGATATTGAAAGTAATGGTTTGTGGAGAAGCCAGCAAATCAGTCGGAATGTATTCTGTTTTTCCGGAAATGCTTACTTCAATAGTATCGTTGGCCGGGGCACCAGACCAAACCACTTCAACATCCAGCGTGGCCACATCCTGGAGTGGATGATCGATACAAGGGCCAACAGTTACATTGGCGAGAGAAATCAAACCACAATCGGAATCAGCACAGTCGATGAGACCATCCCCATCGTCATCTACCCCATTGCTACAAATTTCAGGATTGCCACAAAATATGTCGATGGCGGTGGTTCCGCCGACAGCAATTGACTGGCCGTCGGGCGAGCCACTTGGCGATTCAATGGCAATGTTTAATACAGTTGAAGTTACATCGAGCAACGTCAATTCTACCAAATCCACACAACAACCATTAGGGAAATTATCACCACTTGGTCCCCACTGTTTAGTCAGGCTGGTGCTTACATCACCTGCCGTAGCGGTAAAATTCAAGATCCGGTCATCATAGCTTAATTCTACGACAGGTAGCTTGACCGTAATATTTCTCGGATTAGCAGACGCCGGAAGATTGAAATTGATGTATTCCGTTGTATGGTGTCCTCCAATTTCGGTCAGGTTCGTTAGAATGGTTTTTCCTCCGTCAGTAGATCGATAAACATATGCCACGATGCTTTGTGCCTCGTTTTCATTGGTTTGATTTGAATAAGTAACAGAGGAGGTCGCGGGCAAGGTCGTTCGATACAATCGAACGGGGCCAACATCAAATCGGGCTGCATTATAATTGTTGCCCAGGGCATCTTGAACGGATATGCTCGCACCTGGATTATTATCGTCATAAGCGATTTCCACAACAATAGAATCGATAGTACCAACATCTGTCATATTCAACGTGACAGGGACATTGTTTTGAATCCCTTCGTAAACAATTTCCAGATCCCGGTTTTCACTGCAATCAATTTCAGGGTTGCCATAGCTGCCACAACATGGCCCAGCTTCCAGGTTTTGCTCTATTTCAGTCCCACTCAATACTTTATCATAAACAGCAACTAAATATAACTCGCCCAACCAGTCCCGATTGGTGCCAATTTCATTGGCAATGGCCAGTTGATATGAATTGTCCCAATTGCTTGTATTCCCTGTGCGAGTACCACTGTATTTTTCTTGTCCATCCACAATGATCCTTTCTTCCCCCGTCGAACCATCCCAGGTGTAAATGACGTGTTGAATATAATTGTCAAATGCAGTATTTGAAGGTGTAATTTGCCAATTGCCACCATTATTGTCAGTGTCTGTAGTGCGAACACGGACCGCATAATGGTCATACCATTGGGCGAGCGTAAAGTTTCTGTTGAAACCGCCACCTGATAATGAAACGAGCCTGGTTTCTGTACTAAAAGATGTATTGTCTGGTTTGACCCAGGCTTCTATGGTCAGGGCATTGCTGATCATGATGCCGTCTGAGATTTTGGTCGCAGCAACACCGGAAGTCAAGCGTGTAGGAGTTACCACATCAAGACCACAGTCAGTCAGCCAGGAAGTGTTTGCAGGTGTTTCAACGGTTAAATCGACCGCTGTTCCTGTACCTGAAATATCATTTATTGTTGATCCGGTACCTACGTTAAATTCATACAAAGCCAACAGGCCATCGGTCACCCTGCTGCTACAAGGACAAAATGGATCGTCCCCATCAATGAGCCCATTGCCATTGTCATCAATACCGTTATCGCATATTTCTGTGCAATCTCCCGCGGAGAGGACAACTGGATTGCTGCCATAATCCGTGAAACAGCCAGTGACGGTGTTTCTTGCCCGGATGTTGTAATTACCGGCTGTAAGACCTGTAAAAACATTTGAGGACTGATATGAAAAGCCACCGTTGATGCTGAATTCAAGATTGGTTCCAGAAAAGGCAATGGAGATTTGTCCATTGTTCTGGCCTGGGCAATTGGTCGGGTTGGAAGGGGTGATGCTGTTGATGATAGGCTGGCATTGATTGTCAAAACAGTCAATCTGACCATCGTTGTCGTCGTCGACTCCGTTGTTACAGATTTCACTACAGCCAGAAATATTGATGATATAGTCTTCCACTTCACCATCCTGATCGATGTTATTGGTCGAGCAAAATGTACCAGTTGGCCCTTCCTCATTCTCATCACTTTGAATGGTAAAACGTGCATAAGTTGATCCACATAAGGCATCATTGGGAACTGTAAGACTAATATTTTTGCTTCCATTTGGTTGCCGCAAACCGCCGTAATTATCAGACGTTCCATCATTGTCACCTACCAGAAAATCAGTAATGACCAACTCATCATTTTCGAAAGTTCCATTGGCGTCCCAGTCAATCCAACCATAAACATGGCCAGTAATGTCGTTGGTAGTCCAGGTTAATGTCATACTTTGTGAACTTCCGATCAGCCAATTTCCACTATTGGTGAAAGTAAACCCATCTTCATCAGCCCCGTCACCATCTGCATTTATGGAGTTTGACATAGTTGCTTCAGAATCAACACTGCTCCCAAAACGGGTGGGAGAATAAGGGTTACCATCCGTTCTGATGGTATAGCAAATATCTCCGTAACTGGCGGGGGCGTCGCCATAGTCTGTTCCGCCGAAACAATTACAATCCGGATCATCGCAATCGGTATCACCATCTCCGTCGTCATCAATTCCATTGAAACAGATTTCAACAGCAGGCTGGATGACCAATGGAGTAGGATCATCAATCTGGGGTGTCACCGGATAATCTGAAGGTTTATAAGGAGCCAATAAGGCTGGCAGATTTTCTAAAAAAGCTTGATTGTAATGAGGTACGGGCCCTGAATAGTTATTTGGGGTCGATGCATCAATTTGAAAAGAAGTAGTACCAATCGGAAGATTGGAAATGGTAAAAACCCCATTTGCACTGCCCGTAATTGAGGTTGAGCCAATGGTAATGCCTCCAGTCAGATTATAAGGCTCTGAGTCCCAGAGCAATCCTTGAGTCAGGGTATCCCTGAAATGAATATCTGTCAGAGGGTTATTCCAGTTATTATAGATGGTAAAAGTATAAGTCGTGGAGTTGCCTGCCGTAATAGTTCCCGGATTCACTTCTTTGGTAAATTTCAACCCTTCGCAGGAACAGCCATCGGTCTCGGCCGTAGTTGGCCCATTACCAATCAACAACACCTCACCAGAAGACAAATTGATTTCGTACAAATTACCAGTATTATTTGCATAACCATAGCCAGTACCATCGGCAGAAATATAAAATGCTCCCAGTGCCCCATCGATCCAGGTGTCCAAATTGATGACGCTGGTATCACAGGTTGTATAATCATAAACCATCAGAATAGAGGTACTGTCTCGCGTCCCATAAAATTTACCATCGGCGGGGTTCAGGGCGAGGTCACCTACATTATGTGTCTGCTCTGGCCAAGTAGGATGGTCGCAGACCAGAGACACGGTCAAATTTGACAAATTCAAACGGAAAATATCGCTGTCCCAAGGATGGCGGTAATAAATGTTTCCGTCGGCCCCGATGGCCGCCGCATTAGGATAAAAGCTACCGGGGAAACCCGTCACCGCACCTAAATTTACAATAGTGAAATCCCCACCCATCCGGTACAAATTGTGCGGTGCATGTAATTCGATGAAATAAATGTATCCATCATTTTGGTCGAAAACTGCGCCATTGATGTCGTCAGTCAACCCGGCAGATGTAGTGAGGTTGACGAGTGGAGTCAACCCAACGGGTTCGGTCTCAATTTCGTATAGCCAATATTCTCCGCTTACTTCCAATGTTTGATAAAATTTGCTGTCGCAGGCAAATTTCGCAGGGCAATCAGGATCTGCCGAATCGATGAGGCCGTCACCATCATCATCAATATTGTTCCCACAGATTTCGGGGGTGGTTAGGCAAGTTTCACCAAAGAAAACATGGTCAATCCAAACATCGGTAGTGGTGGTACCAAGGTCGAACATCAAGCCGACATTATTGCTGGTCGTTCCCGCAACGAACGTGTAAGAATAAGCGGTAGCTGAAGTCGTCAGGGAAATGTTTTCCCCCCAGTAAGAAGTCCAGGGAGCCGCTCGTTCCTGTGCTTGCACGTGAATCGACTTGTTCGCAGTGGCACGTGCCTCAAAAGAAACGGTATAAGTTGCTCCAGCAACTATGCTTATGTCAACCTGAGCGAGTTGAATGTCCCATTGATTGCCATTAGTAGCACTCAGATTGACGAAAGCAGAATTGGTGCCCGAAAGCTGACCGGAGTTATCCACGCTCAACGTTGCACTTGCACCGGTTTGCTGGTACAAGAGCCAGTCGGTCGTTCCATTATCAAATTCATTGTTGGTGATAAAATTGCAGTCCGGATCGTTGCAATCTATAAGTCCATCACCATCATCGTCGATGCCATTATTACAGATCTCAGTACAATTGATAACCTCAACCATTGTTGAATCGTTGATAAGAGAGGTGTTAGGATCGTCAGAAATTACAGACGCGCCATAAATCGATGGTATATTGGTAAGCGTTGCCTGATTTGCATAAGAACCACAATAACCTGGTGGTGCAACCACATCGATCGTGAAAGAGCCCGTGTTCCCCAACGGTAAATCTGTGATAGTAAAATTAGCATTGGCCATTCCATTGATAGAGGTAGCTCCCAAAGTAAGTCCGGTGACATTTTGTGGCTCAGAATTCCAAAGGAATCCACTGTGCAGTTCATCGTTAAATGTCAGATTATTTAAAGGGCTTCCTGTCTGATTATAAAACGTAAACGTGTAGGTAAAAATGTCTCCATGATTTATGCTGGAGGTAGAAACAGATTTAGAGAAACCAAGTCCATATGCACAGGAACAGCCATCATTTTGATCTGTTTCGGGCCCCGTCCCAATTGGTGTAACCACACCAGTGCCTGGATCTACTTTTAACAATGTTTCTTGTTCGGAACCAGCAGAATCAGTATCGTCACCATACGCAATGATCTCTCCTTGCTCATTGAAATAGAAGGCACCAAATTTCTGCCACCGAGTATCACTCGAACCAATATAGGTAAATGAAGCATCCGCAGGATTCATTCTTACCAGGCGATTTGTAGCCGTTTCCCAACCATACAAATATCCATCTAAAGGGCTAATAGCAAAATCAGGTAAGGAGATGCCTGTTGCGCCAATGGTTGTGGCCACCAATGTGGTCAGGTCTATTTGGAACAATGTATTACTAAACCCGGTAACATAGTATTCGCCATTTGATCCCATCGCACCTGCGATATTTGTTCCAGACAGCCCCACTACATTTCCTAAATAATCTACTTCTCCCAAAGCATTTATCCGATACATTTCATAAGGAGCAAATTTATTGATGCCATAAATGAATCGGTCCACCGGGCTATACGCTAAGGCATTGAATTCCGCAGCGGTCATTCCGTTATCCGTTAAGTTAAAAAGAGAATCAAAACTTACAGGATCGGTATTGACCTCATACAGATTATAATAAGCCAGACCAGTCGGTTTGATACTTTGATACAACCTGTCATCGCACAGAACAGGTGCATAACAGGGACAGTCCGTATCAAAGCAATCAGAATATCCATCGCCATCATCGTCGGTGCCATTGTTGCAGATTTCAGGGCAAACGTCATCGAAAGCAATCGTTTCAACTGTAGGACATCCACCATCCGCATCGGAAACAGTAACGGTGTAACTGCCCGTTGTCAAATTTCTGCGCCCCCCGTCATTTCTGGCTTCATCTGCTATTTGGTCGGCACTCAAGGACTGGTTGAAATAATATTTAAAATCGTCCACGAGTCCTGTGTAATAGAAATTACTCCCGCTTCCGAAAGCAGAACCACCGTCCAGCCGCCCTATCCCACCGTTGCCTGAGTGGGCACTGATTTCGCTGCCGACATAATTGGTTGCTGTGGTCGTACCAGCGACGCCATCCAAATATAATGTGATGGCATCGTTTGCATACACAGCAGCCACGTGGTGCCAGTTTCCATCGGCCGGAAAAGTATGTGTTCCTGCGTTGAATTGGGTGCTGTTGTCACGGGTTGCAAATTCCAGGATGTTGTCGCTCAAACGCAAAGCCAATCCGTTTACACCTCCCCCTTCGTCAAAAAGGTATTGTGTTCCAGTAAGCGAGGCGGGTTTCATCCAAAAAGAAATCATCCATTCCGTGAGTGCGATTTCCATGAAATTACCATCAATGCTGTAGCGGACATACGTACTGCCATCCAATGAAAGGGATCTTTGCCCTTCAACTACATCCAAATCGTAGATAGGTGTACCGATGCTTGGCCCGAGGTTCTGGTGGTGGCCATTGCCCGACACATCATCGGTCGTGTTTTCAAAAGTCCAGTGAGCTTCCGGTGCAGGCACATCACTCCAGGTATAGCTGTATGGAGCTGTTCCGCCACTCGCTGTCAGGGCAATGCCGTCATTGATACAATCTTCGGTCAGGGTTATGGTAATATCCTGACAATCAGGATCATCGCAGTCAACCAACAAATCATTATCGTCGTCTGTACCGTTGCCACATATTTCTACACCTCCTGACGTATAATCGATCACTAACAGCGGAGCGGCGGCAGCCTCTCCATTGTAAGATTCTGCAGTTCTGGTACCCGATCCCGTAATGAAAAAGACCATGCTGTTACCGCTGCTCCATCCCCCCCTGTTCACTATTTCCTGAACTATACTTGAAATATCATCAGATTGGTATTTGCTATCAACTGTCCAGGAGGACAGGCTGTTCCAACTGATCTGAGCGGTAGTACGCGGACGAGCAGTCGTATTGGAAATGTTATTGGTACCGGTGGTAAAAGTGGAAGGGTTGTCAGCATCCTGACCTGCTATCGTTACGGAAGTACTTGACGAGTTAGCTTCGTCACATTCAAATTCAAGGTAAGCTGAATTAATGGTTGTCCCCTGTGGAATATTGATTCCATTAAAACGCATGCCCACCACCTGGTTAGCCGAGCCATCAGTTACCAATTCCAAATCAGAACTGGTGAGGTTTACCGCACCAGAAGTGGTATTTTCTTCAGCATCATCTGAGCCGGCATTTACCCTAACGGAAATGGAAGCAACGGCCGGTGGCGGGAACACTAAAAGAGAGGACCCCGCCAGGGCTTCTTCCATGCGCAAGGTGGTTGATATTTTCCAGTTGTCCAGTAGTCTTTGACCATACGTCCTTCCCCACACGGCAGTCGAAATACCTGCAAGGATAAATGTCAAAAACAGTATTCTGTGTTTAAGTGTACTCATTAAATTTCTGTGTTTGTTCGGCTGGTAAAATGATCGTGTCTGTAAGCTGTTTTTATCGAAAATAATTCAGCTCATATGCCTGTATAAGGATCAGGTACAATCCAGCGGAGGGGGGGTACAAATCATTTAAGACTTGCCATTAACAAAAATTTGCAACTATACGTCGCAGATAATCAACATTTTATAATTCAACTATAACAAAATAAATGGGAGAAAAAATAATGGAGGGAAGAATCTACGTATGGTCGACTAAAATTATTCCAAAAAACAAGCCTCTCCCGCATACAAGTAGGAAAGGCTTTGCTTTGTGACAGGGAATAATCTGTGCTTTTTAAAAGCTTGCCCGGCGGATACGCCGCCTCGCAAAGAGGTTATAAAGTGGGACGGCCCCCGTATTTTTCTTAGAAAAATACGGGGGCCGTCCCACTTTATAACCCTTCGACAAAAAACAGCAGCACAGAGCTACCCCCATTTGTCCATACTTACCTAAAATCGTTATTTCATCATGACCTTACCACCAAATCTGCAGGTAGCCCGACATCCAGATCTCTCCGTCGTTCAGTTCTATTAGGTAAAAATAAGTTCCAAATGGCAATCGTTTGTCTTCCCAATATCCATCCCAGTCATTGTTGTAATCATCACTTTGGAGCACTTTATTGCCCCAGCGGTTAAAGACGATCAGTTTATGGTTTTCATAGGCATCAAGCCCTTCTATTTTGAAGGTATCATTGACCCCGTCGCCATTGGGAGAAAAGCCGTTGTAGATGATCAGGCCATCACATTTAACCAATATCGAAACACTGGTGGATTCGCAGGCAAAAGGGGTACAAACTTCGTACACAAACTCATCAAGTGGTTCATCCTCTCCGTCGTTGCAATAACCTTCGTCAGGAATATACTGAATGGTATTATCAGGCATGACCAGCACCGTTCCATGCTCCGGATGATCGATGATACCAACAGAGGTGATCTCGGCGTTAATTTGATCGTTCAGTAAAACTTCTGCAATGACCGGTACCTCCTTTGGTGTGCAAACCGAATCAGGTTCCAGGTGAAAGTCTTCGTTAAAGACATTTATATAAATATAAGTTGTGTCACAAACGCCCAGTTCATCGCAGGTGACATAGCACGCTTCGGTTTCACCCGGGAACATACCGAATACCTCAACGCATACCTCACTTTCTATTTCTTCAAATTCAGCTGCATTGTCAATTCCACCCAGGCATGGGTTAAAAATAGCTGCTACCTCTCCATTCATTTCTGACAGGTCAAAACAAATAGTATCAATAGATCCGACGGGCATCGTCATTTCAACAAAATCTGGGGTGACGCAAAAGGCCCTGATATGCACGGTATCTGTCACACCATCGTCCAAACGCGTAATGACCAAATCATTGTCACCTTCCGGTAAAATGACATAAGAGCTGTTGGGTGCAAAATGTTGATACAGGGTAAAATCGTATATGGTTCCAAATTCAAGGTCCGTGATCTGGAGGCTTGAGTAGTAGCTTTGGCGGACACCACCTTCCAGGCTCAGGGTGAACGGATTCAACTCCCAGTTACCGAGCGGATCTAATTCGTTCATCAAATCAATAAGTTCTTCAACATTCTGAAAAGTGGTAGTCAGAACCTGGCCATTGGCGTTCCAATAATCTAACCGGAAATTTCGGTTACCGACCGCTACAAGCGCACCGATGGCATAATATCTTTCCCGCAAATAGTCACAGGGGCCAAACTCTGCCTGATAAGGCTCTCCATTCAATTCAAATGAATAATTGGATAATTCCACATAAGGAACATCAAAGCAGAAAAGCGGATCACCGTATTCACAATTAGCTTGAACGGTCACCGTATCTTCCACCAAGAGGTCCTGGCACTGCGTTGTAATGTTTACAAGCAGGGAGTCCTCAGACACACAGCCCAAACCATCATCGTAGCGTACATTGTATAGGGTAGACGCGGAAGGATTGGCCAATGGATTTAAGATTGACGGGTCGCTCAACCCGGTTGCCGGTGTCCAGGTAACAGTTCCGTTGCCATAAGGCAAACTTGCTTGAATTGCTACCGGCTCTCCGAAGCAAGTCTCTAGATCGGGCCCGGCCTCAATGGCAGGGCAAGCAAGGATGCAAGCAGAAGTGGTCGTATCACAGTCTCCGAAGTCCAGTACAATACAATCCGAAAAACCATTTTGATCAACGGCTCCGCCTTCGGCAAAACGACTGTTGGGAGGTAGTTCAAACTGGACAAAATAATTACCGGCGACCAGGCCATCAAATTCATATTGACCATTTACGTCAGTAACAGTAGTCATCAAAACGACCGTGGTGTCGGTGCAATCGAACAGGTTGACGATTATTCCTTCAAGGCCCGGCTCCGTGCCGTCCTGAACACCATTCCCTTCATCCTCGCAAACCACCGATCCTATGTAACCACATTGCATTGGCAGATTGTTATTGAAAACTGGCGGGTCTCCGGGTTCCAGGTCAAAGGACAAATAGAAAGGATTAATTGTGCAGGTAGTGTCCAGTAAATAGGTATTGTTTGCATCCGATCCAACCCCCAAAGTGACCGATGTCCCCATGCCGGTCGGATCAAATGATCCTGGTTGGGGCAAGCACTGGTCGCTCATGATCATTCCATCAGGATGGTTGTAACTGAGATGGTACAGACCGGGAGTGCCGTCTGTATAAAATTCATAATAACCGGTTGAACCATCGTGGATGATAAACACTTCCCCGGGACCTGTCACAGAAATGGTACCTCCCGTAATGATCAACCCGGTCTTATCACAATAAACATAACCAGTCGGATCATGCGGTACAAGCTCAATGGGTTGATCGTCCATATCATCCTCATTTTCATCGCCGTTATCAGGCGTAGAATCTATATCTAACCCTACCACGCCATTTTCATCGGTAGCACCCGTCACCTCTGCAACATTCAAAATGGTTTGCCCGGAAGCACCATAAACTACTCTCAAGATAATTTCAATATCAATTGATTCACCTGGATTCAAGATATCAGTAACGGTGTAAGTAACACTACCATCGGGATTCAACAACCATCCGTTATTGTTTTGACTAATGGCCATCCCCTGTGGGATGTAATCAGTCACTTCAATATTTGTTGCAGCAAATGCACCTTCATTGGTCAGTGTCAAAAAATAAGTTACCTCTTCGCCAAGATCGACCAGGAAGGATTGGTTGGGAGCGAGGGATTTTTCCAAGGAAAGATCAAAGAAGAAATCGCCTACCGTGACAATAACAAGAGCTGTATCACAAAGCACGGGCGAAGGAATTCCATGATCACATATTTCATAAATGAGTGTATCCTGACCGGCAAAATCAGGATCGGGTGTATAAGTTATCGTTCCGTCTGGATTAACGTTTGCCGTTCCATTGGTCGGCGGGTCGGTAATGTTGGTGCTTGATGTGTCGATACCATCGTTCGGATCACTGTCATTTACCAGTATATCAATGTCAATTGGAGTGTTTGGTGGAGTTACCACCTCATCTACCCAAGCTACCGGAGGCTGATTGGCCTGGCAATTTTCCTCAATAATGATCGGGCAGCAGAGGCCCTGGGGACAGGAATTCCCCGTCACGGTGTAGGTGTATTCCCCAGGTAGGTTAGAGACGTAAGTTTGTTCAATTGATACGAGTTCAGGTCCGCTACCAGAATCATGAAACCACTGGTAATCGGTAAAACCTGACGGTGCCTCCATCGTAATCGTTTCACCTGAATTACCGCAGATCTGATAAGGAACGCTGACACATGCAGCTGACATATCATCTTCCAAAAGGAATTGATTGTCTGGTTCCGAATCAACATCTATTTCGCTCATGGTTTTCACTTCCGCCATTTGATACATGATTCCCTCATTGATTGCGATGACCTTCATTTCCAGCTGTAAAAAGGAGGTATTGCTGTTCAGTTGGTCATTAATTTCCCAAATGCCAGTTTGGGTATTGAAAGTAGTATTCGCAGGTGTAGTGAAATTGATTATAGGGAATGTGGCGGCATCACCAGTACTAATGGTAAGCCCAGTTAAATCGGTTTGGCCTTCGTTAAAAATTTCAATGGAAAAAGTCACTGTATCACCTATGGAAACTACAGCCGGAGTGGCTGAAAAAGAAAGAGAAATATCATGATATCCTTGGGAAAAAACCAGAGAGGCCCATGTTATCAAACATAAGGTCAGTGCTCGTCTTAGTTTTTGACCTCTATTGCAGAAGCCAGAGAAGGAGTTCATTTGTTCAGTGAGTTTGTTTCTATGCTTACCTATCGTCAGGAGCCTATCCAATGAATGGAAAGACCAGGTTTGTCATAGTCATTAAAATATTATCGGGAAAATGAGTTACAGATGGGGATGAAATAATAATGCATTGCCATGATTATTATGGGAGGCAATGCATTTACGTTGTCACTAAAGTGCAATTAACAGGCCAAATTGATTTTTTTGTAAAATAAAAAAAAGAAGGTGCCCATTGTGGGCACCTTCTAATTCATTATGAATCAATCAATTAAGATCAATTTTTCGTCGAAGTAGCTGGCAAGCAAATCTGAGTTGGGCAGTTCACACTCAACTGGTAAGATTCAACCTCCCCTGAAGACAGGTAACCGCCAGGTGAAGGAATCGCCGAGTTGGATAAACGAACCAAGATACCGATGTTGCTTCCAGTCGTTGCGTCTTCAGGGACAGGTACTGCTAAATGTCCACTAAATGCACCTGTACCAGGTATTACAACCGGAGTTACTTGTTCACCTGGAGAGAAGACACCGTCATTGTTCCAATCTACCCATGCTACCAGGTTGGCATCGTTGCCCGTGCTGTTGTTACCATCATAAGGTATTCTGATGGTACCACCAGGAACGATGTCGAAAGTAGATCCAATACTCATACCATCATCATCATCCGTTCCGTCAGTGTCATCTCCATCAGCATTGGCACTCGGTTGTCCGTCAGCCTCCGCATCTACATTGGTACCAAGTGTAAGTCCAGTGATGATACCGTGACTTGGTCCATTGTTGGCGGACAGTGTATTGTAGTCACCCGGGCCATTGCCAGCTAAACCATCATCCGGTAAATCCGCATAATCCACCGTACAAGAACCTGTGATGATTTCCTGAGCCGTTGCAGTACAACCATTAGGACCTGTAACAGTTACCGTGTATGTACCAGCGGTCGAAACGGAGATATTTGCTGTGTTGTCACCCGTTGACCATGCGTAGGATATACCTCCAGTTGCAGTCAAAGAAATAGATGTTTGCAAACAGGTAATCTCTGTCGTTAAATCATCATTGGTAATATTGGCAAGTGGTGGTGTTATATCTTGAGTGATGACCACCTGCGAAGTAGCAGTACAGCCATTGGCCGCTGTAACCGTCACCGTGTAGGTATTTGGCGTTGTGATACTGGTGGTGGCTGTGTTGTCACCATTGGACCAGGCATAGCTCGCTCCGCCGGAGGCGGTCAAGTCGATACTGGTGGTGGTACAGGTCAGCACTGAAGTTGCAGGTAAGGTGTCGATGTCAACAGTTGGTGGCGTAATATCTTGTGTGATGACCACCTGCGAAGTCGCTGTACAGCCGTTGGCAGCAGTCACTGTCACCGTATAGGTATTAGGAGTAGTGATACTGGTCGTAGCCGTATTGTCACCGTTTGACCAGGCATAGCTTGCTCCACCGGATGCAGTCAGGTCAATGCTCGTGGTTGCACAGGTCAGCACAGAAGTGGCTGGCAATGTATCAATGTCAACTGTTGGTGGCGTAATATCTTGAGTAATGACCACCTGTCCAGTTGCGGTACATCCATTTGCGGCAGTTACGGTCACCGTATAGGTATTCGGAGTGGTGATGCTGGTCGCAGCTGTATTGTCACCGTTCGACCAGGCATAACTTGCTCCACCGGATGCGGTCAGGTCGATACTTGTGGTGGTACAGGTCAGCACTGAAGTTGCAGGTAAAGTGTCGATATCAACCGTTGGTGGTGTGATATCCTGAGTAATGACCACCTGCGAGGTTGCTGTACATCCATTGGCGGCAGTTACCGTCACCGTATATGTATTTGGAGTTGTGATGCTGGTCGTAGCTGTATTGTCACCGTTGGACCAGGCATAACTTGCTCCACCGGATGCAGTAAGGTCGATACTGGTGGTTGTACAGGTCAGCACTGAAGTTGCAGGTAAAGTATCGATGTCAACCGTTGGTGGTGTAATATCCTGAGTAATGACCACCTGCGAGGTTGCTGTACATCCATTGGCGGCCGTAACCGTCACCGTATAGGTATTTGGAGTGGTGATGCTGGTCGTAGCTGTATTGTCACCGTTGGACCAGGCATAGCTCGCTCCGCCCGAGGCGGTCAGATCGATACTTGTGGTCGTACAGGTCAGCACAGAAGTGGCTGGTAAGGTATCGATGTCAACCGTTGGCGGTGTAATATCTTGTGTGATGACCACCTGTGAGGTAGCAGTACAGCCATTAGCGGCCGTAACCGTAACGGTGTAGGTATTAGGTGTTGTGATGCTGGTCGTAGCTGTATTATCACCGTTGGACCAGGCGTAGCTTACTCCACCGGATGCAGTCAGATCAATGCTGGTGGTTGTACAAGTCAGTACAGATGTTGCTGGCAATGTATCAACATCAACAGTTGGCGGTGTGATGTCTTGAGTAATGACCACTTGTCCTGTAGCTGTACAGCCATTGGCAGCAGTTACGGTTACTGTGTAAGTATTTGGAGTAGTAATGGTGGTTGTCGCTGTGTTGTCACCATTGGACCAGGCATAGCTCGCTCCACCGGATGCAGTCAGGTCGATACTGGGGGTCGTACAGGTCAGTACAGATGTCGCTGGTAAGGTATCTATATCGACGGTAGGCAGCGTAAGCTCTGTAACAATGATATCACAACAAGAACCACCGGCACAATTGCCCGTGGCTCCAGCGCTGATGGTGTAGCTATAACTACCCGCAGCGGTAATATTATAGTTTTGACTGGTAGCTCCAGGGATATCCATTCCATTCAATTGCCATTGATAGTTATTGTGCCCGGCAGGAGCGGTGGCAGTGATATCAATTGTTTCACCAGCACAATATTCGAATGGTGCTGTCACACATGCTGCTCCGTAATCATCCTCTAATACGGAGTTGTCGGTCGGGTCAGAATCACCGTCTATTTCAGCCATATTTGTGATAAACGCCTGAACGGTTTGTACCCCTTCCCCAAGGACATCGAAAGTAAGCGTCAAGGTAACCGATCCGGTACCGCTTGCAATTGTTCCGATATCCCAAACACCTGAACCGGCATTATAGGTACCGGCACTCGGTGAATTGCCTGTGAGATCAAGGCCCCCGGGAATGGTGATGGTGGCCTCAACGTCATTGACGGTCGTTGCCCCTTCATTTGTAACGGTAACAGTGAATTGGATACCATTGTCACCCACTGCTACGGTTCCAGATGTGGTACTTACCCCCAACGAAAGGTCATTTTGACCAAATAGCGTAAAGGTGCAACTCAAGGTTACCACCCAAACAGCTAATAGTTTTTGTAATGAAAGTCGCATTGTTAAATTTTGTAGTTTGGTTAACTAAATGAATACGCAGGGCCATTAATGACCTCATAGGGGGCGACAGAATGAGAGGGAGGCGACTTCAAAACGTAATTGCTGAATGGGCCTCCATATTTTACAGGGAAGAGGAAATAATTGATTTTCAAATACTTGAATTAAAAGTACTTCCTGCTTCACTCAAAAATCTTAGTGATGGTAAGTTTGTTCTTAGGTAAGTTATTTGAAATGCCATTAAGGAAAATACCTTAATTGTTCTTAGTAGCGGTTAAGGGTAGACATATTTCTGAGGGGCAGCACCTGTAAACGACCAGTATATAGTCTTCAGTGTCGTCAGGGCAGGGGGAAGTACCGGTTACGGTATATCTAAAAGTATAATTATCAATGGGCAGGCCGTTAGGGTTGAGCGTTCCGGCCACGGGGTCAAAATTAGATCCAGGCGTTCCTCCAATCGACGTCCAAGAGCCTCCTGAATCCTCACCCGTCAATTTATCCACCAGGTTAATAAGAGAGAGACCACTCCCACTTATACACAATGAATCATTTGCAACTGCCGTGCCAGCATTAACTATTTGATTAATGATCACTGAAATACTACTGGTGGAAGTACATCCGTCGCCATCTGTTATCGTTACAGAATAGACTCCACCATCAGTAAGTGTGGCATTGCTATTAGTTGGGTTTTGTTGAGTGGAAGTAAAACCATTGGGACCCGACCATGACCAACTTACCGCATATCCGCCGGTTTCCGTCAGGTTGATATCATCCCCTTCACAAACTGGAGAATTACTCCCGGCGATGGCCTCACTTGGAGTAGGAATATACCCGAAATTATTGGCACAATCTACTTGATTACTAGCGGTAAAAGCGGCAGTTTCAACGTTATCAGTACCCATAATTGCTCCACATGGCAACTCCGCTGTATCAATTTCCAAGACATAGGTTTTTACAGCCGTAATCTGCAAAAGTGACCTCAAATAAACCCCATTATCACCATTAGCTGCATCACAAATCCTAAGTGTCCATTGCCCGTTGACATTTTCACCGTTAAAGGCACTGAGGGGATTCGAAGGAGCCGCTACCCGGTCATCCCCGTACCTTGGCGCAGCCACATTGTCATCATTGTTGTCATTGATGTTCCCGTTCGAAGAATCATCCAATAAAAGATCAAAATTATTATAGCTACTCCCCGACCGGTTAACGACGGTTACCGAAGTACCGCTGGGAGAAGTGACAGTAACTATCAAATCTGAACGCCACGTATGAGTAAGGTTAAGCCCAACATTGACATCTTGAATTTCATAATTATCGTTGACTGTAAAAGTTCGGGTCAGTTCACTGCCGGAAATACAAGGGTTACTTGATTCGTTGAAGCTGATTCCAGATGAGGGGACATCTTCGTATTCGTACACAGTTGGAACAGCATTGGTTACATTAAAATCATAAATACCGTCTGAGTCAGTGTCAGTGGTTGCAATCTGAGTATCGCCAACATCCACCAAGCCATCATTATTCACATCTTCATATAAAGTTACCGTAACACCTGCAAGTCCCGCCTCATTTACATTTGGTATACCATCATTATTCCCGTCGGCAAATACGAGACCTTCAATAGCATTGCCTGTTACTATCTGACAGGAGACATTGACCAACACAGTGGTTGTGTCGCATGGCGAGCCTCCTGTATCACATACGCTATACTGGAAAACATCCGTCCCAATAAATCCTGGAATGGGCGTATAGGTAATTTCACCTGTGACAGAGTTAATCGAGATATTTCCTGATGATGGAGGATTTAACCCGGTATTTGATACGCTCGTAACGTCAAGGTTATCCCCAAAATCATTAGCTGTTACATCTATGACCACCGGTGTTTCCACTAATGTGGAAGCAGTATCTAAAATAGCATTTATTACACAGGAAGCCGATTGAGTTGAAATGACAAAATCCTGATTGGTGTACCACCAGGTATTGATAGTATTCAGGTTCCCGTAGTCTAGATTAGTGTAGGCATGACAAGGAGGAGTACATCCATTTACCATATCCTTGGGTGATAAGTTGCCAGGTAAATCAGTGATATTGGTATCATCATAAAAGATCTCCTGCGTGAACCCTGCAATGGTTGGCCGTACGGCTGACACATCATAACCGTTTACATTAAACTCTACATCATAAACCGGAAAATGCACCAAACCCTGGGCATATGTGAAATATAAAGGAATGGAAGAAGAGGTATTGACCGGGTTACCCAAACCGTCATTCCCATCCCAAGGCAGGCATCTCTCATATGGAGCTGTCTCCCCTATCAGTGCATCAATTCTTTGATAGAGAAGAACATCCGCCGTATTTTGATCATAAAGCCCAGCACCTGAAGTGTTATCAAAATCCAGCAGTATGAACACTACTCCGATTTCCGTAGTAGAGTAGGAAATACAGAGGTCGGAAGGATTACAATCAACAATCAGCGGATCGGTATCGACGGTGCCAATGGTCCCCGAGGGATAAATATTTATATCAGGGTCGTTCAGGAAAATTTTATACTGAGCTACGGTATTATTTGTATTCTCGATAGATCGCCGGTTTTCCTCAAAAGTACCGGAAGTACTGACACCATTCTCATTATAAGCAAGGTTGAAAGACAATCCCCTAAATCCCGAATTATTAAAATCTATTTTACTGACAAAGCCATCGAAGGTGTACAGATAGACCTGCCCATTGAACGGTCTGTCAAAATATGTATAGGTCGGATCAGCCCCCTGACTGATCGAAGGCGTACGGAAAGACCATCTACTCGACCAAAGTCTCCCATTAATGGCCGTTGGTGAACCTCCTGTGGTAGCAACAGTGACATCCCAATATTTTATGGCGATCTCTCCTGTTGAGGCACTGGTCTGGTTTTCACTGAATTCAATGTAATAATCACCAGCTACCATACCCGAAGGATCAAAAGTGAAAGGCGTATATCCGGAGACTCCTACAATAGGTGCAGGCCCATTGGATGCCAGCGTCCAGGTATCGGCATTTGCAGTGGAAGCGTCGATGATCTGAGGTCCGTAAACCACATTTCCGTTTGGATCTTTGATTCTGAAATAGTAAGGTGTATTTAATAAATCACCATCTGTTGTGTTTTGTACACTTGCCTGCCTGGACAGCCCAATGAAAACCTGCTCATTTTCCGGATCGGCAATTTGAATATACATTCGGCCTGCCTGTGGCCCGTCATAGGCTGCAAAACTCCCGAAGGTGGTTTCATTGGCATAGATCATGGTGACGTCAGTAGCATTGGGAGCGAGTTCTTTGACCCCTTCTGCTTTAATTTTATTGCTGGAAAATAATATGAAGAAAATTATAAATGAGTAGAAAAAACTTTTAGGCAAATGCAGGCTGTGCAAATTCGTGCCGTGACCACACAAATTCGTCAGTAGTTCTTTTGGACCAGATGATACACTTGGCTTTGTGCCTTGCATGCTATGCCTGCTTAAAGTCAATCCCGCTTTGGCAACATCAAAATGTTTTCCGATTGAAAACCATAACAAATGTTATCTGGCCACCGAGCAACGATTTATCTGTTACCGATTATGACTTTAGTCGCAGTATTGACAACCTTAAGTAAGGTTATCTCACGGGAATAATTGGGTTAACAATAGTTTACCTGAAATCAAGACTATTTCCGATAAGAAATTGGATAATCTGAAAGCCAGTTTCAAGAAGGTGAGGATTGGACAGAGTTGAACCAGAAAATGCCAGATAACGGGGGAAAGACAGCTTTTCTGATCAGTCGATTTGTGACATGCTAAAATTGTACCATTGGACATTAAACAACTTACAAATGCCAGATGGAACGGCCATACAAAAAAGGCAGCAGGTAGTTGCCCACCTGCTGCCTTTTAGACTGTTGATTTGGATTATCTTCGAATTTGAACATACCCGTTCAAGGGTTTGTCCCCGTCTCCCAGATCAAGAATATAAAAATAAGTTCCGTCCGGCAAGTCTTTTCCTCCCCATGTACCAAACCAATCGCTTTGGTAATCGACCGCCTCATAGACCAGGTTGCCCCAACGATTGTAAATATACAAACGATTGCCAGGGAAGTTCTGTAATCCTCTAATCCTGAAGGAGTCATTAAAACCATCTCCATTGGGAGAGATTGCATTGAATATTTCAAAATCACTGCAAAATACAAAGACCTCCACGGTGGCAGTATCGCAGCCTAATGAATTGCATATTTCATAGGTAAACACATCTGGATTTTCATCGTCGCAAAAACCTTCGTTCGGAACATAATTGATCGTTAGGTCCGGAAAGAAAATGGCCGACCCATTGGCTGGCTGATCAACGATATTATAATCCACGATATTTGTAAACAAATCATTTTGAATCACATCTATAACAATGACTTGCCCTTCTCCAGTTGTTACCTGGTCATCTACAGCAATCAGAATGGTATCGACGTCCATGATTTGTGCCTCCACAATCAAAACTGTTGTATCACAAATATTTAAATCATCACACACGACTATGCAGGCGGTATCGGTCCCAGGGTTAAGCCCCGTGTAAATGATGCATTCCCCATCAATTTCAAAGTCAACATTAACGCCACCCAGGTCTTCACAAATGTTCACCACACTGACTACATTGCCCAACAGCTCCCCTAATTCAAGGCAAAAAGTATCCGCAGCATCAACATCTATTTCGAACATCATTGTATCGTTTTCAACACAAATAATATCTACTGCAGCGGTTTCTGAGCAACCGGTGACGGTATCGGTCAAGGTAACGGTGGAAGTCCCGTTGGCCAGGTTGATGCCTAATTGTAGGACCGTCAATTGCAACTCGATGTCCAGCATAACCACGTTTCCAAAAGTTGTTTGCTCTACAGTCATGGTACCATAGTCGGAGGATAGATCTCCGCCAGAAATGATGGTATTTCCGTTGTCGTCTGTCCCTACCTCCCAAGTACCATTTGCATCCCATAATGTCATCAATACGGCCAGTTCGGCAGCGGAATTGAATTCACCTGTAAATAATCCTCCGTTGATCGACCAATCAGTTACTTCATAGGGACCGATAATACCGGCACTTGGTAAATTAAAATATGGAAACACAAGTACACTGTCGAATTGACAAGGGACCAACGTATCTGTAAATGGCTGGCCATTTACCATTATTTCCAATTGAGTCAATATTCCTGGATCGATCGGTAAACAGACCAAAGTAGAGTCGGTTGCACAGGAGGAGGACTGTAAAATTTGATTATCCGCGATGTAATCAGGGCAACCATCTGTGACATCAACATTGACCGTTAAAATGGCACATGTATCAGCAAAGTACGCTTTCAGGCAGAAAGTATCCTGACCGATTATTTCACCAAAAACAGTAACGCACCAGGTAATTTCATCGACGGAGAAGGTGGCGTTCCCATCGGATTGATCATCACAAACATTGACCAGGCTGTCAATAAAAGAAACTGGGAAATCATAATCTGCCAAACAAAGCTCCATTGAATCCCCTTCAACTACTTCGATATCAATGGTATCATTTACTACGGTGAAACAACTCACATTTACTAAAAAAGTATCAGCACACCCCTTAACTGTATCTGCTAAAATGACCTCATGAAAACCCGTATCGAGTGCTATTCCAACAAACTGGTCGTCGGAGGAACAAGGCCCTATTTGTGTGGGCATATTCCCATTATCCGTTACCATAAAATTGCCCAAGTCACCAATCGCAATATCTACACAGAATTCAGCGGTGCTATCGCAATCACTGGCAATCAAACTCAGTCCATTCAATGGTGAACTTCCACATCCTGTTTCGGGAGTGCAGTTTACTGTTACCAGGATGGTATCGGAGCATTGAGTCGCGAGTTGTACCACAATTATTTCATGAAAACCAGTATCCAGCAAAACCTGGGTAAAGTCGCCATTACAAGAAGTGAAATTGAAGAGTGGTGTCCCATTATCCAGAATTCCAAAATTGGCCATAGAGTCCAATTCGATGGGAATGCAGAATGCTGCCGGGGCGGAGCAGTCAGGGGCATCAATTTCAATCGAGGGAACTGGAAAAACGTCAAATTGGCTGCAAATCGGAGCTACGGTTATTTCCACGATCCATATTTCACAATTTCCCTGGTCGTCGCAAACTTCCAGGCACGCCTCATCCTGCCCGACAAATCCACTGACCGGGAAGTAAACAAAGCATTCATTATCCAACAGCAAGGAACCATTGTCCGGGGCACCGCAGATCGTCATTTCAACAAAGTTTCCAGGCAATCCAGTAATGTCGATACATGTTTGGGCAGTAGGTGTATCCTCAAATGTGAATACCTGGATCGTATCTAAACTGGCAATTCCATTGATAAATAGTGTATCATCGCAATTCGTAAAATTGTCCACCAGTACGACTTCATGGGGTCCGGCCCCGGCAAAAATGACCAAAGTGCCATTTGGCATACCGTTGAAATTGGCAGTGAGCCCAGCAACTGAGCCGGAAGGATGGGAAATTTGCAACAGCCCGTAATCTCCCGAATCGTTGGTAGAGGAAATAGTCAACAATGATTGGTCGAGTACCCAGTTACCGGCCGGATCAAGTCCGTTCATTAAATTGACCAAAGCAACCATATCAGTGACGTTGGCGGTTTGCACAATGCCGTTCAACGTCCATTCTATGTCGTATGGGCCCGCATTTCCTTGTCCGAATACCTGTGAATAGAAATAGGTATACACCGAATCCACGTCGCAACCGGTCAGTTGGCCGTTGTAGACATCACCATCGAGAAAGATCGTATAATCATTTATATCAATCACCGAAACTGGCAGGCAAACCTCTCCCGTATCATTTTCCAAAACAACATTCACCTGGTCCGGATTAAAGAAATCGTCGCACGGGAATACGCCGTCAAACTCAATCACCAGATAGGTCGTATCACAAATAGGTGGAATATCGGCAGTACAATGAACAACACAGGCAGTGGTTACCCCCACAAAGGTGTCCTCCAGGTCAATGTTTACACAATTACCTGCAAATGATAAGGTTACCTCATTCGGATCGGATCCACATACAAAAGCTGTATCTATAATTCCCGGCAATTGTAGCACCGATCCATCCAGGCACTCATCGAAAGGAACCACATCATCCGCATCCACAAAAACAGTATCGATCGGCAATTGAGTTAAAATTGTTACAAAAACCGTATCACAAACCATCGGGACAAAATCATCGCACACCACTAAACAGAAATTATCCAATCCACTATAATTAAGGTTCGGCGTATAGGAAACACAAGTATCGCCAATGATTGTAATGGAACCATTGGAAGGGACTTCACAGATACTAAAGGAGGAAAAACTACCCAATAGCTCGTCCGTATTGGCACAAATGGGGACTACAGAATTATTTAGGCTGGTTTCAAAAAACAAGTTTTCAGTAGTTACAATATATTGTTCTAAAATTACCGTGGCGGTATCCGAGCAACCATTCGAAGCTGTTAAAATAACCTCATGGCTTCCAAACCCTTCAATGGTCATATTTGACCCCAAGGGCAATACTACTACATCAGGAGAAATGGTAAATACGCCTCCCCCACTCTCGCTGATGATCAAGTTTCCGTACGAATTTCCGCCAGTTCCTCCATTGATAGTAAGGCCAAATGGATTATTGATCCAGTTTCCGGAAGGGTCCCAGACATTCATCGAGTCGATTAAAGTCAATATATCTGGAAAGTTGCCCATGTAGGTAGTGCCGTTTACAATCCATGACTCAAGAAAATAAGGCCCAGGTGGCAGTGCATTATAGTTGTAGAACAACACATCGCCGAAATCGCACGGAGTAAACGCAATAAAAGGAACCCCATCAATAGTTGCCTGGTAATCAACAATTTGAGAAGGAGGAACGGGAATACAGATGAACCCTTGGTCGATGGGAGAAGCAATCGTGATGAGGTCATCCGCAAACAGTTCGTCACAGATTATTGGGGGGGCCACATTTACCATGATGATCGTAATATCACAAATGCCACCGCTGCAGAATTCTACACATACTTCCGACGTTCCGCTAAAATTGTTTACCGGACTGAAACTGACGCAGTTACCGTTTACCGTGCCGTTCAGTTCATTAAGGTTAAGGTCACAAAAACCTGCGTCCATAATTGGCCCTGGCAATTCGATGACAAAATTTGAAAGGCAAGAATCAACGCCTGCTGTGCCCGCGGGAATATCAAGCACTACCGTGTCTTGTTCTGGCAATACATTGACGATAAAAAAGGTCGTATCACAAATCTGGGGGAACCCACTATCGCAAACTACCACACAGAATTCGTCTTGCCCGGCAAAACCAAAATTCGGTACATAGGTAACACAAGAATCATTCGTCAGAGGAGCTCCTCCAAACATTGGGTTTTCACAAAAACCTATCGTTTCAATAATGCCATTCGGCAATTCAAATCCATCAAGGCAATAAGGATCGGTTGGTGAGTTTACATTGGTGGTCAAAGTGACCGTTTGAGAAGCTGGTTGGTCGAAAGTTGCATTGATCACCAATGTATCGGCACACCCGGTAGTCGGGTTAGTGGCGATCAGAATATGCTCACCGGGATTCGTCAGGAGAATGGTAAACCCTTGTGGCTGGAAAGTAAAATTGGTCATGAGTACAGTTGGGATACCCGATGAATTCTGGGTTATTTCCATGTTGCCGTACTGGGTACCAAAATTACCACCAAAGATGATACTACCCTGCGCATTGATTTGCCAGAAACCAGCCGGGTTGATGTCGTTCATCAGATTGGTCAATTCTGTCGGGTCATTGAAGGTGCCC
This sequence comes from Bacteroidota bacterium, assembly GCA_039819485.1. Taxonomy (GTDB): domain Bacteria; phylum Bacteroidota; class Bacteroidia; order Chitinophagales; family Saprospiraceae; genus UBA6168. The sequence goes on along the minus strand of JBCBRY010000010.1, from coordinate 70,698 downwards.
GTGTAAGTAATCCCATCCACAACCCATGAATCCAGAGAATAAGGGCCCTCAAAACCACCACCAGGCAAAAAGCCATATGAATAGGCAACTGTCTGATCGAGGTCGCAGACAAATGTGGTATTTAAAGGAACACCCTGAAATGTAAGGTCATACCCCGGAATACTTGCCAATGGAATGGGGACACAGTAGCCCATTGGATTTTCGATAAAAGGAACCTCCACTGTGTCGATGGGAAATATCGGATCGCAGGTCACATCAACGGTTACCTGGATGTATGTCGTGTCACATTGATTGGGGTCATTATTGAAACAATGAACAGTACAAATGAGATCGGGCGATGTTCCTGTAAACCCTTGGGCAGGTTCTACGGTGACGCATTCCCCTGCAATCGAAGTAGCGGCCACTGTTGCAGCATTCCCTTGTCCGCAAAAACCAACACCCGTGAAAAACCCCTGAAAATCGAAAACCGAGGGATCCAGACAGATTGTATTGATCAAGTTGGCTGGAATATTTACCGAGACTGTGTCCGTACAATTATTTAAGTTGGCAAGGGAAACAGGCGACGAAACCGAGCATTGGTTTCCTGGTAAGGCAACTACAACGGTATAGGCACCAGCACTTAATCCAGTAAAAGTATTGGAAGGTTGAAAATTAGCTCCATTATCTATGCTGTACTCCAATGAACCAGTAGCGGTTGCTTCTATGATGATCGCTCCGTCAGCCATTCCGCATGTGCTGGGCTGAGTCAAACCAATATTGTCGATCACTGGCGGGTCACCGAGGTCGAGTAACTGAACCGGATTGTTTTGAAAAACAGTTTCACAGCCACCGCCAGCATCCCTCACCTGTATAGTATAATTTCCACCAGGAAGGTTAAAAAATGCAGGATCGGTTGAGTAGTTGTTTCCGCCGTCAATACTGTATTCCAGGTTGCCGGCCCCCGTGGCGTTGATAAAAATAGTTCCGTCAAGCGCACCACAAGTAGTTGGGTCAGAAATATTAACATTAAAAATAACGGGTGAGGATCCACCACTTACCAACTGAACCGGATTGTTCACATAAACAGTTTCACAACCTGCACTCGATTCCCGAACTATAATCGTATAGCTTCCTTCTCCCAAATTGCTAAATGTAGGATTTGCTACAAATGTATTTCCACCATCCACGCTGTATTCCAACGTACCAGCACCGGTCGCTTCAATTACAATTGAGCCGTTGGCGATTCCACATCCAGTAGGATCAGATGAATTTACGGTAAGAATTTCCGGGGCAGAAGGTTCGGTCAGGTCGACCGGATTGCCAGGAGTCTGACAGGTTCCATTTATATTTCGGACACTAACGTCGTAAAACCCGGCGGAAAGCCCCGTAAAAATATTTGTAGCCTGCCAATCAATACCTCCATTGATACTGTATTCCAATAAACTCGAACCGAAAGCCAAGATGGTGATATTACCGTCGTTGGTACCACAGCCACTTGGTTGAATCACTGAATTGCCTAAATAGAATGGACGGTTTGGACTAAGGAGATCAACAAATCCACCACTGACTGAACAGGTACCGTCATTTCTCCGGACGATTATTTCATAAACGCCTTCAGGCAGGTTGTTAAAGCTGTTAGAAGCCTGATAGGTTGCCCCTCCATCAATACTGTACTCAAAATTTCCAGTATCATTACTTACGATAACCGTTATGATGCCTTCAGATGTATTGCACCCAGAAGGGCCAAACGAAGATACACCGGCAATGATCGGTTCATCCGGCGAACCCGACAATGATATGATTCCTCCTGAGATTTCACATGAGCCATCTGCATTGCGCACCCGTACATCATAATTTCCCGATGACAGCAATTGGAAAGTATTAGTGTTTTGCCAGGACATCCCTCCATCGATACTGTATGACAAAGGAGGTATTCCACCAGTGCTTGAGATAATGATCGCGCCATTCGGGTTGTCACAGAATGTCGGGTCCGTTTCTGAAATATTCAATATTTCCGGTGCCGACGGTGCCACCAAGGAAACTGATGGCCCGGAAATCTGACAGGCCCCGCCAACGTTCCTTACCGCAGTATTGTAAAACCCTGAAGGCAAGGCTGTAAAAAATCCGGTCGGATACCAAATATTACCTCCATCCACGCTGAATTCCAATGGCCCGGCCCCTTCGGCTTCAATGACAATGGTTCCATTTTGCAGGCTGCAATCAGTGGGGTCTCCAGAAGTTACAGCAATTATTTCTGGCTCGTCAAAAACCGACACAACAACAGAATCGGTCGTTCCGTCATCTCCCATCACAAAATAAGTAGTAGTGACCAATGGAGTAGCTTCCGGATCGGGGCAGTCCGTACAACTTAGGCCGGATGCAGGAGTCCAAGTATAGGCATTGGCACCTGTGGCTGTTAACTGAGCACTTTCGCCGAGGCAGATATTCTGGTTGGGGCCAGCATCCACCATCCACCAATGATAAAATGAATTCCCTTCAAAAACAGGACAGCCCAGAGAGATCATGGGAATGGAAATCAGCCATGAAAAAGCCAAACTCCATCCAAGCATTTTGGGTAAGTAAGTTTTGGATTGCATAGTATTCGTTTGCTCAAAATGTTTTAATACATTCATGTAAGGAGGATCGATTTTGTTGATCTTACAAGTAGTAAAACCTACAGGGTTTAATAGTGCTGCCTCCCAACTTTTAGGTTATGAAATAGTGATTTATGCGAACTAAATGTGAGCTGAGGTTCTCCGAAACCAGTAATTGAAAATGAAAATTGGTCACACGCCGGTTACCACATTTAAGTTTAAGTGTAGAATTCTTGTATGATGGCCTTTTCAGTAAGTTAGACAGGCCAAAGAACTTGCGTTCCAATGTGGCAGCCCTTTCATCGAGGGGCTGGCATGGGTGAGTAAGCCAGGTTAAAAAAAGGTATTGCGTGTGTGTGGAGGGAAAAAGTTGAATTGCAAATATAATTGAAAAGACAATAAAAAAAAATGAATTGGTTCTTAAGTGAACAATCTGTTGCATTTTATGTGGGAAAGAAGTGATTTGGGCGCTAATATTGATAAAAGCTACCTTTGCCGGCAAATTCGAAAATGATCCAAAATTCATCCATAATTATAAAATCAAAAAATGCTGATCGATACCCATACTCATCTATATTTAAAACATTTCAAAGACGATATCGAGGAAACCATCATCCGGGCAAAAACAGAGGGCATAGAAAAGTTTTATTTGCCGAACATCGATGCCGGTTCCATTGATTCTATGTTGGAGCTGGAAAATAAGTTTCCCGGCGTCTGCTTTCCTATGATGGGATTGCACCCTTGCTCGGTAAAAGAGAATTACAGAGAGGAACTGACAATCGTGAAGAAATGGCTGGACAAACGGCCATTTTGTGCCGTCGGTGAAATTGGGATTGATTTGTACTGGGATAAGACTTTTTTGGAAGAACAAAAAAAGGCATTCATCACTCAAGCTGGATGGGCAAAAGAGCTGGGCATACCCATCGTGATACATGCAAGGGAGTCGCTTGACATGTTAATTGAGCTGGTTAAACAAGAAAAAGATGACCGGCTCCAAGGTATATTCCACTGTTTCACAGGCAACCTCCAGCAAGCGCGGCAAATAATGGAACTGGGTTTTTATCTGGGTATCGGCGGGGTACTCACATATAAAAATTCCGGACTGGATAAAACAGTGAAAGACATCCCGTTAGACTGGCTGGTGCTGGAAACAGACTCTCCCTATCTGACGCCAGTACCCTATCGGGGCAAACGCAATGAAAGTGCTTACATCAAGATCATTGCTCAAAAAATGGCAGAAATAAAGGACATCTCGTTGGAAGACGTTGCTGTCACGACCACTGCGAATGGGGAAAAAATATTTGCAAAAAATTCGTTGACTTACACAACTCTTTACTAAACTTGCCCCATCTACTACTACTGAGAGAACCTACAGCACCTTTTCCGGTCACAAGTCAGGCAGAAAATGGTACTTTTAGGGTATTATTTTTTACAGCCGTGAAAATTTTTGAATTGTAATATCTTTTTGCAATTTTTGCGTCCGTTGATGTCAAGACTTTAGTTCTTAATTTATTGATTTTCAAATATATCAGGAAAACGAAGCACTTTGAACCAGACTTTAACAAGTTTCAAATTCGCAATTTTTCTTTTTATATAATTGACCGGAGAGTTGGCCGAGTGGTCGAAGGCGCACGCCTGGAAAGTGTGTATACTCCAAAAGGGTATCGAGGGTTCGAATCCCTCACTCTCCGCCCGGATCGACCTTGGTTGTTAAACCAAGAAAGACGGAATTGATTTTCTAACAGTGGTCTGATTAACCAGACATACACGAAACAACTAATTTTAAACGTAAAACTTTACGACTATGCGCAAATTATTAGCACTTATGCTTGTTTTCGGCTTGGTAGCAATCGCTGGTGATCCTCTCATGGCTCAGGATGCCGGTATTTCTCAAGTATTGAAAGAAAAATTCGTCCAGGGTGGATGGCAGTTCATGATGTTAATTCTCATCTGCCTGATCATCGGTTTAGCCCTGTGTATTGAGCGTATCATCACTCTCAACATTGCTTCAGTCAACACAGAGAAACTGTTATCCTCTGTCGACGACAATTTAAAGAACGGCGATGTAAATGGTGCCATGGAAGTATGCAAATCTACCGCTGGTCCTACTGCCAGTGTTTTGTATGAAGGTCTCCGCAATGTTGGTAACGGACCAGATGCTGTTGAAAAAGCAATCGTCTCTTATGGTAGTGTCCAGATGGGGCTTTTGGAAAAAGGTTTGGTTTGGATATCTCTTGTAATCGCTTTGGCTCCAATGCTTGGATTCTGCGGAACGGTAATCGGTATGATTGCAGCTTTCGATAAAATTGAGCAAGTGGGTGATATTTCTCCGACCATCGTAGCAGGTGGTATTAAGGTGGCCCTTCTGACAACCGTATTCGGTTTGATCGTGGCCATGATCATGCAGTTGTTATACAACTACATTGTTGCTAAGATTGATAGCATCACCAATAAAATGGAAGAAGCTTCAGTAGCTTTGGTTGACATGATGGTCAGCAACAATTCTTTTAAATAATCAAACAAAACAAAACCTGCTATGAATTATAAATTTTTAGCTAAGAACGGGTTGACTTTAGCAATTGTACTCGGCTTGGTCGGTGTGCTTGCTACCTTGTTGCCTGTTTTCGGAGGATTGGAAGCCTTTAACGAACTCGCTGATTCCCTCGGCGACAACGTGAATGAGCTTTCCAAGTCCAAGCAAAGCGGCATTTTCCAGTATGGGATTTATGTCTCGATGGTATTTGGAGCTATCGCCTTTGGCTTAGCGGTATTGTTGGGCATCATTGGTACATTTACCAATATCAAAGCTTCTAAAACTGCTTTGATTGCATTCGCCGTATTAGCTGTATTGTTCATCGTCTTAAATGCAACTGCAAGCACGGATATGACTGAACGGATGCAGACTGCTGTCAACAACCCCGAATATGGGGTAAATGGGGATCTCGGCATTTACAAAATGATCAGTGCAGGCATCAGTGGTACGCTGATCCTTCTGGGAGTAGCCTTTGCTTCAATGATTTTGATGGAAATCTGGAACTTCTTTAAAAACTCATAATTATGCCTAAAAGAGATGCGCCTGAAATCAATGCCAGTTCGATGGCAGATATTGCCTTCCTCCTGTTGGTTTTCTTCCTGGTGACGACAACTATCGATGTTGAAAGAGGTATCACCGTTCGCTTACCTGAATGGTCTGAAGAACCACCGGAAGAGTTGGAATTGAAGCAAAGGAACGTGTTCAATGTATTGGTGAATGCACAAAACCAGTTGCTGGTTGAGAATCAGCCAGCTGCGGTGGAAGATTTAAGGGATGCAGCCAAGGATTTCATCATGAATCCCACAGGCAACCCTGAGCTTTCAGAATCACCCAATGCAGCGATTATCTCCTTGAAAAATGATAGGGGTACCAATTATGAAACCTATATCGAAGTCTATAATGAATTGAAGGCAGCTTATAACGAACTGTGGGACGAAGAGGCCATGGCCACTATCGGAAAGCATTATACTGATGATTTGCCTAAAGCAGAAAAAGACAAAATCAAGAAGAAAATTCCTTTTGTTATTTCCGAAGCCGAACCTACATCCTTCGGGGAAGAATCTAATTAATCTGGTGTTGGTGCCTGACAGCACCTTCTACTTCAACCTTTGAAGCTATGTCTAAATTTCAGAAAAAACGTGGGAAATCGCAGCCTGCAATTTCAACTGCTTCCCTCCCGGATATCGTTTTCATCCTTTTGTTCTTTTTCATGGTAATTACCAAAATGAGAGAGACAGAGTTAATGGTTTCTGTGGCCGTACCCAAAGCAACTGAGTTGGAAAAACTGGAGCAAAAATCACTGGTTCATTATATCTATATCGGCCGCCCGCAAGCCAGGTATCAGGAAGTATATGGAACAGCACCTCGTATACAGCTCAACGATCGCTTTGCTCAGGTTACGGATCTGCCGATTTTTGTGGAAAACCACAAACAATCCGTTCCTGCCGGCCTAAGTAAAAGGGTTACTTCTTCGCTCAGGGTAGATGGAAAGATTACGATGGGAATTGTGCAGGATGTAAAGACCCAACTTCGGAAGATCGGTCAGTTGAAAGTCAACTACGCTGCAACCAAGAAAGTGGATCGAAAATGATAGCTTAATAACATTTTCATTCCGATGGCAAAAAGGTCGTTGAGCACATGCTTTACGACCTTTTTTTATTGTGTTTATCTAAGTGATCATTTTGAAGTTTTTTGAAAACTCTTTAATAAAACTGACACGTCATATCTTCTCAAAAATCAGTCAAAAATTAACGTTCAAAATTTTAATATTTATTTCGATTAAAATAATGTTGCACCATTATATTCACGTTATTTTACTCACCAAACTTCCTTAAGTTACTCCATTTTACTTATAGAATTTCAAGTCCTGTCCGGACTCAATCATGCTTGATTGCACAGTATATTTTGTAGACTTCTGTTACTGCAAAATGCGGTTATTGTATGGTGGCAATCGGAACGCGCGCCCCCCAGTTTGTCGATCCTGATCAGGGGAATCTCTATCTCAAGCCCAATTCCCCAGCCATCACACCTGAAAAATACGGGGGCTGCATCGGCGCCCCGTCAGAAGAAGGAAAATAATTTAAAAACCAGCGGTAACACCGGTTTGCAACCGGTGTTACCGCTAACCTCCCTTACCGCAGGCGGTCCATACTTTTCACCAACTTTTCGTCCTTGCCAATGGCCCGCAGCGCCAAAATGCCGAACAGTAAAAACCCAAACGGCAGGTACGCGCCGATCCCATCGTCCGGATCAACGGCACCAAGATTGGCACCGTCCTGCAAAATGAGGATGAAGGCAAGGATCAGCCCGACCACATTCGCCACAATGGCCACCTGTGCCAGTTTCATCTGTGTCTTTCGGTTGTTGAACATAAAAATAGCCGCGAGTGCCAAAGCTCCCGCTACTGCGAACAAGACCAGCAACCCGATATTGTCATTGACATTATAGGCAGCATCGGCGAAGAGCGCTGAGGTCTCCACATTTTCAGGAGTGGTGGCAAAAGGCAGGGCCAGTAGTCCAAAACCGGCGGCTGCGGCCAGGAGCAAATAAATACTTTGTATGCGCTGGATCATTTTTTTAAGGTGTCAGAGATTAGGGGTCAGGGGTCAGGGGTCAGGAATTATCAGGCTTCGATCTACCTGGCTCCTATCCCCTGACTCCTGTCCCCTGCCCCCTCTTATTTTTGTTAAGGCAAATATATGGGAATGGTCAATGGTCAGTGGATAATGGCCAATGGAAAATTTTAAAGAGATTTATCTTTGCCGGGTATACCAACCTGAAATATGGAAAGTTTTGTGGCAGAGGCCAATACTTCACTCAACAATCTAATTTATGCCTAACTTAAGTTTCTGGGAAAAGGAATCGTTTTTTAAAAACATCGACATCGCCGTTATCGGAAGCGGCATCGTCGGACTGACTACAGCGATTTTCCTAAAAAAAGAAAATCCAGCTTTACAGGTCGCCATCTTAGAAAAGGGCTCCCTGCCTTTGGGGGCCAGCACGCGGAATGCAGGTTTTGCCTGTTTCGGAAGTATGACTGAGTTGTTGGACGACCTGGAATCAAGACCGGAGGAAGAAGTTTTTGCGCTGGTCAGAAGCCGCTGGGAAGGGTTGATCAATTTGCGGAATCTGGTGGGTGATGAAAACTTAGGCTACAAACCGCTCGGCGGCTTTGAGATCTTTAGACAAGAGGAGGAAAGTCTATTTGAAAAATGCCTCACTAACATGGCTCGTTTCAATGAAATGATGGCTAAAATAACGAAACAACCAGCCACCTATGTTGTCGCAGATCAACATCTTAAGCAATTCGGGTTCAAGGGCATTTCACATATCATACACAATACTGCCGAAGGCCAGATAAATACCGGAGCAATGATGCGCTCGTTGTTGAAAATAGCCCGACAACTCGGGGTTCAGTTCTTTTTTGGCATTGCTGTAAAAGCTATCGAAGATGCACAAAATCAATCCGTCGTCATAACTGAAAATGGATGGGAAATAAAAGCGAAGCGAGCACTTGTCGCAACCAATGGTTTTTCAAAAAAACTTCTGCCTGAACTGGAAATACAACCTGCCCGCAACCAAGTCCTGATCACTGAACCCATTGATAATCTGCCTTTTAGAGGAGCTTTTCATTATGACCGAGGTTACTATTATTTTCGCAGTGTGGAAACCAATGGCAAATTTCGCATCCTGTTGGGCGGTGGCCGAAACCTTTCACCTGAAGCAGAGCGAACCGAAGAGTTCGGCCTGACCGACCTGATCCAGAACGAGCTAAAAAGCCTCTTGCGCAACGTCATTTTACCCGATCAAACGATCAGCATTGAAAGCTGGTGGAGCGGCATTCTTGGTGTCGGTGAAATCAAAAAACCCATTTTAAAAATGGTCAGCCCATCGGTCGGTGTGGCAGTGCGGCTGGGTGGAATGGGGGTAGCCATTGGTTCACAGATTGGGAAAGATGCAGCGCGGATGCTTGTAACCAGCTTATCCAAATTTCATTAAAAACAGTCCGCTTCCACGTTCGTAATGCTGGGCACATCGCAATACAAGATGGTTCCTTTTGTTGAAAATATGGCATCGCTCCGTCCCTCGATGAATGCCTTCACATAAACCTGATAGTACTCGCCCGGTGTGTAAAATTCGAAATTTTCCATCAAGACAACCTCCTCCGCGTAGTCATTGGTTGGAACAATGTATCTGGTCTCATTCAGCACCGTACCTGCTTTGTTCACCACGGCCAATTTCACACTGATGATCTGAGTTTGTTCTGCGTTGACTTGCATGAATAAAGGGCTATTATTCGTTACAGGATTGGGAAATGCAACGATTCTTTCGATAACCGGGTCTACATTATCTGCACCGAGCAATGGATCTCCGAAATCCAGAAAATTGCATTCACTGTCCGTCAGCTCCAGGTCAGTCCATTGGTCAAGTGGTTGGTCACATTCGCCAAAAGTGCCAACCGGGAGGGAATTTTGATCCGTCAGCAGGATGCATTCGGGCACTGAAATGGAAGAATCGTCATCCTTGCAGGAAGCCAGCAGGATGGATAGAGAAAAGATAATCAGCGTGTTTTTGATGTTCATTTCAAAAGAAATAATTGATTGGCCAAAAATGAACACGACAAATTTTCTCTGCGCAACTTTGCGTGTCATTTGATTGATCAATCGGTAAAATATAAAAAGCATTCCTGGCTTTTTCATTACGAATACCAGGAATGCTTTGAGTTACAAAAATTAATATTCAAGGCTCTTCAACGCCTTTTCGATCAGGCGCAACTTCTCCTGGCCATCGGCCAGTTTCTTCTTTTCCTTTTCCACTACGGGAGCCGGTGCATTGTTGACAAAGCGCTCATTGCCCAGTTTTTTCTGAACGCCAGTCAGGAAGCCCTCGATTCGCTTTTTCTCCTCGTTCAATTTCTTACTTTCCGCCTCTTTGTCAATTTCAATATTCAGTTCAAGGAAATATTTTTCCGTACCTGATAGAAACGAAATGGTGCTGTCCGGCTTGGTTTCCGTAAAACTGAGGGCAGATAAATTGCCCAGTTTCATCAACATGTCCTTGATGCCAACCTGGTCAAAAAGCGATTTCGAGCTTTCGGTTGACTCTACAAATAAATTCAGCGGCTCGTTTGGTGAAATACCTTTACTGTTCCGCGTCTCACGTATTCTCGAAATGGCATCTTTTGCTTTTTCCACGTAGGAAATCAATGCTTTATCGACACGACCCGCAGCAGGGTAACGCTGGATAATACAATCGTTGCCTTCTTTCCGGTTGCGTAACTGGTGCCAGATTTCCTCGGTTACAAACGGCATAAACGGATGCAGGGCTACCATCAATTTTTCATAAATTTCAATAGTCGCCTCGTACGTCTTGCGATCCAGAGGCTCACTTTTTCCCTCACCGAGATAGGTCGGCTTGATCATCTCCAAATGCCAGGAACAAAAGTCCCCCCAGATCAGTTGGTACAAGCACATCAGTGCGTCAGACAAGCGGTATTGAGCAAAGTTTTTCTCAATATCGGCTACGATCATGTCTGTTTTATCCTTGATCCATTTGACTGCCAGTTCATTGATGGCTGGTTGTTCGATGTCAGCAACCTCCCAACCTTTGATCAGCCGGAGGGCATTCCACATTTTATTGCAGAAATTTCGACCCTGTTCACATAATTTACTTTCATTCAGTGCTTTTTTGGTTTCAGGATCGAAAGGCGCATCAAAAATGATGTCATTGCCCGCAGAGGAACAAGAAAGCATCCCGAAGCGAACGCCGTCGGCCCCATAATTTTCGATCAGCTGCAGAGCGTCCGGTGAGTTGCCCAGCGACTTGGACATCTTGCGGCGCTTGTTATCGCGAACCATTCCCGTGAAGTAAACATCGTTAAATGGTTGTTTCCCATTTAAATCTGCCCCCAGCAAATCTTCTGACCATTCATAACCTGACATGATCATCCGGGCCACCCAAAAAAACATGATGTCCCATCCAGTAACGAGGGTGTTGGTCGGGTAATAATATTTCAGTTCTTCCTGGTTTTCAAAGCCGTCAAAAACAGAAATTGGCCAAAGCCAGGAAGAGAACCAGGTATCAACAACATCTTCATCCTGGATCAGGTCGGCAGTGGTCAGGTCATTGTTTCCGGTCTGCTTTTTAGCTTCCTCCAGCGCTTCCTCAATATCAACTCCAACAAACGCCAGTTCTTCCCCGTCCGCCGACAACCGTCCGCCATCTTCCGATCGAATATACCACGCAGGAATCTGCTGTCCCCACCACAACTGACGACTGATGCACCAATCACGGATGTTATCTTCGTTCAGCCATTGGTAGTACATGTTCCACATGTTTTCCGGATAGAATTTAACCTCACCGCTTTTTACCGCTTGCAAAGCAGTGGCAGCAAAATTTTTCATGTCAACGTACCACTGCTTGGTCAGGCGGGGTTCAACAACCGAATCCGTTCTTTCAGAGTGGCCGATGCTGGTGGTGTAATTTTCGAGCTCCATCAGGTAGCCACCTTCTTCCAGCAATTTCTTGATCTTTTTACGGGCCACGAACCGATCTTCTCCCACCAGGATTTGGGCATGCTCGTTGAGCGTTCCGTTTGGATGCAGAATATCTATGATTTCGAGGTTGTGCCGTTGCCCAACTTCATAGTCATTCTGGTCATGTGCAGGTGTAATCTTCAATGCGCCTGTCCCAAATTCAATATCAACATATCCGTCCTCAATAATAGGTATTGCCCTGTCAATCAATGGAATAAGCGCTTTTTTGCCAACCAAATGTTTAAACCGGGGGTCATTCGGATTTACGGCAATGGCCGTATCCGCCATGATGGTTTCCGGGCGTTGGGTTGCAATGATTATCCCCTCTTCGGGGCTGCCCTCGATTGGATATTTTATATGAAATAATTGAGAGTGCTCGTCTTTGTAAATCACCTCTTCGTTAGACAAGGCTGTCTGCGCCGCGGGGTCCCAGTTGGTCATCCGTAGCCCCCGGTAGATTTTTCCTTTTTTATACAAATCAACAAACACCTTGATCACCGCTCTCGTCATGCTATCGTCCATCGTAAAACGGGTGCGTTCCCAATCACAGGAAGCGCCCAGTTTTTTTAATTGGTCCAAAATTTTACCACCATATTCTTTTTTCCACTCAAAGGCATGTTCTAAAAACTGCTCCCGGGTCAGGTCGCTTTTCTTGATGCCTTTTGCCCGTAGTTTCCGTACAACTTTTGCTTCGGTGGCAATGGAGGCATGATCCGTACCCGGAACCCAACAGGCATTTTTTCCCTGCAACCTGGCCCGGCGGATCAATATATCCTGAATGGTATTGTTGAGCATATGTCCCATGTGCAGGACACCCGTTACGTTTGGTGGTGGGATGACAATGGTAAATGGCTCCCGATCATCGGGTTCGGAGCGGAAATACTTGTTCTTTTCCCAATGGTCATACCACTTGGGCTCTGTTTCTTGTGGGTTGTAACGAGTTGAAAGGGACATTTTTAATGGTTGGATGATTAAATGGCTGAATGGTTACTGGTAATTAACCATATAACCATTCAGCCATTTAACCATTTATTTGAACTATTTTATTTCCTTTAATAACCCTGGTCAGGGGTCAAAAAGTTCCTTGGCGTTTTAATGAAATGCGGTACTTCTCCACCCTCGGTTAACCCCATTTTTTGTATCATAAAAAATATTATCAGGTGGAGCCTGGAGCGCTACCCGTCTTTAATATTTGAAATGATAGGAAACCGCATCCCCCATTTCTTTGGCCCGCAAAACATAGACATTATCGTATTCATTTTCCGGCACGACCAAACTGGAATTGCCCACAATCTGAGATAAAACATTGGTAACCATTCCTGCGTTGGCGATCACCATGACGCGTTTTCCTTTCCAGTTTTTCAAGATGGTCTTTGCCAGTTGATCGGTGCCGTCGTCCTTGACCAAGCCAACATTACTGGCGTTGCTGCGGCTGGTCATCATGGCAGTCTGCATGGCCGCGTTGCCTTCGCAGTAGATTTGCTCAATGCCACATGAAGCAAAAGCCCTGGCCAGAAAATCAGCCCGCATCAGCCCTTCACGTGAAAGGGAAGATTTGGTTCCCATTGTTTCTGCAGGTCGCAGTAAAATGATGGTGGCGACTTCCGGATCGTCTTCCAGAGTGATGGGGTCCTGGCCTTCCAGTTGCAACATTTTATTGCGTAAGCCAATTAATTTACCGTTCGCGGCAGTGGTTCCTGAAGATTTGACCTGAGGTATGCCCGGAGGCACTTCCTGAGCCGATCCCGAACCCTGTGAAGCCTCCCCGCCACAGGCGAAAAAGCCGCATGCGAGCAAAGCAAACAAAAGATTTTTGAGAAAATAATTCATCAATATTTTTAAATTTTAGATTTGAAGATGGATTAAAACCAGGCAGTTACACTTCTACCTCTGCTTTTTCCAACTTTACTTCCACCTGATTACGCATAATATCTTCCATCGTTTCACGACGGCGGATAAGATGTGCTTTTCCATTGTGAACCATCACCTCCGCAGGACGGAACCGGGAGTTATAATTAGAAGCCATCGAAAAAGCATAAGCTCCCGCATTGAACAAGCAGAGTACATCGCCCTCTTGTGTTTCCGCAATTTTCCGGTTGCTGCCAAATGTATCAGTCTCGCAGATGTAACCTACCACACTGTAAATTCGTGGCTTGCCGTTGGGTTTGGAAATGTTTTCAATCCGGTGATAAGACCCATAGAACATCGGACGAATCAGGTGATTCAAACCAGAGTCGACCCCCAAGAAAACAGTGGATGGAGTTGGTTTTACCACATTTACCCCCACTAAAAAATAGCCAGCCTGGCTCACCAAAAATTTTCCAGGCTCAAAAATCAGTGATATCTCCCTGCCTTGATCTTTGATGAACTGATTGAAACGCTCCGAAATACGGGCGCCGACTTCTTCAATATCAGTCTCGATGTCATCTGCTTTGTAGGGAACCTTAAAACCGCTCCCGAAATCGAGGTATTCCAAATCAGGGAAATGTTCAGCGGTATTCATCAGGATATCAGCGGCCAGCAAAAACGAATTGGCATCGAGAATATCTGATCCGGTGTGCATGTGCAGGCCATCCACCCGAGCGCCAGTCGCTTCCACTACCTTTAAAATATGTGGCAATTGATGAATAGAAATCCCGAATTTTGAATCAATATGACCAGTAGAGATTTTGTTGTTCCCGCCGGCCATGATATGCGGATTGATCCGGATGCCGACCGGAACTTCGGGGTGTTCGTGTCCCAGTTGCTCCAGCATCGAGATATTGTCAATATTGATTCTTACGCCCAGTTTGACTGCTTGAACCACTTCATCGAGGTCAACCGAATTGGGTGTAAACATAATCTTCCCTACGTCAAAACCTGCTTTGATTCCCAATTGAACCTCCTGAATCGAAACGGCATCCAGCCCGGCACCCAATTCCTGCAAAAACCTTAGAATGTTCAGGTTGGTATTGGCTTTACAAGCATAGTTGATACGCAGGTCAGGCACATCAAAAGCCATTTCCATCCGTTTATATTGGCGCTCGATGATCGCAGTATCGTATACATACAGCGGAGTGCCAAATTGTTCTACAAGTGCCAGCGGATCAACGCCGCCAGATAGTTGGTAACGGTTATTGATGATTTGCATGATAAATTATAAGTATTTAAAAATTTAGATTAATTCATTTGATGGTTGCAAACGGAATTTTAAGGTTTTATAAGTTTTTTTCAGTTTTCATGGAGCTGGCAGAGATTGTTTTGTTACAAAGTGCTGTCAGTCAGGCTGTAATTTCTATTCGGTTTCCTTCAGGGTCCAATACGACACTTTCGTAATAGCCGTCTCCGGTCCATCTTGGTTCACCGACGATTGCGAGGCCGTCGCTTCTCAGTTGTTCAGTCAACTCATCCACTTTTTTTTCATTTCCCACCGAGACCGCAAAATGGATCAAGCCAAGATATTGCTTTATGAAATCGTTCGCATTTTCAGGTATTTCGGGTTTGTGCATCAACTCCAAACGGGGGCCGCTTGAAAAGCTCAAAAAATACGAACTGAAATTTTTCTTTGAATTGACATATTTTTCATTGGACTGAGCCCCAAAATACTTTTCATAAAATTGGCGCATTCCCTCCAGGTCTTTCACCCAAATGGCAATATGTTCGATTCGTATATTCATATTTTTAAATATAAAAGCGGCAAAGATAGAATGTATGCACAAATGCTTTTACAAGAAAAGTGAAAGAATGAGAAATTCAACAAAGAACCAACCAGTTTTGCGCTTTCCATACGGGCTTTAATGTCAGCTATTCTCCAACTTGCGGCAGCTCGTTTCTTTTTATGCTTTTTAAAACTTAACTTTAGATGCTCTTTTTATTATTTCATCTAAAATTCTTCATTATGAAAAAAACGTTACTTCTTCTCACTGCCTTCTTTTCTTTCCAATTCATCAACGCACAGATCACGTACACAGATTATGGGGGCCAGGGTTGGGTAATTCCGATCAATTCCAACACCGCGGTGGATGTGGACAACAACGGCACAACAGATTTTTATGTAAATGGCTGGACCGACGAATTGGGTTTTGTTCCCATTACCATCGTTGGCTGTTTTTCCAGTCCGGGATTCTCCGTATATACGGAATTTGGAGCCAGGGTACTGACCCAGCACCAACCGGGGGAAATGGTAGCGTTAACTCCAAACAACGAATTTGATTTTATTGATGACAACCGCGGATCCGTCTACCAAACCGGCCTTGGATACAGCCAGGGCTGGGAAAACGACGTTGACTATTATATTGGTTTTGTGGTGATCCTCAACGGAGGCAACATCCGTCACGGATGGATGAAAGTCGCTTTCGATGATAGCAATTTTACAACCATCATAAAAGAAATGGCCTACACTGAACCAACTGCATATTATACTGGCAGTATAGAAGTTGGCGACAGAGGAACTACATCCACAGGAGAACTGAGCGACGTTTTGAAGGATATTACGGTTTCGCCAAACCCTGCCTCGGATTTCACTCAAATTGAATTTAATTACTCCACGAATAAGAAACTGGACATCCGTGTTTTCAATACCGCGGGCCAATACGTTCAACCTGTTAACAATACTTTGAACGTAGGTGTCAATCAAATCAGAATTCCTTTAGATAATTTAACTACAGGCCATTATTTGATCCGTTTTGAAAACGAAGATGGTTTCCATACCGAGCAATTATTTGTGAATAAATGATTAATTGGCCCGTGAAAAAATCCCAAAAACATCAATTGTTTTTGGGATTTTTTTTTGATCGATAAAACGTTTCTACCATTTAGTTGTCTTTTATTTACCTCGTTATTATTTAAATTCCTGAACAGGAATAAGAAGCGTTAAAAATGACACTTTTATTTTGACAAATGTTTGATTTCCAGACCTCAAAACTCTTTTTCAGGTAAAGAAAAAGTGTCATTTTTTTTGATCACCTGTTTAATCAATTAATGTATTTTGAAAGGATTAATTCTACTCGTCGCCACCATTTTATCTTTTGCCAAGGTTTCATCACAAACGGATGATCCCGCCTTGATCAAAAGTATTTTTTTTGGTGGTGGCAGTTATTATATTGATGGACAACAAATTAATGATTTAAATGAATGGCTGGATGGATTTCCCGGCTTGGAAGGATACGACATTTTAATTCATAGTCACACAGATAATATTGGCAGTTTGGAATACAACCAATGGTTGTCACAAATGCGAAGCCAATCAGTAATTAGAATACTCGAACAGAGAGGTTTACGTCCGGAGACTATTTCGAAAGAAGACTTTGGAGAACTAAGTCCGGTTTACGATAATAATACCTGGGAAGGAAAACTAAGAAACCGCAGAGCAGACGTAATTTTAATTCCTCCTAACACCTGAACCTTCAGAGAATTTGACGTTCAGTGAAAATAATAACACCTTTTTTTATCTGGTTATTCTCTCAAAGCAGCTAAGTTAAAAGAACTTGCTCGCTCCTGCTCCTACACCGATCACGACCCGCATTGCCTCTTCAGGTTTGACATCTAAAAATTCCAGTTGTTCCTTAGTCACATGAAAAATAAAACCGTTGGTTGGATTGGGTCCGGTCGGCACAAAAGTGGTGTAGCGTCCATTTGGATGCTCATCGGCTATAAATCCGATCATCTGATTGCCTGAACCAAACGGGTCAATCAAAACGACCTGTGAAAACGGCATTTTTTTCGCCCCGGTGAACTGTTGTACTGTCTCACGAATAGTTCCGTAAAATGGGATATTATTGGTCAGCATTTTATTCAATTCCTGGAACAGACCCTTTCCCAGTCTTGTCCTCGTCAACAATCCCACAAAAAAACAGCCTACCAAAACGATGGCTATTGCCAATAGGTCAATGACCAATTCATTCGTTGATTGCGCAAACCCGATCAGCTTTGAGAGTGGTGCCACAATATTCCTAATCAGATCAAAAATTAATTTTATCAGGCTAATAAAAATAAAAATTGGCAGCAAAATTACCAGTCCACCAAAGGCAGTTGTAAGAAAAAAATTCTTTAGTTTTTTTAGAAAATTACCCATAATTAAAATTCGTAGAATGAAATAAAAAAACAAAGAAGCACTGTTTTAAGGTGCAGCAAAATTTAAGTTAAAATTAAATGAAAAATAATTCTTTTAGCTGACATAACAACGTTAAAATAAAAAGAGGCTGACATGTATTCTCGCTAATTGTAAAACACATATCCGCCTATAAGTTTATTGAAAAATCAATACCGCTATTTTTTAGTTCAATTCTCCAATGAGCAATATTCTTCAGTAGTTTGAAATCCTTTCACCACCACATTTTTGTTTTCGCCAATTACGAACTCACTCAGGCCAATATGATCCTTGCTCCTTGGGTGCCAGTCATAGGTGTAGCCCAGTTGGGTCCACGGATAATTCTTATTCCACGCGGGGTTGTAGTAAGATTCCAGCCTTTGCTTGTTAACCCAGGCCCGGTGTTCTTCTGAAACCTCATCAGGAAAAGCCAAACCACAATTTTTATCTGAAACTTCTGCATCGGGGCAAGGTCGGAACAAATCCTGTGGCCGCACCCAAAATTCAACAAAGTATTTTTTTTCTACATCGGGCGGCATTCCAAAAAGTTGTTTAAGCCGGAGGTCAAGTCCTTCCCGTCGCCCAAACTTTTTCGAACGGCAGATATTTTGCAGGTCAGGGGCTGCGGTTACCCATATCGGATATTTGCCCGTATTATAAAAACCAGTCTCCGGATCATTTTTATAATATTTGGAGTCAGCTTTCCAGGAAGAAACCAAGATGTATTTTTCGCCATTTATTTCTTTTCTGAATAATTGCGAATTGGAATCATTGATGGCAGTCAGATTGTTGGAAATTTCCCACGGTTGTGGTTTGGCAGCATCACCCACGCTATTGCTGTACAACATTAAAACATTATCAAGCTTTTGGGGCTTCGTAAGCTGACGAGGGGCACAGGCAGTTAAACAAATAAAAGTAAGTGAAGAAATAAAAAGTAGTTGAATTGTTTTCATGGTGAAGTTTTTTTGTGAAGAATAAAGGTAAAAATAGTTCCGATTCTTACATGAACCATTAAAACACCTTTTAAAATACAGGAAGAGTAAGACTTCGTTTTGTCAAAAACATAATCTTTCTCGTCGAATTAATTGACTTTTCATAAAATAAGAAATCAAATTAAATTAATGCTAAAGACCTTTCTCGAATTAATCGGCTCTTGATGACCAAACAAATCAAAATAAAGCCCTCTCCATTTTTCCAATTAGGCAAACTCGATATTTTGCAGGGTATCACGATAGGTGCTTTATTTTCCTTCCTGTTTTATTCATTTATGTATATGACACGGGAATGCTTTCGCCTTTTCTCGGTCACAGAAGATTTTGACCTTTGGATTTTATCCGATCCGGAGGTTAATTTTTACAATCTTATTTTTGCTTTTATTGCGGTGGTTACGGCGCAGTCATTTGTGTTTACCTACTGGCTTGATCGGCCAAAAAAACTGTTTTCCAAAAAGAATCATCAAAGAATATCCGTTCTAACGGACCAACGTTTTATGACTTGGGGTTTTTTAAGTTGGTTCTCAAAAGTTGCCTTTATTTTTGGATTTTTATATGGAGATGTATTTGAAAGAGGTTTTTATGTTATTAGTTTTTATCCAGATTTTAATTTACTATTTATTTCATTTATTGTGATATTCTTTTTGCACGCCTGGATTTCTTTAAGAAAAATATTGGGCAAGCCCGGCATTAAATGGATGTTGACTTCAGCAGTTATTATTGCTATATATGCATGTTGTTTATCTAAAATAAATTTAATTGATTATAAAGCAATTAACGATACTATATTATCATCAAATGTAGCACATACTCATGCTTTGGAATTACCAGCGTCCAACGTCTACGAAAAAGGGGGATTGCGGTCTTTACAAGAAAGAATATTTTTGGTCGATACTGGACAAGTCTCTGGGCCATCCGTTTTTATCTACCAAGATAAAATATCTATGGACAGCTTGCACCTACAAGTGCTTCGCATATGGGCTGACTACCCCATCCATATTCAGCGTCGAATCGGGCTGCAGCTTTTTATTCACAAAAAAATAAAAATGAAAGATGTAAACCGGTTAAAGGAAGAGTTATCAAAAACCGGTTACACCAATGTATATTATGCAGTCGTTCCTACGGGACATAAATTTGGCCAGGGGTATTACCGGAACCACTTTCTTAAGATGTTAATACCTGACAAAGTTCCTGGCATTCCTTCCCTCCCTACCCCGGAACCGACACGGCCTGAAAATACTTTTGTGATAAATATCCAAATTGACGAAAAAAACGTTTTCTACATAAACGAAGTAAAAACCCATCCATTAGACATGAAAGCAGCGTTAAAAAAATTATTCCAAAACAATGAACATTATTTCATCGAACTTTCCGTTCATAGCCTCGCGGAATATGGAGCTTACATACGCGCAATTTCCAGTGTAAAAGATGCTACTTTGGATTTGTGGGACAATCTATCAATGGAGTTAAGCGGGAAACATTTTACGGAGCACTTAAACTATGAATTGAAAAAGAAGATTAAAAACAGGTTCCCACCTTTTTTGATGGATTACTATTGATTCTTGTCTTAATATCTTACGGAAATTTTATCAAAAGATATTTTAGCCACAAATTGTATCTTAGTCTTTTTGAATTAGCAAACTACTCAACAAAATGAAAAAACTCACCTTCCTTTTCCTGGCCTTTCTATGCCTGACCGAACTCCACGCACAACAAGAGACCGCTCCCCCAGCCTACGATGAATTTTACTTCAATACCATCCAGTGGCGGCAGGTCGGTCCCTTTCGCGGTGGCCGGGCAGGAACGGTAGCGGGTGTCTTGAACAATCCAAGTCTGTATTATATGGGCACCGCAGGAGGTGGGGTCTGGAGAACGAAGGACGGTGGGAATACCTGGAGCCCTATTTCCGATGGTTATTTTGGCGGTTCCATAGGTGCAGTAGCAGTGGCCGAGAGCGACCCAAACGTGATTTATGTCGGTGAAGGAGAACAAACCCTGCGGGGCAATGTCTCTTCCGGCAAAGGAATGTGGCGATCCACCGACGCTGGCGAGACCTGGAAATTTATCGGACTCAAAAAATCCGAGCACATTGGCCGCATCCGGATTCATCCCGCCAATCCCGATTTAGTTTATGTGGCAGTCATTGGCAACCTTTGGATTCCCAATGAAGAACGCGGTCTTTACCGCTCAAAGGATGGCGGGCAAAACTGGGAAAAGATCCTTTATGAAAGTGATAAGGCCGGGGCGGTCGATGTGGTCTTTGATCCAAACAACCCCCGTATCATCTATGCATCGACCTGGCAGATGAAGCGAAACGGTTATCGCATGGACAGCGGCGGCCCTGGGAGCCATCTCTGGAAATCTACCGATGGCGGCGATACCTGGGAGAAACTGACGAACCGGCCAGGTCTTCCGACATCGACCATCGGTATCATCGGCGTCACGGTTTCACCGTTGAATTCTGATCGGGTATGGGCGATTATTGAGGCAGAGGAAGGTGGTGTGTTCCGCTCCGATGATGCAGGTGAGACCTGGAAACGCACCAGTGCCAACCGTTCGCTCCGACAACGAGCCTGGTACTATTCCCGCATTTATGCTGATACAAAAAACGAAGATCGGGTGTATGTACTAAATGTAGGTTTCTGGCGCAGCAATGATGGAGGTAATTCGTTTGAGCGCATCCGCACTCCCCACGGTGACCATCACGACCTCTGGATCGATCCAAACAACAACAGTCGCATGGCCATCGCTGACGACGGCGGGGCACAGGTCAGTTTCGATGCCGGCGATAACTGGACGACCTATCACAACCAACCCACCTCTCAGTTTTACCGGGTGACCACAGACAACCATTTTCCCTTCCGCATTTATGGTGCTCAGCAAGACAACAGTACGGTGCGGATTTTCCACCGCTCTGACGGGAACAGCATTACAGAACAACACTGGGAACCCTCGGCAGGTGGCGAAAGCGCCCACCTTGCTCCTGACCCATTGAACAACGACGTAGTCTATGGAGGCACCTTTAAAGGGTATATGATGCGCAAAGACCATGTAACCGGACAGACCCGCTCGGTGAACATCTACCCGGACAACCCGGCCGGTTCTGGAGCGGAAGTGATGAAATACCGCTTCAACTGGAACTTTCCCGTCCTGTTTAGTCCGAACGATCCCAAGAAATTATATGCTGGTTCAAATTACCTGCACATGACCACCAACGAAGGCCAGTCGTGGGAGGTCATCAGCCCCGACCTGACTCGAAACGATCCTGAAACTATAAAATCTTCCGGTGGACCGATCACCCAGGACAATACCGGTGCAGAGTATTACGCCAATATTTTTGCAATAAACGAATCTACCCTGGAGCCAGGGGTCATTTGGACTGGCAGTGACGACGGGTTGGTACACGTCACAAAAGATGGAGGAAAAAACTGGGAAAATGTCACTCCAAAAGGATCACCAAAACTCAATATGATGAACTGTATTGATATTCATCCCTTTGAGAAGGGCGGAGCTTATATTGCAGCCACTTCTTATAAGTTTGGGGACTACACGCCATACATTTATAAAACTACTGACTACGGCAAAACATGGACAAAAATTACCCACGGCATTCCTGAAAATTATTATACCAGAGCCGTGCGGGCCGATCCGGTGCGGCCAGGACTTTTGTACGCCGGAACAGAATGGGGCATGTTCATTTCTTTTGACGACGGTAAAAGCTGGCAACCATTTCAACTGAATCTCCCCGTTACGTCCATCCGCGATTTACATATTAAAAATGAGAGCCTGATTGCTGCGACCCACGGCCGTAGTTTCTGGATGATTGACGACCTCGGACCAGTGCGTCAGATGAGCAAGGAAGTTGTTGAAAAACCACATCATTTATTTAGGCCAAAACCGGCTCACCGGATGGCGCAATCAAGAAGTTGGGGAAGTCCGAATTATAAGCTGGTCGGCACCAATCATCCAAATGGCGTTCTGTTTAATTTCTTTATTAAAGATTATACCGAAGAAAAAAAAGTATCACTTGAAATATTGGATTTGGCCGGCAACACTATCCGGAAGTTTGACAATAAAACAAAAAAGAAAAAAAAGAAATTAAAAGTAGAGAAAGAAAAAAACAGGTTTATCTGGGATATGCGATACGAAGGGTTTAAAGAATTTGACGGCATGGTGTTATATTCTTCTCCAAATTATGGCCCAAAAGCAGCACCGGGAAAATACACCGCCATTTTGACCGTAGATGCCGAGCAATCGGAAATAGAATTTGAAATTGCCAAAGACCCCCGCCTGCCAAATACTGATGAAGATTATAAAAAACAGTTGGACTTTTTGATTGCTGTAAGGGATAAAGTCAGTGAGGCACATCAGGCCATGCGAGATATTAAATCAATTCGGGACGATATTAATTACTATAAAAATAAATTAGACGGAAAAGAAAAATTTGTGGAAATCCTGAAATTAATGACCAGACTAAACAAAGAAATGTCGATCATTGAAAACAATATCCACATGACCAAAAATCAAAGCCGTCAGGACCCTCTGAACTATGGTATTCGCATTAATAACCGCCTGGCTTTTTTAATGGCGGACCAGCAACGTGGCGATTTCCCACCGACTGACCAGGCCGTCGAAGTAAAGAATAACATTTCCGCCGAGCTTGATGTAGAATTGGAAAAACTGGACAATTTATTAGCAGAAAAATTAGCGGCAATAAATCAGCTTGGAAAAGAGATTGGCGTTATGATCATCAGTGATCGAACGGATAAAAAAAGTCCTTGATTATTGGGTTTCCCGCGGATTTCGCAAAGTTATTTCGCGGCGTTTCGCAGTGATTTTTTCTCTGCGTGACCTGGCACAAATACTTGGCGGGCTCTGCGGGAAACACCCCTAATATCGAACGGTACAATTAAATCCAGTTTTTCGCCGGTTTTTTCATCCGCCATTTTTCCCTCGGCCAATTCCTGACCGTGAACAAACAAAGAAGAGAAAGCAAAAATTAAAACTGAAAAATTTTCATTTTATCAGATTGTTTGATTTTAATTGTTTGAAAAGTAAGTGCTTGGGCAATAATAAGGAGCACGAATAATGACACTTTTATTTGGACAAATGTTTGATTTCCAAGTCTCAAAACTCTTTTTCAGGCAAAGGAAAATTGTCATTTTTTTTGACCACCTGCTTCATATGGAAGTTATTCTTAGAAACACCGGAGCCTTTGCAAACACTGTTTAATATCTAATTAGACGCTATGTAATTTTTGACTCTTTGTTTTTAAGCCACGTTCCACCGAGCAACAAACAGAATCGAAGTAGAGAAAGACCGCTTTATCATAATTTCGATCTTAAACCTATTTTCCCATTTCCAGTATCAATAGTTGCCAATATTAAATAGGTTCGTTGTATACCTTATCCTGATTGCGAAAAGAAATCCACTGTTCCGTGTATGACAGTGTATGGGAACAATGGATTTCCAAAAACAAGAGTCAGAATTTTATGGGCAGCTGCACACCATTCATGAATAATCCTGCATCTTCATAACCAAACGACGATAATTTGCGTTGATTTGTTAAAAATAATTACTTAATCCCCCAAATAAGCAACCTGCCAACTCTCGAACATTTGACCGAAAAAGAACTCATAGCCGCCTGTAGACGTCAGGATCGAAAAGCTCAAAAGCTGCTTTTTGACCGGTTTTCACCGACGATGTTGGGGGTTTGCCGACGTTATGTAAAGAATTTGGAAGAAGCGGAAGATATCATGGTCGAGGGCTTCTTTAAGGTCTTGACCAAAATAGACATGTACAGCGGGGAAGGGAGCTTCGAGGGCTGGATCAGACGCATCATGATCAATGAATCGCTGATGCACCTGCGGAAAGTAAATCATTTTAGGTTCACAGAAGAGATAGATGCCAATATTGATCTTCCGGAGAACCCCACTATTGTGGAAGAAATCGCTGCTCAGGAGATCATCGACCTGTTGGACGAATTGCCCAATGGCTACCGTACCGTTTTTAACCTGTACGTGGTGGAAGGGTACAAACACCGGGAAATCGCAGAAGAACTGGGCATCAGCATCAATACCTCAAAATCGCAATTGATACTCGCCAAAAAACGAATGGAGAAACTGGTAACTGAACGGATTGGGATTAGGCGGTGAGCGGGTTTTTGGTTTTTGGGTTTCCCGACCTGCGGTGCGGGATTTCGCTCCGCTCAATTTGGTTTTTGGGGACAACGAAAAAAAATATAGTTCTCTCTAAATTATAGTCACAAAGTTTACGTATTAAAAGGAGTCGGGCGACAGGAGACAGGTGCCAGAATTGCTGGCGCCTGACTTCTGAGACCCGGCCCTCCCTTTAGCAATGAATGCACAAAAAAATATCGAAGCTGCCATCCGGGAAGGAGAAAAGAACCTTTCCATCCAGCCTTCTGGCCAGGCTTGGCGCAAACTGGAGCGCAGGCTCGAAGCCCGTCGTCAACCTCAAAAAAACAACCTGGTCGTCATGCGGCGTTGGCTGGCGGTAGCAGCTACCTTGTTGGTGCTGGTCGTCAGCCTGTTCACCTTTAGTACGGAGGATCAGGTTGCACGCTATGACTTTACTCCCACCTTTGTCGAGGAAATCAATGGAGAGAATGATTGTAGCCCCTACTGCATGAACATTGAAGCAAGAAAGATTTTACCGGCATTTTATACAGTACCGGGGAAGGAAGGGTGACTCTTTTTTGCCCAAAACATAAAGACCTCTCAGTTCACATCAATCTGGGAGGTCTTTGTTTTTTATACTTATTGAAAAATGCACCGGTTTGCTAAATTTCTAAAATCCAGCAGATCACAACATTTTCTATTGGTAAAATTCACTTTTTGGTGTTTCCGCTAAATCGACGAGAAAATCAGCAATCTTTTTAGCAACGGCCTCAAAGTATCGTTTTCCTTTTTCCGCAGTAGCAGCATATGGGTTTCCGACACCTGTATCTTTGGAAACCTTCGTCCATTCCCGCTGCCCGATGGCCCATCCTTCTTGCATGGCTTTGAATTTCCACTTTTTGGAAAACCCATCACCTGCATTTTCCAAGTCGACCAAATGTGGTTGTAAATGCAACATGACGCTTGTTTCCATTTCGTCGGCATGATCACCATTGAGATGCTCAAAGTAGCCTTCCTTTGGTTCGGTCTTGAACCAATTGATACACCCAACAAAAAAGTCTGGATAAAGAAAAGACAGCTCCCGGATCATCGTTTTGAAATCATTGCCACCATGTCCGTTCAGGATGACCAATTTTGTTATTCCCGTTCTTTGCAGCACATCGCAGCAGTCCTTCAAAATGGCCAATTGGGTACTTGGTAAAATATTCATGCAGAGTGGTATGTCCAATTGCCCCGTCTGCACTCCAAAGGGGATCGTCGGCAGTACAATAACTTTGGCAGCTTTTTCCCAGGCCAGTTTTGCTGCTTTTTCAACGATGCCATTGACTTGATAGTTGTCCGTGGCGTAGGGCAGGTGAAAGTTATGTGCTTCGGTAGCACCCCAGGGCAAGATCGCAACCTGGTAATTTGTTGCCTGGACAGATTTCCAATTTGTTTCTGCAAGGAGATAAGGACGGGGAAGGTGGTCGTTCATTTTGTTGTTTTGTTATTTTGCCATTCACAATGCCTTTGTCATTTCATAAAAATAAAACAAAGATGGATCATCATAGAAAGGTACAAGCTATGCGCCTCCACCGATCCGCAGGTAAGTCTCTTTCTTTATGGCCAAAACGATGGCATCTTGATCCACCGGCACGGTTTCACCTTTGATTAACAACGTATTCACATTGCCGTTGATTTTTGCAAATAGCCACCTGACCATGTCTTCGATGGAGTCGTCTTCGTTGAAAGTGAGGTACATCCGGATGGATTCCTGAAAGCCCACTCTCCTACCCCGGTGACCTTCATCGATGGTGATCGATGCCTTGGTGTCCGGAATCTTGAACCGATCACCAAACTCAAGCCAGCGGTACTGGGTGCCGAACAGATGGTATTTTAGGTCTTTGTTGGCGGTCAGGATTTCGATCTTGATGCTCTTACCGGCAAACAACGCGTGAGGGTGCATGAAGTCGGCCGCTGCGTCATTTTGAGCCAACGAAGGTGCAGGTAGACTACCGCTCAGGTAAGTTTCTATTTTTTCAGAAAGGGATTCAATCCGTTGAAATTTTTCAGTTGCCATTTCTTTGATGGCTTCATTATCAAACTGTTCAAAATTGTCCGGATGAAATTTGGCACGCAGCTCCCGGTGGAGTTTTTTAAAGGATTCCTTTTCCATTTCTTCCAATGGGACACCAAACAACCTTCTGATTTCTTCTCTTTCTATTTTACTGAATGTATTTTTCGCCATGCATTTATTGTTTGTTCAACGGCTATGCATAGATAAATGAGATGGGAGGGTATTTTGTTTGCTTTTTCTGGTAAATTGCCATTGGCAGCCACCTATCATTATTGAACAACAATAGCTGATTGCCAATGGCAAATCCTTTTATTCAAAACCATCGAGGATATCTCCCAATCCGCCCAGCACGCTGCCTTCCCCTTTGCGAGCGCCTCCGGTTCTGGCTCCATAGCGAAGCACCCGGTTGGCCAGCCGACTGATCGGCAGCGACTGAATCCAAACCTTTCCTGGCCCGCGCAAAGTGGCAAAGAAGAGCCCTTCGCCACCAAAGATGGTGTTGCGGATACCCTTGACAAATTCAATGTCATAGTCTATGCGGCCGGTGTAGGCGACCACACAACCTGTATCTACGCGGATCATTTCACCTACACTCAGCTCTCTCTCAATGATCATCCCTCCGGCATGTACGAAAGCCATGCCGTCGCCTTCCAGTTTTTGCATGATGAACCCTTCCCCACCAAAAAGTCCTGTTCCGAGGCGTCTTTGCAATTCGATCCCCACGGAAACACCTTTAGCAGCGCAGAGGAAGGCATCTTTCTGGCAGACGATCTTTCCGCCAAGCAAGTGCAGGTCCATTGGAATGATCTTACCTGAATAAGGCGCGGCAAAACTGACATGTTCTTTTTGCGTACCGACATTGGTAAAAGCGGTCATAAAAAGGCTTTCGCCAGTAATGAGGCGTTTGCCAGCACTGAACAATTTCCCCATAAACCCACCTCCGGTCGGTTGGCTGCCATCCCCAAAAATGGTCGACATTTCAATGTCTTCATTCATCATCATAAAACTGCCGCTTTCAGCGATGACGGTTTCATGGGGATCCAATTCAATTTCGACGAACTGCATTTCTTCGCCGTACAATTTGTAATCTATTTCGTGATTTTGCATTTGGAAATTTTAAATGTTGATTGTTAAATGGTTTTTCAAAATTGAGACTATGCACATTGATTGGTCAAAAATTTTCTATGAAAGTGCAGAATTGAAATATGAGCATTTTATCAGCATTGTTTTTTTGAAAAAACGATATTTCATCTCATCTTCTCATATATGGCGTTGACTACTTCCTCCGATTCATCTAAAATTCTACCTAAGATTCCTCCCAGGTTGTAGTTATCGAAACCAACAAAATAGATGCCTTCGTGGTAGCCCTCTGCAATGGCTTTTTTGGGGCATCCGTACCGATCCAATAATTCTGCCCCCCGCTCTATTAATTCTTCGATTTTCGATTCATAGCCCGTCGCCAGTATGACATGGTCGAAATCGAGGTGGTCAGCATTCTTAAACTGCACTCCTTTTTCCGTAAAATAATCCAGGTCATGGACGACCTTAATTTTGCCTTGCTTGATGGCTTTTATCGTCCCGATATCAATTAATGGCGTTTTGCCAGTTTCGCGCAACAGTTTAGCTGGATGTATTTTGGAAACTCGTATTCCGTATTTGGTCAAATCCCCAAAATATATTTTACGGATTTGGCTGCCCAGCCAATCACCAAGGCCAAATGGAATTTTTTCCAACTGTTTGGCAGTCACCTGAACCGGCCGGCCATTCAGGTCGCGCGGTACCAGGCTGACCTCTCCCCTGACCGCAATATAGGTCTCGACTGTATGTTCAGATAAATCCAGGGCCACTTCGGCCCCTGTATTCCCAATGCCAACGACCAATACCTTTTTTCCCAGGTAAGGCTCGGGGTTTTTGTATGTTTTACTGTGAGTAATTTCTCCATGAAATTTTTCCTGCCCTTTCCAGGTTGGAATTTTGGGGCTCGCATTTAATCCGGTAGCTATTATGACTCGGTCAGCTGCATATTTTTTCCCGGTTGCGGCAATTACTTCCCAGTGCCCGTTTTGTTTTTTTATGGTGTTCACTTCCACACCAAACCGCGGCTCAATTTCAAATTGCTTGGCGTACTCGTCCATGTATTCTACCAATTTTTCACGGGGAACATAAATCGGAAAATCATCCGGAAATGGTTGATGCGGCAGGTGCGACCATTGTTTTACAGTGTGCAAATGCAAGCGATCATAGTGAT
Source organism: Bacteroidota bacterium (assembly GCA_039819485.1). GTDB lineage: Bacteria > Bacteroidota > Bacteroidia > Chitinophagales > Saprospiraceae > UBA6168. The sequence goes on along the minus strand of JBCBRY010000010.1, from coordinate 41,553 downwards.
GTCGCCAGGCATTGCCCACGTGCTGGCTCTTTTCCAAAATCTCAAACTCTATCCCCAGTTTCCGCATGCGTCCAGCAGTCGCCAAACCGGCAGGCCCTGCTCCTATGATTAGATTTCTAATGATGTCCATTCAACTTCTTGATTAGCTTAGTCAACTTTTGAGGTAGTAGATTAAAGGTGTATTTCGGGTTAAAAAAAACCACAAAAAAAGCTCCGGCAAAGTTAATTACCGAAGCATTTTTAACCATTTAATTAACAGCTAAATTATTTTTTCACTTTAACAAGTTTTTCAAAAACGACCGGTGTGCCATTTCGAAAAATTCCCACCATCAACATACCAGCAGGCAATACTGGATCACTCAGTAAATAAGATGTGTTTTCAAAATCATCGCGAAATAGTTCTTTACCAGCCAGGTCAAAAATTTTAATTTGATGCACGCCGGGGTCTATGCCTTTTAGCTGAATCAACGTTTCATCGTTAAATGGATTTGGCATTATTTCCAGGAAGGCGGTGGTAGCCCATTCATTTTTGACATCACTTACAATCGGGAAAAAATCTTCTCCGATCTCATGCCATACCGTGTTGGTAATAATGGGTTCGTTAAAATCAAAATAGATGGCCGCTTCATTATCAATGTGGGTGCCGATCGGGTTATCTGGCATCTGCCTGACATGGAATTTTACAAAACCATGAGATGCCGCCTCATTGATATTGCTGTCGGGCAGCATAATATTGTCAAAAATAAATTTGAGGACAACGCCATCATCTTCCCGGCTGCCCGACATGTCGAAAGTGAACGGATGACTGGACGCTCCCAGCTCGATGGAAGACGGATCGAGCCACTGGCTCAGCGTATCTACAATGACTACTTTAAAAGCTGTGTCAGTTCCAGTATTTTGAAAGCGGATCAGATAATCAATAGGGACATTCGCCTCCAATAGCTGGTCATCGCCATAGCCTACCGGAAAGGCTGTTTTGTCATTCGGATCGAACGACCCTCTGTTTTCCATACAAAATGAAGACTTAAACGGTTCGGAATTACCGAGGTGCAAGTTGGAGAAGGCCCAATCCCAAAGCAAAGCTGCTTCATCACATTCGGTAACAACTGCCGAAGGGATGCCCTGATATGGATACCCATTTTCGTCGATCAGGCGGATAAAAAGTCCATCGTTACGATCAACGGAAATTGTCAAAGACTCGCCTGCGGCCAATTGGTAATTTCCAGACTCAATCACGCCATCAATGTCATGAACAAAATAAGGCATGGATGTGACCATATCTCCATCGCCAACATTGGTTATGGTAAAGACGGTTCCGTCATTCTGACAAGCCCCTTCCACTTCGATGATGCTGCCCGTCCATTCCGGGAAGTCGCCACAAATGTCGTTGGGAAAAACAGTGGCTTCCACACAATGCCACTGGCTTAGTACCGCATCGCAGGAAATATTGAACCGGACATTAAAATATCCACTTTTATTAGGTTCTACATCTCCCAGCTCAAAAGTGAATTGCCGGCCATCCTGGCTTGCAATGGGTAGGTCCGTCGACGTTATTTCGAAGAATTGATCTATCTCCAAAACAACGTAAGCGTTTTCAGCCGTGACGGTTCCAGTATTCCTGTATCGCACCGAAAACATACCGTCAAAGCATCGTCGCAAAAAATTGGTCGAAACATCAACAGTCATTAAAGGGCACTGGTAAAGAGCATTGACCGAAATATCACCAATCGGGTATTCCGAATAAAGGTTTTGTGATGATACTGTCACATCTTTCGTGCATACTTCCCATAAATGATTAGGTGCCAGCGGTTCAACGAACAGGTCACCCTTCTCGGTCGGCATATAAAATTGACCATCGCTGTTTGTATAACCATAGTATTCAAAAGCTCCGCCTGTCGCCCTGACTTTCCAGCCCTCAGCAGGGCGGTCGTCATCCTGCGCCACACAATCCTGATCTTCTTCATACTTTATGCGTCCGGTCAGGATCGCCAAATCCACATCGTAGCTTAAAATACTCCCATTTTCTGAACTGGTAACAATATGATGATCATTGGAGTAAAAGACCCTTTCCGCTCTGTTAACAGGTAAATTGGGCAGATGCAACCAATGATTGCCTCGGTCGACGGAGTATTTAACGGTGGCCGTAAAATTGGGTATGAACAAATAGTGTGCTTCATTTATGGCAAAATTGCGGGCAGTAGAACTGATATTGTTCGTGCATTGTTCGGAGGTCCACGTCATCCCAAAATCTTCCGTTTTGTACAGAAAAAGGCCTTGGGAGGAAGATTCGACAAAAGTGATCAGCCCATCTTTGAAAACATAAAAATTATTGGCGTCGGGCGCTGTTCCATTGGGCGTCTGTTGGGTACTCCAGGTTTCGCCAACATCTTGAGAAACAATGAACGAGGAAGAGTGGCCAATGACGATCGTTCCGTCTGCCGTGGTCTGAATGCCCCAACTCTCAACTGGGCATGGGCTGGATGTCCACGATGCCCCATTGTCCACAGAGCGGTAGATCTCTTCCTTTCCTAACACGAACAAAGCACCGGTAGCATGCACCAAAAATTTAGGCATTTGCTCGCCATAGTTGTAGATGTAGCCGATTTCAGGGCCATCAACTTCTGTGAAAGTGTCCCCTTCATCATCAGACACCAACAATTTGTTTTGACGATAAATGTACAGGCGGTCGTTTGCGTCAACTTCAACTGCGGGAATAGCCCTGCTAAAGTTGCGGGTGATGCGTTCCCATGATTGTCCTCCATTATAAGTACGAAATACGCCAGTGTTGGAAGCAACAAACTGTACGCCCGCGGTAGTCTCTGCGAAATCATAGATCTGGCCGAAATTGATTCCATCCATGTCCAATTGCCAGGTAGCTCCATGATCTTTTGAACAGATGAGCCCCTGCCTGAAACCAAATATTTCACCGGCTGGTGTCACCTGAAAATTACCGATTTGTGAAGCTTCCAGAGCAGCTACTTTATGCCAGCTACCCCCGGTGTCATCACTAAAATAGACGTCTCCGAAATAGGAAGATTGTTTTTCAACTGCCATCATCCTTCCGGTAGAGAGAAAATCCATTCTCTTGACGCCAATATCCACCGGTTGTTCTTCCAATAGAACAAAATTGCCTTCACCAGGAACCTGTCTTTTTATACCCTCATCCGTAGCGCAGTACAATAAACCACTCTCGGGATCCAAGGTCATATCATTGATATTTGGCAAAATTGAAAAAACGGTCCATGTAGCTCCTGCATCGCTGGAAGTATAAATCATTGCTCCTTGGGAAGCAGCGCCCGAAAAAACAAAATAGTCCCCCGTTACAGGATGAATGACAAATTTGTCGAAACCCGCAGACTGTGTGGCGGTAAATACTTTTTCCCATGTTTCTCCGCCGTCATTCGTGAGGAAGATTTTGTTGACATCCATCAGAATCATGCGCCCATTGCCCAAATCTTTGAACAGTTCGATGGTTACAATCGGGAGTTGGAATTCCATCACTTCCCAACTATCGCCATTATCGGGGGAGGTGCTCCATTCTTCATCCACGAAATTATAGGAATACAGGTTGCTTCCATGCCCGACGTTGAAATAATAAGGGCCAGCAATAAAGCCAGGTACCTCAAGCGGCTCCCAGGCTATTTCGTCTTGGTGGCGGCGAAAATATTCCCTGGTCGCAGGTATGTAGGCGAAATTATATCCGGCGTCATTGGCCATTAAAGTGACCTGTTCGGCCCCTTCAATCCGACCGAGTTCCTGCCACTCCTGAGCAAATAATCCGGCATTTAATAAAAAGAAAAAACAAAAGGAAAATAAAGTGTAACGTGTCTGTTGCATAGAAAAGCGTATTGCGGGGAGCAGTTGAGAATTGATAAGCGATGGAAATCGAGGAGGAATTTTATCGATGTGAAGTGGCAAATATTAAGCCATGAGAAAAAATAATATTTATGCCGAACAACATGGACACTAATTATAAAAATCTATTTTTATCGCACTTCACAATGGCCGCCAATTGATCGAAATTACGTAAACAAGTCATTGTTTCCGAGCCGGGAGATGCCCGCTGACTGTCGGTACATTCGCTTTTCTCGCAATTCTGATTGCCTGGACTCATCGGCCTTTCTACTTTCATGGCACAACAACGCACCAAGGAGATCGGCATCCGCAAAGTGTTAGGTGCTTCGACAACCAGTTTGGTGGGCATGTTGTCACAAGACTTCCTGAAATTAGTAGGGGTTGCATTGATACTGGCGGTTCCGGTTTCCTGGTGGGCACTCAACAAATGGTTACAGAGTTTTGCCTACCGGATCGATATCGGCTGGCCTGTTTTTGCACTGGCCGGCATGATCGCCATCTCCATTGCTTTTCTGACAGTCAGCTTTCAGAGCATCCGGGCCGCCGTGGCCAATCCGTTGGAGAGTTTGCGGAGTGAGCAGGTAGTTGACTATCTCATTGAATATTAAATTAAAAAAAACATCTTCAACATAATACGTAACATTTTATTAAGGGTGATCGGTCTTAATTAACATCTTCCTGTTAGCTAACATTAATTCAATCATCCGACCATGCTCAGAAATCACCTACTCATTGCCTGGCGCAACCTTGCCAAATATAAATTTTATTCTTCCATCAATATTGTTGGTCTTGCGATTGGCCTGGCTGCCTTTTTATTCATTTTACTATACGTACAAGACGAAATCAGTTACGACCAGCACCACCCGTATGCAGAGCGCACATTTCGAATAGATGGGCAGGGAAAAATCGGGGACCAGGTCATTCAGACGGGCAACTCCGGGGCCCCGGTAGGGCCAACCATGAAAACTGATTTTCCGGAAGTAGAGACTTTTTGCCGGCTGCGCGACCGGGGAAGCCAGTTCATCAAATACGAAAACCGGCATTATAATGAAGAGTCTGTCATATTCGCAGACAGCACTTTTTTTCAGGTATTTGCCGTCGAGCTGCAACAAGGAGATCCTGCTACTGCGCTCTCGTCCCCCAATTCCATCGTGATGACGCGAGCCATGGCGGAAAAGTATTTTGGCATCGATGACCCGATGGGAAAATCCATTGTCCGCAACAACCAGGACGAATTCAAAGTAACCGGCATCATCAATGAAATGCCTTCCAACGGTCATTTCAAATATGATTTTCTGTTGTCATTGAGTTCGATAGAAGAAAGTCGTGCCCCCGAATGGGGCAACATGAATTTTATAACCTATGTGGTTTTGCAAAAAGGTTTGGACGTTGCCGCTTTTGAAAAGAAAGTAAACCGCCATTTAATTGACAAGTATTTTGGGCCCGAGGTCGAAAAATATATTGGCATGCCGTGGACAGAATTTATCAAGGGGGGCAATGCGTTTGACTACAGCATTTTTCCCATAACCGACATTCATCTTTATTCTGCCAAAGACGACGAGTTGTCTGCCAATAGCGATATTAAATATGTGTGGATATTTTCGATTATAGGGTTATTTATTTTATTGATTGCCTGCATTAATTTTATGAACTTATCGACTGCCCGCTCCGCCATCCGGGCGAAGGAAATAGGCGTTCGGAAAGTCATAGGGGCCATGCGCAAGGATTTGATCGGACAGTTTTTAGGGGAGAGCATGATGGTCAGCTTTTTGGCATTGTGCTTAGCCTGGTGCATCGTTTTTTTGGCCCTTCCTTATTTCAATGAATTATCTGGAAAAACCTTCTCCTTCGATCAAATAATTACGCCTGCATTTATTTTAATAACGGTCGGCCTGGCAGTGGTCACTGGATTGTTGGCCGGTAGTTACCCGGCGGCATTTCTTTCCCGGTTCCAGCCGGTCAAGGTGCTGAAAGGTGTTTTTAAATTAGACAATTCCAGTCCTCATTTTCGCAATGCACTCGTCGTCTTTCAATTTTTGATCACTGTATTTTTGATTTGTGGAACACTCATCGTCTATCAACAATTAAATTTTATTCAAAACAAAAAACTGGGCTATGACCGCGAACATCTGGTCATGCTCCATGATTTATATCCGCTGGGTGAAAAAACAAAAACATTTAAAGAAAAAATATTGGCCCTTCCAGAGGTCACGGATGCTTCTCTTACCAGTTTTACTCCGGTAAGTTCAAGTATGAACAACAGCTCTTATTTTATCGGAGACACACCTGATATGAACAGGGCGGTATTGATCAACAATTCATACGTGGATCATGATTTTATAAAAACCATGAGCATGGAAATTGTGCAGGGAAGGAATTTTTTAAAAGAAAGGACGACCGATGACCGCGCCGTATTGATCAACGAACGCCTGGCAACGTATTTCGATGGAGACCCAATCGGCCAGGTGATCAGTAATTATGGAGAAAACCCCGACGACATTGATAAATTTGAGGTCATCGGCATCATCAAAGATTTTAACTTTGAAAGTCTCCGACAAAACATTGAACCTTTGGCGCTTTTTCTCGGTGAGCCCAGAGGTTTCCTGACCATGCGTTTGCATACCGAAAACATCCCCGAATTCATCAACACCCTCCAATCCAACTGGAATGAAATGGCCCCTGCCCAACCATTCACTTACAACTTTATGGACGAGCGCTTTGATCGTATTTACCGAACCGAACAGCGGATCGGGAACATCATTGGTACATTCGCCTTTCTCGCTATTTTGATCGCTTGTATCGGCTTGATCGGACTTTCCACTTTTATGGCTCAACAACGGACCAAAGAGATTGGTATCCGGAAAGTGTTAGGCGCATCGACAGCCGGTTTGGTGAGCATGCTGTCCCGAGATTTTCTAAAATTAGTGGGCCTTGCACTGATTCTGGCCGTTCCGGTTTCCTGGTGGGCACTCAACAAGTGGTTGCAGAGTTTTGCCTACCGGATCGATATAGGCTGGAGTGTCTTTGCACTGGCCGGTACAATCGCCATCGCCATCGCCTTTCTCACAGTCAGTTTTCAGAGCATCCGTGCCGCAGTGGCCAATCCAGTGGGGAGTTTGCGGAGCGAATGACTTGGCAGGCCGCATGCTTCCGTTCGTCAAGCTTTAAAACGGGCATTACATTGCTCCTGACCGGATTAAGTGCTTTAATTATTTTTACAAGAAAAGTTAAATTGACGTACTTAACACTGCAGACTCAAGACTGACGAACAGCGAACTGAAAAAGTTGTAACCACTACCTAAAGGAAAACCGTCCACCTTTAAAAGCATAAAATTGTCTTTCACCAAAATCACCCGCCATGCTTAAGAATTATTTAAAAATTGCCCTTCGCAATTTGCAGAAACACCAAGGTTATAGTTTCATCAATATTTTCGGGCTCGCACTTGGAATTGCCTCTTGTTTGCTGATCATGCTGTTTGTGTTGCATGAACTGAGCTACGACCGTTGGAATGAAAATGCCGAACGCATTGTCCGTCCCACCTTCGATGTCAATTTTGGCGGCAACGCTCAGCACTACGCAGTGACGGGAGGGCACATGGGGCCACAGGTATTGGCTGAAATGCCAGAGGTGCAGAATTTTTGCCGTTTCCGCGATTATGGCAGCTACCTTATCAAACGGGAAGGAGAAGGCCAGCAAAACTTTAAAGAAGAACACGTACTGTATACGGACAGTACGTTTTTTGAAGTCTTTCCAGTCAGTGTGATTGAAGGGGATGCCAGAAAATGCCTGACACAGCCCAACTCGATCGCCATTGCCCGAAGAAGTGCAGAAAAGTATTTTGGCTCTCACCAGTTGGCGATAGGGCAAACGCTCGTCCTCGAAAATGAAGAACCCTGGAAAGTGACAGCCGTCTATGAAAACATTCCGGGCAACACGCATTTCCAGGCCGATTTTCTTTTGGCAATGAGCGGTAACCGGGAGTTGCAAAATGCGCCCAGGCTCTGGGCGATGAACAATAATTTCCACAACTATCTATTGTTGCGCAAGGGTACTGATTTTGAGGCATTTAACGAAAAATTCGTCGCTTTGTCAAAAGAGAAAATCGGGATCACCGCCAACCAGTTGCTGGGCATGTCGCTGGAAGAATTTGAGGCCACTGGACAGTACGCAAGGGTCAGCTTGCAGCAAATGACAGACATCCATTTGCACTCCGATCTCTGGGCCGAACTGGCACCAAACGGCAGTATTCAATACGTGTATATTTTCAGTGCCATTGCCTTGTTTATCCTCCTCATTGCCTGTATCAATTTCATGAATTTGACCACCGCCCGCTCAACCCACCGGGCAAAGGAAATCGGCGTCCGTAAAGTCATGGGCAGTCTGCGTACCGCATTGGTCGGACAATTTTTAAGTGAAACCATTTTGATGACGGCGATAGGAGTTGTGCTGGCTGTCAGCATTGCCTCTGCGGCTTTGCCCTGGTTTAACGAACTTACCGGGCGCAACATCATTATGCCCTGGGCCAATCCATTGTTCTGGCTGTCACTCATCGGCGGAACGGGTTTGGTTGGGTTGCTGGCAGGCAGTTACCCGGCATTTTTCCTTTCTGCTTTTGACATCATTAAAGTGTTGAAAGGCAATAAGACCGGGCAGGCCAAACACAGCGGCTTGAGGAGCGCGTTGGTGGTTTTTCAGTTTGCCACTGCTATCGTTTTGATCATTGCTACAGTGCTGGTTTACAACCAACTGGATTTTATCCAAAACAAAAAACTGGGCTTCCGGAAAGAACAGGTCGTCGTCGTACAAGATGCTTATGCCTTGCAAAATAACGTGCAGGCATTTAAGCAGAAAATGCTCGACCATCCTGCCATTGAATCCGCCACGGTGAGCAGTTATTTGCCCACACCTTCCAGCAGAAGCAATTCCACCTATAATGCCACGAGAGAATTCCGACAGGACAATGCCGTGAACATGGGACAGTGGACGGTCGATCACGATTATCTGACAACACTCGGAATGGAACTCGTAACCGGCCGATTTTTTGATGAAGCCCGCCCGGCTGACAGCTCAGCTATTATTTTAAATGAAGAAGCCGCAAAACAGTTTGGTTTTTTAAATGACCCGATCGGCAAAAAAGTCTATACGTTTGACGGCTCTCCGCAAGGCAAGCCTTCCCCCGAAGACTTTGTCGAGTACACTGTCATTGGTGTGGTGAAGGATTTTCATTGGGAAAGCCTGCGGGAAAACATCGGGGCGTTGGGGCTGCACCTTGGAAATTCTGCCGGACTCATTTCATTTCAGTACGATGCCAAAGACAGCAAAGAGGTCATTGCGGCTTTGGAAAACAATTGGAAAAGCATGGCCCCCGCCCAACCGTTTTCTTACACATTTTTGGACGATTCGTTTGCAGAAATGTATGAGACCGAACAGCAAATCGGCACCATAGCTTTGGTGTTTGCTTTTTTGGCAATATTGGTTTCCTGCCTCGGATTGTTTGGCCTGGCCAGTTTTATGGCGGAGCAGCGCACCAAGGAAATTGGCATTCGGAAAGTCCTGGGTGCCAATGCAGGTGACATTGTTGGCCTGCTTTCTAAAGATTTTATCAAATTGGTCCTGATCGCTTTGGTCATAGCCACACCACTGGCCATTTGGGGCATGAACCAATGGCTGCAGGATTTTGTCTACCGTATTCAGGTGAGTTGGTGGGTGTTTGCGGTTGCCGGATTATCAGCGGTTTTGATTGCGGTGCTGTCAGTGAGTTATCAGTCAATCCGAGCGGCGTTGTCGAATCCGGTGGATAGTTTGCGGAGCGAGTAAGTTTGGGGAATGAATGGTTCACACAGCGTACGCAAAGGCCGCAGAGAATTAATTAAAAACCTTTTGCGTACGCTGCGTAGGTCATTTTTTCTTAACAACTCGACCAAAAAATCCAACCATGCATCCAAAACCCTGAAAATACCATCTTTCCTTGTATCTGTTTTTTCACCAATTTAAAAATCACCCGACATGCTTCGCAATTATCTGAAAATTGCCTTCCGCAATCTTTCCAAACACAAAGGTTTCACGCTCATTAATGTTCTTGGTCTTGCACTGGGAATGGCGGTGTTCCTGCTCATTGCACAGTATACCCGTTTTGAAAAAAGCTTTGAAAGCTTTTTGCCCAATGCCTCCAACATCTACCGACTGACACTGGAACAGTATGTCAACAATGAATTACAAATCGCCAGCGCCGAAAACTACCCAGGTGCCGGTCCTGCATTGAAAAAGGAATTGCCCGATGTGGAAGAATATGCACGTTTGTACAACATGGGCTATAAAAACAATGTCATCATCACCAATGACGACGCACAGCCGCAACCAATTGCCCTAAAGCACCGGCGGTTTTTATATGCCGATTCTTCTTTTCTTTCGATGATGGGGTATGAAATGACGGTCGGCGACCCAGTCACTGCCCTGGCTGAACCGCTTTCGGCCGTTATTTCGGAGGAGTACGCAAAATTGTATTTCGGCGCAGCCGACCCGATGGGCAAAAACCTGCATTTGAAAGACGACGACTTTAACGATGAGTTGGTGAAAGTAACGGGTGTTTTCAAAGACTTGCCGGACAATACTCACTTGAAATTCGATGTCTTGTTTTCTTATACCACTTTGTACAGCAGGTTTGAACGTGCCCCACAACGCTATAATGAAAGTTGGCAGCGCAAGGATATGTACACCTTTCTTAAACTGCGGGAAGGAACTGATGTAGCTTCGTTGGAAGCCAAATTTCCTTCAGTGGTCAATCAATACAGCCCTGAATTAGCCGAACAAAACAGGAAGGATATTTTAAAACTCCAGCCACTGCGCGACATCCACCTAACTTCGGACCTGGCAGAAGAGCCCGAACCGAACGGCGACGCCAACATTGTATTCTTTATGGGGCTAATCGGCCTGTTCGTGATCGTCATTGCGTGGATCAATTACGTGAACCTGTCCACTGCAAGGGCCATTGAACGGGCACGGGAAGTTGGGGTCCGAAAAGTAGTTGGTGCAGAAAAAAGGCAATTGATCAGTCAATTTTTAGCAGAAGCGGGATTGGTCAACCTGATTTCAGCGCTCATCGCCTGGGTGTTAACTCTGACCGCCATTCCATATTTCAATGAATTGGCCGGTGTAAGTTTTGATGCATCCCATTTGACCCAGCCCTGGTTCCTGGGTTTGCTGTTGTTGCTCTGGATCGGAGGTACTTTGCTGTCGGGTTTTTATCCAGCCTTGGTACTCTCGGGTTTCAGACCGGTATCTGTATTGAAAGGAAGTTTGAAAAACACCGCCGGTGGATCCATGCTGAGAAAAGGGTTGGTTGTTGTTCAGTTCATGGCCTCCGTGATTTTGATTGCTGGTACCATTGTCATCTACCAGCAGCTCAGTTATATGCTGAACAAAGATATCGGAATGAACATCGACCAGGTACTGGTCGTGGAGCGGCCCGGCATCTCTCCCCGCGACCGGGAAGCACGTTCTTCAGCAATTGATGTATTTAGAAACGAGCTTAAAAAGTCGTCGGAAATCGAAGCAGTTTCAGCCTCGGTGACAGTTCCCGGTAAGCAACGCGAGTATAAAGCGATGGCCAAAAAATACGGCACAGATGACACCCAACTGGTCGGTCTCCGGTTCAATAGCATGGATTACGACTTCCTCGACGTTTTCAAAATGAAAATGGTAGCAGGAAGAGAGTTTGCGGAAGAGTTTCCGAGTGACCAGGATACATCAGTCATACTTTCCGAATCGGCCATCAAGTTGTTGGGGTTTGAAAAACCAGAAGATGCTGTTGGACAGACTGTTGCAATCCCGCAATTTCGCTGGAATCCGATAATTGTCGGCGTGATCAATGACTATCACCAAGTATCTTTAAAAAAAGCACTTGATCCGGCCATCTTTTACTGTTCTCCCTATTTCGGAGAATTTTACTCCATGCGGATAAAAACAGATGAAATTGCAGCGACCGTACAGCACGTAGAAAATGCCTGGACAGAAGCTTTCCCAGGCAACCCGTTCGATTACTTTTTCCTCGATGATTATTTCAACCGCCAGTATGAAAATGAACGGACATTTGGGTCACTGGCTACTGTATTTGCTTTACTGGCCATCTTTGTTGGATGCCTGGGCTTGTTCGGCCTGTCAGGATATATGATCACACAAAGGACCAAAGAAATTGGCATCCGGAAAGTCTTGGGTGCAACAACCGGAGGAATCGTTACCCTGTTGTCTACCGATATTTTAAAACTGGTTTTGCTATCTATCGTTATCGCTTCACCCCTGGCGTGGTATGCGATGAATAATTGGCTGCAAGGATTTTCCTACCGCATTGATATCGGTTGGTGGATTTTCGCTTTGGCCGGCATCATTTCATTGATGATCGCTTTAGCTACTGTGGGTTTCCAAAGTATAAAAGCAGCTTTGGCAAACCCGATAGACTCGCTACGGTCGGAATAGCTGTTCTTTTACTTCTTAAACAAAAAAATAAACACAGAGATCAACAGTGTTTCCCTGTGTTTATTTTTATTTAAAAACTTAAACCTAAATACAGGATTTAAATACCCCTCATGCTTTACGATACTGCCATGCATGAACTTTGGAAAAGTTCTACAAACCCCTTTGAAGGGAAAACGCAATTTGCTCCTTCACCGCAAGGCAGTTTAATTTTTGAAAATTATTTTTTGGTCGATAATCAATTAAATGATTCAATCCCTGTTTACATTTTGCCAGACTTATGCGCCCATTTAATAATTCATGAATTTAACCATACAGAAAAAGTATCTTTAAATATTATTGGTCCACGCTCGGCTGGTTTTTTAATAAATCGAAAAAACCGAAAAAGAACGTTTATAGCCCGCTTCAAGCCGGGCGTCTTATTTTCTATTCTTGGTACTCCTGCCAATGCGATAAAAAACCTTTCTGTACCATTGAATGCTATCATTGATTTTAAACCAGCACATATTTATTTACAATATTTTCAAAATAAAAAAAAATCCGCCGGGGAAATATTTAAAAATATCGAACAACTCATTTTAACATATTATTTTGAACAGCCCAATGCACATATATTGTTTTTATTAAAAAAAATTAAAGCAAAAAATGACAAAATAAACGTTAATCTGATTTCTCAAGAATTAGGTTTTTCGAACCGGTATTTGCAAAAACTTTGCAACAAATATATCGGACTCACGCCCAAAGAAATCCTCCGGGTCGAACGCTTTACCAAAACGATTAAAAATCATCTGGCCTTTAAAAATTACACCTGGACTGATGTGGCACATCTCTCTGGCTACACCGACCAATCCCATCTCATCGCTGACTATCAGCAGTTAATTGGCAAGACTCCCCATAAATTATTTTCATAGTTCCGATTTCTCCTATTTTAATTACTAAAAACACCTGTTATTTGCCCCTAAAATTCAAAATGCTAAGGATACTACTATTTTGCACATCGCTATGGTTGATCAACTCATGTGCTGCACCAACTCAGGAAAGCAGCTCGGATCAAGCTAATAATGTATTGACTGACAGCATCTTAGTCACTACAGACCGCTTTGAATTCCACTCACACTCTTTGGTCAACCTACACCACTATTTGGTGCAAACAACGGCATTCATAAGAAAGAAAGGCATAACGGACAAACAACAAAAACTGCTTACTTTCCTGAAAGATAGTTCTCATGTAAAAAATGCTATTTTACAAAAAGAAGATGAGGCTATTTTTTTCGCCATGACTTATTATGAAGATCAGCTGATTGACCGTAATTTATTGTTCGACTCGTTGATGAACCATTATCGTTATGAAATAATGAGCGTAAAAAGATTAAACGAATTAGGAGAAAAAGATTTACCTGATTCTTTAAAAATGTCTTTGTTTAAAATGCACCCGATTTTTGAAAAATATTTATGGGACACACAAAAGAATAGGAATATAAAATGGGTTGCTGAAAGAATTAATTTAATTGATAAAATAGAAGAAAATTGTTTGTCAAAGATTAGCCAATTTTACGATAGCGAATTTCCCTGGCAAAAGTTAAGAATAGAAGTATGCGGAAATTACACTCACTGGGCCGGAGCTTATACTTCCGAAACCCCCTACCCTTCCGTAGTGATTTCTTCTTATCGAAAAAACTATCAAAACTACCATGGTACCGAAATGGTTTTTCATGAAACTTCACACACACTTCCCGGAGTCTATGAAAAGGTACAGCCAATTATTAACAATAAATGCAAGCAATATAAAAAAGGAAAACACTCCAGGCTTTGGCACGCCATCTTGTTCTATACAGCCGGGATGGTAGCAAAAGAAGCAATGGAAAAGGAGGTTGAAGGGCTGGAATATTCTATGTTTATGCATGAGTTTGATGTCTCGGGTGCTTACCACGAAGTATTAGAAAAATATTGGTTGCCTTATTTGAAAAAAGAAATAAAATTGGAAGAGGCTTTAGACCAGATGGTCAAAAACCTTTAAAGATAAATCTCTTTTGGTTTGCGTGAACGTTGAACAATTTTCATACGAAAATCAGCCATCCCGTTTGGTTACCTATTAATTTCAATTGCTTAACTTCGTGTTAATCAGTTCACTTCAAATAGAAAGGCCATGCGTTTCAACTTACCAAGTTTTTGTCTTATTTTAATTATTGCCATCTCTTTTACCATCACTTCCTGTAACAATTCAGATGACAGCCCTGCAAATAATGGAGATATTTTGGACCGTTTAAATGCACTCGCAGGTGTGAGTGCAATAGAGTTGATCACCGTTGATCATTTCAACCGTTTGTTCGAGATAACCGTCGAACAGCCAGTTGACCACAATCAACCTAACGGTGCTGTGTTTACACAAAAAATCTATCTGGGGCACATTGACGAAAATTTACCGGTTGCTTTTGAAACGGAGGGCTACGCCAGGAGCAGCCATAAAACCCGCGAGCTGTCAGGTCTGTTAAACATCAACCAGTTAACCGTCGAACACCGCTATTTTGGGGAATCAGTTCCCTTTCCTAAAGACTGGCAGTATTTGACTATCTGGCAAGCAGCACAGGACCACCATCGAATTGTTGAACTATTCAAGACCATTTACAAAGCCAATTGGGTTTCGAGTGGCGCAAGTAAAGGTGGTAATGCCGCTATTTTTCACCGCCGATTTTTCCCAGATGATGTGGACGCCACTGTGGCCTACGTTACACCTTTGTTGTTCGAGGAAGAAGATCAGCGCTTTTTAGAATTTTACCAGACCGCCGGAAATGAGATGTGCCGGGAAAAAATGAAGGCATACCAACGAAACATGCTGATGAAGATCGATTCTTTTCCACCTTTGTTCGAAACGTATATTAATGATGTAAATGAATTTTATAGTACGGATATTAAGTTCTCTCTTCCCTTTGAGAGCATTGTATATTTTGCAATCATGGAGGATTATGCTTTTGAATTTTGGAGCTCTGAAACCGAAAATTGTGGAGACATTCCCAATGAAAATGCATCCGTGCAAGAATTATTCAACCACTTCGTAGCTGTGTTTGATATTTTTCTTTTCTTCTCAGATTATGGGGTTGAATTTTGGACTCCATGGCTTTATCAGGCCAAAACAGAAATTGGAACATATGCGTACGACGCTGACCATTTACAAGATTTAACAATGAACATAGCTCCTCCGGTCACTTTCAACATTCCTACTGAGTTTGACCCGTCTGTCATGGCGGACATTGATAATTGGTTGCAGACGGAGAGTTCCAGGCTAATCTTGATTTATGGTCAGGAAGATCCCTGGACCGTAGCGGCAATTGATCATCCGGGTTTTGACGACGTTATAAAAACGACCAACTCGATTACCAAGCACAGTACAAGAATTGCAGATTTGGAAAGCAGTTCCAGAACGTTGATTTTGGAACACTTAAATATGTGGCTGGGACTGTGAAAGATGGGAAAAAAGGCCGAAACCAAAAGGGCAAAGGATAATCAATGGAGCCTATTCAATTGGAACATGGAAATGTGGGCATATGATTCGTTGATACGATAAATGTCACGATCGGAGTCAATTATTCATCTTCCTTAAGGTTCCGGCACAGTGCAGGGATTAATTTATTCCCTTAATCGCAAGGGTGTCTCGAAGCATTTAGATTTTTGAGCCATTCGCTTTTACAAATAGCCCTACCACAGCCATATAATAGAAAACAATCAACAAAAAGGATTTATTGACCGATTCCTTTCAATGCTATCGAAATGTCAATTATTAACGTTTATAAATCAGTTATTGACTCATTTGTCAACACAAATTTAACAATATATTTCCAATAAAACAAGAATTAATTATATATCAATTTTTAAAATTCATAACCTGTTTACCTTCCTTCTGACCTTGCTTAAAAACTCTGCTGAAATACCGAGGTAACTTGCGATCAGATATTGGGGAACTCTTTGCTCAAGCTTCGGATATTGTTCAATTAAAGCAGCATATCTTTCATCGGCTTTCTGACTCAGGGCAGCGATCACCCTTTGTTGCATAGCACCAAGCGCCACCATGCTCATCTTTCTGAACAACCGCTCAAATATTGGATAATGTGCATACAGTTTTTCTTTATTCTTTCTTGAGATCAACAGCAAGCGAGTATCCTCGATTGCCTCAAAAGTAAGGTAACTGGGTTCTTTGGCGATCATGCCAGGGATGTCTGCTACCCACCAGTCCTCATACATAAAGTACAGAACGGTTTTTTGCTTTTTGCCGTTGAGATGGTAGCCGATCATACATCCCTCAATAATATAGGCCTCAAAATGTTCCAGATCTCCTTGCCGAAGCAGTACTTCCTTTTTTCGGAGTTGTTTTAATTCAAGCAGTGAAACGAAATATTTAAATGCATCATCTGGCAATTCTAAGTACTTCTGGATATTGGAGCGTAAGTTATCGTGCATAAGAAACTTAGGTTGATTGGTTTTACAAATAAGTAGAATTACGTCATTTGAATGTTGAAAATATAACAGGGCAACGGAATAGCTGTCTTTGTAGAAAGGTGTTCATTTTGTTTTGGTAATTATTGAGAGGGCATAAAATACCATAACTTTTTTTTGCAGCTAATGTTCAGAATACCGGCACATCCAATAAAGTGATAAAAGGCTGAATTTCACTATTCTGTCGGAGATAAGAATAATGTAAGTGACTGTTCAAAAAAAAATGACAGCTTCTCTTTTGTATTAAAAAGAATTTTAAGCTGCGGAAACTAAGCATTTGCCAAAATATAAAGTGTCATTTTTTATTTTCCTTATTTAGGATCACCAGCTTAAATAAATATCAAGTTAAAACAGCATCATAAAATTAGATCAAAATATTATTTCCTGAAAGTATTGATCATTTAGTGGTACGGAAATCCAACAAAAGGGTGAGTCTTGAATTTTGAATGCTTCCGATTAGTCAGTCAAGCAATTTTTCCATATAATGGAACTCCAGTTTTTGTGAAGGCACGCCGTATTTAGCGTCTACATCAAAATCCTTTTTCTCCCCGGTGAACCTGAAGCCATGCCGTATGTACCAATCAGTTAATTCTTTTCTTCCCGAAACCACCTGCATATAAACCGAGCGGCAGTTCATTTTTTTTGCCTGCTGGTCAGCGGCTTTTAAAAATCTTTTACCAATCCCTCCTCCTTGCAAATTTGGCAATACGGACAACATGCCCAAATACAAACGCCCTTGGTCGTTCCTTAAATGAACGCATCCTATTAAACGATTTTGTCCATCAATGCATTTAAGCATCATACTACCTTCTTGTTGCATCAATTCTTCGATAAGGGCAGCGTCGGTCCTGATCGGCCCCTGAATAAGATGTGCCTCTGACGTCCAACCTTTGAAAGATTCTTCACTCCGGTAAGTAATATTCAACAGATTGACGATTTCAGGTATGTCTTCTTTTTCTGCTTTTACGATTTCAAACATTTCTTTCATTTGCTGTTGAAGGTTTTCCATTTTATCAAAACTGAAACTACTGACAAAAGCACGGTCATCACCATAAAACTACATTTTCCCGACCGACAAATTCTTAGACTTTATCCGTGTCGGCAAAAATCAATCTTTTATTATTCGTAGTATTTTCTGCCGATTGTCCATCTCTAATTTCAAAAAATAAAGTCCGGAAGGCCAGTCTTTATTTTTAATATTCAACCGATAATTATTTGCAGGAATTTCAACATTTCTGGTTTCAACTAATTCTCCGAAAATATTGAGTACTGAAATTCTTGAAATTTTGTTTTCACTTGACTCAACATTTAATTGATCGGAAAACGGATTTGGAAAAACATTTACCACAGTATTATTTAATGGCTCCTCATTCACAGATGTCGTGAACGAACCATCCCCTTCAATAAAATTATAAATAGTGTTAACAGGCAAATCTTCAAAAACCTCCAACAATCCGTTTGGCCATCGTATGGTCAATTTATGGACCCGTTCGTTCTGCCCGAGACCAAAGTGAAGGATAAAACTGTTTTGGGTTGCATAGCCACTGGTTCCCATAATTTCATCAATGAGTACTATTTCCCCAGTCTCCAAAAGTACCCTTGCACCAATGGCATTTCGATTGCTGG
Source organism: Bacteroidota bacterium (assembly GCA_039819485.1). Classification (GTDB taxonomy): domain Bacteria; phylum Bacteroidota; class Bacteroidia; order Chitinophagales; family Saprospiraceae; genus UBA6168. The sequence continues at coordinate 23,114 of JBCBRY010000010.1, read as the reverse complement.
TCGTTCCTTTGAGTTTTAGTTTTATCCAGTTGTTGTTTCCGGTAAAATCATTGCGAAACATTTGATTGCCCTTCTCTCCGACATAATTGGTCAGGTAAATATCCATAGAACCATCATTATCAAAATCCAGCGAAGCAACACCATAGCCGGGCTGCATACTTTCCAGAGGTGTGTTTTCACTAATAATTTCGAATGTAAGTTCTTGCTGGTTTTGATACAAAACGTTGGGCAACGGGGTAAAATAACTGTCATTAGCAGCATAAATATCCTGCCAGCCATCGTTGTCTATATCGACAAAAGTACATCCCCACCCCATGCCCGGATCACCCACTCCTGCCGCTTGCCCGGTTTCATAAAAAGTTCCGTCTCCGTTGTTGATCAATAAAGAGTTGTAGGATAGGTTCGTCACGTAGATATCCAACCAGCCATCCTGGTTAACATCAGCCACATCGACTCCCATACCGTTGGTGCCGATATTGGCACCGGAGCCTTTGGAAACATCTGTAAAGAATCCACTTCCATCATTTTGATACAAAATATTGGGCTGGTCGGCATCATGGGTCAAATAAAGATCAGGGTCCCCGTCATTATCATAATCAAAGAAAACGGCCCCCATTGAAATCTGATCATCAAGAGCTCCCGATGCACTCGTAAAATTGATAAACTGTCCATTGCCGACATTCAGATAGAAAATGTTTTCCCGATTGATGCGCGCTAAATAAATATCAATTAACCCATCAAGATTTACGTCGGAAAAAAGCAATGCCCTTACTTTTCCACCCAGTAGCAAACCCGATAAAAAAGTATGGTCGACAAAAGTGCCGTCCTCTTTCCCCAGGTACAAAACATTGTTCTCATTCCGGTTGGCAATCAGCAAATCAAGGAAACCATCATTGTTGATATCTGCCCAACCGGCAGCGTTTGGAGTTCCGACATAATCTATTCCTAACGCAGGAGCGACATCCGTGAAAGATCCATTCCCGTTATTGTGGTACAGCCGGCATGGCTGATCGTGGCTGATCGCAAAGATATCCTCCCACCCATCTTGATTATAATCGACTGTGGAAGCGCCATAGTTTTTTCCTGTAAATGCTAAACCAGATTGAGTTGTTACTTCGGAGAACTGGATTTGGCCAGGGCTTGGCCATGGAAGCAAAAAGGCAATAATTGTTAAAAGTAAAGTTTGTCGCATGTTCATAATGGCAGGCTTCAATGAGCAAAAAGAAATTAACCAAAACCCTAAATAACAGAAATTCACTGTTCTGTTCATTTAATTCTAAAATCCCAATGAATTATTAATTACCGTTTGTCCTTGTGAAGGCTAAAATTAGTAAATCGGGATGGTTTTTAGCGTTGCAAGCAAGATGTTTGAAATTCCAAAGAGGCCAAAACAAGATGCACATTTGAGCTAACCCGAACCACCTGCCATGGAGGAAATTGCCATACTGGCCCACACCCTGAAAAGGGCTGTAAACTATTGGAAATATTATCATTGTAAATTCGCTGGAATTTTAATAAATAGTCCCATAACTCACAAAAAAGTTTACCTTTGCGCCGCTGTAACTGATTTCCGTAATCACTAACGGCTGAAAATTCACCAGAAGAATGAATATGAATGGTTGAATAGCTGGATAGCTGAATGATTTTTATCTTTCTAAACGATTGATTATCAATTGCTAACCTGTTTAAAAGCCAACCATTAAATAGCGTTACAGCCCTGCTGGTTTTTGAATTTTCGCACAACAAATTTTATTATGGCTGTTTATCTGCCCAACGAAAAGAAAGAAGAGATTTTCGCCGAGTACGGTGGTGATGCTAAAAACACCGGCTCAACCGAAGGCCAAATTGCACTTTTTTCCTACCGCATCAAGCAACTTTCTTCACACCTGCACCAACACAAAAAAGACCATGCGACACGTCGCTCTTTGCTGATTATGGTTGGTAAAAGAAAGCGCTTGTTGAGGTATTTGAAAAGGAAAGACCTGGAGGGTTACCGCGCCCTGATCAAAAAGCTTGGTCTTCGTGGATAAATCCACTTGGAGAAGTGTTCCTGAATTACGGAACACTTCTTCTCTTTTTACGTATGCAAAAGGCGTGTTTAAAAGTATCTATGCCTTTTACCTAAGTGCCTTTTGATATCCGTTCAGTTCTTCCAAGATGACTCTCCAGAATTATTCATTTCTGATAGGAATTTTGTTTTAGCGAACATGCATGATAGATAAGTTGATTTTACCATATATTAGAGTGTAGGGAATCAATGGATATTTTGTGAAAGTAGGCCGATTTATTGATCAAATACGGAAAGGCAAATCTTCACAAGACCCCGCAGCTTAAAAGTTAGCTGCCCTCAACAAGTTTACACAGAGTCCTATAACTATAAAACTGGCCCCGCAAAGGCGAGGGCCCACAATCAAATTTTTACAAATGGGTAAAAAAATTCCAACCACTGTCTCCTTCAATTTGCCCGATGGGAGAGAAGTTACAATTGAAACAGGAAAACTTGCCACACAAGCCGACGGCTCCGTAGTGGTAAGAATGGGCAAAACCATGTTGTTCGCATCCGCTGTTTCCGCTAAAGAGCCTCGTGAAGGCCAAAACTGGTTTCCTCTTTCCGTAGATTACCAAGAAAAATTTGCCAGCGCCGGCCGCATTCCCGGTAACTTTTTCCGTCGGGAAACCAAACTCAGCGATTACGAAGTGTTGATCTCCCGCCTCGTGGACCGGGCCATCCGACCCCTCTTTCCAGATGGTTACATGAACGATACGCAGGTTATCCTTAACCTTATTTCCGGAGAGGAAGAAACGCTACCGGATGCTTTCGCCGCCTTGGCTGCCTCCACTGCGCTCGTTATTTCAGATATTCCCTGGAAAGGGCCAATTTCGGAAGTGCGCGTTGCGAGGATCGATGGTGAATATTTGATCAACCCTCCCAAATCCAAAGTCAAGGAAGCCGATCTTGATCTCATCGTCGCCGCTGACATGAAAAATATCATGATGGTAGAAGGAGAGGCCAAAGAATGCAGCGAGCAGGATCTGGTTGCTGCTATCCGTACTGCCCACGAAGCGATCAAGGTTCAATGTCAGGCACAACTTGATCTGGCAAACGCCTTGGGAGGCAAAGCATTGACGCAGCGAGACGTAGAGCCGCCGGTAGAGGATGAAGAAATTGAAAAGCGAGTCGCTGAATTGGCAAAAGATAAAATTTACGAAGTAGCCAAAGGCTTTTTGGCAAAACACGACCGCAAAGACAAATTTGAAGAAATCGCCAATGAAGTCGTTGAAAAATTCACCGAAGAAAAAGGGGAAGAGTACATGGAGGAAAAAGGAAAACTGGTGTCAGAATACATTGGCAAGCTAAAAAAGAAAGTCATCCGCTCAATGGTCTTGGACGACCAAGTCCGTTTGGATGGCCGCAAATATGACGAAATCAGACCAATCTGGTGCGAGGTAGACTATCTGCCTTCTCCTCATGGTTCTGCGATCTTCACCCGGGGTGAAACGCAGGCACTGACTACGTTGACGCTGGGAACCAAGCTCGACCAAATGATGATTGATACTGCCCTCGATCAGCATTATGACAACTTCATTCTACATTATAATTTCCCTGCCTTTTCGGTAGGTGAAACGAAGCCGCTGCGGGCTCCCGGTCGCCGTGAAATCGGCCACGCCAACCTTGCCGCTCGTTCCCTGCGCCAGGTAATGCCTGAAGATTTTCCGTATACGGTACGATTGGTTTCCGACATTCTTGAATCCAACGGCTCCTCTTCCATGGCCACGGTTTGTGCAGGCACACTTTCATTAATGGACGGTGGAGTTGCCATCAAATCACCAGTTTCCGGAATTGCAATGGGTATGATCGCTGAAGATGGGAAAGCTGCCATTCTCAGTGATATACTTGGCGATGAAGATGCCTTAGGTGATATGGACTTTAAAGTGACCGGAACCAAAAATGGTATTTGTGCTTGCCAGATGGACATCAAAATTGATGGGTTATCCTACGAGCTACTTGAACAGGCATTGATGCAGGCACGTGACGGCCGCTTACACATTTTAGGTGAAATGGAGAAGGAACTTGCTGCTCCACGTGAGGACTACAAGCCACACGCACCGAGAATCGTTGAAATCCGAATTGACAAAAGCTACATCGGTGCAGTTATCGGCCCTGGTGGTAAAGTCATCCAGGAAATTCAAAGCTCTACCAACACCACCATTAATGTGGAAGAAGTCGGAGACCAGGGTATCGTTAACATTGCCAGCCCCGACAAAGAAAGTATCGACGCCGCAGTTGCCCGTATCAATGAAATTACTTTCACTCCATCTGTTGGTGATGTCTATGATGCAGTAGTGAAAACGGTAATGCCTTACGGTGTATTCGTGGATTTCCGTGGCAAAAGCGGTTTACTGCACGTAACTGAAATGTCGCACTCTCGCATTGAGAATGTAGAAGACGAATTTTCAGAAGGTGATCCGGTGAAAGTAAAGCTCATCGGAGTTGATCCGAAAACAGGCAAGTTGCGCTTATCCCGCAAAGCCCTGATGCCAATGGCGGACGGTACCTACCTGCCTGATGATTACACCGGTGAAGAACGTCGTGGAGGTGGCCGTGGTGGTGACCGTAGAGGTGGCCGCGGTGGAGGTGATCGCAGAGGCGGTGGCGGACGTGGTAACGGACGCTACGGTGGTGGCAGAGACCGTCGTTGATAGCAATAAAACAAATAGATTTTATAAAATAGATAAGCGGCTTGTTGCATTCAACAAGCCGCTTCTTTTTTACAGAAATACGATTAAAGAAATCAAAACCGTTCATCTTGAATTCCTCTAGCCGTTAGTCCATATCTTATCCCCTGAGTGTGGCTTTCGGATCATATTCCCATTCTAAGATCCGGTAAAAATCAAGCTCCTCTGGAATGGCTACATATTTCTTAGCTGCATCATAATCCCCGGGGTTCAGCACATGTAAATCACCCAACACCAGCCGGGCAAACTGGGTCTCCGTATTTACCAGTCTTGGTGGGATTTTTCCGGTTTCGTCCTCAATATCCTTCAGGAAAAGCGGTTTGATTTCCGCATCCCTGGTAGTGCTGACGATGCAGCCCTTGTCACCTTGTTCAAAGAGAGTCTTGACCCCCATCCCTAATATGGTGCAAAGGGTAAGATCGTAAGCCACCGGTCTGCAACAACGCAGTTCATACCCCATTTCCACTGGGCGGCTTTTGATATTGATGCCCATTGATTTGAGCTTTCTTTGTACCAAAACATTGATAATGTGTGCTTTGCTCACATTCCCAAGTTCTGGATGACCATGCGCATCGTAGGTAAAGTTGATACCTGAATTGCGCAATTCCTCATTGTCCAGGATGTGGAAGACGCCTTCGCTCACAATTGCAACCCCGTGGTCTACCCTATTGATTTTTCTTTTGATCATCGATGAAATAATCAGGTTGACAATCTTCTCCAGGGTCACTTTCGTCTTATTGAACATTTCCGGGATGATAATGATAGGAAAGTGACAACTCGCCCCAATTTCAAAGGCCAGGTGCCCCGCAGAACGGCCCATCGATGAAATGACAAACCAGGTACTGCTCGTGCGGGAATCTTCATAGATCGTATTGCCGATATGCACTCCTTCGTTTTTGGCTGAATTGAAACCAAAGGTTGGCATCATGTCAGGCAAGGGCAGATCATTATCAATTGTTTTTGGCACATGGATATTCTGGATCTTAATATTACTTTTTTCCAAAAACTTGGTCAAACGGTTGCTGGTCGAGGCGGTATCGTCCCCGCCGATGGTCACCAACAGTTTCACATTATTATTGATAAAGAAATCCGCCTTGAATTCATCATCCTTTGGCTTGTAACGGCTCATACGAAGGGTCGAACCACCCCTTGGAAAAATACGATCGGCATAGTGAAAATCTATATTGACTGTTTCTGCCTTTCCATTAAATAAATCCCGGTAGCCCTCATGGATACCGATGATTCTGTAACCGTCTTTTAGAAAGACTTTGGCGATAGTGCTGATGACCGTGTTGATGCCGGGAGCAGGTCCTCCCGCACAAAGTATAGCGATTGATTTTTGCATAGAAATGATTGGTTTGGTCTTTAGCAATTTGCCAAAGACTTGAAGCATCAATTGTTTTGAAAATTAAGCGGAATTATTTGGAAATTAGGCAGGTAAAATGAACTGGCGCAAAGTAAAGAAAGGCGCTTAAATAAAACCAATGTGTAATATTATTTTTTAAAAAAACTACTTTTTTGGATTTTTACCCGCCAAATTTCATTTGTCGAACACTTTTCTCTGCCCTTCATCCGACCAAATTCAAAGCTTTCAACCTCTCCTAATTCAAGTGTTTGACAGATTTCCTTTTTCCGAAGAAATAAAAATTTTAGCATGAAAAAACATCTAACAATCAAGCTCGCATTAATCTTAGTGGCCCCCCTACTCCTGGCGCAGCCACAAATCGACCTGGACAAGATAGCCACTGAAATTGAACCAAAAGTGATTGAATGGCGGCGGCACTTCCACCAATTCCCGGAACTTTCCAACCGGGAATTCAAAACAGCAGAAAAAATCACGGCCCACCTGGAAGGCCTTGGGCTGGAAGTCAGGACCGACATTGCTCATACCGGTGTACTGGGCATTTTAAAGGGCGGCCATCCCGGACCAGTCGTAGCACTCCGGGCAGATATGGATGCTTTGCCAGTAAGAGAAAGGGTCGATGTTCCGTTTGCTTCTAAAGAGACCACGACTTTTCTGGGCAAGGAGGTGGGCATTATGCATGCCTGTGGCCACGATACCCATGTCGCTATTTTGATGGGCGTTGCGGAGGTCTTGACCAACATGAAAAATGAGTTGACCGGCACGGTGATGTTCATTTTTCAACCAGCAGAAGAGGGTGCCCCTCCAGGTGAGGAAGGTGGTGCAAAGCTCATGCTCAAAGAAGGCCTTTTTGATGATCCAAAACCGGAAGTGACCTTTGGCCTTCACATCAGTTCCGGGCTGGAAGTTGGTAAGATCAGTTACAAGCCGGGCGGCTTGCTGGCCGCGGCCGATCGATTTGAAATAAAGGTGAAAGGCAAACAATCTCATGGCTCGCGCCCGTGGGCCGGCGTCGATCCGATTGTCACTTCAGCTCATATTATTTTAGGGCTCCAATCCATCATCAGTCGGCAAACGGAATTGACCAAAGAGGCCGCCGTAATTACCGTCGGAAAAATCGACGCAGGGGTGCGGAACAATATCATTCCCGAAGAAGCATACATGGTCGGTACCATCCGAACGCTCGACTCCGACATGCAGGACGATATCCACCGCCGGATTGAAAAAACGGCTACGCTGATTGCTGAATCACAAGGTGCCACCGCCGAGGTCATCATCAAACGGGGCGTACCGGTCACCCACAACGACCCGGAACTGACAAGGAAAATGCTGCCATCATTATTCAGCGCCATCGGCGAGGACAATGTTTTTGTCCAGCGTCCAAGTACGGGCGCAGAGGATTTTTCCTTTTATGCTCAACGAGTACCCAGTTTCTTTTTCTTTTTGGGAGGTCGCCCCTCAGATGTTGATGCCGCCAATGCCGCCCCCCACCACACCCCTGATTTTTACATTGATGAAAGTGGGTTCAAAAATGGCATTAAAGCCATGACAAAACTGACGCTCGATTATTTGTCTGCTGGAAAATAATCACTATCTGTTTTGCAAAATCTGTGATCATCAAAAAACCAAACAGAAAAAGTAGCCGAATATTTAAGGGAAAAGAAAAATCTTATTGGTTGCGTTTTTTCAAGAAATAAGTTGCGTACGGATTTCCGAACTCTGTTTTCGGTAAAAGCGGTTGGCCAAAAATGTCATTTGAGCGATGGCTCAAGTAAGCAGGTGGTCAAAAAAAATGACACTTTTCCTTTGCCTGAAAAAGATTTTTAAGACTTGGAAATCAAACATTTGCCCAAATAAAAGTGTCATTTTTAGCGCTCTTTATTTTTGTCTCACATATTTCAATTATTATTTTAATTAACAAAAAACAATTTGCTTCTTACCTCTGGCTTATCGACTATTAATTTTTATCCTAAATTCACCTTTTTATTTTGTTCAATCCAGCTACCATTATTTACTCAAAACACAAAGTCAACTTTGTCAAAACACCAATAATTTAAGGTTTTTAGCTAAAAAAAATATTTCAAAAAACAATTAAATGGCTGTATCATTCAATCAAAAAAATATTTTGATGACCAATCAATTTTTTAAAATAAAAACCTTTGTTCGTTTATTTACTTTGATATCATTTGTATTTATTTTTTTAAATAATAATTTAAATGCTCAGGTAAAAAATAAAATAAAAGGCGCCACGCTAACCCACGCTTATTTAATGGGAAAAACCAGTCCGCTCCGGGACCTTGCAACTGCTGCCCCAACTTTAATAGCTAAAAGAAAAACAAAAAAAGAAAATATACCGGACGTCAATTTTCCACCTAATTTCATGGGTTATGAGGGGAATAACAAATTAAACCCACATGCATTGCCAAAGGGTGAAGATCAGGTGCGGCAAAAAGATTTTGCCGGCACTGGTGCATTTCCAGTTCTCCCAAACTTAGTGATTGAAGGAATTGACCAGACAACCTCTCTGGTCGGTGTGCCGGATCCCAACGGGGACGTTTCAGCGGATCATTATATCCAAATGGTCAACGCTTCTTTTTTTCAAATATTTGACAAAGCCGGCAATGCCTTGACGGTTCCCATCACTGCGAATACCATTTGGAATGAAATCGGTTATTCATCTTTCAGTGACCCAATTATCCACTATGATGTGGATGCTGACCGTTGGTTTATATCCGACCTGGCCAATATAGATCAGGTCTTATACGGGGTGTCGGAAACAAACGATCCGATGGGCAGTTGGTTCGTCTATACCTATTTGCCCTTGGGTTTTACGGATTACCCTAAATATGGCATTTGGCCGGAGGCCTACATCCTAAGTGTCAATGCTGTTATTGGTGACAGCAGTCCCGTGTTTGCCATTAATCGTGGAGAGTTGCTGGCCGGTCAGCCGGTGGTGGCCATCCAATCCTTGAACATTCCAAATATTCCTGATGGTGGGCTGCCTACGGTCACCCCGATCGGCTGGAGTGGTACGGAACCCACTGCCGCCAATGCGAAGCCTTGTTTTGTACGCATTCATGACGACGCCTGGGGCAACATCAATCAAGACCAAGTCGAAATCTGGACCATGTCCATTGACTGGGACAACCCAGCTAATTCCACACTGGAAATGCAGCCGGTCAATACAGCTTCATTTGACAGCCAACCCTGCTCGATAGGAAACAATTCGGGTTTTGATGAATGCATTCCCCAACCGGGAGCTACTGGTTTGGACGGAATCGTATCGGTGGTTATGAACAAGGTGAGCTACTATGATTATGGCACACACGAAGCATTTGCAATGGCTTTCACTGTCGATACAGGAAATAATATAGCTGGGATCCGTTGGATGGAAATAAGGAGAGATGCATTCAATGGTAGTTGGGAATTATACCAGGAAGGAACTTTTGCCCCCACGGATGGCCTGCACCGGTTCATCCCGTCGATTTCCCTTAATTCACAGGGACACATGGGGCTGGGCTATGCTGTTTCCAGCAGTACCAAGTTTGCCTCACTGCGCTATACAGGTCGACTTGCCAGTGACCTTTTGGGAGAAATGACGGTAGATGAATTCGAATTTGCCGAGGGGCAGTCTGCTTTTACCCAATCCTTCAGGTACGGTGATTATGCCTGCATGAGCGTTGACCCGATTGATGATTCCTTTTGGTTTACCCATGAGTATGTGCTGGAAAATGGTTCGTGGGGAACCAAAATTGTAAATTATGATTTGCGGAGAGATTCCCTTGACCTCGCAGTTACTGGACTTGTCGCTCCTTTGGAGTCCCCCGATTTGACGGACAGTGAATTCATAAGCGTCGAGTTTGTCAATTTAGGGTTTGATACCGTTTTTGATTTTTCAGTCGGTTACATTTTTGAGAATAATCAGGAGATGATCGAGCCAGCGTCCATTGATACGTTTCTGCCCGGTGCCAATTATGAACACACATTCAACACCACGGTAGATATGTCGGCCGTGCGATCTTATGAAATACAGGTTTTTTCCATCCTTCCAAATGACCAGTTTGTCCGAAACGATACGCTCCGCAATTTCGTCCGGAAATTACCGAGGTTCGATACTGGCATAACGGGCACATTGGGATTAGCCGAAACAGTCTGTGATTCTACTGTGGAAGTGGCATTTGCCGTTACCAATTTTGGAACAGAAAACATTACCAGCCTCCAGATCAATTATAGGATCAACGGGGGAACAATCAATAGCTTTGACTATAATACCTTTCTGTTACCCGAAAACAGTGTGTTTGCTACAACCACACTTTCCGGACTTTCATCTGGCGTCAATCACTTGGAAGTATTTTCATCTTTGCCCAACGGAATGACGGATGAATTACTTATCAACGATACCCTTAAAAGGAATTTCCAGGTCGTCGTCGATGGCACCCAGGTATTTTTTGAATTAACGACTGATCACGCACCAACAGAAACAACCTGGCAATTAACGGATGACCAGGGCAACGTTTTTTACACAGGTGGACCTTACAGTAGCTCATTTACGACGTATACGGAAGATTGGTGTCTGGAAGAAGGAGCGTGTTACGAATTGCTCATCATGGATAGTTCTGGTGATGGCCTTCAGTCCAGTTCGGGAGCAGGAGACTATGTGATCAAAGCGATGAACGGAAGCGAATTGGCCTCACTGATTAACCCGAATTTTGGTTTTGCTGAACTCCACCCCTTTTGTGTGGTTGAATGCGAAATTCTTTCGATAGATATCAGCTTTTCGAACGAAAGCACTTCAAATGCCAATGATGGGACGATACTGGTTTCTCCACTTTCTGGAAATGCTCCTTTCAGGTACAGTATTGACGCAGGACAAACTTTTCAGGATTCTCCCATCTTTGAAGGGCTGACTGCCGGGGAATATACCGTTATAGTTCAAGATTCACTTTTCTGTGAAACGTCGACCCTCGTCGTTATTTCCACTTTAGTTTCCAACCAACAGGAGATTCAGCGATACAACTTATCCATTTTCCCCAACCCTTCGAACAACGGTGTTTTCAAAATAGAGACAGAAGGTCAGGCAAGCACCCTACCCTATTTGCAAATACAAATACTCAACTCACAAGGTCAGCCGGTAATGTATAAGAAATTGACACGTTTGAACAGTGGTTACACGGGGCTTCTATCCTTGCATGCCTTTCCTGCGGGTATTTATTTTGTTCGTTTTATGGATGAAAGAGTCCATGAGGTGGTGAAGTTGGTGAAGCAGTAAATTGACTCAATTACCAAAAATCAAGCGAGGGACATGGGACTGGTGCTATCAGTCCCATGCCCCTCGGCGTACCATCTTTTACCAAAGAGGTTTTATCAGTTGATATCAATCATAAATGGCAGCCTTGCCTGAACTCCTTTTGTAGTGATCATCTGCTTGATGTGCTGATACAGTTTATAATGATCACCAAGTTCTTTTTGTAATATTTTACCTCGGATAGCATCATCATCTTTTTGTCCGGTCAATTCATTGATGAACTCCTGCATTGGGTCGGGTTGCTTGGGGTATTCGGTTGTCCGGTAATCGTCCAGCTCCGCTAAATCAGCTGCTGCTGCGATCGCATCATCGATGGAACCGATTTCATCCACCAGGCCAAGCTCCTTGGCTTTTGGGCCGATCCATACCCTGCCCTGGGCAACTTCGTGAACTTCGTCTTTGGTCATGTTCCGGCCATCTGCTACCCGTTTGAGGAATATGTCGTACATGCGGTCGGTACTCTTTTGCCAATGAGCTTTTTCAAAATCATCCATGTCAAAAATAGTATTCAGGCCAACTGAATAGTCAGCAGTGAGTACGGTATCAAAATTAATCCCCAGTTTGTCGTTATACAGTTCACCGATGTTAGGAATCATACTGAACACGCCGATGGAACCAGTCAGGGTATTAGGCTCGGCAATGATTTTATCGGCCATGCAGGCTATGTAATAACCACCAGAAGCGGCATAATCCCCCATGGAAACCACCACTGGCTTCCCGGCATCCCTGGCCAGATTAAATTCACGCCAGATATTTTCAGAAGCGATGGCACTGCCCCCTGGAGAATTGACCCTGAGAACAATGGCTTTTACCTTATCGTCATTTCTGAGTTTGCGGATAATCTTTACGTAATCATTGTCCACGATTGTTCCCCGTTCGCCCTGATCCTGAAAGATGGCACCTTCTGCATAGATGACTGCTACTTTGTCTTTTATTTTAAAATTGACCTTATTGGTGTAACTCTTGGAATAATCGTTCAAAGAAACTGTCTTCACTTTTGTATCTTCATCCTGCCCTATCTCTTCCCGGATATTGACCAGCACATTATCGATATAGCCCAACTCATCCACCATGCCCAGCGCCAGAGCATCATCGGCCATACTGAGCTGAAGTTTGTTGGCCATTGCTTTTAGCTCTGCAACAGATTTGTTTCTTGAGTCACCTATTTCTGTTAAAAAATTATCGTAGAGTGGATCGAGGAATTCGCGAAGTTGCAAGCGGTTCTGATCGCTCATTTCCGTACGGCGGTAAGGCTCCGTTGCGCTTTTGAAATCACCAGCATAGAACACCTGCATCTTGACACCAATCTTATCCAACATGGTTTTGTAGAAAGGGACAGTCGCCGCAAAACCATGCAGGTCAACTCCACCTAGAGGACTGAGGTATATTTTATCGGCAGTTGAAGCGAGGTAATAGGTACTTTGGCTGTAGTTTTTTGAGTAGGCATGAATGAATTTGTCGCTCTCTTTAAACTTGAGCAAAGCCTGTCTGAGCGTTGCGGCCGAAGCCATGCCTGCCGCCACTCCATAACCAAGATCGAGGAGGATACCCTCAATTTTTTCATCTTCTGCGGCCTGCTCCAGTGATTCAACGATGTCATTCAAACCAAGAATATCCTGGCTGTTGAAGTCAAAAGGGTTCATTTCAGTATTGTTGGTCTGCTCAGGGATTTGCTGATCCAACTTGATATGGAGGACTGACCCTTTGCTCACACTTACCTGCTGCTCTCCGCCGGTACTGGCAACACCCATCAAAATAAAAAAACCGAGTGCTGATATGGCTATCAGTGCGAAAAACACACCTATACAAGAAGCAAAAACGGATTTGAAAAACTGGTTCATGAACGGAATATTTTAAAACTTAAAATGGTTAATAATTTTTTGTCACTATGGTTGAGAACAATTGTTATCCAATCTTAAAAAGCGGAATGCCAATCTTGTTCAAAGGTGACAATAAAAATGAAAACAGTCAGGTAATTAAAAATGGCGAAGTTAAATGAAGGTTGACGGAAGCATTCTTTTTTTAGATAAACGAAACGAATTGAGGGACGGCACCGGAAATACTATGGAAAGTAGTTGACAGTGCTTGTGTATTTCATCTTCCAAAAACAAAAATTGGCATTCATTTATTTTAATATTCAATCTTAACAACCCTAATTTTATCACTCCGTATAATCCATGCGAAGTTGGTTCAGGAATACTTCCGAACCTACCTGAAGAGAATGAAAAAAAATAGATGAAAAAATACCTTCGGCCCATAGTTTTTACGCTTGCTTGTCTCAGTTTCACAAGCCTACTTGCCCAAATGGAAGTAACGGATGCAAGTACTCCTCCATTTACTCCTGAGAACCTGATTTCAAATGTCTTCCTGGGAGATGGGGTCTCCATCCTCGACATCAGCTATGAAGGCGATCCAAGGGCGGTTGGCTTCTTTAAAGATGGAGCTGGTGCCATTGGCATTGAAAGGGGAATATTGTTGACGACGGGGAGGGCTGCTTCGGAAAGTTGTTTTGGAGGCCCGTACGGGGCCGATTGCTTCGGCAGCACTTTTTCCAGCAACGACATGGCCAGTAATGTCAACGACCCTGATCTTAATGCCATCGCTAACGCTGTCACCGAAGATGTGGCAAAGTTTACGATCACCTTTCAGCCGTTTGCTGACACGCTCCGGTTTCGATATGTTTTTGCCTCTGAGGAGTACCCCGATTTTACCTGTAGTCAGTACAATGATGTTTTTGGTTTTTTCATCTCAGGACCGGGTATCAACGGGACCTTTCAGAACAATGGGGAAAATATTGCCCTCATTCCGGGTACGGATTTACCCGTAGCTATCAACAATGTAAACTCGGGCGAAGTCGGTTCGGACGGGCAGCTTGCCAACTGTACCCCTCCCGCCGGGTCCCTTGACTTTTCGCAGTTCTATGTCAACAACGACGGTTTCGATATCCAACCGGTTTATAACGGATACACTACAGTGCTGACGGCTGAAGCAGTGGTCATCCCTTGCGAAACGTACACTATAAAATTGACGATTGCTGATGCTTTCGATAACCTGTACGATTCAGGCGTGTTTTTGGAAGCCAAGAGTTTTGGTACCGGTACCATTGAAGTAGAAGCCGCGACGGTCAGTCTGGATGGAGCCATTGCAGAAGGTTGCTCCAACGGGTCTTTTACCTTTTCGCTTCCTTTAGAGGCGGAACAGGACGTATTCCTCGATTACAACATCATCGGGGATGCAATTAATGGTACCGATTATGAATTTATTCCAGACAACCTGTTCATCCCAATGGGTGAAAGTTCACTGACAATCCCGATCATTCCATTTTTCGATGGAATAGATGAAGGGTTGGAAAGCATTGGTATTGACATTCAGCGGGACATTTGTAATCGCGATACATTTTGGATGTTCATCAGGGACAATGAAATAGTTCCTCCGACACTCGGACCAAACCTCAGCATCTGCGCAGGAGATTCGGTTGCTTTGGATGGAACCTTGCCCATGCCTTTGCCCCCGCCAGTCACTTTCACCAATACCATCGATTATTTTGTAGATGATACAGAACCTGTTTATTCGCCCATTGAGGTGGCGGGCATCCAACCGGTGACGCTCGGCCCCGGAGTCATCCAATCTGTTTGTATCAATATTGAACATATGTTTGCAGATGATCTGGATATTTTTCTGATTTCACCTGGCGGGCAGTTTATTGAATTGAGTACCGATCACGGTCAGGATTGTGATGATTATCCGAACACCTGTTTTACGCCGCTGGCGACGACGCTTTTCACGGATGTTGTTCCTTTGGGATATGATTGCGCCGGGGGTGAATCTACCAACTTCACGGGTGATTTCGTGATCGACGGAACCTGGGAAGATTTGTGGGACGGAGATTATCCAACCAATGGGACATGGCAGTTGCTCGTGATCGACGACTCTGATGGGTTTGAAGGCGACATTCTCGACTGGAGCATCACTTTTGAGCCTATTTACAAACTATCATACAGCTGGCAGCCAGTAGAAGGTCTAAGTTGTGCCAATTGTCCTGACCCCTTTGCTTCTCCTTCAGAAACAACGACTTATGTATTGACAGCTTCTGACACCTATGGATGCGAAGTTTATGACACCATTACCATTGAAGTGTTGGAAGACCTTGCTGCACCTGTAGTGAACTGCATTTCAGTCACCGACAACAGTATCGAGTTTGCGTGGGAGGAAGTGTTCGGCGCAACTGAATACCTGGTCAGTATCAACGGTGGTATTTTTGGCCCGCCAAACAACGGCGCTTTGGGGCATTTGGTCGACGGACTTGGCTTCAGCGAGGAAGTAACCATCGAAGTAGTGGGAGTTGGTCCATGTGACGGTGAAACGGGCAGTACCTCCTGCATCACCCCCAGCTGTGCTGCTCCCACCTTGACCATCGAAAACATCAATGACATTACTTGCTTCGGTGAAACCAATGGATTGATCAGTGCTTTAGCCACTGGGGGCGCAGGTGACTATGATTACAGCATTGACGGTACAAACACTGGCCCCAATAGTGTATTCACGAGTCTGTCAGGAGGAGAATATGAAATTGGCGTAATTGATAGTTGGGGCTGTCTAAATTCAATCCTGGTGACCATCAATGAGCCGGACAGTTTATTCGCGGTGGAGGAAATATTAAATGAAGTCAGCTGTTTTGGTGCTGGTGACGGGTCGGCCACTGTTGAAATATTTGGCGGCACCCCACCCTATGTGGTCAATTGGAGCAATGGCCAAATGCAGGACACCGCTACTAATTTTTTACCGGGTTCGCATTTTGTATTCGTCACGGACGCAAACAATTGCACGGACAATTTTAACTTTTTCATCACTCAACCTACAGATATAATCGTAACCCCAAGTGTCACTCCAGTTGATTGCAGTGGTGGTACCAATGGCTCCATCTTCCTTCAGATCGAAGGCGGAACTGCCCCCTATTTCATTCAATGGGATGCCAATGCCAATTTCTCCACCTCTTCGACAGTCAATAATTTACCAATTGGGTCGTATACCGTTGCCGTTACCGATGCCGCTGGATGTATTCAACTGACCGAAGTAGTCATTAATGCACCTTCAAATATTACGACCGATGTCACCAACACAGCTGTCAGCTGTTTCGGCGCAAATGATGGGACCGCATCGGTTTCGGTATCTGGCGGTACGGGTCAATTTATTTATGACTGGAGCAATGGCGATTCAGACCCCGATGTTTTTAACCTGAACGCAGGCACTTATTACGTGACAGTCACCGATCCAGCAGGCTGTACCACTTTAGATTCAGCTGTCGTTGAATCACCGCCCGTCCTGGAAATCAGTCTGACAGGAATTGATGCACTTTGCTTTGGTGATGCCTCTGGTTCCATTCAGTCTTTGGTTGTTGGGGGTACTCCTCCCTACTCCTATCAATGGGACAATGGGACGACCACACCCGACCTCCAAAATATACTGGCCGGCAACTACTGTCTTGAAATTACGGATGCCAACAATTGTATTCTGACAGAGTGTACCGAGATTTTTGAGCAGACCAGCCTGATACTTACGGCAGTTACCAATAATGCGGCCTGTAACAGTACGGAAGGCTTTATCGAACTATCGGTGGAAGGAGGGGCGACTCCGTATCAATTCATCTGGAGTGATGGACAAACCACACAAAATGCAACTGATTTAGCTCCAGGCATTTATGAGGTTACTGTATCAGACGCAAATGACTGCACTGCGACTCTCACAGAAACCATTAATGAGAACGAAGCCATCAGCATTGAATTTTCAATAGAAGATGTATCATGTTTTGGTGAAAGCACTGGCGGCATTAGCGTGATACCTTCGGGAGGCTCAGGCGACTACACTTTTAGTTGGAGCGGACCGAACGGATTTTCAGCCAGTACAGCTACTATTCAAAATGCTGGTGCAGGTAATTATGAGCTGGACATAGAAGACAGCGACGGCTGCTCTTTCAATTCCACACTAACGATCAATGAGCCAGCGGAACCTTTGGATGCATTTTTCACAACAAGCAATGTTTCTTGTCCGGGTGATCAGGACGGGATGATCAGCATTGATGCATTTGGCGGGACGCCTCCTTATACTTATCAATTGAATGGATTGGGTTTTACTGGAAATCCGAATTTCCTTGCATTGCCCGTCGATATCTATGAAGTTGCGGTCTTGGACACCAACGGCTGTGGCACACTCATTCCTGACGTTCCAATTGATGAACCGGCACCTTTTACAGTTGAGTTGGGAGAAGATCGAATCGTTGCATATGGAGATTCAGCTTATATCGGAGCTGTTTTGAACAATGTTCCTGATAGCCTTTGGAGTAATTACACCTACGAATGGAGTTCAACCAATCCAAACATGGAGCCGTTGCATCCCGATTGGCGGGTGACCATTTTTGAAGCATTCAGTTCCACAACTGCGACTCTAACAGTGACCAGTCCCACGGGCTGCGTGGAAGAAGACCTGATCAATATATTCATTACCACGGATCGGGAAATCACGGTTCCGACCGGATTTACGCCAGACAACCAGGGAGCAGTTGAAAACAATGCCTTGCACGTTCACGGCAAGTCAGAAATGGTGGCACAAATCAGGTCTTTCCAGGTATTTGACCGCTGGGGGGAGCTTTTGTTTGAGGCCAATAATTTTATGATCAATGATTTAAGTATCGGCTGGGATGGTACTTTCAAAGGCGAAGATATGCCGGCCGGTGTTTACGCCTGGTACCTGGAGGTTGACTTTGTGGATGGGATATCCAATAACTATAAAGGCCATACCACATTGATTCGCTAACTGCCCGCCATAAATGGTAGATGCGAATCAGTATTTAGGAAGTTTGTACACCAAATGATATTTATTTGTGAAATCATTCCCGACTTTAGCAACGCGACACACATTACTGAAGTAAGCATTCCGGCAAAACCATACTTCATTCAACTTTCAAACAATCCAAAATATTCATGCAAGTGAAATTTTACTTAACATCCCTGCTAATTTCCATTTCCCTGATCCTTCCTGCCCAAGTGATCATCAATGAATATTCAGCCGCCAACATGGACGATCATCTTGACAATTATCTTGAAAATGAAGATTGGGTCGAGCTGTACAATGTAGGTGGACAAACCATCGATTTAAGCGGTTATTTTTTAAGCGACAACATCAACAATCCGGACAAATGGGAATTTCCCGCTGGCATTTCGATTGGTCCGGGAGAGCATCTCCTGATTTATTGCTCAGATAGAGACGAAGTGAATGGAAGTTTCATCCATGCCGGCTTCAAATTGACCCAAACAAAGCAAGAGTACGTAATCCTTTCCGACCAAAACCAAAACCTGGTGGATGCCCTACAGATCACGTCTCCAAATCAAATGAACCATAGTACAGGCCGAACGATAGATGGCGGCCCCGAATGGGGGATTTTTACCGATCCAACTCCTGGCGATCCAAACGCAAATTCATTTGTCAGGTATGAAGAAAAGCCAGTGTTTTCTTCTGAAGCAGGATTTTATGATGGCAGCATCACCATCCAGATCAGCGCAGCGCAGGGAGCTGAAATCCGCTACACTTTAGATGGATCGGAACCAACAAGTTTCTCCCCTTTATACACCAATCCGATCATGGTCGATCAAACGACTGTAGTAAAAGCCCAGGCCTACAGCAACGACCAGACTGTGCTGCCGAGTTTTACGGAGGCGAATACATATTTCATTGATGAAACGCATTCGGTGGTGGTCCTATCCGTCGCAGGAACCGATCTGGCGGATTTGTTAGGCGGAATTCAAACTACACCAAACGGCACCCCTTTTGAACCGCGCGGCTCGTTTGAATATTTTGAAGATGGAGAATTGAAAGATGAAGCATATGGCGAGTACAACAAACACGGCAATGATTCATGGTTCTACGGCCAGCGAGGCATAGACTGGATCACCCGTGACCAAATGGGCTACACAAGCTCTCTCGACCATAAAATTTTTCCAAGAAAAGACAGAAACCGTTATCAGCGGCTCATCCTCAAAGCAGCAGCCAATGACAATGTTTCCTTTGAAAATGGTGGGGCTCACATCCGGGACGCTTACGTGCATACGCTATCTCAGCGGGCCAATATGGAAATGGACGAACGTACCAATCGCTCCTGTGTCATTTATTTAAACGGCGAATATTGGGGCTTGTATGAAATTCGGGAAAAAGTGGACGACCCCGATTTTACCAACCGTTATTATAACCAGGGCCGCAAATGGCTGGACTATCTCAAGACCTGGGGAGGCACCCAAGAAGAATATGGAAGCCGGGCCGAGTGGGATGACCTGCACAATTTTATTGTCAACAACGATATGTCTGACCCTGCCAACTACGAACAGGTAACAGAACAATTAAATGTGCTGAGTCTGATTGACTACATGATCCTCAATACCCATATCGTTTGTATGGATTGGTTAAATTGGAATACTTCCTGGTGGCGCGGTCGAAACCCTGATGGAGAAGCCAGAAAATGGAGGTACTCCCTGTGGGATTTAGATGCCTCTTTTGGCCACTACATCAATTACACCAACATCCCGAACACTAATGCTGACGCCGATCCATGTTTCGCTGAAAATTTGCCTTCAGACTTTGAGGGCCACGGTGCTATGGTTTCTGCCCTGATGGCAAATGAGGAATTTCATTCCCTCTACGTCAATCGGTATGCCGATATGAACAACAGTTTTTTCACCTGCGACTATATGTACGGACTCCTCGATTCCATGATCGCCGATATCGCTCCGGAAATGCAGCGCCAGGTTGACCGTTGGGGCAGCTCAGTGGCCGAATGGCAGGAAAATGTGCAAAGATTAAAGAACTTTATCGGTACGCGTTGTACCGAGATCAATACCGGCATCGAGGACTGTTATGATGTGGAAGGCCCCTACCCTGTGACCGTAAATGTAGAGCCAGCCAACATTCCGAACAAGGTGCAGGTGAATACTTTCATCCCCAATTCGTTTCCGTACATCGGTGACTATTTTGTAGGTACCACTTTGAATTTCACTGCTGTTCCGGCCAGTGGTTGGAGGTTTGATCACTGGGAAGTGGACAACAATGTTTTTGGCCCCGACCAATTTGCAGAGGTGATAGCCCTGGCCTTGGCTGATACAACGGGCGACGTAGTGACTGCATACTTCGTTCCCGAAGTGCCCTGTGCGCCTGTTTTTAATTTCGAATTCACCAAGACCCTTTCTTCCATCGAGGCCAATTGGTTTGGGCCACCAAACTTTGTTAGCTACGAAGTGGGTTACCGTAAAACGGGAAGTGGCGAAGATTGGGAAACCATATCTGTGACTGATCCAACTCACACTTTCTTTGGACTGGAAGTATGCACCGAATACGATGTCCGATTCCGTTCCATCTGTGATTTTGCCGTAGGCGATTATGTTGAGTTTGTAGAAAAGACCATGTGTTTCACCGGGTCAGAAGAAGCGGTGGGCGGCATTTATGAAATGAATGTATTCCCGAATCCATTCAATGACCGCCTGACAACCGATGTTATCTTATCTAACAGTACTGATTTATCGATTGAAGTTCTGAGCATGAATGGCCAGATCCTGATTCAGCAAGATTATGGTTACATGTCGGCTGGTCAGCACCAAATTGCTTTAGAAGTGAGTGCTTCCTGGCCAAGCGGACTGTACATGGTGAGGGTAGTGACGGCGGAAGGCAGCTCGGTACAACGGGTGATCAAGGGATAAAGTCATTAAGCATTGCAATAACAGTTTTAGAAAAAACAGACATATCTCAATAAATCATAAGTGAGGTAAATTGTAAAAT
Organism: Bacteroidota bacterium; assembly: GCA_039819485.1. Lineage (GTDB taxonomy): Bacteria > Bacteroidota > Bacteroidia > Chitinophagales > Saprospiraceae > UBA6168. The sequence goes on along the minus strand of JBCBRY010000010.1, from coordinate 1,893 downwards.
TGGATCGAATAAAATTCAAAATTATGGTTTACCTCACTTTATTTTTATAGCTGTCATTTTTAAAATGATCCAATTTTAAAATGGATCTTCTCCTGCCAGGTTTTATAATTCGTTCTTCTATTTTCCATAAAATACACGCTTATGAACTCCGCATCTAATAAAATCCGTACCGTACAATTCGTGCTGGCAATAGGCTGCGTTTTATTTTTATCAATACCTACGGCGCAAAGTCAAAATTCATGTGACAGCCTGCTCACTGCTTTATATGATTTTTCATCCGTCAATGATTTATCTGGAAATGGATTTAACGGAACAGTTGGAGGAATGCCCATTACCAACGGGGTCCTGCACATTCCGAAAGACATTGTAAGCGCCTTTTATATTCCAGCTCAAACCATTAATGCCGCGATTGATTTATCATTTACTTTCCGGGTAAAAATCGACCAATTCCATACAGAAAACACCATCAATGACTTTCCTCCCATTAATCATTTTTACAGTGGCTTTTTCGAAAACAATGCATTCAATTTAGGCTATATCAAACCTTCTCAAGAAATATTTTTCACCTTTAATGGAGTTGCTGAAAGGATTCCCGTAATCGTTGATATGGAAGCAGGTGAATGGTATTGCTTTGCCGTTGTCAGAAATGGAACAACGATGAAAGTATTTATTGATGGGGAACAAGCCGGAAACGATATCACTGTCCCTGCGAGCCCAATCAATGTTTTACCGGATGGATTTGTGCTGGGCCAGGATTTTGATTGTATTGATGGGTGTTTTGAGTTGAACCATTCGCTGGCCGGCAGTATGGATAACTTCAGGATTTACAGGCGTGCCCTGAGCTTCACAGAAATCCAATCTTTTTGTCAAACTTCCTTGATTCAAAAGGAAATTTGCTCAGGGGAAACTTATTTCGGCTATTTCGAAAGTGGTACCTATGAAGACAATTTTATTGACCAAAATGGCTGTGATAGTATCCGAATTGTTGACCTCAGGGTCAGTGAATTGGAATTATCAGATATATCCGTCACAGATGCAGCCTGTCAGGTTAATGATGGTTCGGTCACGGTGCAGGCCCAAAATGGAATCGGAGAATGGCAGTACAGGTTCAATAACGGGGATTATCAAACAGGCAATATTTTTCAAAACCTGTATGCTGGAACATACCTGGTTGAGGTGAAAGATAGTATCGGATGCATGGTTTCCGAGGAAGTAGAAATAAAAGAAATCAATGATTTACAGTTCAGCGACCTTAATGTATTCCTTCCAAAATGTTCCGAAAGTGACGGGTCCATCACCCTGAATTTAAGTGGAGGAAAAGAACCGTATTTTTTTTCTTTAGACCATATTAATTACCAACAGGAAAATAATTTTCAGCAAATCAGTGCAGGTGAACTTAGGTTATTTGGTCGGGACAGTGCAGGTTGTACCCTGGATTCGACAATTATTATTCCCCAGCAACAATGTCCGTTGTATATCCCAAATTCATTTTCACCGAATGGAGATGGGCCGAACGATTTGTTTCGAATATTTCCTAACCCTGAATTCGTGGGAAACATCTCCTACCTCCAAATATTTGACCGATGGGGCGGGCTTGTATTTGAAGAAAAAAATATAGACCCATTTACTTTTGAATCATGGTGGGATGGGAAGAAAAAAAATGAAATATTAGATCCTGGTAATTATGTTTATTTATTGGAAATTAATTACGAAGGTTTTCCGAAAGAATTAGTTGCCGGAGAAATTCATTTAATCAGGTAATATTTTGGAATTGACTAAACGTCAGAGTTAATCAATGATAACTTTGGGAATAAATTAGTGGTGTTCAGAAATAAAGAATCCAAATATTTTCCTCCCCCCGGCCCCCTCCAAAGGGGGAGAAAAGAAAGTGCA
>JBCBRY010000009.1:0-128598 GCA_039819485.1 Bacteroidota bacterium | reverse complement strand
TAAACTACATACTTGAAAATGAAACAAAAAAAGATACAAGCTCGCATTGGTATTCTCATTCTGATTGTATTTGCTGTAGCGTTTAGCCGCCTGTTACCTTATCTGTTTGGCATTGAGGAGATTTTCAATTTTTCTCCTTTAACCGCGATCGCACTGTTTGGTGGAGCGTATTTTGTCAAAAAGAAAAATGCTTTGATTTTCCCTCTGATTGCCTTGTGGGCAAGCAATTTGATTCTGGATAATATCTTCCTTTCCCAATATTATGAAGGTTTCGTTTTATTCGCCAACTGGGAGGTTTACATCGCTATTCTGGGGATAGTTGCCTTGGCTTTCGTTCTTCTACAGAAAGTGACCCTGACGACGGTTATCGGAACAAGTATCCTGGCGTCGCTCACCTTTTTTATCGTTACCAACTTTATTGTTTGGCTGAACAGTGGCATTTATCCGAGGACCTTTGCAGGTCTTGGAGAGTGCTTTACATTGGCCATTCCTTTTTTCAGAAATACGCTTGTTGGGGACTTGGTTTTTTCAATGCTACTTTTTGGAGCTTATGAGTACGCAGCTACCAAGTTTCCATTCTTAAAGCTAAAAACAACTTGATCTGCACAGCGTTAAATAAAAAACCTGCTGATACAATTTTGTCAGCAGGTTTTTTATTTGATCTAAATGAAGCCCAAATTGGTATTTCTCACCGATGAGTAAACCATTCCAAAATATCAAACTTGAACAAGGTATTCATTTTTACATTGAAAATGGGCTTTATGTATTTACTGAAAAATATCATTTGGCCAGAGGATATTGCTGCAAAAGCGGTTGCAGGCATTGCCCATATGGCTTTTCAGGAGCTGACAAAAATAACGCGGAGAAAAAAGGCCATAATTAACTGAACATCTTTCTGGCAAGGCAACCTGTCATAGCACCCAGCCCACCTAACAACCCTCCCAGCAAACCTGTAATGTAGGATAAATAATTGCCTCCAACTTTGAATAACTCCCCTAATTTGGCGGACAGCAATCCGAGGTTTTCCAGGTTCAATGTGTAGGCATAAGCGCACCACAATAGAAACGCAGCAGAAAAACCAACCGCAAAACTGGCAGCACTGTTTTCGTATTTAAACAGCAGCGCAACAATGGCGGCAACAGCGGCCATGCTCCAAAATGGGAAATAATTCTGTGCAACAAAGCCAAGCAAGATGGTCAGTAAAAATTGTATCGGTGCTTTGATCATTTTGATAAAAATTGGAATGTCAATTTAATTGATTTCAATAGTGTAAGAAATGTCCTGGGACGTATCTGACGCATCTTTCATGAAGAAGAGTTGATTATAACTACCCGTGCGCCATGTTTCTACGTCGTTGTCATAATATTTGCTTCCCGGATTGCCAGATTGGCCGCCGGGGAATACCCCCCAGCCTTTAACTTCATCTCCAAGTTCCACCACCATTCTCCAGGAAGGGCCATGTTGTTCAGAAATGGCGTTGAGGGCTTGACGGTATCCTCCGATGTCGAGATTCATTCTTGAGAAAGCCGGGATTCGAGTCAGGTGCATAATCGATGTATTTTTACTTGATGACCAGTCAAAATTTGGATTGAGTAGCTGGTCCGCCATTTCGCTGCAAGTCTTTTTAAATGATAGGGTGGCGATGTCGGTGGCAGTTTCTATTTCAGTCGTTTCTTTTTGGTCGAAAAAAGCATCCTCCGGCGTTTTCTCCGACAATTCTATCAAACGCCAAGCTTCTGGCCGGAGCATGGGCAAAGAGTCTTTAAAAACCATTATTTCATCAAATGTCATTTTGTAATAATTGTCCCACCACTCTTTAAAGATAGCGGGTTCTACCTGGTCTTTATCAAATGAGAACCCCCAGTTCACTAATTTATTCAAGATCCTTTTTTCACGGTCTGTCAGTTCTTCCACCTGTAAGAGATCAATCATCACCGTGAGACCTTCCTCCGCATGGATACTGTATTCGAAAAGCTGAAGTGCCATCATATCCTCTGCTTCGATGCTATCCATTTGGGAAAGGGCTCTGTTCAAAATGCGGCCGCGGTAATCATCGAATCCGGCAGAGTTGTAATAATAAGGATAGGTTCCGTCAGTTGAGCGTTGATTGGCAGAGCCTACAAACCCTCGCGAGGGGTTCTTAACGATCGGTACATGATCCATCGGGATGAATCCCTGCCATTCGTTGTCTGTTTTGTTCCCGTTCTGGACAAAAGGCCCTTGCCCTTGTTTTTTGATGGGAAAGCGGCCGTTCACTGCGATGGCGATGTCCCCATGTTTGTCAGCATAAACAAAGTTTTGTGCAGGAAAGGTATAATTGGCGAGGGCCCTGCGATAATCATTGTAGTTTTTACCGCTATTAAGACCAATGAAGGCGAGGAAATCATCAGGGTTTGGTTCGTCATGGGACAACCAACGCAATGCGAGGTCTTTCCAGTCACTTTTTTCTGATTCATATACTACCGGGCCCCATTTGGTCCATCTGACCGTATCAAGGACGACTTCTGGCGAACCCTTAACCCGGTATTTTTCAATTACGATGTTTGCTTCAGTAATATTTCCATCGAGCAAATACGTTGTTTTTTCTTTATTGGTCCAATCGATTTTATACCAATCTGCCACGTCCGTTCCAACATTGGTCACTCCCCAGGCAAGGTTTTCATTAAAACCAATGACCACTCCCGGCAGCCCTGGTATCGAAACACCGTACACATTCATTTCAGGTGTGTGGATCTGTATTTCAAACCAAATAGACGGCAAGGACAATTGCAGGTGTGGGTCGTTGCAAAGAATCGGTTTGCCGGACATCGTTTTCGAACCGGCAACGGCCCAGTTGTTACTTCCTACATGTTCGCTCGTAGTTTTTGTCAATGGGTTACGAATCAGGCCGATCGCTTCCTCGGGAACGGTTGTTTCTTCTTCCTGTTCTTCTGCTCGTTCAAATTCCCATTTAGTACCTGGGGGAATAATGGGTTCTTGTTTTGGGTTTTTTTCCGGAAACAACTTATTAAAGTTCTCTCTGCCAAAGACCTGCAAAGCGTTGGTGGCTTCCACATCGTTTTCTCTCAAATTCAGTGTAAGATTCATGTATTGTCGAACCAGTGCAGATTTCAACAAACTCCATCTTTCTGGCTGGTAGTTCAGCAACTTAAATTCGAGTGGGTATTCTTTTGGCTCCAATTGATCTATCCAGGCGTTGACCCCTCGTTCATAAGCAGTCACTAATCGCGAAGTCTTATCGCTCTTTCTCCATGCTTTCTCAGAGTTTTTAGCTGCAAACAACATTCCCCGCCGACGCATCAATTTATCCGTGTCCAAAGTAGACGGGCCCATCGCCTCAGAAAGCCGGCCACTGCTAACTCTCGACAACAGGTCCATTTGCCAAAGCCGCATTGCGGCTTCGACGTAGCCTTGGGCGAAGAAAGCATCATCCAGGTTTTCGGCGAAAATGTGCGGCACCATCCGCTCATCAAATTGGATCGTCACCTTATCCTTCATTTCAGCTACTTCAAAACTTTCCAACAACTGCGATTCCACTGATTCTGCATTCTGCCAGAAACCAGTGAAAGGGCTGAAAAAATGACCAAGCGGGGGCAATGTATTTCCTCCGGTGGTAAAGGAATTATTGAGCCCGTAAATGAGTCCCCCCGTGATGAGGAGCGCAACGATGAATTTTAGTACTTTCATTTATTATTCAGATAAACAAATTGAGTGGTTATTCCGTGATTTGCTCGCCATAAGAAACCCGCACTTCAGGAGATATGCGAACCTTTATCCGTAGAATCAGCGGATTGAGTGTTTTCATTTCAGTTTGCCGGTACAATTGGTAGGTTGTCTTTATGGCATTGAATGCAAGGTTCATTGGGGTGCTGCCTTTATTCTCTTCGATTAATTTTTCGCAATATTCCTGGTCAAATTTATCCGCATCTCCTTTCATTTCGACTTCCAGGGTTGGGTTGATAGAAACGCTTAGTGAAAAAAAAGTGGTCTCCAATCCATAGGATTCCATTTTAGGCAGGATGGAGATCCAGTCATTGATGATCGAGTAGCCTTTTTGTTTGGCAGCGTCACCAAGTGCCGTGGCTTGTTCTTTGATGAGGTCGCCAGCGGTTGTGAATGATTTTTTTAATTTATCAAGCATGGGTACAATCATTTTAGGAGGCAGCTTAATGGGGAGGGGCATTTTCAGACGAACCGGATCACTTCTCTATTTTAATGGCTAAAATATTATTTTTAAATAAATTTTCGAATACTGAGCATAGTTCCAAAATGCATCGCTTCGTGCATATTGTTGAACAAAATTCCGTCTTCCACTTTTTCGAGGGTTGCCCCAAAACTCGTTTCATATCTTTTATAATTTTGAAAAATGCCTTGTTCGTAGTCTGCCAAAGTGATTTCGGGCAACTCGTGAAACAAATTTTTCAAATAGTCATATTCATTTGAATCAATCTGGGTTTCTGGTTTGGTTCCTTTCCGGTATTTAGCGACCAGCTCATTGTCAACTTTCATTGGCAAACCAGATAACCCATAAATCAATAATTGATGCGTGATGACAACATGGCCATAATTCCAGATCAAATTATTGTTGAAACCGTTGGGGATCTGATTAAGCTGTTCAATTGTAAAAGCATCCATTAATCGTTGGATATTGTTTCGGGTAGTTTTGAGAAGTTGAGTTAGGTGCGAAATATCTTGTGCCATTTTATCAAAATTTTTAATCTGAAAAATTCAGCCGCTAATCTATCCTTTTGCCTGAATAATCGTTTGTTTGATCGATTAAAATAATTGCCTGTAACATAAATTGGCACTTTTCCCGTCTAATTCGAGTACGATTTTCATCAAAAAACTTTTCCTGTCCATGCGAATACTGGAGATTAACCAACTAACGAAGAAATACGGTGCCATTATGGCTGTCAACAATCTTTCCCTAACTGTAGAAGCTGGACAAATAATGGGCATTCTTGGGCCCAATGGTAGCGGGAAAACGACTACTCTCGGACTGATACTTGGCATTATACAACCGAAGTCGGGCAGCTATCAATGGTTTGAAGGGAAATACGGCAACGAGGAAAGAATGAACATTGGAGCCCTGCTCGAAACCCCTAATTTTTATCCCTACTTAAACGCAGTAAAAAACCTTGAAATAGTTGCCCATATCAAAAAAATTGATGATCCCAATATTGATGAAATACTGGAAATGGTCGACCTCTACGAAAGGCGCCAATCAAATTTCCGAACCTATTCCTACGGCATGAAACAACGTCTTGCCATTGCCGGGGCCATGATCGGGAATCCCGATGTGCTGATTTTTGATGAACCAACCAATGGCCTGGATCCACAAGGGATTGCCGAAGTTCGTGGCATTGTGAAAAGAATTGCCGATCAAGGAAAAACGATCATTATGGCCAGTCATATTTTAGACGAAGTCGAAAAAGTATGCAGTCATGTAGCCATTATTAAAAAAGGAAAATTATTGGCCACGGGTGGAGTAGGGGCCATCCTTTCCAACGACAAACAGGTTGAAGTGAAATCTGAGGACCTGTCAAGTTTGGTAACCTTTTTATCAAATATTCCAGAGGTTCATAAAATTGAAAGGGAAAATGGTTTGCTTCATTTATCAGTCGATGAATCTTTTAACGCGGCATCCATCAATCGGCTCGCTTTTCAAAATAATATCATACTCACCCATTTGGTTGTCAAACAAAGAAGCCTGGAAACAGAATTCCTCGAAATTACCGGAAGACAATAACGGTTAACTGTTGATTGTTTTTGGTCAGCCACCAACAATTAGTCAGTGATGGATCAAAAAAATGACACTTTTCCTTTGCCTGACAAATAGTTTTGAGGTTTTGAAATCAAATTTCTGCCAAAATAAAAATGTCATTTTTTACGCTCCTTATTTTTGTCCTATTCATTAACCAACTGCAAATAAATCAATGTTACATTTATTAAAACTTGAATGGTTAAAACAAAAAGATTATATCCTTTTCAGGATACTAATTGCTGCCTACGTGTTTTTCCTGCCAGCAATATTGTTGACTGGAAAAAAATTGCCCATGATCAAAGATGAATTTTTTGATCCACAAATAATGTTGTTTCATTTTCCTTCGGTTTGGCAATTTTTAGGTTATATCGGAAATTGGCTGACATTTTTGATTTTTGGCTTTATGGCTGTTTTAATAATTACCAATGAACACTCCTATCGAACGCTTCGCCAGAATATACTCGGAGGTATGCAAAGAAAACATTGGTTCTGGAGCAAGATGTTGTTTATTTCAGTGATTAGTTTATTTGCTTCGTTATATTATGCGCTTTGCTCTATTGTCATTGGCCTTTTTCATGCTCTGGGAGATACCATATATTTAACCACCGTGTTTAAAAACAGTGGAATGGTATTCCGGTATTTTTTGATGTGCCTTGGTTATATGAGTTTTGGAATGTTGATTGGCCTGCTGGTGAAGCGAACAGGAATAGCTTTATTTACATTTATTGGTTATGCATTTTTTCTGGAACCTGTTTTACGCGGCTTACATTTATATTTATTTAAAAATGAAAGTATGCATTTTTTTCCTTTAAATGCAATTGAAGATTTGTGCCCCATACCAATAGCAAAAGTCGCAGAAGAATTGACAGATGAGATGGGGTTCTCAATGTTTTTGGATGCTAAAATGGCGGTAGCCCTGGCAATAATTTATATCTTATTATTTGGTTGGCTTAGTTTCCGGAGATTAACAAGAAGTGACTTATAACTAATGTAATATAGTTGTACTTCACTGAATTTTTTTTAAACAAAAAAAGAAAGTAATATACCTCCAATCAATTAATTTAAGTTACGATCAACTTCTTAAAAAATAAACAATTGAAAGAAGTAAGACTTTTTTTAGGCCGTCTCTTTATTGGTCCTTATTAACTTGACCCCCTTTACCTATGTCATTCTACTTTCATCTTCACTATTTGAATTAATTAATTTTTTTTCCGGAAATTTTCTAAAAACTTATCAAAAAGCCGACTTACAAAAAGTCTTTCCTCCGTAATGATTTCTGCTTCACCTTCCATTTGCTGAAAATAATCCAGCGCCCTCCCTTGATTGGTGATTAAGCCATTGTCAAGTGCTACATCTACCGTATAAGCATCTCCTTTGGCCAATGGGTAAATTTTGGTGACTGTTCCTTTAACCGCTCCAAATTCAATATATGGGTAACGGTGAAATTTTAAATTGACTTCTTGTCCTTCTTTCACCCGGCCGCTTCCTTCCACTGGGATGTTAACTAAACCGATATATTGGGTTTGTTCAGAAATAGGAATAATTGCCACTAATTCTTCCCCTTTTTTGAATCTGTTTTTTAATTCCAAATTAGCATAAAAAGAAACTTTTCCATCAGCGGGGGCATAGACTAAATTATTTTCTTTCCAATTGCCAATAGATTTTCTGAGGGAATTAATATTTTTTCTTAATTCATAAATCCGCTCTTCCGTTCCCGATTCTTGCGAGGAACGCATTTGCAAAATTTGGGAGTTTTTATTTTTTATCCGTTCATTATTTTTTTCTATTTCCGAGCGGTACTGGGCTATTTCCGATTCTAAATTTTTTATTTGAGCTGCATAGGAAAACAATTTATTAGAAAGTTGTTCCTGGCTTGGGTTTTTTTCATAGACATCACGGGTATTGTTCAATAACTCCTCAATTGATTTTATTTCTGCATTAGCCGAATTAATGGCGTCCTTCAAACGGTTGTTGGAATATTCGATTTGCTTTATTTCCGACCGCACAGAATTAACCGCTTCCTGGTCGATGGGATTGCCACCTGACAACGGAACAAATTCCAATGAGCTGATAAAATCCTCATACTGTACATTTAATTGTTGATCTAATTCCAAATTTCGATTAGGAATAAATGCTCTTATTGCATCAACGTCCATCGTAAATAATTGATCGAGATCGTTTTCCAGTTCCAAAATGTCATCTACATCGGCGTCCGTTTCAAAAATGGCGATTAATTCATTTTTTGAAACCAAGTCACCTTCTTTGACTTTAACGGTAGATAAAATACCAGTTCGTGGTGAATCGACGATAATTGGTGGTTGTTCGGTGGTCAGGACCAAGTCGCCGTCAACTATATCCGGAAAGCCAAATGTAAATGCGGCAAATAATAACAATAAAAAAATACAGGAGGTAATCAGAAATACAATTCTGGTTGCCCGAGCAGGAGGTTTGTTTAAAATTTCCCTTACTTCACCACTCAACAAATATTTTATGTTCTGATTTTCCATTTTATTTTAGAATAATTAAATCGGCAATTTTTCAATTCATACGTCAGCAATCAACTCATCAATGGTGCCTGGTACTTCAGAGGCGTTGCCACCGTATTTTTTCTTCAATAAATTCGCAGGCGCGGAGCTTGATCTGGATAGGGCCAGGGGGATTATATTGTCAAATTTAACGGGCAGGTTCATTCTGCTGGCGATTAACACAATGGTTTTACCACGGAATCCGACTATAATATTCTGTAATACTTTTCGCTCATTTTCGGAATCGAGGTCATTGGTCGCTTCGTCCAAAAAAAGATAATCAGGTTTCTTATAAATGGCCCTGGCAATCAATATGCTTTGTTTCTGGCCTTTGCTCAATCCCTTTCCTCCATCACCAACGATCGTATTGAAACCATCGGGCAAGCGCTCGATAAATGGAAGAATATTGGCCATGCGTGCCACTTCCAGCAAACGTTGGTTATCGATCACTTCTTCACCGAGCGCAATGTTTTTTCCGATGGAGTCGGTAAATATATGACCGTCCTGAGGGACGACGCCACATTTTGCTAACCAGGAGGAAGTGTTGACGTCGGATAGTTTTAAATCGGATAATTTTATCAGACCTTCATCGGGAGTGAGTATATTTAAAATCAAGTTCAGCAATGTGGTCTTGCCACTTCCGCTGGGGCCGATGATCGCGGTAGAACGGCCAAATGGGATTTTGAAATCCAGATGTTGCAGAACCCAGGGCGCTTGGCCCGCTTCGTACCTGAAAGAGACATTTTCACCCCTTATGTATGCACGAGCTGGAACAACATCAATTTTTATTTCATTGGTTTTTTCCTGGCTCAAATTATAGACATCGTTCATCCGTTCCATGCTAAGCTTTATTTCACTTAAGCCCAGCCAGAAATCAATGATCATTTTTAACGGGTTGTTCAATTGGAGTAAAATAAATACGATAGCAACCAAGACACCCGCTGTCATTTCCAATCTGGAAACCGCCAAACAGGCAATAAAAATGATGATGATATCCCGCAGTTCTGCCAGATAGTAGGGTATCTGTAAATAAAATTCACTGGATCTGGCATATGCCTTATCAATGCGGTGCCGCTGAGCTTCCTGCCTTTCCCAAGCCCATCTTCTGGCTTTCTCCGCGTTGTTTAGTTTCAAGTCTTTGACACCCCGAATCAAATCGGAAAGCTGGCTGTAATAACCGCCGATAAACTCATGTCTTTCATAATTCAAGCGATAACGTTTTTTTATGTAAAGCCAAATGACCAGCGCCTGTAGCACTGAAAACCCAAGGAATACAACAAAAATTCGCCAGTCGAAGACCCATAAAACCAATGAAAATAGCAGGAGTAAAGCAGAGCCAAAAATCATTGAAACACCTTCACGGGTAAAGAAGCGCAGCACCTTCTGGTTGTCAAACATGGCCTGCATGACATCCTCTGCCATTTTTGAGGCAAAATATCCGTATGGCAATTGCAGGGCCTTCATCATGAACTTGGTTACCAGTTTTATGTGTACGTGAGAGCCGATGTGGAACTGGGTGAAACGCTTGACAAAGTCCATCCCGGTTTTACAAATAAAAAAGACCAGCCATATCGCTAAAATCAACTTCAGCAATCCGATATTCTGATGTTCGATTCCCTCATCGACCGCCAGTTGTAAAAAGAAAGGAACAGTAACGGTAAGCGCCAAACCAATCACCATGCTGATGCCCAAAAACCAAAGCAGTGACTTGTTCTGTAAAACATTTGCTTTTACTTCGTCAAATGTCTTGGTCTGTGCTTGTTGATTTTCACTGGAGTAAAACTCGGCGGTAGGTTCCATCAGCAACATGATGCCCTCGGTTTGCCAGCTCTCTACCTGTACCCAATTTAGCAGGAAATCTTTGACGGGGACCGTCATTACCCGGTCGAGGTCCGGATCACCAATGGTCACACCATCCTTGGTGGCTTCATAAACAACTACGAAATGATTGCCTTTGTAATGGGCAATACCGGGGAGTGGAATATCTTCTAAAAGACGGGCGTATGAAATCTGCGCACCCACCGTATGCATACCGATGGATTCAGCTGCATTACTGATATCAAGCAGCGTTACACCGGCGCGCCTTTGATTGGTCAGTGAGCGGAGCTGTTCGGTGGTGTAAAACCGGCCGTAGTTCTCTGCGACCATTCGCAGGCAGACAGCACCGCAATCCCTGGCATGGGGCTGCTTGTGAAAGGGGTATTTTTTTGACATAAATCTTTCGATTCTCCACTATTAACAGTCAATGACCGTCAACGTTCTATGAAGCCTCCTCCTTAAAATGATTCGAGTGTAGTATGTTTAGTCGAAGTGTAGCTGTTGTTTTATCTATTATTAAAAAATTTAATAAGTCAAGAATTGTACCGAATACAAAAGATGAATTGGGTATGACATAGGTGTGGTTGGTCGAAGGTTTTTAAAAGAAGGTGAATTTATAAAGCATTGATAATGATGGTATTGTATGTACATCGACCAAGCTCTAAAACGAATGGGGACTCTTAGTGGAAATCGCTGAATACAGAATTGGGCTTTCGCCCGGGAAGTTATTAGTCGGTAGGTTTCGAATTGATCTCGGCAAAGATAACAGAAAAAAGGAATGTATTTGAAATTTTTTTAATCACTTGATCCCCACCACTACCAGTGGTTCAATATAGGTTTCATGTCCAGCTCTTGCGATACCATAATAGACACCCGATGGCCAATCTGAAACATTAAAATAATGTGAGGAACCAAAAACAGTTGACTGGTACATCAACCGTCCAAGCGCATCGTACACTGCAAAAGTCTGGATATAGTCTTTTTCAAATTTGGCCCTTACATTACTCGTGGCCGGATTTGGGATAAAAACTATTGGTTCAGTAGATGTTTCAATCGGGCTCGGATCGGTGATCACATCACTGGAGCAAGGTAGGGGAGTCCCACCAAAGCAGTTGTCAAAAATCTGCATCACATGATCGATTCCTGCATAAACATCTACTAAGTGATCGGTAACCGGAAATTCCCCATTTGGCATGAATGAATAACCAACCATGATTTCATTGACAGCTCCCGGTAGTAATTTAAAGGGACCGTAGGAGGTGACGACCTTCCTACTGCCAGGAATGCTTCCTGCCGATACCTCACTCCATGAACCAGGATCATCGGGATGGCCTGGATAGGCTATACTTTGATAATTGGTAGACTGGGGATCGTACCCATTTCCACCGGAGGTGACCGGTGTTCCGTCTTTCCAAGTTCCGGTAAGGTAATTATAAAAATCTTGTGCATTTTCGGGAAAACCCATTCCGGGGTTTGGCGGGTTTTCATATAAAGGCACCGCGGCGAACAAATCCATCTCTTGCCTGAATTCACTAAGGGGGCCTCTGATTAATTTGACTGCTGCACTTGGTGGATATACGCCATACCCTTGATGATCAGGACAGGAATCGTCATCATCGCTGTTGTAGGCATAAAGAATGTTTTGCTCTGGAATGACACCAAGATAATCATCTGGGCAGCCCAGTTCAAAATCGAGAAACAGGCCCATAAAACAAGAATCAATTCCATCCAAGTTACCATTTGTCAGTAAATAATTTGAAAAAACAGTATTGTCGAGAATCTTATTGTTCGTGCAGTGATAGCTGAAAACCGTATGGCTGATATCCATCCAAATCGGATGTGAATTTTGTGTTTGGGTATGGGGGGTATTATCATGGAATACATGCCAGTAAATTTCATCAGGAATGTTGAAAAAAAAGGCTCCGTCACACCTCCCATTGGAAACCAGGGGAAACTCTCCTTTATCGGGATCATACGTTCCACTATGGTCCTCATCCCAAAAAGCTGCCAGTTGGTCGGGCAGTTCTGGCAATTCAAATCCATGGTATTCTTTGAAATATTTGTTGCCGTAGGCAGGCCAGCCAAATATGGAGGAAAGGGTATCGTCAATTTCGAAGTCTTGGTAATAATCTGTCAGATGGGCCAAGATATCCACTTTTGATGTTCGCCAGATTTGGTTCCATTCACCAGGTACGTTGGAGGAAAAACCAGGCACAAAATCCTGTTTTCCATCCTCGTTATAAAGCTGTGCAGCCAGCTTCAAATTCCCGCCCGGGTCGACTCCCCCTAACCAAATACCTGCTGCTTTGATTGGAGACCGGCTGGTTGAATCTGGCAAAAACTGCCCGCCTTTTTCATAATCATAAAATAAGAGCCCGTTTGCATTGATCAATGCTTTGATATTGTTGGTCTCCATGTAAACTTTTGCCGGGATGCTATCTGGCTGGGCATCAAGGGCATAGGAGAAAAGGCACAGTAGTAAGAGGGTTAAATTGTTAGACATTTATAATACTCATTTAGGATTTTCTCAATTAAGATATTCTAAAAAAACTGAAAATTTGATTCCCTAATATCAAAAAAAATACTGACTCCAATTTCAAAATTTTGTGAAAAGTCAGGTTCTTAAAGAACACCTACCTTTGCAACTCTTAATTTTAACTCAATCAACAAAAGAGATAATTCCTCTGGTTGTCAGGAATCAGAAAATGGACAAATGTCCTGTTTACTGACCACTGACCGCAAAATGATCAAGGACTTGACTTTCCTAACGAAAGCCGCATATCGACGATGCTCAAAATTTTTCTGAAACCCAAAAAAGAGGAAGCCTTGCGCCGCAAGCACCCGTGGATTTTTTCCGGCGCCATTCGCAAAATTGAAGGACGACCCACCGATGGCGACAGGGTGGAAGTGTACAGTCATCAAGGGCGATTTTTAGCGCTTGGCCATTACCACGGAGGAAGTATTGCTGTGCGGATCATTTCATTTGAAAACGTAGAGCTGGACCAGGCTTTTTGGAACGGTCGGCTGAACAACGCAATGCAACACCGAAAGGGGATCGGATTACCCGACGAAAGTACAGACTGCTTCCGTTTGGTACATGGCGAAGGGGATGGCTTGCCAGGATTGGTGGTGGATATTTATGGCGTTACCGCCATATTGCAATGCCATTCGATTGGTATGCACCTGGAACAGAAATATATTGCCAAGGCAATTCAACATGCGCTCCCGTCCATTTCAGCCATCTATGACAAGAGCAAAAGCTCACTGCCTGAGCGTTATGCTGCTTCGATTGAAGACCGCTATATTTTTGGAAATGCCAATCCTACAGAAGTGACTGAACACGGGCATCGTTTTTTCGTCGATTGGGAAAGCGGTCAAAAAACGGGCTTCTTCCTTGATCAGCGCAACAATAGGCAGATGCTGACAAAATATGTAAAAGGGAAAAAAGTCTTGAATGCGTTTTGTTACTCGGGTGGTTTCTCCGTCTATGCCCTCCGTGCTGGTGCCTCGGAAGTTCATTCTATTGATGTTTCCAAAAAGGCAATGGAGTGGACGGATCGAAATGTACAGTCAAACCCCTCCGAAACACCCCATACCTCCATTACCGGCAATGTTCTCGAATACTTAAAAAGTTCAGAATCCTATGAAGTGATGGTGATCGATCCACCAGCTTTTGCTAAAAGCATCAACAAGCGGCACAAAGCTGTTCAGGGATATAAGCGGTTGAATGCGATGGCGATGCAAAAATTGACACCCGGAGGTATCCTTTTCACTTTTTCCTGTTCTCAGGTTATTGACCGCCAATTGTTTTACAATACCATCGTTGCTGCAGCAATAGAGGCAGGCAGAAACGTGAGGGTGATGCACCATCTTTCTCAACCTGCTGATCACCCAGTGAACATTTTTCATCCGGAAGGTTCTTATTTGAAGGGACTGGTGCTACGAGTGGAGTAGGAGTGAGAAAAGCTGAAATTTAAAGGGAAATTAAAAATGGGCGAATGCAAGTCTTGCATTCGCCCATTTTTAATTTCCCTTTAAAATGCTTGTTTAAAGAATAAGCATTGCGTCGCCATAGCTGAAGAAACGGTAGCCCTCCTTCATGGCTTCATTATATGCTTCCTTGATGAATTCCTGGCCAGCAAAGGCAGAAACCATGATCAATAAACTTGATTTTGGCAGGTGGAAATTGGTGATCATACAATTGGCAATGGAAAAATCATATGGTGGATAAATGAACAAATTCGTCCACCCCTCAGCAGTTTTTAACAGCCCCTCGGCGGAAACCGCCGTTTCGATGGTACGCATGGAGGTAGTACCGACTGAGCAAATTTTTCGGCCTTCTTTAATCCCTTTATTTACTTTTCGTACGGCATCTTCGTTGATGCGCAAATATTCAGCATCCATTTTATGTTTTGACAAGTCCTCCACGTCAATGGTTCGGAAGGTGCCCAGGCCAACATGCAAGGTCACTTCAGCAAATTCAATTCCCTTGATTTCGAGGCGCTTCATCAACTCTTCACTGAAATGCAGACCTGCCGTGGGAGCGGCTACTGCTCCAGGTTCTTTTGCATATACGGTCTGGTAACGGCTCCTGTCAATATCGCCCGATTCTCTTTCAATGTATTTAGGAAGTGGGGTATTGCCCAATTTCTGCAGGTTCGCTTTGAACTCATCATTGGTCCCATCAAAAAGAAAACGGATGGTACGCCCTCTTGAGGTGGTATTGTCGACTACTTCGGCTACGAGTATTTCTTCTCCATCGTCGTCCAGGAAGTATAATTTATTGCCTACCCTGATTTTTCTTGCAGGATCTACCAAAACATCCCAAAGCTTTTGTTCACTGTTCAGTTCCCTCAACAAGAATACTTCGATTTTGGCTCCGGTCTTCTCTTTACGACCATACATTCTGGCGGGGAATACTTTCGTATTATTAAAAATCAGAACATCTTCTTCTTCAAAATAATCGAGTATATCGATGAAAGTCCGGTGCTCTATTTTTCCACTATCTCGATGCAAGACCATCAATCTGGAGTCGTGACGGTTGGGAGTTGGGAGTTGAGCGATGAATTTTTCATCAAATTTGTAGTCGAAATGCGAAAGCTTAGTCCTCATGGATTCTTGCTGATTTTTATAGGTTTGGTAAATTTCAAAACAACGTCTTGAAAGCGCGCAAAAATATAAAACTCTATCATTTTATACAGCTAACCTTATATGAGTAAAAAGCATTTTTTGGTTTATCGCCCGATAATATGTTGATAACCAAGTAGATACAGCTCAATTTATTCAAGAAAAGAAGGTGTTCTCCAGAGAACATATCTGTTGCCACAGGCAGTAGATATGTCTATATGGACGGTTGAGCCCACTCCAACAAGTCGCTTACATAAGTTGCTTAGAATCAAGGTTTTATCATTTTACAGAGTGATAATTATCACTGACACGTGAAATGACCTCAACTAACTTTGTCCTGATTTGAATATTACCTTTTCACAAAAATCTTCGGCACATGTTTCACCATCAGATCATCATCGTAGGCGGAGGAAATGCTGGTTTATCCATTGCTTCCCAACTGTTATTAAAAAACAACAAATTAGATATCGGCATCATTGAGCCCTCAGAGAAGCACTACTACCAACCTGCCTGGACGTTGGTAGGCGGCGGTGCTTTCGATGTAGAAGATACGGTGCGGGATGAAATAGATTTCATTCCAAAAAATGCAAAATGGATCAAGGACGCTGTCCAGTCGTTCGATCCAGATAATAATAAATTGGCTTGTCAGAGTGGGCAAACATATAGTTATGACTACCTGATTGTGGTGCCGGGAATTCAGTTGGATTGGGGGAAAATCAAAGGGCTTAAAGAAACGCTCGGAAAAAACGGTGTCACTTCAAATTATCTTTTTGAGTTCGCTCCATACACCTGGGAATGTCTCAAAAATTTTAAAGGCGGCAATGCCATTTTCACTGCACCAAATACTCCCGTAAAGTGTGGAGGGGCACCACAAAAAATCATGTATCTCGCTGGTGACTATATTTTAAAAAACGGGATAAAAGATAAATCCAACATTCATTTTTATTCCGGTGGCACAAAAATTTTCAGCATCAAAGAATATGCTGATACCCTGAACAAAGTAATTGACCGATATGGAATCAACACTCATTTTCATCATAATTTGATCGAAGTGGATGGTCCTAACAAAATGGCTTATTTTGAAAATGAAAAGGGTGAAATTGTTAAAGAAGCTTTTGAATTTATCCACGTGACGCCCCCGCAGAGTGCCCCCGATTTTATCAAGAGTTCTTCTTTGGCCATGCCCGACAACAAATTTGGATTCATTGATGTCGATAAAGAAACCATGCAGCACTGCCGGTTTTCAAATGTGTTTGCTGCGGGTGACGTTACGAATACTCCCAATGCCAAAACAGGCGCGGCAGTGAGAAAACAAGCTCCGGTCTTAGTCAATAATTTATTGCGAGTTATGAATGGTGGTGTTTTAAATGAAAAATACGATGGATATGGCTCTTGCCCATTGGTAACCGGCTATGGAAAGCTGGTGCTGGCAGAGTTTGATTACAACAATAAAAGGAAGGAGACTTTTCCGTTTGATCAAAGTAAAGAGCGTTGGTCGATGTGGATGCTGAAAAAACACGTTTTACCCTGGCTTTATTGGAATAGGATTTTGCAGGGAAAGGCATAGGTGGAAATGATGAATGGCGCAAGGAAGAGGAAGGATGTTAAATGGTGCTTGCATTTCATTCTTTATTTGCAAGAGTGTTGATGAGTGAAAAATACGGTTCTGCCAATTAAGAAGGAATTGATTTTGCATGAATATCCTAATTTTGCAAAAGAATTAATTTGTTATGGATAACTGCAAAATCAATCGTTGGCAATTATTAAAGTCGAAATTAAACAATCTTTCACCCGAAGAATTTAAGCAGGCGCTCGAATCAACTAAAGGAGCTATTCTTGTTGATTGCAGGACGCCAGATGAGTTTAAATTCAGTCGCATCAAGGGGGCCATTAACTTTAATTATCTCACACAGCATTTTGTTGAGGAAATGGAAAACCTGGACCCATCCAATGAGTATTTTGTTTATTGTCGTTCCGAGCGCCGAAGTCTCCGCACGTGTACCCTTTTGAAAAACGGAGGATTTGCTAAAGTCTATAACCTGGAAGGAGGGCTTCAAGAATGGATTTCTGCTTTTGGAGAAGATAGCCTCGACCGTTCTTGATTGCTTCCGGATATTCTCGCACATAAGGCATTTGGTTTTATTTTCATGACTTTCTATGTGTCCTATGTTCCTATGTGTTAAAAAAAATAAACCATAAAAAATACAGAGTTTTAGGGAAAATTAATTCTCTACTTGTTTATTTTAAATCTATATTTTCCTCCATCCATTTATTTAAACTTTCTTCAGTAAACATTTCTTCATTACCCTCCAATTTATTCCTTATTTCTGCTACTGTCTCAGCTTTTAGCCATTCAGGTTTTTGGGTAAAAGAATTTTTTACAAATGTTATTATGTCGGCTATTTTTTTATCCGTCAATTCTGGATTGTTTTTAATGCCCGGCATGACGAGGTTCATGTCATATGTTTTGCCATTCACTTTTACCGGCCCTTTTAATCCCTGGAGTACCAGTGCAATCAATCTTTCCTTTGGTCCTTTCACATATTCGGAAGGGTAGAGAGGAGGGGCCAGGTTTGCATTTCCCTTTCCATCGTAGCCATGGCAAGAAAGACAATAGGTGTTGTAAAGTTGGAAGCCGGCGGTACGGTTATCTAAAAACGTATTGGTCAATATCTTAGGTGTTTTAATATCCTTATTTTTTTTGTTATTGATCGTTTTGTTTAACATTTGATAAATAGAATCATTTTTCAGATGCTGTAATTTATCGAAAAATAATTCCTCCCGATCCGAAATTCCACTGATTAATGCTTCGCAAAAAACGGATTGGTTTTTATATTTTGTTGCTAATTCCAGCCATATTTTATCGCTCTCCTCATTTTCGATTTTGCCGATTGCGGTGGCAATAATTAAATCCGTGTATGCTGAGTTCAAAGTCAAAGCCTTTTTAATTATTGCTAATTTATTTTTATGGTCATTTTCAATGGTAGAATTAATTAAAATGGCTTGATTAAAAGATTTTTCATGCTTGTAGCGCTCCCCTGAGATAGTTTGTTTTGTGGAGTGAAATCTACCTGTACCTTCGTATGTGCGTAGCGCATGGTCCTGCCCAATGGGTGTGGCAACTTGATCAAAAGCCAAATGATCAAGTGCATCCGATAATATCCCAATTCCGTTATTGATTAATTCCTGTTGAGCCCTGATTCGTATTTCCCCATTTTGATGAGACAATAAATTCATTAAATCAAAATTGTCATTTAACGCCGAAAAATAAGGAGTTGATAAAGTGTCTTTATTCGAAACGATTCTGTAAATCCTGCCAATGCCAGTGGTTTTTTCTAATCCTTTTTTTAATATTTTATCTCTTAAATAACTGGTCATGTACGCCCGGTGCTGAATAATTCCTTTTCGCAAATCAACAATATAAAGCGCACCGTCCAATCCGTTGTATAAATTAACCGGCCTAAAAGTTTCATCAGTGGATACCAAAAATTCTTTTCCTTCATATGCTTGTTCAGCAGTCGTCTCTAAACCATTTTTTTTAATAATATACCGTTTGATTAAATTAGCTTCCGGCCCGCAAACAAAGGCGTTTCCATAATATTCATCCGGAAAATTATGACCCCGGTAAATCAATGGCCCGCATGATGAAGTGAAGGTCGTGAGCTTATCATCTTCATCCAGAACCCCTTCTTCATAACCCCGATTAACGGCAGTTGCCTGAATTGGAAAAACTCTTCTGTCAGCCGCAATTTGTTGCCTGTATCCATATTTGATTTCCTGGTATTTATTTTCTATCAAAACATTCGGTATAATTAAATCACCTGCCAGAGGGTTGCTGTTGTCATTATAAAAAAGTCGACCTTCATCATCAGCGGTGAGCCCCCACTGGCCGCGCGGAGTGGTAGCTTCTTTAATCCATTTACCATTCTTCAATTGATAGCGCGCATTAGATTTTGCACTGTAAATCCAATTGTCTAAATTATAAAGGAGACCGTTCGGTTGGTGCTCGATATTGCCGCCAATGACGTAGAGTGAATCGACCAAAATCCGATTGCCCGGCCGATCATTTTCCAGAGAGGTCCACCATAGGTTGGTATTTTCAGAATAAAGCAAACCATTGTAGGCAAATAAAAGTGTTCGAGGAGCAATTAAACTATCTAAAAAAATTCTGCGCTGATCCATTTGTCCATCCCCGTCTTCATCAGAAAGAATTATAATTTTTCCATCGGGAAATTCTTCGTCGGAACCGTCAATGTCCCGCATGTATCCGGGTAATTCTACTACCCAAATACGGCCATCGTTGTCAAACTGCATAGCCACAGGTGAATCCAATAATGGTTCGGACGCAACCAGTTCGATGCTGAAACCATCTTGTAAAATAAATTCAGCAGTATCGATTTTAGTCTGTTTATCCTCCTGGCACGAAAAGAGCGTTAATAAAAAAGAAATGAAAAGAAATGAATTTAAGTATTTAAAATAATCCATATTTGCGAATAGTTGTTATTGAACAGGCAAATTAATTTTTCTCATTAAATAATCATTATGAAAAGCCTCTTTTTTATTGCGTCCATTTTTTTATTGCAAAATTTAGCATTAGGTCAATCTTCCAAAATTAATCTTGAAAATATTGATATCGTACGTGATGAATGGGGTGTGCCTCATATTTTTGGAAAGACGGACAAAGAAGTTGCTTATGGTTTTGCCTGGGCACAGGCAGAAGATGATTTTAAGACCATACAGGAAATGCTTCTGCCCATCAAAGGATTAGCAGGAGTCAGTATTGGAAAGGATGGGGCCGCTATGGATTTATTGGTACATATAATTGAGGCGGAAAGAGTAGTAAATGAAAAATTCGAAAAGGATTTATCAGGTGATTTTATTAAATACCTGGATGCATATGCCGCTGGAATTAATGCCTATGCAAAGAATTTTCCGGATGAAGTCATTAATAAAAAATTATTTCCGGTTAATAGTAAAGATGTAATCCAAGGATTTGTTCTGGGCATGACGCTAATGGCCAGTGTTCATAAAGATATTATTAAATTATTCACCAATAAAGTCGAAGCAATTGACCTGCCCCAGGCTGAAGGTTCCAATGCATTCGCATTTAGCAAAAGAAAAACAACCGATAATAAGACTTATCTCGCAATCAATTCTCACCAACCGCTGGAAGGCCCGTATTCTTGGTACG
This sequence comes from Bacteroidota bacterium, assembly GCA_039819485.1. Classification (GTDB taxonomy): domain Bacteria; phylum Bacteroidota; class Bacteroidia; order Chitinophagales; family Saprospiraceae; genus UBA6168. The sequence goes on along the minus strand of JBCBRY010000009.1, from coordinate 108,173 downwards.
AAGCACACTTGGTCAGTGATGAAGGACTGAATATTTTAGGAGCAACATTTGTCGGAAGTCCGGTGATTTCTGTTGGCACAAATGAAGATTTAGGATGGGGGCACACAGTCAACCATGCTGACTTTTCAGATATTTTTCAATTGGAAATGCACCCGTCGAAAAAAGGAGCATATAAAGTAGATGGCCAGTATTTGACTTTAGAAAATTATCACACGAAACTTAGAATAAAATTGTTCAAGTTTTTGCCATTCGGGATCAAAAAGAAATTTTATAAAAGTATCTATGGTACAACTTTTAAAACCAAGAGCGGATATTATGCAATTCGGTTTCCGGCGAACATGGAAATTCGTTCGGCAGAACAATGGTTCGAGATGGGTAAATCCGAAAACTTTTCTCAATTTAAAAAGGCTCTCAAATTGCAAGCCCATGCTTCTTTAAATATTGTTTATGCAGATAAGGATGATCACATTTTTTATTTGGGAAATGGCCTTTTGCCGAAAAGAAATCCAAAATACGATTGGAAAAATATAGTCCCGGGAAATACCAGAGCGACTTTATGGAATGCAGATTTTTATCCGCTGGATAGTTTGCCGCAAGTCGATAACCCGCCATCTGGTTATGTATACAACTGCAACCATACTCCGTTTTTATCTTCTGCAAAAGCAGATAATCCCGATTATAAGAAAGTGCCTTTTACGACTGGCTACCAGCCACCTGAACAGTTGACAAATCGCGCTGTCCGATTTTATGAGTTGGTAAAAGACCTGGAGCAGATTGATTATGAAAAATTTAAAGAAATAAAATACGACATGGCATACCATAAGCCCATGCACTCATCGCCTTTGCTGGAAAAAATATTTCATCTTGATGCTTCGAAATACCCGGAATTGTCGGAAAGTATAAAACTGTTAAATGATTGGGACCGGGTAGCCGATCTTGATAGTGAAGGAGCTTCATTATTTATTTTGTGCCTGCGGAATATCTGGCCAAAAATTACAGAACCGAATTGGTGGCGCGAGGGAGATGTATTAAATGAATCGTTGTTGGTCGAGAGCATCCGACTGGCCCGCAAACATTGCAAAAAGCATTTCAAAAGATACCACGTTCCACTGCGTGAAATGCAAAGGCACAGCCGGGGCAACGTGAATTTGCCTGTTGAAGGAGGGCCAGATGTATTGGCTGCCATGTACGCCAAACCTATCAAGAAAGGCCAGTTCCGGGCGAGTGCTGGTGATTCCTACATTCAGTTGGTTCGTTTCTCAGCCGAAGGCCCGGAGATAGAATCCGTCCATGCCTACGGGGCCTCTGCTAAAGAGAATAGCCTACATGCCACCGATCAAATGCAATTATTTGTTGATCAAAAATTAAAAAAAATGACTTTGGACAGGGAAGCCATTTATGAATCTGCAAAAGAGATATATCACCCCAAATAGGTGAGCATGCAGGGTCCGAGGAGACAAGAAGTAAGCTGGGATTTCAGAAAAAAAGCTGAACGGAATTGGTCTCCGTTCAGCTTTTGTATTTTATTGGAAGCTAATTCCTTCAAGTTCAATTCAGTTCCCCGGCCAATGCTTTGCGCATGGTTTCTCCGATCGTTGCCGGGGAATCGACTACATGAATACCGCATTCAGCCATGATCTTCATTTTAGCAGCCGCCGTATCATCCGCTCCACCAATGATGGCTCCGGCATGGCCCATCTTACGGCCTTTAGGAGCTGTTTGTCCAGCAATGAACCCGACAACTGGTTTGGTGCCGTATTGTTTCACGTAGTGGGCCGCTTCTGCTTCCATTCCGCCGCCAATTTCCCCGATCATAATAATGCCGTCTGTGTCTGGGTCGTTCATCAGAAGTTGTACTGCTTCTTTGGTGGTAGTTCCAACGATAGGATCACCGCCTATCCCAATGCAGGTGGATTGGCCCATGCCAGCCTTGGTTACCTGATCGACCGCCTCATAAGTCAGGGTACCAGAGCGACTGACGATTCCGATACGGCCAGGATTGTGGATAAAACCAGGCATGATGCCACACTTTGCTTCCCCGGGTGTCATGACCCCTGGGCAGTTTGGCCCAACCAACCGACAGCCGGGTTTGTCTTCCAGGTAGGCTTTTACTTTGACCATATCTTGTACCGGAATACCTTCGGTAATACAAATAATGGTTTTTATACCGGCTTCCGCAGCCTCCATGATCGCATCACCTGCAAACCTTGGGGGCACGAAAATGACAGAGACATCGGCACCCAATTCATTGACAGCCTGCTGGACTGTATTTTTTACGGGGCGATCTAAGTGTGTTTGGCCACCTTTGCCAGGAGTGACGCCACCAACGACATTGGTGCCGTATTCGATCATTTGAGTGGCGTGGAAAGTACCTTCTTTTCCAGTGAATCCCTGGACGATTACTTTTGAGTCTTTGTTTACTAAAACGGACATTTTTTTGATGGTAAAGGGTTAATGGTAAGCGGTGAATGGCCTGTTGACCGTTAACCGCTCACCATTAACCATTATTTTTCATTGTTCTCTATTACGAATACGTCCTCATCGGACTTGTGCATATGGTATTTTTCGCGGGCAAATTCTTCTTTGTTCGTTTCAATTTGCAATCGGTCTTCTTTTGCCTGCTCAATTTCTTTTTCGAAATATTCCTTGTCGTGCTGCAAACGGTCCACTGAATTTTTCAATTTAATCTGAGTCAATAAATCGTGTTTATCAACGAAAATCATGAGGAAAAAGAAAACGACTAAAACAAGAAAATACTTATTTCTCATAGGAGCCGGTAGTTGTTTTAACAACTGATCGAGTGGATTAGAAGCAGCCATGACGGAATGGTTTGGGGTTTTTGGTTCCTGGTTTTTGGTTTACCAAGAACCAAGAACCTAAAACCAAAAACCAGCTTTACTTTGTCAAGATCGCCCTGCCCGGGTAGTAGCCTGAATCGCCCAGTTCTTCTTCGATCCGCAACAATTGGTTATATTTTGCGATACGGTCGGAACGGGAAGCGGAACCGGTTTTGATCTGCCCAGTATTCAAAGCAACAGCGAGGTCTGCAATAGTGGTGTCTTCCGTTTCGCCGGAACGATGGCTCATCACGCTGGTGTATGAATGACGATGTGCCAGGCTCACGGCATTGATGGTTTCAGTCAAAGAACCGATTTGATTGACTTTTATCAAAATCGAATTGGCGATGCCTTTGTCAATACCTTTCTGCAAACGTACAGTATTTGTCACAAAAAGGTCGTCTCCGACCAACTGTGTTTTTTTACCTACGGCCCTGGTCAATGCTTTCCAACCTTTCCAATCATCTTCATCCATACCATCTTCAATGGAGAAGATCGGATATTTTGCGACCCAATCCTTCCAGAAACTTACCATTTCCGTCGGGGTCAATTTATCACCGGTTGATTGGTGGAAATGATATACATTTTCATCCTTTAAATAAAATTCCGAGGCGGCAGCGTCCAAAGCAATTACCATATCTTCACCAGGGCGATAGCCCGCTTTCTCGATAGCCTGAATAACCGTTTTAATGGCTTCTTCGTTAGACTTTAGGTTAGGGGCAAATCCACCTTCATCACCAACGTTGGTTGAATGTTTTTTCTTCTTCAAAACAGCTTTTAAGTGATGAAAGACTTCGACTCCCATTCTCAGCCCTTGAGAGAAGGTCTCAGCACCGACCGGCATAATCATGAATTCCTGGATATCAATGCTGTTGTCTGCGTGAGAACCACCGTTCAAGATGTTCATCATCGGTACTGGCAGCACGTGGGCGTTGGCCCCTCCTACGTAACGGTACAACGGTAAGTTGGATTCTTCTGCGGCGGCCTTTGCAATGGCAAGTGAACAACCTAAAATGGCGTTTGCACCCAACCGACCTTTGTTCTCGGTTCCATCAATCTCTTTCATCAGTTCGTCTATGTACCGTTGGTCGGTAACATCTTCGCCAATGATGTGATCGGCGATGATTTCTTCTACGTTGGCGCAGGCTTTCATGACGCCTTTTCCAAGATAGCGATCTTTTTCACCGTCTCTCAATTCGACAGCTTCATGTACCCCGGTCGAAGCACCCGAAGGCACGGCAGCCCTTCCAATGGCTCCTTCTTCGGTTAACACTTCCACCTCAACGGTTGGGTTACCTCTTGAATCAAGGATTTCTCTGGCGATGACGTCAATAATTGCACTCATTTGTGTTTAGTTTTTTTCTTGAAATTCTAAAATTGTGAAATAATTAGATGACAATTTTTTGAATTCCAAACAGATTTTTGGAAAGAAGTTTAGTAAGACTGCATTTGGAGATCGCTGGATGAATCTTACTTGCCCTCCATTAAGGAAATAAATTGATCGAAGAGGTACCGGGCATCATGTGGTCCGGGTGAGGCCTCTGGGTGATATTGCACGGAGAAAGCTTTTTTACCTCTTACCCGAATGCCTTCAATGGTTTGATCATTTAAGTTAACATGGGTAATTTCCACTTTGTCTTTGTTGGCTTCTATCGCTTCGGGGCTGACACCAAAACCGTGGTTTTGGCTCGTAATCTCGCTACGGCCAGTCATCAGGTTTTTAACGGGATGGTTGATTCCACGATGCCCATGGTGCATTTTATAAGTTTTGATGCCAACAGCCTGAGCCAGAATCTGGTGTCCAAGACAGATACCGAACAATGGATGGTCTTCTTCTAAAATAGCCTTGGCGGTTTCAGTTGCATAATTCATCGGGGCAGGGTCACCGGGGCCATTTGAAATGAAATAACCATCCGGGTTCCATTTCTTGATTTCACTAAAAGGAGTTTTTGCAGGAAAAACATGCAGGTAACAACCCCTTTCCACCATACAGTTCAGGATGTTCCTTTTTACGCCCAAATCCAATACGGCCACTTTGTATTTTGCATCTGCATTACCCATCATATAGGGTTCTTTGGTGGTTACTTTACTGGAAAGCTCCAAGCCTGCCATACTGGGAACCTTGCTCAGTTTTTCTTTTAAAGCGTCCAAATCAAGTGTCTCAGAGGAGATGATTCCATTCATTGCACCCTTGGTGCGAATGTGGCGGACAATGGCCCTGGTATCAATATCTGAGATTCCGACCAGGTTTTCGCCTTCAAAATATTCCTGAATTGATTCAGTAGCTTGTTGGCGGCTATACTGCCAGGTGAAGTTTTTACAAACCAACCCTGATATTTTAATCGACTCAGATTCCGTCTCTGTAATCCTGGTACCGTAATTCCCAATGTGTGCGTTGGTCGTTATGAGGATTTGGCCAAAATAAGATGGGTCGGTAAAAATTTCCTGATAGCCGGTCATTCCGGTGTTGAAACAAAGCTCTCCGGTAGTTGTGCCAATTTTTCCGGCGGCTTTACCCTGAAATACGGTTCCATCTTCAAGTAAAAGTATAGCTGGTTGTTGTTGCATCATCATGATTCGGTCAGTTGTCCCTTGTTAACCAAATTGAGTGGTAAACAATTGACAATCAACGATAAAGAGTTAGAATTTGGAAATAAAAGGTCAGTTGGCGAGCCAGTTTTGGCGTGGTCGAATTGGACAGGAAAAATGTATTTTAAAAATAGGTTTTCCACTGATGCTCTTGGTTTGCGTAATGCTCTGGTGGAGCGGCGGCAAAGATAGGAATGCCAATGGAATTAGGCTTCTTTTGTGGAAAAAAAGAGTAGAGAAATTTTAAACAAAAGGGCGGCTGCAGGTAAGCAGGCCGCCCTTTCAGAAAAAAGGTATTGGATTGCGATTATGTTATTTCACGGTAAAGTTGTAAGTGATCGTACCACAATCAGTTTTCGATCCTTTACCGAATCTATATTTTTTTGCATGGCTGATAGCCGCATTTTTATTGCAAGTTGCGGAAACCTCCGATCCGTTCAGGGTGAACTCAGCCTTGGTTACGGAACCGTTCTTGTCAACACAAATACGAATAACCATTTTACCAGTTTGAGGACATTTGTGACTGAAGTTCCCAGGTTTGTAAGCAACGCCACGGCCTCTCAAGTTGCCACTGATATTGTCACCGGCACCCATGCCTGACAAAACATTAGAGTTTGGATCGCCGTCAGGGTTTCCCTGGTTGCCTGGATTGCCCGTATTGCCTTTGCCATCACCACTTCCGCCTCCCAGTCCACCTGAGACCAGCGCCTCAAGCTCTTTTCTCTTGCGTTCTTCTTCTGCTTTTTTTGCTGCTGCGGCGGCTTCTTCGGCTTTCCGTTTTCTTTCAGCTTCTGCTTCAGCAGCTTTTCTTTTGCGTTCTGCTTCGGCTTCAGCGGCTTTTCTTTTCCGCTCTTCTTCTTTCTTTTTACGAATAGCCTCTGCGTTCGGATCTTCGGTTTTCTTAACTTCTTTTTGAGGGGTTGGATCTGGCTTGGTTTCTTTAACTGGTTCTGGTTTGGATTCTTCCTTTGGTGGTGGGGGTGTTTCTTCTGGTTCTGGCTTGGTATCTTCTACTGGTGGGGCAGGGTCACCTTTTGGGGCGTTTTCATTTCCCTGACCGACATCGGGGATGCCAAGATTGACTGTGATGCCACCCGGTTCAGGTGGCGGCGACTGCCAGGAGAGGCCGAAAATGGCAAGCAAGGCAATCAGTACCGTGTGGGTTACAACACTGAATATAAATCCTTTTCTTCTGTTCCTTTCTTCTGTTTTACTTTCGTTTGCCATAATTAGAATGATTTGATATGTATTGCTGAGACGTAAATTAAATGGGGTTTGCCGGCAATTGTCAAGTATTTTATTATTTCATTAACAAGCGAATTGACAAAATGGATTAATAAATATCGACTGGTTTAAAGACAGGATGCACGCATGATAGAGATTGCACAACCTTGATCTGATCAAGTTAAAACTAATTTTCGGCTGCTAAAATTGCATTGATCTCATATTTCATGGCAATGTTCATGATAAATGCTACGTGTTTGATGGGGGTATTTTCCTCAGGGGATATTGTCAAGCTCATTGGTTCACTGCTCCTGGAAGCCAAAGATGACAGCCTTTTTTCCAAATCAAATGAAGTGATTCTTTTGCCGTCCAAATAGAATCTACCACTTTTATTCACCCGTACATCAGGCGTCCTCGAATCAGCCTGAACAGTTGACCTGGAAGTTCCTGGTAATTTTAGGTTCAATGAGCTCGGTGCTACCACAGCCGAGTTCAATATGAAGAAGATCAGCAACAGGAAAATCATGTCTGTTAATGACGCCATGTTGAATTGTGGACTGACCTTGTTTCTTTTCTTTAATCCCATCTTTCTTAATGGTTAATGGCCCATGGTTGTTTTACATTCAGCCTTCCTGAATGGGTTGTGTAGCTAAGATGGCCCGGACCCGCATTCGGCCAGCTAGCTGTATTACATCGACAATTCGCTCGTAAGGTATTTCCTTATAAGCGGCGATTGTAATTGTAAAGTCTTCCGGATTTCCCAGGTTCTTTTTCTGGGCCCGAATTGCCGTTTCCAGGCTACGAATGGATTTTACCTCCCCATTGTATTTGTATTGGCCATCTTCTCCAATTTCTATAACAACTGATACCGGAGCAACCGTTTTTGAGTCAGATTCAGGTAGCTCAAATGGTGAAAGTTTGACCAATTTGGAAGTCAAAACGAAAAAGATCAAAAGTAAGAATATAACATCTGTAAGGGATGCCATACTAAACTCCGGGCTTGTCTTATTTCTTCTTTTTAAACCCACAAGGAAAAGGTTATGGGTTATGGGTGATAAGTTATAAGTTATTGATGAATGAGTATTTCATTTATAACTTATCACCCATAACCATTTATGCAGTTGGTTCCTGTAGAAGGTCCATGAATTCGGTGGTGTAGCGCTCCATTTGGTAAACAACTTTCTCCACTTTAGATACCAGCAAATTGTAAGTGATGAAGGCAAAAATACCAACCACCAGGCCCAAAGCTGTAGTGATCAAGGCCTGATAGATTCCATCTGCCAATGATTGTGGGGAAACATTTTGTTCCTGTGCCATATTGAAAAACGCCAGGATCATACCTGTCACTGTACCAAGGAAACCGATCATCGGAGCGGCACCTGCAATACTGGCCAAAGTAGAAAGGTTCTTTTCCAGCTTGAAGATTTCGAGGTTGCCTACATTTTCGATAGCGGCATCAATATCGCGCAGTGGTTTACCGATTCGGGCAAGCCCTTTTTCCACCATGCGTGCTACCGGTGTATCTGTATTTTGACAAAGTGCCCGGGCAGCCTGGATATTGCCGGCACTAACATTTGCCCGAATGTTGTTCATGAAGTTCTGATCCACCTGACCTGACTTTTTGATCGTCATGTACCTTTCGAAAAATATGTAAAGGGCAATGACGGAAAGAATCAAGAGTACAGTAACGATAATGGTACCGATCATTCCACCGGAGAACATAAGCTCCAAAATGGATAGTTCTTCGGTGGTACGTTCAAGGTCGGCGGCTTGAAGAAACAATGTGTTGTGGAACATAAAGTCAGTTTTTATTCTCGTATGCTTCCTGGGTTTTGGTTCCAGGCTGGAAAGAAGTTTCCAGGTTTGATGGCGAAGTAACGATGATGCTTTTGGTTAAAGTGTTTTAAACGGCGGAAAGTTATTGCTTTTATTTAAAAATCAGCTCTTTACGTAGTAAAATATAGGTTGGATGTGGATAAAAAATCTGATTTTTTTAAACTTCAAAAAGTATTTTTCTAAAAGAACTTGGTGATTCTCAATAAATGGAAATAAGAAATGAAAAGATTTTAGGCGTTGAAAGTTAAAATGATAAATAAGATTAAAGAAAGATTTCCAAAATCTCATTTACTCAGAGTTTCACCGCATGACAGCTTATTCTCTTGGTAAAAGAAAGGTTTTGGAAATCGACGGTCGAATATCATTTTTTATACGGATTTCATCACGCCTAATTTACGCACTTCCTGCCAGGTTCCCCTGGTAAAATCGGGAAACCGCACAGGGACACTTCCCAATTGAACGGACAATTCTGAGATTGGCGTCACAACTGACCAGGATGCAGCGTCGTAAACATCCATATCCAACGGCAACCCATTGTTGAAACAATCAATTAAACGCCAAAGCATGACGAAATCCATCCCGCCATGCCCTCCATTTTTCTCTGCCTGCCTTTGCAGTTTTTCCCAGAGTGGGTGGGCGTGCATCTCTCGGTATTGCTGATAATCCTCTTCTGACAGAAATCCATGTCCTTTACCGTTAACAGACATTTTACTGGGATAGCCTTTATGGAATGCCTTGGTGCCAGCCAGCATATTGATGCGGCTGTACGGTCGTCCTGTGACCACGTCGTGCTGTACCAGGATCGAGCGGCCTTTAGCAGTTTTAATGATGGTATTGTTGATGTCACCGTGTTTGAATCCTTTTCTGTTATAGAATTCATTGTCCACTTCTACTGCACCTGAATGGGCATCCATGCCTGCTTGCAAAGAACTCATGGATACTAAATAATCGAACCTGTCGCCACGGTCAATCCCCATGTACTGGGCAACCGGGCCAAGGCCGTGGGTAGGGTAGAGGTTGCCGTCTCGCTCTTCTATATGGCGGATGCGCCATTGATTGTAGTAATAAGTTTTACTGAAAAGTAATTCACGCAGGTCGTGGATGTAAGCACATTCAGCATAGGTCAGTGTTCCAAATACACCTTTCTCGACCATGTTCAGCAGCCACAGCTCCTCGCTGCCGTAACACACATTTTCCAGCATGATGCAGTTCCTTTGGGTTTCTTCGGCAGTATTGACCATTTTCCAGCATTCTTCAATCGTCAGGGCGGCCGGTACTTCAAGTGCAACGTGTTTACCTTTTTGCATTGCGTAGACAGCCATCGGAATATGTGCCTCCCATTGAGTGGCGATGATGATCAGGTCGATATCGTCACGGTCACAGAGTTTTTTCCAGTCATCTGCTTTTCCTGCATAAATTTGAGGAGTCTGCCCTCCATTTTCTTTCAAATACGCAGCAGTTTGATCTGCGATCTCTGGCCTGATATCGCAGATGCCAACGAGTTTGCATTTTTCCAAACCAACGCCATTTAAGAGCCTTGCATGCCAATAACCGCGATTGCCAAGACCAATGATGCCAACTCTCACCTGTTTAATCGGATCGACCGTCAGCCCGAAAACAGGCTTGCCTTTCATTGGTACATCTGCACAAGCAGCATCAAGCAGATCGTTTATTTCCGCTTTTGCAAAACTCTTGTTCCTGGGGAGGCCAACGAGGGCAGCAAGGGCTGCTGCATTTTTGATAAAATGACGGCGTTTAAAGTTGCTTTTCATGAATAATTATTTTGATTGAATGACTTCTATGATTTTAGAAAAATTCTCGTTGGCAAATTTTACAAAATAAAAGCCATTCGCCAAGTCGACGAAAGGAATGGTCGTAATGGATTGGCCTTCCGGAATTTCAAGCAATTTTGAAAACTGTACTTTCCCATCGGCAGTAAAGACCGAAACAGTCAAATTTTGCAACCGGGGACTTTCGATCTTAACTGTCAGTTCCGTTATGACCGGATTTGGAAAAGCAGTTATTTTCAGGTCGTTGGTGACTGCCAATGCCGGGAATAGTTGAGCTGCCGGAACGATGCTTTTTCCCAAATTCGGACTGCTCCAGAAAAGTTCGATCCGGGCCTCACCGATGGCCTCAAAGAATTCCAGTTTGATTGGGTAGTAGCGATCTTTTTCCAAAAATATTTCACCTGAATACTCGGTGGTTCCTTGTCCGAACCAGGCATTGATGATACTTTTCTCATCGATCCACAAACGACTTCCGTCGTTGGTAATCAGGTGAAAGTTAAATGTATCTGAGAAGACTGGCTTAATGAAGCCTTCCCAACGGACCAGGAAATAATCCTCTCCCAAGTAATTTTCATCCGGCGTGCCAAGCCCCCAATTGAATTCAACCTGCGGATCAATTCTTCTAAAGATGAATGGCTCCTGAAAAGTGAAATCTTTTAATGCATCGTTAAAATAGGTCGCGGTCAACCCTTGTCCATCCGCCAGGGCTTGAACGGCCTCATATTCGGCAATTAACTCGACATCTTCCTCTAGAGCTTCATAAAGTATTTGCGGATTGGTTGCACCGGTGTTCCATTGTTTAAAAATATAAACAGAATCGGACGTGACGGCAGTCACGGGAACGTCGAAATCATGAAAAACCCCCACCACGGACTTTACAATATATGGTGTATTTGAATTAAAATCATCAGCTACAACGGGCAGGCCGGGAGGATAAGTTTTGACGGTAATGTTTGATTTTTCTGGAAATATCAGCCGTTGTGTCGTTGCCTGCAACCCTAACGCATCAGTACCAGATAAATTAAGCCGGTACCAAACATTGTCAGACACTTCGCCACTCTGTGGAATAATAAAATAACCTTCGGAAACACCACTCAACGGCCCAAGAGCCGGGTGTGTGTGAGTGTCATGGTGAAAATCCAGTTTCCACGTCAGTTGGTCATTGGGAATCTGACCTGTCTCAGGATCAAAGCTATGCCCTGAAAAAAATAAGGTATCACCTCCTTTGTAGATCCAATCTTCAGAAGGGGCGGAAATTTCTACTGTTGGTCGTTGGTTGGAGGTTACGTGGAGAATGGCGATGTCAGAAGTGTCGGCTCCCTCTGCGTTTGTGACGATGCACTGAATCATACTTGCACTATCTACCAGGGAGGCATTCTCAAAAATATAAGTTGCCTGATCAGCTGAACTGGTTTCGACTCCATTGATACGCCACTTAAAAGATAAAGGCAGTGCCCCGGAAACAGCCATTTCAAATTTGGCATTTTCACCCGTTGAGACTAGAGTGGATTTTGGTTGAACGGCAATGAACGGGGCATCATTACCGGTGTAAAAAATGCGCCATAAAGAACCATTATTGGAAGTCGTATTGTCCTCTGTGGACCCATCTCCAAATCCGGCCCGGGCCATATAGTACAATGACCCGTCGGGGGCCACCAACAAATTCAAAGGGCGGTTGATATCACTGGCAAAATCCGTAACCTCTTGGGTGAGCGGATCAAAAAGCATGATTTTGCCGTTGCAATAATCACTGAAAAACAGTTTATCCCAATATTCATTTGGAAATGAAAATGTATTCGGTTGGTAAGATGTGATTCCGACTGCGGCGCATCCGAAATTGTGATCATAGGCAAATAGCGGGGAAACATAATTTGGTGGAATAGATTGGTCTTGATTATTCCCTTCCAAGGCTGGCCAGCCGTAATTCATCCCTTTGAACACTTCGTTCAATTCCTCTGCCCGGTAATTGCCCACATCGGTCGTAAACAACCGGTCGGAACTTTTTTCATAGAACATCGCAAAAGGATTCCGGTGGCCCAGCGACCAAATTGAACGGTATTTTCCTGAAGTCTGGTTAAAAAAAGGATTGTCGGAGGGAATGCTACCATCTTTGTGGATACGTAAAATTTTACCAAAAAGAGATTGCAAAGATTGTGATTCCTGCTCTTTTCTACCATCTCCTACCGCTATGAACAAAGTACCATCATTGGCAAATGTCAATGCCCCGGCATTGTGGTTTGGGCCTCCCAAAGAGTCAAACTCCAGCAATACTTCTTCACTGCCCGGCAAGGCAAAATTACCTTCTGCCCTGAACCTGCTCAAGCGATTGTGTTCTGCATTTGAAACAGTGTAGTATAAATAGACATAAGGGCTATTTGGAAAATCAGGATCAATGGCAATGCCACTGAGCCCTCGCTCATTAAAATTGTCAACATCGATTTCAATAAATGGGTCGAGCAATACCTGGCCGTTTTCAACAATCCTGACCCTACCATTTTTTTCGGTAAAAAATATGCGTCCGTCAGGCGCCAATGCCATGCTGACCGGATCGAGTCCATCGGCTACTTGGATGGCAGCAAAGCCGGGCGGTAATTCGTGTGCGGCTAAATAACTTTTGAAGAAAAGAAAGGAAGCGAAAAGAAGAAAACAGTATTTAAGGCCCTTGATCATGGCAGCAAAAATAGGATAGTAGCAGTCGATTCGTTCAATTATTCAGCAATAACCCGCACACTGTCGGCTGAGATTCGTGTCTTGAGCCATGCTTCAAATCGTTGGATATCGTCTTTCTTTGGTTTTTTTTCAAACGCAGTCACGGCGAGGTGCAAGGTGTCGGTGGGTTTGCCATCAGGGCTGTAATAGATGGCTTCCTGGATGGTTATTTTTTGCACGTTTTTATCAAAGAGATAAGCCTCTTTACTGATTTGATCGGCCGGAAACTCTCTGCTTTTCAAATCGATGATTTGCCTTTTTAAATATTCAATCTGAGCGTCTTTACTCCGAATGCTGTCGAGGTTGCGAGTCAGATATTCTTCCAGCACCTGGGATTTAATATCTTCTGCATTGATGCTTTTTGGGCCTTGTTTTACATTTAATTCAAGGTGGTGCAATTCAAAGCTTTTCAACTGGTTTCTCAGGTTTTCAATGGTGTTTTCATCAAGTGGCTCTCCCATCAGTGAAACTTCCAACTCCTGTAGCTCACCATTCCTCAATAATTCATACTTAACAACTTCAGTTCTGGAGAAATCAAAGGCAGTCTTGATATAGTTTTCCACTCGTTTGGAATTGAGGGTGTCAATTACCAGGTTACGGGCGATGTAAATACTTGGAAGCACCATTGCAATAATAAAAATTGCGATAGCCGTCCTAACCCTTCTTTTCATGACCGGGCTTACAAATGCGACTTCGTGAAAACCTAAAAACCTGACAATCAATAAAGTGGAAAAACAAATGAAAACAGTATTTATTGAAAACAGGTAGAATGCTCCGAGAAAATAATTCAGATTGCCGATTGCCAACCCGAACCCGGCAGTACATAGAGGTGGCATCAGTGCTGTTGCAATGGCGACACCGGGCACCACATTTCCTTTTTCCCTGGAGGCAGCTGCGACGATCCCCGCCAACCCACCGAAGAACGCGATAAACACATCCCAAATGGTCGGAGTGGTACGTGCCAACAATTCCGACTGTGCTTCGTGTAATGGACTGAGCGAGAAATAGACCCATGAGGTGACGATACTGATAACGACCATTACGGCCAGGTTGGTCGCTGCTTTTTTAATCATGGCCAGGTCGCTGATCCCCAATCCCAGGCCAATCCCCATGATCGGGCCCATCAATGGGGAGATTAACATGGCGCCGATGACCACAGCAGTCGAGTTCACATTGAGCCCGACAGAAGCAACCATGATGGCAAATACCAAAACCCAGACATTGATGCCCCGAAATTCTATTCCTTTTTTAATGTCCGCAATAACGTTGTCCTCGCGTTCCTGTTCCCGGCTCAGGTTAAAGCGATCCTGAAAAAAAGAAAGGGTTTCCTTAAAGATGTTATCCATAATTGACAGTCAAATAGGTGCTGAATCCAATGGTAAAGGTAAACAAGGATAGGACTTGCCCGTAGAAATTAAAAAATAAAAGCAGCGGAAGACTATTTGGCATCTTTGAAAGGGCGGCGCTGAACCCAGTCGTCGGCTGGCCGGAAGTATTCAAGGATGGGCGCCATAATGAAGTTCATCAATTTATTATTGGCCCGGATATAACAGTAAAGATCTTCCGGAACGGCACCAATGGTACTTTTGATTTCCATGGCGGTGCGGGCAAAGACGATGCGCTTGACTTTGTTGGAGATGCCCAATTTCAAAGAATCCAGCAACATGTTCATGTAGACTTGGTAATTCCTGTTGAAACTTTGATCGTACCCCAAAAAGTGGGCTTCCAGTTCATCGTAATTATGAATATTGGTTCGATAACCGATTAGCTCTCCATCGATGTAATAACCAGTCACTTTGAAGCGGTCACCAAGATTCTCTTTTAATTTGACAATATAGTTTTCGTGTAAAACGACCATATTGAAGCCAGCCGTCAGCATAACTCCCTGGTACAGTTCGTATAACCGGTCGACGTGTGATTTCAATTGCACGGCATCCAGTTCAATTCTTTCAAGCCCTTTGCCGCATTTAAAAGCCTTCTTAGCCCTGACCCGGTATTTTGAGCTGATATCCTGCATGTAGTCTTCGAAAGAATGCCAATGTGGACGGACATAAAGCACCATGTTTGGGTGAAAAAGGAATTCACGAAAAGATTGATTTAACAAGTCTTTTCGGCAGTGGTGTTCCGCATCGCCAATATCTTTGATGAACACACCATCTATTTTGACCTTCTTTTCTTTCCAGTACAGCTGAGTTTTTTTCAACGCCTCATCCAAATGGCTGGCCTCATTGGCTCCTCCCAGAGATCCCTTGATAAAATGGTGACCATGCTCACCAGTAAACAACAAGTTGCCACAAACCAATAATTTGTACTCTAATCGTTTTGCCAAAAAACCTTTGATGGAACTCCCGATATTCTTTAAAGCTCCCCTTCCCTCCATGTCCTGCACATTTTCATTGGTTTTAAAGGTCATCACCTGGCAGTAAGCCACACCGATCGGTTCGCTATTTTTATAAAAAATGAGATAAGTGGGGACGATACCTTTTGGCGGAGCGAGTTCGATGGCCTGCAAGATAGGCCGTTGGAGATAAATATTCTTTTGTGGCTGTGCAATTTCCCAATCATCACCAACACTTTCGATGGAAGAAAATACACGGAACGAATGACCCTGGGAAGAGAGTGGATACTCTTTGATTTCGTCGGATGAAGCAAGGCTTGACAATACTGGTATTTTTTCAGTCAAAATCTTCGGTGGTTTAAGTACCCGAACATAACAGGATGAGCCAGTCTATAGTTTAAACTAATTTCAACTTGTTGGGAATAATTACGAAGAAAGAAATGATATGTTTTGTACAAAGCTCACTTGACGTATGTTTTTTTCGATAAATCAATCTGTGTTGCACAAAAAATGCAGGCACCATCAATGGATACCTGCATTTTTTGCACTGGTCAAAAACCTGTTGAATCAATAACTAAATTGAGTTGGGTCGGCCTCATTCATCATTTCATAAATCACATCGAAAACATCTTCCGGATGAGGTTTAGAAAAGTAATCGCCATCACTGCCATAAGGGGGGCGATGTTCTTTGGAGGTAATGGTTATCGGTTTGGAGTCGAGGTAGCGATAGCCGCCTTGCTTTTCTAAAACTTCCTGCATCATGTAGGCAGTACTGCCTCCAGGTACATCCTCGTCCATAAAAACAATTCGATTGGTCTTTTTCAAAGATTCAACAATATGATGCTCCATATCAAATGGCAATAAAGTCTGAACATCTATTAGTTCCACCGAAATCCCTTGTTCTGCCAATAAATTGACTGCTTCCTCAGCGATTCTCACGCAGGCACCATAGGTTACTAAAGTCACATCGGTGCCTTCCCGCAAAATTTCGGGTACGCCGAGCGGAACAGTGTACTCGCCGATATTGTCTGGCATTCGTTCTTTCAGCCGGTAGCCATTCAATACTTCAATTATCAGTGCTGGATCATCGGAGTGCAACATGGTATTATACATGCCGGCAGCCTGGACAAAGTTTCTGGGGGTCAATAAATACATGCCACGCAACGATCCCAATAACATTCCGATGGGTGACCCGGAATGCCAGATGCCTTCCAGCCGGTGACCGCGGGTCCTGATAATGGCAGGAGCCTGTTGGTTGCCATTGCTGCGATAGCGAACAGTAGCGAGGTCATCGGAAAGCGGGGATAGGCCATAGATCAAGTAATCGAGGTATTGAATTTCAGCGATTGGCCGGAAACCCCTTTTGGCAAGACCGATGGCTTGTCCAATGATCGTCCATTCCCGAATTCCGGTATCAAATACTCGAGCCTCTCCATATTTTTCCTGCATGCCCATCATGCCTTGATTAACACCGCCGATTTTTCCGGTGTCTTCACCAAATGAAACTACTTCAGGTCGGTTTTTGAAAGCAATGTCAAAAAACCGATTAATGATTTCGAAACCGCTTTTAACCTGTGACTGATCAGAATATACCGGGGAAATAACGGGAACGTTCAAAGCTGCGTACTTACTTGAACTGTAAAGGTGGGTTTCGTAGCGTTTGTGAGCGAGGTTTTTAGCCAGGTTGAGGAATGCTTCCAAAGCCGGTAAGGAGTCATGTTCTTCATTTCTGATAATAAAATGCAATTGGCGCGCATTTTTAACGACGTCTGCATATACCGGGTTAAAGAGCTTTTTCAAAGAGTCCAGAAGTTGTAATACTCTTTCCCGCTTTTGGGTTTTTGGTAATACCTGCTGATAAATCTCAGTCAGTTCTTTTTGTTTTTCTATAACCGGGTTATTGTAGCTGGCCCATGCTCTGTTCTTGCATTCTTTGACATATTTTTTTGCTTTGGCTTGAATCTCCTGTATTCCCTTTTCATCTGTTATTCCGATCTCGATCATCCATTCGGCCATTTTGGTAATACAGTCATGGTCTCTTTCCCACTGCAGCCTTTCTTTTGATTTATACCTTTCGTGTGAGCCGGAAGTGGAGTGGCCTTGCACTTGTGTTACTTCTTCGACATGAATCACTGATGGAGTGTGGTTCTTGCGTGCCTTTTCAGCGACCTTTCCGTATAATTCACAGAGCCCCTCGTAATCCCATGCTTTTACCGTATGAATTTCAATCCCATCGTTTTCGCCCGGAGTTGGTTTGAAACCTTCAAGTATTGTTGAAATGCTGCCCTTAGTCGTTTGGTACTTGGTAGGTACGGAAATTCCGTAGCCATCATCCCAAACGGAAATGATCAAAGGAACCTGCATGACTCCAGCAGCATTCAGGGTTTCCCAAAAAGGACCTTCCGAGGTACTCGCATCACCAATGGTGCAAAAACAAATTTCATTTCCTTTGTTGGAGAAAGATCTTTGCTTGGTAAATTCAGGAAATTGTCGGAATTTCTTAGAAGCCATGGCCAGGCCGAGTGCCCGTGCCATTTGGCCGGCGGTACTTGAGATACCGATAGAACTGTTGAAAAGATCTTTGAGAGGTAGCCATTCGCCTTCCTCATCGATGGTAGGTGTGCCGTAATGGCCATTCATCTGGCGACCGCCAGTCATGCTGTCATTTTCAGCATCTGCATAAATTTGTGCAAAATATTCCTCCACACCCAATAGGCCCAATGCCATCAATATCGTTTGGTCCCGATAGTATCCAGACCTCCAGTCTCCTTTCTTAAAAGCTTTTGCCAGAGCAACTTGAGGAACCTCTTTTCCATCGCCGAAAATGCCAAATTTCGCTTTTCCTGTCAGGACTTCTTTCCTTCCGAGCAGACTTGCTTCCCGACTTACACAGCAAATCCAAAAATCTTGGAGTACTTCTGTGCGGTATGATTCATCCAAATTTGTGGCGCCTTTTTGTAGGAATTCTGCGATTGGTGTTTCGATCATAATCAAATTATCAAAATTAAATTTGGTAGGTTAGTGACTGTAGATTGTAAAAATATGGATGAAAAAATAACCCTTTTTACAAAACAAAATTTCAAAAAACGACTTTTTAGGGCGCAAAAATATATAAAAATTCTGGAAACTTAAAAATGCCCAGAAGACAATTCTAAAGGTTTTTTAAAAATGCATGATGAATTGTAGTACATCATCTGGGGTTTTTAAAATTTCTAAAATGCCTGTAAAATCTATCCTTATAATTTTTTTCTCGGGCAAAAGTTTAGACTCACCTAAAATTATTCTGCTAAAATGTTAGGGTGAAATGCATCACATTCGTTTTGATGTAAAAATTAAGATCCCCTTTTAGATCACCAATCAATCTTTCGGTCGATTCCACCACATTAAAATCACATTTTTCGAATAAAGAAAAATTTATGACATAAAACTCTACCTGACAGAAATTTTAGTAGCGCGCATCTGACATTCTGTAGTCAACCAAAATTTGTTTAACAAACTAAATCTGAGAGACATGAAAACCATTCTGAAGCTTATGACCCCCATGATGCTATGGGCATTACTTTT
Source organism: Bacteroidota bacterium (assembly GCA_039819485.1). Classification (GTDB taxonomy): domain Bacteria; phylum Bacteroidota; class Bacteroidia; order Chitinophagales; family Saprospiraceae; genus UBA6168. The sequence continues at coordinate 89,286 of JBCBRY010000009.1, read as the reverse complement.
TACTTCTTGTGAAAAAAAAGACCAGGACAACCAACTCAATGAGGAACAAACACAGCAGATGATCATCTCTACAGAGGATCATGCGACGGCAGACGACCTTTTTCAAGACATTGAGGACCGGGTCGATGAAGCCATTGAAACACGTGGTGCCGATAATGATTGTCCGGTCGTATGGGCAAGTCCTGATTGGCAGACCTTCCCACGAACGGTAACCATTGATTTTGGTGATGAATGTGTTGGCCCTGATGGCAGAACTCGACAAGGCAAAATCATCGTGGAAGTCACAGACAATATCCTAAACCCACAGGCCAGCCGCACAGCCACACTTGACAATTTTTTCATTGATGATGTAAAAATAGAAGGCTCCCGGACATGGACGAACCAAGGGTATGATGCAGACGGAAATATTACTTTGCTCAGGACCGTAAGAAACGGAAAAATCATCTATCCTAATGGAGAAGAAGCCGAGTGGGATTCCGAGGTACTCCTGACCCAAACTGCAGGTGGAAATACGCCGCTGAACTTTTTTGACAACGTATTTGAAATGACTGGCACCGCTGCCGGCATTAACCGCAACGGGCGTGCGTATGAAGTATTCATTGAGTCGCCTTTGGTATTGGATAAAATATGCCCGTGGCTGGTTTCCGGTATTTTTACTTTAACCGTCGACAATGTTGATGTTTCTGTAAACTACGGCACGGGTAATTGCGACAACAAAGCCATGTTGACGCTTCCGAACGGAACCCAACAAGAGATCGTTATTGGAAGGTGGTGGTAAGAAGGGTTGATAAGGTTTCCAAATCATTAAAGGTTTTCCAAGGAATTAAACCTTAGACTGCCGACCCTCATTTTCAATAACCGTATTTAAAACAAAAGCGGAATTGGAGTCCCTCCAATTCCGCTTGCTATTTTAACGTTGATAGAAAATTGACAAGTATCAATTGTTAATCATTTTTTCTTTTTCATTTTGGCCCATGCATCCCTTAAAGTTACGGCCCGGTTGAATATCAAATGATCAGAAGTTGAATGAGTGTCAGGCGTAAAATACCCCAATCGGAAAAACTGGTAACTTTTGCCAGCCTCAGCATCTTTCAATGAAGGTTCCAGCATGGCATTTTCAACTATTTTCAATGAATCCGGATTGAGTAAGTCTTTGAAGTCGCGTTCGTCGGCAGCAGGGTTTTCTACGATAAACAGCCGGTCATACAACCTTACCTCGGCAGGTATGGCATGCTCCGCTGACACCCAGTGCAAGGTAGCTTTTGGTTTGAGTCCGGAAGTATCGTTTCCGCTTCTCGACTCTGGAAAATAGGTGCAGAGCAATTCGCAGACTTCTCCGTTTTCATCTTTTTTGAAGTCATCTACCTGAATGATGTAGCCGCTTTTCAAGCGGCCCAATCGGCCTGGACCGAGACGGAAAAATTTCTTTGGAGGATCTTCCATGAAATCGCCTTTTTCGATCCATAATTCTCTGGTAAACGGCATTTTGCGGCTGCCTGCTTCAGGGTCTTCCGGATTGTTGCGGGTTTCCATCCATTCTGTTTTTCCTTCTGGATAGTTGGTCAAGGTCACTTTCAAAGGGTCAAGCACACCCATGACCCGGGTCGCTTCTTTATTTAAGACAGATCGGACCGAGGATTCTAACAGGCTGATATCAACCAATTGTTCCCGTTTGGAAACGCCTGCTTTGTCAACGAAATCCCTGATGGCTGCAGCCGGATATCCTCTTCTTCTCATGCCAGAAATTGTAGGCATGCGGGGATCCTGCCAACCATCTACATATTTTTCCTCTACCAACGTTTTGAGCTTTCGCTTCGACATGACGGTGTAGGTCAGATTAAGGCGGGACATCTCGTACTGCTTGGAGGGAAAAATCTCCAGTTTGTCGATGCACCAATCGTACAGTTCCCGGTGCGGCATGAATTCCAAGGTACAGATGGAATGGGTGATCCTTTCGATACTGTCTGACTGGCCGTGCGCCATGTCATACATCGGATAAATGCACCAATCGTCGCCGGTGCGGTGATGGTGGGCAAATTTTATCCGGTACAAAAATGGATCACGCATGATCATATTTGGGGAAGCCATATCTATTTTGGCCCGCAATACCCTGGAGCCCTCCTCAAATTCCCCTTTTTTCATACGTTCAAAAAGATCGAGGTTCTCTTCGACACTGCGGTCGCGGTAGGGGCTGTTAACCCCGGGTCGGGTAGGGGTGCCCTTCATCTTGGCGATTTCTTCCGCCGAACTGTCGTCAACATAAGCCAATCCTTTTTTGATCAGCGTGACCGCAAAATCGTACAGTTGCTGGAAATAATCAGAAGCGTAGTAGATCGCATCCGGCTCAAAACCGAGCCAGCGGATATCGTAAAGGATGCTGTCAACATATTCCGTTTCTTCGGTAACCGGGTTTGTGTCGTCGAAGCGAAGATTGGTCTTGCCGTTGTATTTTTGAGCAAGGCCAAAGTTCAGGCAAATGGCCTTTGAGTGACCGATGTGCAAATAGCCATTCGGTTCGGGCGGGAATCGGGTAAGTAGCCGGCCGTCGTTTTTGCCGGCTGCTAGATCTTTTTCAACAATATCTTCGATAAAATTGAGCGATTCTTTTGCTTTTGCTGTATCTGACATTTTTTTTAGTTTAAATATTGAGAGCCGTTTTACGGCCAATCATTCAGGCTGTTTGATTTCTTTAGATAAATTTCAAAAATAAAAATCACATTCTTTCCGGCATTTCGATACCGATCAGGTCCATACCCGTTTTCAGGGTATTGGCTATCGCCTGGCACAGTTCCAGTCGGAAAGCCCTTGCTGCTTCCGATTCGGCTTTTAAAATGGATAGCTCAGAAAAGAACTTGTGAAATCCTTTTGCCAGGTCATAAGAATATTTGGCAATGGCCGAAGGGTCAAGCTCATTGGCAGCCAATTCGATCGTATCGGGGAACCGATATAACTGACCGATCAATGATTTTTCAATCCCATGGAGCTGCGCATAATCAGGAGCTTGTGATTTCCATTGTTCTCTGGATAGCCCCATGGACACTGCTTTTCTGGCAACTGAATTGACCCGCACGTATGCATACTGGATATTTGGACCGGTCTGGCCTTGTAAATCGACGCTTTCTTTAGGGTCGAATACCATCCTGCTTTTAGGACTCACTTTAATGATGTGGTATTTTAAAGCAGCTAAAGCTACTTTGCGGATAATGTTTTCTTGTTCTTCCACAGCTAATTCAGCCGTTTCGCCCCTTTCTTTAGAAGCTGCCTTGGATTCATCAATGACTTCTTTGATAAGATCGTCGGCGTCCACCACCGTTCCTTCCCTGCTTTTCATTTTGCCTGTCGGTAAATCTACCATGCCATAGCTCAGGTGGTGCAATCCATCGGCATAAGGCTCGCCCAGTCTTTTCAATAACTCAAACAGCACTTTGAAATGGTAGTCTTGCTCATCAGCTACCACATAGACCATTTTCTCCGGCTGATAGTCCTTGTATCTTGATTGGGCCGTACCCAGGTCTTGGGTGATATAGAGGGAAGTTCCGTCCCCTCTTAATATGACTTTATGGTCCAGTTTGGCATCGGTAAGGTCAGCCCAGACACTACCATCTTCTTTGGTGTAAAAAAGGTTTTTTTGCAGCCCTTCCTGAACGGTGTCTTTTCCCAAAAGGTAGGTATTTGATTCGTAATAATATTTGTCAAAATGGACGCCCAGTTTCTTGAAGGTTTCTTCGAACCCTTCGTACACCCAGTTATTCATTTTTTTCCAGAGGGTGATGGTCTCCGGATCATTGGCTTCCCATTTCATCAGCATTTCCCTTGCTTCCTTCCCCAAAACAGAAAACTCATTAAAATATTTGTTCTTAAAGAAATTTTTGAAAAACAGCTCTTTGGCCATTGTTTCATTGGAAATTTCTTTGACTTCTTTGTGCTTCTCTTTGTTCTCCTTAAATACCTGGTCGGCAACTGCTGTATTTTGCCAGGCTTTATATTCTTCCTGAAATTTCTTTTCAAAAAGCACATAATAGTCACCTACAAAATGATCGCTCTTTTTGTTGGAGCTTTCTGGTGTGGCACCATCGGCAAATTTCTTCCAGGCCAGCATGCTTTTGCAAATAGCGATGCCGCGGTCGTTGATGACCTGAACTTTTATGACCTCATAACCCACTGCTTCATAAAGCTTGGTGGCTGACCACCCCAACAAAATATTCCTGATATGCCCCAGGTGCAATGGTTTGTTCGTGTTGGGCGAACAGAACTCCACCATGACCCTTCTTCCATTCGTTGGTTTTTTGCCAAAGTCCACATTTTCAGCGGCTTGCAACAGGAATTTCTTCCAGAATGAGTCTGCAATAGACAAGTTTAAAAAGCCCTTTACCACATTGAATGTCTCAATGTCATCGACATTTTCCACTAAATAGCCACCAAGTTCGGTAGCTATTTCGTCGGGTTTCTTCTTGGCTATCCTGGTGAACGGAAAAGTCACGACAGTGTAGTCACCTTCGAATTCCTTCCTGGTGACATTCATCGTAATTTTATCGGATCCAATGGACTCGCCGTAGAGGGCCTTTATGCCGGCAATTACACCATTTTGAATGAGGTCAGTTATATTCATTTTATCAATTTCGATCATGTGTTTTCTAAAAGGGCGCAAAGTTAATGATTGGCCTTCATATCTTTAGAAGGTGAAACCATTTGAACCATTACCTCTCGAATAAAGTTCAGTGCATAACTGGCCGGACTTTCATCCTGCTTCACCAATCTTTATTTTTATAATTTAGCATTTATGCGAAAATTTGCCATATCTGATATCCATGGCTGTTTTTTGAGCTTTGAAGCACTGCTCGAAAAAATAGCACTAACGACTGCGGACGAACTATATTTCCTCGGAGACTACATCGATCGTGGGCCGGATTCAAAAAAAGTGATTGATAAAATACTCGAATTAAAAGCGAACGGACATTCTGCCATTTGTCTGGCCGGCAACCATGATTTTGCCCTGCTGGATGCGAAAACTGATCGTCGGTTTTATAGTCAATGGTACAATGGCTGGGGCGGTAAACAAACTTTGGAGGGGTTCGGTGTTCAATCCATCAATCAAATAGAAGGGAAATACATTGACTTTTTTAATAGCTTGGAAATGGTATGTGAAGTTGATGATTTTATTTTGGTACATGCGGGCTTGGATTTTAATTTAAACGATCCATTGAAGCCTGATATTAATATGTTGTATTTGCGAAACTGGTATGACCAAATTAATTTTGACTGGTTGGGAAATAGAAAAATAATTCACGGTCACACTCCGGTAAAAAAAATGAGGATTGAGTTTATGTTAGAACGGCTGGATCAGGATCAGGTATTGGATATTGATGGTGGATGTTTTGCCAAGCACTTAACTGGAAAAGGGTATTTATGTGCTTTTGAAATGGTGAACAGAGAATTGTTTTTTCAAAAAAATATTGATGACGTCAGTTCTTATTGGGAGGGTTAAGTTGTTTCGGAATAAATAATTAATCTAATTGAAGATGTCAATGAATAAAGGCATTTCGACTATTTTATGACGAAATTATTTATTGGTTATTTGTTCGAGCAGCCACGATTTTTCTGCTAAAACTTTTTTATTTTTAATTTCATTAAATAAATATTCTTTTTGATTTTTGTTGTCTTTAATATGTATTATTTTATTTAGCAATAAAATAAAATTGGAGTATAGGTCACGGTGGTAGCCAAGTATTTTTTTTCGCTTTAAATATATTTTAAAACTTTGGATTAAATTAGTCAACGATTCGTTTTCGTTTAGTTCAAAATACATTTTGGCTAATAATGTTTTAGACGTACAAGCAATTAATTCATCTGAAGTTTCTATTTGCAACAAAAGGGGCATAGCGTCTTTGTAGTTTTTTCTTTCATAATGTAAGTGCGCAAGGTTGTAGTTGAAAAGCCCTTCTCTTTGTTGTTCGGGCAGTTCCTTTTTATATTCATAAATAAATGATTCCACTGCCTCATACTCTCCGAGGCGTAATCCAGACATCACGATGTTGCTGTAAGTCCTTGGGGCAAGCATGTCTTTTTCCTTAAATATTTTTGAAACAATACCAGATTGATAAATTTCGAATATTTCCCTCATGAAATGTTTCTCGCCCATGTTTAAGCGGCGGATGCCATAATTGAGTGCGAACACATGGATGTCGTATAATTCGGAAATATTGAATCGGCTCCGATGTTCGAGCAACAATTCTTTTAAAGAGTGAAAAGAATCGTCATCTTGAAAATCGGACAACGCTTTCGAGGCATAATAATAGATGGCAAGCGTTGGATTGTTCAGGAAGTTTTTTGCAGTGCAATAATTTTGTACAATTGGTATCAAGCCAAGATCATAGGTGGACTTTGAAACTGCCTGGCTGCTCAACAACAAACAGGCAGTTTTTAATATTTGTATCAAAAATGCCTCGTCCTGTAGGTCGGATAACTTTTGTAAGCCAAAGTTTCTGTTTTTGCTTACGGTGCGCATTTGAGAAAAACGAAGGTTCTCCAACTGGAATAATTGATGGTGGTACTGGCTGCCCTTAACCTGACTCTGTTCAAGGTTTTTGACCGATTTTTCCAGCACTTTAAAAAACAACTGTGGCTGTTGCAAACGCCGATACGATTTCAGGAGGGCCATGTCCACCTCCGCTTGATCGCTTTTCCATTCATACCAGGCCAGGAACTCTTCTATGGTTTTGAAAAGATATGAACTGATATGGTGGAGTTTCTGCATGTCTATTTCTTCGTCGGGAAATATTACTCCAAACATTTTGTCACCGTATATCGCCTCATTTGAACGATGGAGATTCCTCTTCAAATAGAGGAAAAGTTTCGTAACCTGAGTGTGTTTGTTGTGAATTGGGGAGGCGATGAACTTGTTTAAATGTCGCAATTCTTCCTTAGACAAAGATTTTAGCAGGTTTATGACTTTTATTTTCGACATGGTTGGCTATAAAAAATCCGATAATAACTGTTTCTGCCAAATGTAAAAATAAATCAAGAATGACTGATTTAAATGAGTTTTTTGATAGTGGAAGAGTTTGATTTTGATAAATACCTTACTAAAAAATCCGATAATTTAGATAATTTGTAATTGTCAGTTCCAATAATATTGATGAAATTTGTTTCAGAATATTTTTCAACCTAACAGGCTTTTACCAGGGGTGTCTCCAACTGAATGGCTGGATCATGAAGTTTGGAGATACCACTTTTTTTGGTTCAAAGGAACTTTGCCCCTTCACCACATAGAGGAACATCCTGAACAGTCAACCAAAGAAATGGTAAGCTGCACCTTTACCCATGCAGATAATCCGACCCAAAGTTTTATGGCTGGTGATTATAGTTTCGATTGGGACCTTGAGCGTACAAGCTCAGGGATGGGAGAAGGTTTTTGGTGATGAACACGGCGATGGGTTGTACGATGTTCTTAACACTCCTGACGGTGGTTTCCTTTCAGTTGGACACCAACAAATTTCCAACAATCCTTTACATGCAGATCTTTATTTGATCAAGACTGACGCCGGTGGCTTCGAAGACTGGAGCCAGATGGTGCATGATTCATTATATTCTTATTACGGAAAAAGTATTTCCCCAACAGATGATGGCGGTTATGTGATTGGAGGAAACGCAATAGTAGAGGACATTACACGTGGATTTATTGCAAAAACAGATAACCTCGGCAACCTTGAGTGGTTGACCATGACCGATCAAGATTCCGTTTGGGGCCGAAAAGCTCTGGAACTGGCCGATGGTACGTTTTTGCTGGCTGGAAGCACTTTCTCGGAAGGGACCAATGGGCCTGATTACGATTTTTTTCAGTTTCGAGTCAGTGCCGATGGAAGTACGATCCTACAGGAAAGACAATATGGCGGAAATTTATTCGATGATTGCAGGGATATGGTTGAAACGGAAGAAGGGGATTTGATCCTTGCCGGATTTACAAATAGCTTTGGAAACGGTCATTACGATGGGTATTTAATTATGATCAACATTGCCGGTGATGTGCTCTGGGAACGAACGCACGGCACTGCGGATGCTGAACTGATTTTTGCCATTGCAAATACCAATGACGGAAATTTTGTCATCACGGGCCAGTCAGAAAAACTCACCCAATTTGGAGAAGATGTCTTTCTGGCTAAAATAGATGAATTTGGAAATGAGGATTGGTGGCGGACCTACTCAAAAATCGGAATAGATCTGGCAAACGATGTAAAGAATGTTTCGATTGGAGGGTATGTTATAACAGGATATACACAAGCAAGTCCAACTTCAGAAAGACAGGCATTCCTGCTGAAAACCTACAGTAACGGAGACGAGCATTGGAAAAAACATTTTGGTGGAAATGGTCATGAAGGTGGGCTGGCTGTGGCCGAAGGCAGTAATTGGGGGTATATAATGGCTGGGTTCAGTCATAGCTATGGGGCCGGTGGGGCCGATGGATATTTGGTCAGGACAGATAACTCGGGTATCTCCAATTCTTGTTTCGTGGTAGGGAATGTGCATTCCAATGATAATGAGGCATGTGTGCCTGAGCTATTTGGCGAATATATACAAAACCTGATCATTGAGGTGGCAGGTGATGTTACTTACTTTGGAACCACTGATGCAGATGGCAATTATAGTGTTCCAGTAAAACCTGGTGATTATAATGTACGCCTGGTGAATCCGTCGCCATTATGGGGTTTATGTGAAGACAGTGTGGATGTCACGTTAACAGGCGTCTTTGACACAGCAATCGTTAATTTCGATATGCACCCTGATACGTCCTGTACATACATGCGGGTCGATCTATCTACTTTGACAATGCGTAGGTGCTTTCAAAATATCTACAACGTCAACTATTGTAACCTGGGTACGATCGAGGCTAACCCGGCTGAGATAGAAGTTACTTTTGACCCTTACCTAAAGATTGATAGCACTACATTGCCCTGGACCTCGAAGGTTGGTAATACTTATACTTTCAACGTTGGTTATTTAGATCCATTTGATTGCGGAAGTTTCAACGTTTTTTATACTGTGGATTGTGATTCCACGGTTTTGGGACAAACCCATTGTTCGGAAGCAACCATTACTCCGGCTGAGTTTTGCGTTAATCCAGATCCTCAGTGGGACGAAGCAAGCATAGAACTATTTGCCACCTGTGCAGGTGATTCTATTCGTTTCACGATTGCCAATTTGGGGGTAGGGGATATGGATGAGCCGTTGGGCTTTATCATAATCGAAGATTTTATCGTTGGCCTGCAAGGCGATTTTGAGTTAGAAAGTGGTGCCGATACTACTATCATGGTGGCCGCCAACGGTTCTACTTTCAGGCTGGAGGCGGATCAAAGCCCCGGGCATCCGGGCAACAGCAAACCTTGTATCTCGGTCGAAGGCTGTGGAGATGTGAACTTCAATACAGGATTTGTGATCCAATATCCATTAAACGATGCCGATCCTTTTGTCGATACCGACTGCCGTGAAAATATTGGATCTTACGACCCCAACGACAAACAGGGATTCCCGGTGGGATTCGGTGACCAGCACTTGATTGAAGAAAATACGGATATCGAATATCTTATTCGTTTCCAGAACACTGGTACTGATACGGCCTTTACGGTAGTGATCAGAGATACACTCTCTCGTTTCTTGGACCCAACCAAAATTGAAATAGGGGGTGCCAGCCATTCGTTCCGGTATGAATTATATGGCCAAGGTATTTTGAAGTTTATTTTTGATGAAATCATGCTGCCAGATAGCAATATCAACGAGCCAGCCTCTCACGGTTTTGTCAAATTCAGGATCAGTCAACAGCCGGATCTGCCAATCGGGACATTGATTGAAAATTCCGTAGCAATTTATTTTGACTTTAATGAACCCATCATAACAAACACTACTTTCCACCAAATCGGTGAAGATTTTATTGACGTGGATATTATTGGAAATAGCAGCAACATTGGCTCTGAATCCTTACCTTGGGTCCACGTTTATCCCAACCCATTTTTTGAAGAAGCCACGTTTGAATTGAAAAATATTCAGGGAAATGAATTCGATTTTCATTTATTGGATATGAATGGAAAACTTATTTCCAACTCCCGTTTTAATGGTCAAAAATTTCAGTTCAAAAGGGAACAATTGCCAAGTGGTATTTATTTCTTCAAAATATTTAACGGCGATCAATCTATTTCATACGGTAAAATCGTTGTTCGCTGATTTATTTCCTTCTGTTTTCATAGCACAACATTTATTTTTTAATTAACTGGTGATTCACTGGTCAAAACCCGAATTATTTTGAAAAGATTACTATTGCTCTTTTTATGCATTTTTTCAATGCAAAATTTATTTGCAAACAGTGGTGAAACAGGTTTTTCAGCTGCCATTGATTCATGCTTTTACTATAATTATCCAGTCGCGCCGTCCGACTCTTGTTTTGATGCGCCACCTTTTTGCGATAGCTTTTTAAATGGTTTTTGTTCCGTAAATGAAGGCTATAATTCGGATGCGCCTGGGAATTTACAGGATGTGTTTAATTGTCCAATTGATAATAACCAATGGCTCACATTTATGGCCTGTGACCCAGCGGTCACTTTTGATTTTAATGTAGAAAACTGCAACGATGGAGAAGGGTTGGAATTTGGTATTTTTCAAACTGATGATTGTTCCAATTTTATTTCATTGGTCAATTGTACTACCGTTTCATCAGGCAATACGGGAACGATTTCCTTAAATAATTTGCAGCCGGGCATTCGTTATTTTTTAATGGTCGATGGAATAAACGGCGATGTCTGCCAATGGAAGGTTACTGGTTTGGAAGGAGCTGCCGGTGAGGCATATATTCAAGAAGATATTATCCCCGGATCTATAGATGGCGAATGTGATATCTGCCTTGGTGTAGACGGCCCCCCTTCCGATGCATTTACTTATACCGTCACTGGCCCTGAGTGTAATTTGTACTCAGTGGATACGACTTGTGCGGGAGACCCTTTGCCTTGTGTGCCTGCCCCACAGCTCCTCTGTGAACCCCATTTGGATACCCTCTACAACCCTGTTGCGTGGGATACGATCTGGTACATTGACCCACCCGAAGCAGGTTATTTTGTTAATGATGACAGCACTGGTTCGATGGTAAATGTGGTCTGGGATTCAGTCGGTACATTTTATTTAGAAGTTAACATTAAAGCTATTGAATGGGATACGGTTCCCTTCTGGAATGACTGTATGGGCTATTGTGAAATAATTTGCCCGGATTTAGAAGGGGATGACTGCAAAATTGAAAGAAAAGAAATAAATGTTGGGCAACCGGATGAGTTTCATTTTTTTGTTGAAAAATGCCCGGAGGAATGTGTCCCCATTCAGTTGAGCGGTAGCGGAGGCACCTCCAACATTCCACCAACCGACACCATCCCGATAGGTGGTCCGGGCACAATTGAATTTTGTGCCCCTGGCACTTATGAATTTTTTGCTTACGATGATGCTGGATGTGTAGATGAGTATACAGTGGAAATCATAGATTTTATCCCTGAGGATGAATACCATGTCATACAAGAAATATGCCCCGGCGAATGTGCATTTTTTCAGGGGCAGGTGTATTGCCCGGGAACTTATTTTATTCCTTTCATAGATAATAATGGCTGCCTGGCAACAATATTTTTAGATGTACTTCCTGCTGAGGAAATAATTGGAGATATTATTATTTCCGGTGATCACGAAATAACCTGCAATAATCCGACGGCACTGTTGATTGCCGATGTGACCATTGCCGGCCCGGTGAGTTATGCCTGGAGTACCGGTGGATTCGGTCAGACCATTAATGTGGACTTTGGCGGTTTGTTCACCGTCACGGTATTTGATTTAAATGGTTGCTACGTTGGCGAGGCTTCTTTTTTCGTGGAAGAAAATAATGAAGACGAGGAAATAGATTTGGGTGAAATTATTTTGTGCTTAGGTGAGTGCTTTCCTTTAGAAGGAAATGATTATTGTGATGAGGGGGATTATCAGGAAGAATTTATTGATCCGCTGACGGGCTGTAAAACCACTTACATATTTACAATTGTCATAGAAAATGAGCCATCTTTGAGCATTGGCCCGGTAACGGAAATATGTGATGGAATTAATGAAAATTATACAGTTGGGTTCACTATCAATATTTCTCCCGGTGATACTTATACCGTAAATGGAACTCCACACAGCGGATCGTTTTATCAATCGGACCCAATCCCATCCGGAGATCCTTATTCATTTACGATTCAAGCCGCTAATCAATGTGGTGCTGCGGCTCCGCAACTTGTCCAAAGTGCGTTTGAATGTCTCTGCATTTCAGAAGCAGGTTCGATGGCTTCGGCCGCTGCTGAATATTGTGAATTTGAACTAACTGCACCTGCTTTTAACAATGATGCCGTGTTTGATGACAACGATGTTTTATCTTTTGTCTTACATGACGGAAGCGGCAATTTATTGGGTAACATAATTGGAATTAATTCAACTGGTATTTTTGGTTTTGATGCAGGGAGCATGCAATATGGTACGACTTATTATATTTCACCGGTAGTGGGAAATAATGATAATGGTACGGTCGACCTGAATAGTGTTTGCTTAAGTGTTGGATTTGGGCAGCCAGTTGTATTTTATGAAAACCCCAGCTTATTAATTGCTCCCCCGGATGAATTAAATTGCAACCACCCAAGTGAAATATTAGAAACAACACTGAACGGAGGTACAGGGCTGATTGACTATGCATGGACCGGGCCGGGAGGATTTCAATCAAATGACTCCGATCCAACAGTGGGTATGGGCGGAAGTTATACTTGTACGATTACAGATTTAATCAGCGGTTGTCAGTATAGCGAGAGTGTATTTGTAGAGGAAGATTTTGCTATTCCTTCTCTTGAATTGTCCAGTAGTGGAATTATTGATTGTAATCATCCTACGGCTGAACTAAATGCAATTTCCAATTTAAGTGATGTCACATTTGAATGGACAAACCCCGACGGTGAAATTTTTCAGGGTGAAAATATTTCTATTCAAACAGGAGGCGGATATTCGGTGACAGTGACTGCATCCAATGGATGCTCAGAGGAAAGTTTTATTGATCAGGCCGAGGACATAGACCCACCATTTTTGCAGGCCAGTGATGGATTAATCGATTGCGAAAATACGGCGGCTATTTTAAGCGGATTTTCAGGTGAACCGGGTGTCACGTTTCAATGGATCCTTTTGAATGGCGACACGACCGATGGGATCAGTATAACAGCACAACAGTCGGGCGAGTATACCGTTATCGCCATGGCTCCTAACGGATGTATTTCTGAGGAAGTGGCGATGGTTGAAACGGACACAGTATCGCCCGATCTTGAAATATTGGCAGGGCAAATTACCTGTGCCGATCCTTCTATCACATTAGAAGCTGTATCGAATACTGCGGGGGTTGAAATAAACTGGATATTCCCTACTGGTAACGAAACCAATGGAGCAACGACCGTTACGGACATCCCCGGTAATTATACCACTACAGCGCTTGCTCCAAATGGCTGTTCTACCACTTTACAGACTGAAGTAACCAGCAATAATGATGCACCTGTGTTCTCCGTTAATAACGGCCAAATTGATTGTGAACAAACGGCTGATACTTTAGTGGTCGTTACTGATTCTACTAATATTGAATTTAGTTGGGAGTTGCCAAATGGAGACGAAGTGTCAGGCGATACTTTATTGGTAACCTTGGCCGGAGACTACCTGGTTACGGCCACGAGTCTCAATGGATGTTCATCCGAGGTGATGGCATCTGTAGTTGACAACAGCTTGCCACCAGATATTGATTTTGATTATGGTGAAATCGATTGTTTAAATGCCAATACCGTTTTGACAGCCAGTTCCAATATGGCAGGCGTCGAATTTACCTGGACTTTTCCAAACGGAAATACGTTGAATGGAGCAATGATCACGACTTCTGTTCCGGGTAATTATACGTTAAACGCAACAGCGGACAATGGCTGCTCCGTCATCGAGCTGTTTGAAGTAATTGAAAATAGCGATCCACCGGTTTTGGAAGTCAATGGGGAAGATATTTTTTGCAGCAACCCGGAGGCTACTTTAATTGCCTCTTCCAATAATCAAAATGTAGTGTATAATTGGTTGTTGCCGGATAACTCGATGTTTAATGGTACTTTATTGAACACAGATCTAACTGGAAATTATTTAGTGACCGCTACAGGTTTAAATGGCTGTACCTCAACCGAAACAATTGTCGTTGATTCTGTGGCAGGGCCGCCGATAGAAATTACGGCAGAACTGCAACCGCCATTGTGTTATGGCGATACCAACGGATATATTATTGTTGGTGATGTGATCGGAGCTGCCGGAGATTTACTGGTCACACTAAATGGTCAATTGGTTGAACTTCCCGAAATAAATAATTTATCGGCTGGCTTGTATGAGTTAAATATTGTTGATGAAAATGGATGTGAGGGAACGGCCATGATAGAGTTGGAGGAACCCCAGGAGGTGGTCGTTGATTTAGGTGATGATTTATTTTTGATAAAAAATGAGGTCTTCGATCTGGGTTACCAGTCGAATATTTTTCCAACAAATATTACCTGGCAAGGACCTAATGGACAAATATGGGAAGGAGTCGAAAGTATTTCACTGGTGGCAGATGCAAGTGTTGAATACGAAATCACTGTCTTCGACGAAAATGATTGTTCAGCTTCAGATGCCCTATTGGTTTTTGTTGAAGGATCAGGGGAGGTATATGTGCCGAACGCATTTTCTCCTAACGGAGATGATACCAACGATTATCTGACGGTGTTTTCAGGTGGCGATGTCGAGGAGGTTTTGTCATTTAAAATTTTTGACCGCTGGGGGAACCTGGTTTTTTCCCGTGAAAATTTTGCTCCAAACAATGAGGATTTGGGCTGGGACGGAACATTTAAAAATAAAAAAATGAACAGTGCTGTTTTTGCCTACATGGCTGAAGTGGCATTTAAAACAGGTGAATCGAAAATGGTAGTTGGAGATGTGATTTTACTGGATTGATATCAATTTTAAAGCGGGGTGTGCCATGTCGTTAAACCATTTAATTTGTTTAGCGTTGCAACGATATCTTTTCATTTAACTAAACATGACACATGCAAATAACCAAAGGAAAAACCGCATTGATAACCGGAGGTAGTAAAGGGATCGGCTACGGAATTGCCAAGTCTCTTTTAGAACAGGGGTTAAATGTGGCCATTACCAGCCGTAGCCAACAGGCTGCAGATGAGGCCGCAGATTCATTATCCAAATATGGCAGTGTGATCGGTATTGCTTCTGATGTGCGGGATTTGGCAGCAGAACAGAATGCGGTCGAGAAAACCATAGCCCGTTTTGGCAGCCTTGACGTGATGATAGCCAATGCAGGGGTAGGCCACTTCGCTCCCATTACAGAGATGACCTCCAAGCAATGGCAAGATGTGATCGATATCAACCTCACTGGGGTGTTTAATAGTGTAAAGGCAGGAATCAAGGCCCTTATCGATTCAAAGGGCTATTTGATTACCATAGCGAGTCTTGCGGGTACCAATTTCTTTGCACAGGGGGCAGCCTATAACGCCAGCAAATTTGGATTGGTAGGTTTTACGCAGGCTGTTATGCTCGACGTGCGGCAACATGATGTGAAAGTTACGACCATAATGCCCGGGTCGGTGAAATCTTATTTTAACAATCATGATCCGAACGATAAAGATGACTGGAAAATTCAGCCGGAAGATCTTGGGCAAATGGTAGTTGGACTTTTGGAAATGAACCCCCGGACGCTGCCGAGTAAAATCGAGGTACGGCCATCTAAGCCACCCGTGAGGAAATAATGGAACAACCTTCTTCAAAAAGAGGGGTTTCGGCGGACAGCCGGAGCCCCTCTTTTTTTCTTCAATTCCATTATCTTCACCGCCACAAAACAAAACGAAATATGGAGAAAAGAAAGGCATTCAACAAGTCTGAGGATTTTTGGGCATTACTGATTGGTGGAATTTTACTGATTGCTTCCCTTGCTGTTTATTTAAGTATTATTCCAAATGGGACTGAAGAAAAAATTGCATACAATAATGGCATTGTACATGCCGAATCAAGCGCACCATTTAAAACAATTCCCTTTATAAACGCCAAGGAGGAACTTTCATCCATTAAACTTTCCAAACAGCCGGTCGGTACTTTTTTGAAAAAACTGACTTCGAAACCGAATACCTGGACCAATGATATTTCTCGTGCCTTTTTTTCTTATAAATTTTCTTACACCCTGGAAGAGACGGAAGTCAACAACGCCTTTTTAGTAGCTCAGGCAGCAGAGCGGGCAGCCAGAGAAAAAGGGTTTGCTGACCCTGCGTTCAACTCCCACGCAGAAGAAATGATCCTTAAATGGCAGGCAGCTAAACATGAACTACAAAAACAAAAGGATAAATTGAAGGGAGGCGGCAGTTTCTCATGGGGCCATTTGGGGATATTGTTTGTTTTATTGGCGCTGCTGTTTGGATTTGGAGTAAAATGGATGGGGGAGCGGTATTCAGGTTTTCTCAAAGGTTTTGTCTTTGTTTTTCTGCTTGCTTTTATTTCTCTGGTTTTGGCAGGACAGAAGGACCTTAAAGCGTTGGGCATTGAGTATGCGGTTTGGGCGATTGTATTGGGCATGCTCATGAGCAATACCATTGGAACTCCCAAGTGGATTACCCCTGCATTGAAAACAGAGTTCTACATCAAAACCGGCCTGATCATCATGGGGGCCGAAGTGTTGTTCAATAAAATTCTGGCCATCGGTCTGCCGGGTATGTTCGTTGCGTGGATCGTAACGCCGGTTGTTCTGATTTCCACCTTCTGGTTCGGGCAGAAGATTTTGAAAATTTCTTCCAAGTCACTCAATATAACCATCAGTGCGGACATGAGCGTGTGTGGAGTCTCTGCTGCGGTTGCTACGGCAGCTGCCAGTAAGGCGACCCGGGAGGAACTTACTGTTGCCATCGGCCTGAGTATGGTTTTTACCGCCATCATGATGATCGTAATGCCACTTTTTATAAAATTTATGGGCATGCCCGAA
Source organism: Bacteroidota bacterium (assembly GCA_039819485.1). Classification (GTDB taxonomy): domain Bacteria; phylum Bacteroidota; class Bacteroidia; order Chitinophagales; family Saprospiraceae; genus UBA6168. The sequence goes on along the minus strand of JBCBRY010000009.1, from coordinate 72,227 downwards.
GTACTTGGAGGGGCATGGATCGGTGGTACCATTGACAGCTCCGGCGCGGTGGTGGCGGCGGGTGCTGCGCTTGGTGACAAGGCCATGTATGTCGCCGCCACCATTAAAATGATACAAAATGTGTTGATCGGATTTGTGGCTTTTGGTGTTGCGGTTTATTTTGCCACTAAAGTGGATAAAGAATCTGGGAACAAAGTGGGCATTGGTGAAATTTGGAAGCGATTTCCAAAGTTCATATTGGGATTCGTGGGTGCTTCGCTGCTGTTTACTGGCGTCTATACCTGGTTGGGCAGTGATCTGGCGTACAGTGTGATCGATCAGGGGGTTCTTTCCGGTTTTTCCAAAAACCTTCGTACCTGGTTGTTTTGCCTCGCCTTTGCGAGCATAGGCTTGTCCACTGATTTCAGGCAGTTGAGTCAGCATTTTACTGGTGGCCGACCTTTGCTTTTGTACATCTGTGGCCAGACACTCAACATACTTTTGACCTTGACGATGGCTTATATCATGTTTTATAAGGTGTTTCCAGAGGTGACTGCGAATTTTTAACTTCAATCCCGTTAACATGTCATTAACCACCAATAACACTTCACTTATTTCATTGCATGGTTATTGCTTTTAAATTTGCACCATTACAATTTCGAAACAAATCAAATAATTTATCCTAATGAAAAAATTACTTTCAATTTTAACTGTTTTCGCTTTGTTTGCGACCGTTTCTTTCGCACAAGAAGATGCTACTGTACCAGCCGCCGATGGAGGGCCAAAGATGGTTTTCGAACAAACGGAAGTGGATTATGGTACAATTGAGCAAGGATCTGATCCTTTGCGGGTATTCAAATTTACCAATAATGGTGATGAGCCGCTGATCATTAGCAAGGCTAAAGGGAGCTGCGGATGTACGGTGCCAAAATACCCACAAGAACCTATCCTTCCTGGTGAGACTGCCGAAATCGAAGTTCGCTACGATACTAACCGGATCGGGCCCTTCCAAAAATCGGTTACACTGACGACCAACGAGTCTAATCCAACACACCAGTTGAAGATCAAAGGAAAAGTAAACCCTAAGCCAACGGAAGAAAGCGTACCGGCCGGTAATGGCGGGTTCGGCAACAACTGATTTGCTGCCCTTCTTCTAAAAAGAAATAGCCTTGGTGAAATTTCACCAGGGCTTTTTTCATTGACAAAGGGACAGCAGGAATAGAATGGAGACTTCATTTCATCTTCCTACTTTTGGGTCTAACAAAAAAGAAGCTCTATGTTTTTAAAACGTGCCCAATTGGGCAACAATCGGTGGTACTTGTACCTGATCACGATCATTCTCGTTGTTGTGGGTACTATCCTCGGCCAGTTACCTTTGTTTTTTATCGCCATTGCCAAAGGGGGGAGCAGTGGCTTGGAACAGTATGAAATATTGGAAAAAATTGAGGCGATGGACTTTGCCGGTGTTGGAATGGATCAGAATTTTTCTGTCCTTTTGATGTTGTTGTCCTTTGTAGTAGCCTTGGTTTTTCTGTGGGTCGGCGTAAAATTTATCCACAATAAACCGTTCAATGTGCTGATCAACCCTTCTCTGAGCATCAACTGGAACAAAATCTTCTTTGCTTTTGCCTTGTGGATGGGGTTCACTTTCTTCATTGAATTCATCTTTTACCTCCTGGAACCGGACATCTATTCATTTCAATTTGATCAGAACAAGTTCTTTGTTCTTTTATTGATAGCCATTTTTATTTTTCCATTACAGACTTCTTTCGAAGAACTGATGTTCCGTGGGTATTTGATGCAGGGAATCAGTTTGTTAGGCGGGCAACGCTGGCTACCACTGCTGTTGACTTCGGTGGCATTTGGGGCGATGCATTTCATGAATCCGGAGGTAGAAAAATTCGGTTTGGGCCTATCCATGACCTATTACATAGGGGTAGGTCTTTTCTTAGGCATCATCACTTTGATGGACAATGGCTTGGAATTAGCACTGGGAGTTCACGCGGCAACCAATATTTACAGTGCCTTGTTCGTTACATTTGATGAATCGGCCGTGCAGACGGCAGCTCTGTTTCATACTTCCGAAGTAAATATGGGCTGGATGTTGTTCGGCTTTTTTGCGGCGGCATTGGCGTTTATTTATATAGTTTCAAAAAAATACAACTGGGATAATTGGTCTAATTGCTACGGTCCCATAGAAACGCCACATACGGCCGAGGAAATCGTTTTAAATGAAGAATGAAAAATGAAAAATGAAATTCTGTGAATATGCGATAAAAGCAATTTTTCATTCTTCATTTCCAAAAACCTTAAATTAACATCCAATAAATTCATTTACCATGAAGCAAAAAACTTTCTTGTTGAGTTTAATTTCCATCTTGATTTTATCGTTTGGCTGTAATGATGATGACCTTCCATTCAATGATTGTTTTAAGGAACCGGACGGTAACACCAACTTGAACATTACTATTTTAGAAGGACCTGATGTGACGTTGCCTTCCAAGATCTCTGTATTTTTTAGAGTCACCGATGAAAACGGAAATCCAGTAGGGTACCTGGAAGAAGATAACTTTATCATTTACGAGAAAGGGATAAATGATGAATGCCACCGGCAAATCTCCGATTCAGAGGCACAGCGCAGAATTTCAGGAAAAGAGCAGGTTTTTAATCACAGCACCATGTTGGTTCTTGACCTCAGTGGTAGTGTTCTTCAGCAAAACCTGGAGCCATTAAAAAATGCAGCCGTTGAATTCATTGATGCCATCATGCCCGACACACTGGACGAGAGTACCAAAATGGGCATTTGGTGGTTTGATGGAGAGGATGTTTTACATCAATTAGTTCCGGTGACGGACAGCAAGGCCACTTTGACGCTTGGCGTTTTATCCATCGACCAAAATATCAGTAACGATGCTTCCACAGATTTATATGGGGCCATCATCAAGTCGGCAGCAGAGGCATCGGTAATCTTAGCAGATAATCAGGTGGATGATAAAATTGCAGCTGCATCTGTGGTCATTTTCACAGATGGTACTGATCGCGCCGGACGCTACACAAAATCAGCCGCAATTGAAGCTGTCAATAATGCACCACTTGATGTAACTTTCTTTACCATTGGATTGGGAAGTGAGATTGATGGATCTGAATTGGCCACCTTTGGTCGCAATGGTTATGTACCAGCATCCGACGTCAGCAAGCTCACTCAGATTTTCAGCAACGTAGCGAACCTGGTTAGCTCAGAGGCGAATAGTTATTACCTGTTTGAATATTGCAGTCCGCTGCGTAGTGGAACGGAGAATGGATTGATTATCGAAGCATTCACCACTGGCTCAAACGGCAATAAATTTGGTAATTTCCAAACAACATTTGACGCAACAGGATTTGGTGGAGGATGCCAGTTATGATAAAAAGAGGAAGGAGGTAGCTCATGGAACTACCTCCTTCTTATTTTTCAAAAAAGTTATTGATTTTACGTTTATCTACAATTCATTTCACCCGCATCACCTACTTGCCGAACCAGTGATACCTGTCTTTCAAAATCATACAAGGTAATTCTCCTCAAGTCATAGTACGCCAACCAGAATTCCCGTAGCGCATTCATATAACTCCGTCGGGCGGCCTCTTTTTCCCCGATGGCAATGTTCAGATCTGTAACGCCGATTTTCCCGATGAAATAGCGGTTACGGGTCATCAGCTCCCTTTTCTGGGAAACCTCATAGGCCCGGTTGGCCAGAGATACCTGGTTCCGGATAAGGTCAAACTGTTTGACTTTTAAAATGATCTCCTGTTCGAAATTAACTTTTTCCTGTTCGATGCTCATACGCTCGAATTCACGGTTGGAGCAGGCGGTTTCCAACCTGGCCTTAGCTTTTCCCCAATCGGCAATAGGGACTTGCAGCCCCAGCCGTAAAGTTTCGTTGTCGAGTGGGTCCTGGAAGGCCTCGCTAAAGCTATCGGCAAACTGGGAAAGGCTGATGGTTCCGGCTAAATCCATCTGTAGGCCGCTGTTGGCTTTGGCCCGGGCAACTTCTTGGTCCGCTTCCAGTAAACGGCGCTGAAAGGCAACTATGTCACTTCTTTGAGAATTGGCCAGATTAAGGGCACGTTTTAAGTCAACCTGAAAACCGGGTATATCCACTGGAGCTTCGAGTTTAAAGAAAATACTTTTTTTGATACCCAAGAAGTTCCGCAGACGTTCCGTCCCTGACTGGAGATCGAGCCGGGCTTGCTGAACGGCTGCATCAGCATTCATGGAACTCAGTTCGATTTGCAGTAATTCTGTTTCGGCAATCCGTCCGACTTCAAATCGGCCTTTGGAAATATTGAACAGGGTATCAGCATTGGCTTTATCTCTGTTGGCCGCTTGCAAGTTGAGCTGAGCGATGAATACTTCAAAAAACAGCTGGGAGGCGTCGTAGGCTACGTCTTCCATTTCTTCGGCAAATCCCTTTTCAGCTTCTTGATAGCGAAGAGGCTCGATTTTTTTATTCCACTTCAGTTCGTTGATGCCAAAGAGAGGTTGAACAAAACCGAACGAAATAGGGGTAGAGAAATAGGAAGTAGTATTGGGCGCATCTGAGTTGAAAATATCGAGCCTCTCCAAGCCAGAACCCACGAATATACTTCCTCCGGTAAATGGGACTTGTTGTTCAAGCGAAATGTTGAGGCCATTTCTCATCTGGGCCCTCTTCAAGAAAACATCTGTTCCATCGTCCTGGGTAATCGGTTGAATGGAGCGATTAAGATCCGGTAATTGACCGCTTAAAATGACACTCGGTTTGAAATCAGCCAAAATGGATTGATAGTCCCAGTACCGGTTTTTTACTCTGGTTTCGGCCAGCAGGGCATTCGGGGCATCGCTTTGAGCCAGGGCAACTATTTCTTCCAAACTCAAACGGAGGGTATCGGTTTGAGCCTGGAGGCCAGGTAAGTTGATCAAAAAAATAGCTGAGAGGAACAAGTAGAATTTCTTCATTTGAGAATATGTGATGATTGATTTAATGGTAGAGAGATAAATGTAGAGAGTAGTTGGACAAAGGTGCATTTCATGAAAAATGAATGATAAAACTAATTTTCTGCCCACCTAATCAGTCGGTTCGGAGTGCTTTGATCGGATCTTGTTTAGCTGCTTTTCTTGCAGGGAAAAAACCAAATGTCAGTCCGACTGCGGCAGCTACACCAAATGAAAGTATGATCGAGGTAGCCGATACTACGGTTGGTATATCCGCCGAATTGGCTATGAACTTTGCGGATAAAACGCCGAGCACAATGCCTAGTATACCTCCCATCAAACTGATAAAAACGGCTTCAAATAAGAACTGTAGCTGGATATCAGTCATGGTGGCTCCCAGAGAACGACGGACTCCGATTTCCTTAATACGTTCCAAGACCGATGCCAACATGATGTTCATAATGCCGATTCCACCAACTAACAGTGAAATTCCGGCAATTACGGCCAATACAAGGTTAAATATGTCCTGGGTTTTTTGCTGCGCAGCCAACTGTAACTCGGGTACTTCGATTTCAAAGTCCAATAAATTTTTATGGCGTCTCTTCAATATTTTGGCAATGATCTCGGCTGTTACATTAAGCTGCCTTGAATCGGTGACCCTTACCACAAATTTGTCCAACTGGTGGTAATTCTCCTCCGTCTCTCGGTCATCCCACTGGTTCCTTTTAATGTCGGATTTAGTCACTTTTGCCCGGTCTTGAATGCGGAGCAGGGCGGTTTTTATAGGGATGTATACATCTGAATTGTAATCCCTTATACCCAGGCTCTCAAGACTTTCCTTACTGGCCGACCGCTTCTCCAGCACACCGATGATTTTCATCCAGGTCATCCCACATTTGATGTATTCCCCCAGAGGATTGCTTTCCGGGAAAAAACGTTTACGAACATTGTGGCCAATGATGCAAACGGGCTTTCCTGCCTCCATATGCATTTTATGAAAAGGAATTCCTGCGGACAATGATAAATTATTCAGGGTGAAAAATGAATTGTTCACCCCGACTACTTTCGCTTTTCTTGTTTTGCCGGATTGAACCAAATTTGTAGATAGTACAATTTCCGGGCTTATCTCTTCGATGTTGGGCAATACTTTATTGAGAGCAGCAATGTCATTTAAAGTGAGTCCGGGTGACCAGGGTTTTTTGCCCTCGTTTCCACTTGATTGTGATTGCTGGGTATTGGCGGTTTCTTCACCTTCGTCGCCTTCGTCCAAAATGACCGACTGGACAACAATATTATTGGTGCCGATCAATTTCATCTGGTCCAGAATCGATTGTTTGGCACCGTTTCCGATGGCCAGCATGGCTATCACAGCAGCTACTCCAAATACAATCCCCAGTGCGGTCAGAATGGCTCTGAGGGTATTCGAGGTAACTCCGTCAATGGCCAATTGAAAATTAAATATGGTACGTTTCATTTCTTTGCTTAAAGAGGTGTAGGTGATTAAAACGTTTATCGGCAATAAAGCCGTTTTATCCAATAATAATCACGTTTCCATTGCCGCTTGATTGCGGAGCCTGGTAGTCTTCTTTCACCTGTTTCATCTTTTTCAGCGCTTCATCTATCCGCTTTTTCTTTTCTTCCTTGATCCGTTTTTTGATATCGGCCTTGATAGCTGGGTCTAATTGAACTACATTGAGCCGGTCATCATTTTCGGGTACCGATAACAACACCTGATCGCCGGCAGCCAGCCCATGCTCGATTATTACTTCGTTATCGTTGGTTTCACTGGTCAATACTTCCTGTTTCACGATACTGTTGCCCTGCTTTTTGTAAACAAAAGCAATTGTATCATTTTGTAAAGATTCGAGTGGGATGAAAAGCACATCGTCAAAAGTATAGGTCAGAATTTCGTTACTGGTGGTCATGGCTGGACGCATGATGGAATCTACTTCATTGATGCGAACCGTTACTTCGAACACCTTTGAATCATAGCCCCTGAGCTGTTCTCCGACATTGGCAACTTGCAGGACAGTCCCACTATACTCCCGGTCCGTGAACGCATCTACATTGACCAACACATCTTGCCCCTTTTGGATCTTACTGATGTCGACTTCGTTGACGTAAGTCTTGCTGATCATGATTGAAAGGTCGGGCAATTCTGCCACGACAGGGTCCCAGGTACTGATTTGCGAACCAGGTCCGACCTTACCGTTCCAACTTCTGGCATAGATGACCATCCCATCTTTAGGAGCCATGATCGTGAAGTCTTTTCTGAGATTGGCCAAACGGTCGTGCTTGATTTGTTGCTGTTTGAGGGAGGCTAAGATTTCATTTACCTGCGCTTTGGACTTGGTGATGGAGAGTTGGTATTTCTGTTTTAACTGTTCAAGGTCGCGCTCTGATTTTTGAAGGTCAATTTCAGCTTGTTGAATCACCATTTGAGGCTCATAGCGACTCTGTTCGACTTGCAGCTTCTTTTCCTCCATGGCAAATTTCATATTGACCAGATCGTCCCGGATGGCTCTCAATTCGATGGCAGTATCAATTTTGGCCTGTTCCAACTGGGTTTCAATTTTATCGATTTCGGTCTGAGCCTCTTTCAATTTGGTATCAAGTTCAGTAGGGTCCAGTCGAGCCACATAGTCACCTTGCTTGACGACCGTTCCTTCAGGTACAAGGTCAGAAATGGTGGCGTTGTAGATCTGTGCCCCGCGCATTCCATTTGGGCCTTTTATTTCTTCTGAGTTTTTTGCCTTCAATTCCCCGGTGGCAGTGACATAAATTTTAAATTCCCCTTGCTTGACAGGGACAACCAATTCCTTGGATTGCTCTTTTTCCTTGTTGGAAAAACTGCTGCAAGCGAGTAGCCCTCCCATAAGAAAGCCAATGATTAGTAAAGAGCTAAAGTGAAATTTTGCATTGAACATAAAGTGGAAAGTTGGATTTTATTTAATAACGCAAGTGCTTTCAAAAGTTATAGCAACCTGATTTATTTTTTTTAAAAAAGAGACTTTTCATGTTTATTTGAAAGATCCATGAAAATAGAACATAGGGAGGAAGGTGGAAAAATCAAATACCTACATTAAGAAACGATTAACTTATCCGAATCTGATGTTTGGTTATAAAGTACTGATAACCATAAATATATAAAAAGAAGTTAATCTTTCTGTTTAAATCGCCACTCAAGGTTTTCTTCATTTTACCATATTACATCGGCCGTAAATGATTTCCATTCCTTCGTGATCCCAAAGACACTTCAATCCCCATTTAGGATGTATACCATCCTATTTATTTTTTTGTTTGACTGTCGATATTAAAATTTAACGACAAAGAGATTGATAAAAAACGCAGAATTGAATGAAAAATTTACTGGAAGAAAAAGTTGTATACAGGAGATGAGCAAGAATGGACAGTCCGGCAAACTGTTTCCAGCATCACTACAAATTATTTCTATCACCGCTTGTTTCAAGTTTAGCAAGACGAATCAAAATGAGTTGAAAGACCAAATAAAACCCCACTCCGATCTGTGTCTCCAACGTATGGTCGAAAAGGAAGGAACTCAACATGATGAGGCTAAAACCCATTAGCAAATTGTATTTCCAAAAACGATAATAAAACAAGGGGTACAGCACTGCAAACGTGAACCATAACAGACCGGGCAAACCAGCGGCGGCAAACACAAAAACGAATTGATTGTGCGGCAATAACTCCCTTGAAGCCCATTCGGGAGAATGATCCTGGTAATACTTTATAACTTCGTTCTTAACATCTCCAGCACCCACTCCTGTCCATAAATTGGTAAAACCCACATGCAGCCCCGCTTCGACTGACTTCATCCTACCGTTGTCCGAAATGTTGGCGACTTCCTGTTTTTGCAGAATAGAGGAGATACTTTGGTAGGTGACCTGTAATTTTTTTTTAAAAGAAGGAATAAACCTGAAGGAGGTGAGACTGATTGCCAAAACGAAGACTGCAAGGATGGAATGCCTTATTTTCTTCCTCGCTACAATTTCCCGAAGGCCGATGAAAACCATCGAAAGGTAAAAACCAAGTATCCCACTCCTCACTGCCAGGAAGTGCAGGTACAGGATTAAAAATGAGACCAACAGTAAAATGAAAAACTTGCCAGACCAATGCTTAAAACCAAAGTTAAAAAACAGGTGAATGCCGACTAAAATGGCAAAAGCGACCATCAGACTATACCTGACATGATTTATTGGGGTAGGCAGTAGTGTGCCGTTTTCCGTGAACAGTCCGATATCAACGTAAATTGAAAAAAAGCCGATGATTGACCAGACGGCCGTAACCGAAACAAGCAGCAGCCAGTAAAACAACCACAAAAACCATTTCTTCTTCTTGTTCAGTATTTGCAGTGAAAAGGCAAAAGGCAAAATTAAAAACGGAAGGTAAATCCTTATCCTCTCCGTAAAAAACTGTTGATCCTCGGAATATAAACCCGTGATCAGATACAGCAGGAAAACAGAAATGAAAACCAACAATGGCCTATCCAATTCAACATGCCTGATACCTTTCTTGCAGAGTTGAACTATAGTGCAGCCGACCAAAATGGCCATTCCAGCTGACAGGGCAAATCTTGAAAAGAAAAACCCTGTCAGCAGTAGGAACAAGCCAAGGTTCAACATGGCAGTCTGGCAGTGAATCAGTGCCGACCGACACAAAATTTACTCGTGAGCTTCCTGCCCTCTTTGGTGACTGCACTGACAAAGTAGAGCCCGTTTTCAAGTCTTGATAAATCAATACCTTGTTCTTTGAAGATATATAAATCTCTACTAATCAGGTTGAATTGGTGGTCGAATATTTGAATGTCGAGGGGTTCATCAGGCTGAACACCTTCAACTTCAAGGAATATATTATCGGTGGCAGGGTTCGGATAGACAATCAAAGCAAGCTCCCTGGGGTCGTATTGACAATCAGGAATATCCAGGGAACCATCCAGTTGAACGGTGTTCACATAGCTGATATTGGTTACCGTCAGCTGGTAATCCAGTTTATTCTGAGGGTTGGTGGCAGTTGATGTTTGCTGTATCACCGTCTCCGTGTTGAACTCTACCCGTCTGCCGTTGCTGCTGATTGTAGAAAGGGCATCGTACAAGGGGAATGACCAGGAGTATTGGTTGCCATCTAAGTGATATTCATCCTTGACCTCTATGACCATTTTTTCACAGTCGTTTCCAGTGGAAATAAATTCTCGTATAGCCACGGACATTTCTTTTGTTTTGGTAATCGTTCCACATTCAAGGTAGTCGGCTGTTGCGGAGATCGTATAACCTGAAGGATTTGCAAGGATTTCGTCATATTCGGTGTTCAATATGGTTACCGTGATCCTGTCTGCTGGTTGTGATTGGCAACCTGAGCAAGTAAAGTTTTTTCCAGGAGGAACCGTAATTGTCCAGGCTACATTTGAAGGCAGGCCTGTATAGCCATCAAAAGCACTTAAGGTAAAAGCTGCAACTACATCAGGACCATTGTCATGTGGGCTTTCCACCCAAGTGCCGTTGTAGTCAAAATTATCAGGGGTTTCGATATCGTAAAATTCACAGAGGTAAGGGTTGTATTCATACTGACAATCTGTTACAGTATAATTGCAAAAACTATTATCAAATTCATCATGAACATATTGCAGAGGATTTGCTCCCATATTACCTGTCCAGGGGGCCCAAGGTGATTTGTCTTCCGTTGCGATCGTCCATAAAATTCCTGCATCACCACAACCATCTCCATTATTACATAGCATTCTTTGGTTCAGGAGATCACCACTCGTAAACAAATCTGTGTTGGTCCGCTGTTCCCAAAGACCCTCGTTCGCGTCAAACATATCTATCAAATCATAAGATTCAGTATTTGGAGCTGGAGGATTGTTGACTTCACAATCTATCATTTTATCTCTGTAATTTTCATTACCGTTCAAAATATCAAGTGGAAAAATTTCAAGTGTGGCCACCAATAACCCCAAACAATCGCCTACTAAAGGAGTAGGATTAGAAGTAGGAGGGTCTCCGAACCCATATATTATTAAATCATCTCCAAATAATTTGCAGGGATTCGACGAACCATCATAGTCAACAATTCCTTTATGATCGTTGGCAGTATAAGAGTGATGGGAACCGGCTGCTGAAGAGATAAAAGGTTGTATTCTGTCACCTACAGCAAACGCGTTTGTTCCTTCAGTAATACAGTCCTGATTATCTTTCGTAGTAGCAAACCCAAGTAAAAGATCTTCTGCATTGTCGTTAGAATCAGTTGCTCTCCTTGCCACTACCAACACCTTTGCTAGATCACCTTCATGTTCATCTTCATCACATTCGAATCCACCATTTGCCCAGTCTCTGGCAAAATAATAGGTGTATAAGATTATCCACATCTCTTCAGTCCATAAAACATTGTAGTAGATATGTGGCGTAATATCATGTTGACTGATGTTGTCCATTTCCTCCCAATTATTTGTAGCGATCCAATCACCATCAAAATCAACTTTGACAATCCTATCATAATTTGCGTCAGGGTTATTTCCACTTAGAACATTTGACCATTGATGAATTCTTGGGGAAAATTGTGTTGCAATAAATCTATTGCACGCTTCGATGCCTGCAAGGTCATTTGGTCGATTAACACAAAATTGTGCAAAACCATTTTGAAAGAAAGAGCATGCAAATAATGCAATCAAACACAGGGAAGTAAATTTTTTTGATTTCATAATAAATAATTTTGAGTATTTATTTTTTTCGTTTCAAAGGAAATGTTAAACCAAGGTTGAATGAAAGTATTCTCTCCACTTCATAAGTCAAAAACCTTATCGACTCTGCATTTACATCATTATCAACAATGTCTATGCTTGCAAAAGAATCTTCTATGTCTGCATAGGTAAATTGAAAAAAGATGGAATACTTTGTGGCTGAATACATGATTCCTCCGGTATAATTTATTCCAACATTTACTCTATTGAATTCTGTTTGAAAAAGATTATCCGAGGGAAGCCAAAACGGCCTTTCGTTTGTCACTTCTGAAAAACCATCAGTATCAATCATATAATAAATGGAAGGTCCAAGACCGACGTATGATGTGAATCTGCCGATGTTGAGGTTTATACACGGCACAAGGGTCAGAAAACCAATATCCTGTGCATGGTTGACCATGTTCTCCGTACCTCGAACCTCTCCACTTTTTCGCATAAATCCTAATTCTGATTGAACAGAAAATAACGGGTTTATTCTATAGTTTGCAATTGCATTTACTCTGAATCCATCCATCTGATGGGATCGAACGCCACTGTTCAAAGCATTTTCATTTAAATCAGCAAAGGTTATTCCTCCGGATACCCCGACATTTATTTGTGAATTGAGGGTAGAAAGGTATATAAAGCAGCACGCAACAGTACATAAAAGCGAATTCCTCATATAATTTAAAGTTTTTATTTTTAGAATTAGCATTTAGCTATATGACCTTGTTTTTAAAATGTTTCCTGATTTTCAATCCACGACACCACCTAACCAAATTCCAAATAAGGCGACCACGCCGAGACCAAGATTTAAAGCTGTCGCCACAGTGAGAAATGCTTCTGCCACTTTTTTATTTCTTTTCCTGAAAATATAATAACCTCCTAATCCAATTCCACTGATAACCAAGAAAAACAACATAGCAATAGGAGCATTCAAAACCGCCATCAAAATTGCGAAACCCAAACCTAAAACCACCGTCGTCCAAAAAGATTCCGGCTTTTTGCCAGTATCAGATTGCTTATGTTTAACTAACTTTTCAAGTTTTTTTTTCAACCTACTTTTTGCTTTCTTTTTTGTCCTCTTATTTTCTTTAATCACAGAATTCACTGCCTGACTGATGCAAGTAGTTGAATGAAAAACTATTTTATCTTTATCAAATGTTTCAAAGCCGCATTTAGATAAATTAATTTTTCCTCCTAATCCATAAGAGTTTTGATATAAAAAATGGGGACAGAATAGAATGGATATAGAGAGAAAAAACAGAACCTTCATTTTGATTTTGTTTTAAGTAAAACCATAAAAATGTACTCAACAAGATTACAAAATCATTGACAATGTTGCCCGTAAAAGCCGATTTCAAGCCTGATACTGTTCTTCGACCTTTTTATTCCCAAAGTATCAAAGAAGGCATTGTCAAGGATTTTACTTTTTAAATTTTACCGTTCAGACAAAATTACTGCGAATGAATCATTTAGATAATGACCAAATAGGGTTCAGTCTTGCGCTGCCTGTTCTTTTGATTTTTAATCACAGGCAAAATAACATTTAGCTCATACGCAAACGCAACGTTGGCAGCTTCATTTTGTTCAGCTAATTTTCTTTTTTTCTTTTTTTCTTTTTTTGATTCTCGTTTTAGGGACATTAAACGAACACTGTTTAATGCTGTTCCTTATTCTAATTTTTGTACTTTTTCATTCCTTGTTGAGACAATAAAAAAGCCTGTCAGAACTTACGATGATTCAACCAACAAAAGAAATGCGGTGATCTACTTTCAGGATTTGCAAAATTGATTTCAAGACGGGAAAAGACGAGAAATTATCAGGAAGGGTATTGAATCCGAGTACAGGACAAAATTTAATTTTTAAAAACAAAACGAGTACGTCCTCCTCCTAACCCCCTCCAAAGGGAGAAAAAACGGATTTAATTTCCCCCTTTGGAGGGGGTTACGGGGAGGATTTTCAGGCATAAATTATCAATGTTGAGTTTTGTACTGTACTTAGGGTATTGAATATAACCTAATAAGTTTGGCGGCTGGTTATCAGGTCATGGCCAGCCGCCAATCATATGTACCGGTATCAGGCCTGAGCCGTTGGAGTGTTAAAATTCATATTTGGAAAGGGTGGAGTATCTGGGGCAGATATGGGACCATGTTGAGCTTCATAGCGCTTGATATTCTCTGCCAGGGCTTTCATCAGGCGCTTGGCGTGCTGGGGGGTCATAATGATCCTTGATTTTACTTTTGCCTTGGGAACGTTTGGCAACATCTTTACAAAATCGACGATGAATTCGGAATGATTATGAGCAATGATGGCTAAATTAGAATAAGTGCCTTCCGCCACATCTTCCGGTAGCTCTATATTCAATTTGCCTTGATTCTGTTTTTTTTCTGCCATGATATTTGTATTATTTTTTTTTTTAATGTAATTGTTTCAAAAAGCCCGCCAAGTTCGGCATTCTAAAGTGTAAACTGGTAAAACGTCATAATGTTGAAAGGAAGCAGGACTGAAGATAGAATCTTTGTTGCCGGGCAAGGAACCATTTCCAACGAGTTGGAGTTAAAGGCCCGTTAAACAAATTCAAGCCAAACAAACGATGCAGGATTGTTGGGTGATCAAAGGTTTTAAAAGGTTTGTAGCAATGCTTTAGCTTACAGAGACTGTTTTTGGTAAAACCTGTCATCTCCATTTTATCGACCCGCACAACTCCATCGTAGTAAAACATCAACAAATGGATAACCAACAATATTTTAATTCCAATCAACAATTCTGGGACAGTAGGGTAGAGTCCCACCTCAAATCTGAGATGTATGATATGGAGGCTTTTATGGCTGGAAAATCTTCTTTGATGGAAATCGAACGGAAAGCAGTCGGAGATGTAACCGGCAAAACAATGCTCCATCTTCAGTGCCATTTTGGACAAGATACGCTCTCTTGGGAGAGGAAAGGAGCCATTGCCACCGGCATCGATTTTTCTCCTAAAGCCATCGCAAAAGCAAAAGAGATCAGGGATCAACTGGGACTGAAGTCCCGTTTCATCACTTCCAATGTTTATGATCTGCCGCAGGTACTTAAGGGACAATTTGACATCGTTTTTACTTCTTACGGGGCTACTCCCTGGTTGCCCGATCTGGAAAAATGGGCTGAAATTGTTGGCCATTTCCTAAAACCCGGCGGTCTGTTCTATATCGTAGAATTTCACCCGACGCTGTACATCTTTAATTTCGACAATCACCAGGTCGAGTACAGCTATTTTAACGAAAACAAACCATATATCGAAGAAGTCACAGGATCGTATGCTGATCCGGATAATCCGCAGAAAGGAACGGAATGTTTCTGGAACCATTCAATCGCTGAAAAGGTAAATGCCCTTCTCAATCAAAACCTGGAGTTGCTCGAATTGAATGAGTACGATTATTCTCCTTACAAATGTTTTCCAAATATGCAAGAAAGGGAGCCCGGACGATACACGTGGGGAATGGATAAGTTTGGTGTACGATTGCCATTGACTTTATCCTTGAAAATGAAGAAGAAAAGCGGAGGAATTTAAAAGCCCTTTGCAGTCAGTTATTAAGCTGAAATAACTGACTGCAAACTTTTTTCATCAACAATATTTGTACATGAAATTTCTCTGCGAACTTTGCGTCCTCGGCGTAATAGATTTTCTCGCGCAGCGGACGCAAAGTTCGCAGAGGAGAGCCCCAGCGGTAACACCGTTTTGGAACGGTGTTACCGCTAAATCATGAGTACAAGATTGTGAATTATTACAGCTAAAAGCTAATTGCGAATTATACATTAAACCGGAAGTGCATCACATCTCCATCGGTCACCACATATTCTTTCCCTTCCACTCCCATCTTTCCGGCTTCTTTAACGGCAGCTTCTGATTTGTAGGTCTCGTAATCGGCATACTTGATGACTTCTGCGCGGATGAACCCTTTTTCAAAATCAGAGTGGATGACACCGGCAGCTTTGGGAGCTTTCCATCCATTGCGGATGGTCCAGGCCCTGACTTCTTTTTCACCTGCGGTAAAATAGGTGATCAGGTCGAGCAAAGAGTAGCAGGCCCGGATCAGTTTGTTGACGCCAGGCTCACTGAGGTTCATCATCTCGAGGTATTCTTTTCGTTCTTCCAGGGAATCCATGGCCGCTATTTCTGCCTCGATGGCTGCACTGATGTAGATGACTTCCGCCGGTTCGTCTTTGACTGATTCCTTGAATGCAGCCGTGAAATCATTTCCATCATTTACCGCTTCCTCATCTACATTGCAGACATATAAAATGGGCTTAGAAGTCAGTAAGGACATTTCTTTTAACAAGTCAGCCGCATCACCCTCGAGTTCCAGCGAACGTGCTGGGTTTTCGTCGTTGAGGTGAGCCAATATTTTTTCACCTGCCTCCAATGCTGCAATGTCTTCTTTTTTTGCTGTTTTAGCTGCTTTGCGTAATTTTTCCAGCCGCTTTTCCACGGTCTCTAAATCCTTGAGTATCAATTCGGTATCAATTACTTCTTTGTCCCTGACCGGGTCGACACCACCTTCCACATGTACGACATTACCATCTTCAAAACAGCGCACGACGTGTACGATTGCATCTACTTCCCGTATGTTTGCGAGAAATTGATTGCCTAAACCTTCCCCTTTGCTGGCACCTTTGATGAGCCCGGCAATGTCGACAATCTCAATGGTGGTGGGGATGGTCTGCTTGGGATTGACAAACTCAGTGAGCTTATCCAACCGCTTGTCCGGCACGGTGATCATTCCGACGTTGGGATCTTTGGTAGCGAACGGATAATTGGCGGCCAGCGCTTTAGCTGAAGTCAAAGCATTGAAAAGAGTAGATTTTCCGACGTTGGGCAGTCCAACGATGCCACATTTAAGAGCCATAATTCTTTAAAGTAGACGGCGGTCGGCAGACGGCGGTCGGTCTGTCGATGGCCGAAATTGTTTTTTTTTTAATTTGTTTTTTAAAAACGGGCGCAAAGATAGGTTTTGACTTAAATAAGCGGTAGGCAATTTCATGCACCATTTAAAGTTAATCATTAATCCTATGTACAGGACAAAAGTCCAATTTCATAATATAAGCTCAAAAAGTTGAGCAGTTTACGTTTGATATAGTCAAGTCCAATTCTAAAGATGCTGAACAATTTAGCTTTTCTTTTTTTCAGGTTTTTAATAGGAATTTGATGTCCTTGTTCCAAAAGGAATTCACCTGTTTTCAAAGCCCAAATAAAAGCGATGGCCAAAATGAAAATTAAGGTATTGATCCTTTCCAGTTTTGTCAGGTGCGTGCTTTCAAAATTAAATCCACGCTTTTTGCAACAACCGAAAAAGACTTCAATGCCCCATCTTTCCCGGTACAATTGAGTGGCATGTTTCAAAGGGATATCGCTGATCAGGATCAGGTATTCGTTTGAAGAAATTTTCTGCCCCCCAATATAGAGCCGGTGCCTGAAAAGGATTCTTTGTTTTCGTAAAACCCGGAAGCTGTCCGTTTGGAACAATTGCCAAGCTGCTTTATCCGATAGTTTTCCAATTTTACGAACCTTGGCATCTTTTCGAATCCGGATCAGGAAATGAATGGATCGGCCCTTCAAGTAGGCCAGCCATTCATCAGCAGCAAATTCCCTGTCCATCAACAGGTAACGTATCCGTTTTTTCTGTTTTTGATCCAGGCAGTTCAACAGCTGCTCCAATAATAAAATACGTTCACCCTGATTGGACTGCCCACGTTTTGAAAGCATCATCCATACCAAGGGAATGGCTGTGCCGCGCCATGAAATTCCAATGGTCAGAATGTTGATGTTACAGCGGCCAAATTTCCAGTTCGTCCTGTCCATGCTCAAACATATCCAGGCGCCCTGGTTGCCATACTGGGACCAGGCCCATTGGACGAAGCGGCGCCGGCAAAAAGAATATTGTTTGACAAACCGTTGAATGCGCTTGAAATTACTGCTGTTTTTTACGGACGGATTTAGCACAAGGGCCAACTGGGCAAAATTGACCGTACACATTTTCAGAACGGATAAAATCAATTTGCTCATCATCCATAATCGTTGACCTTGACCAACAAAATAATTGGAAAGCTCTTCTTTTAGAGCCTTTTCTGTATCTTTCATACTGAGTAATTGGGCGTAGTGGTTATTGATGTTTTAGCACCAACAATTTACCATTATATCTCAATTACTCAATTTTGTCCTGTACTCAGAAAAAGAAATTAAAATCATAATTATTTAATAAGCGGTTCATTCTAAAACATCAATTCTTTTCAGATTACGCAGCACCGCCTTACTCAATGGTCTGACACTATTATTAATCATTACCCGGTCCGAAGGAAAACTCGGACAAAAACCACTGCAACTTATGCTGGTCGCTCGGCTATCTCCGCTCATGGTACAATATTTTTCACAAAAGCTATCTGTTCCAAGAATTCCTTTATCTAAAATTATCCGGTTATCTTTTGGAGAATATACGGTAATATTTGCTCTAATCCCAGCATCCTTAGTCAAAGTGTAAGTGGTCACCTCAGCTTTAACCGTTTCAAAGATTGGTTCATAAGTTACATTTCCAGCTGTATCCTTTATTTCTTTTTTACCGACCTCTATCTCTTTTTCATATCGCCTACACGAACTGCTAATATCTTCAGAAACAAAAGTATCGTATATTTCAACATCTACAATAAAATCATAATCCATGTCCTCATCTGGATTTATTTCAATCACTCTCCATTTATCTTTTTTAAAAAAATAATTATACCTCAGCAACTTCCTGACAATTTCTCCTTCCTCCCGAAAATTGCTGTTGGTAAAAAAATTCAAGCCAAAATAAGCTGTCCCAAAAACTAAAGTGCTATCAATTAATTCATCCATTTCTTTCCCAGCATACCCATGGTTGTTCATTAACTGGTCGATCAAGCTGTTTGCATACCGGGCTTTTAACCTCTTTCCTTTCGTCCCTAATAAAAGATTATTCCTGATTTCTTTTAAATACAATTCAGTCACCTTCCAAAAGCTTTCCTCTTCCCACTTTTTAGCTGGATAAAATTTAAAATAAGGACGGTAGCCCTCTATACTTTCTAATGGCAGATAAGGCTCAATTTTATTATGCCTGAATAAGACTTCCCGGTTCAGGGAATGTATACCTTTCCAATTACTTAAACTTTCTTTTTCTTTTAATTTATTTATACGATCAATATCACGTTCATTTGAGATATTAAATCCATATTCCAGTAATTGCAAATGTTTGGTTTTTATTTTCTCTTGATTTAATTTTCTACTGGCATGACGGAAGGCTGCATCAGGCTTATTTTTTTCAACATAGTATTCAAGGGATGTACACTGAGAGAAAATAAATAGAAAGGCAAAAAAAGAAAGCGTAAAATATTGACGCATATCAAGTTATTTTAAAATCAATAAATGCGTGCAATACTTTTTTCTTGCTCAAAGATACATTGATTAAGTTTTTAAATTACATTTAATTTGTTTTGAAAAAGTTAAAAAAAATCGCGTTGCCAATTTAACTGGCAACACGATAAATATTTCTCAATAATCAATTATTTAAAACAATCCGGTAATATTTCCATCGTCATCAATGTCAATGTGTTCGGCCGACGGAATGGCTGGCAGCCCCGGCATTCTCATAATATCTCCTGTAATGGGCACGACAAAACCGGCACCAGCAGCTATTTCAATTTCGCGGACGGTAATATTAAAACCAGAAGGTTTGCCAATTAATTTAGGATCATCAGAAAGGGATTTTTGGGTCTTCGCCACGCAAACCGCAGATTTCTCAAGTCCCAATCTTGCAATACGTCGCAGATGCATCCGTGCCTTTGGCAAGTATTCCACCCCATCTGCACCGTAAATGTTTTTGGCGATAGTTTCAATTTTCTTCTCGATACTCCAGTCCCAGTCGTAAAGCGGCTTGAAGTCAGCATTACCATTTTCCACTTCTTCCACGACAGCATGAGCCAGTTCTATGGCTCCTTCCCCACCCTTGGCCCAGACTTCTGCCAACACTGCTTTGAACCCCATTTCTTCCGATTTTTTCTTCACTACTGCTACTTCTTCGTCAGAATCGGTCGTGAACCGGTTGATGGCAACGACTGCGGGGATTCCATACAATCGGGTATTTTCAAGGTGTTTTTCAAGATTGGCAAATCCTTTTTCGACTGCTCCGACATTGGTTTCGTTCAATTCTTTTAAACTTACCCCACCGTGGTATTTAAGCGCTCTGATGGTCGCTACGATGACTACTGCTTTTGGTTTGAGATCGGCACTTTGGCACTTAATATTCAGGAATTTTTCAGCTCCCAAATCCGAACCAAAACCGGCCTCTGTCACCACATAATCAGACAATGAAAGGCCCATTTTGGTCGCAATTACTGTATTGGTTCCTTGTGCAATATTTGCGAACGGGCCACCGTGGATGATGGCCGGAGTTCCTTCTATGGTTTGCACCAAATTAGGTTTTAGTGCATCCTTGAGCAGGGCTGCCATTGCTCCTTGTGCTTTGAGATCACGGGCATAAACAGGCTGGTTGGTTTTGGTAAAACCAACCAGGATGTTCCCTAACCTGTTTTTCAAGTCTGTGAGATTATTGGAAAGACAAAGGATGGCCATCACTTCCGAAGCCACTGCGATATCAAACCCGCTCTCCCTGGGCATTCCATTTCCCGTCCCGCCGAGGCCGATGGTAATTTGCCGCAATGACCTGTCATTCATATCCAGCACCCTTTTCCAAACGATCCGTCGGGGGTCCAGGTCCAGTGAATATTTTTTGCTTTGTAGATTATTGTCCAAAAGGGCAGAAAGCAGATTGTGCGCTTTTTCAACGGCAGAAATATCACCCGTAAAATGCAGGTTGATGTCCTCCATGGGCAGTACCTGAGAATACCCACCTCCAGCTGCGCCTCCTTTTATTCCAAATACAGGCCCAAGCGAAGGTTCCCGAAGCACCACGCAAGTCTTTTTTCCAATGCGGTTGAGCCCTTGGGACAGGCCGATGCTCATGGTCGTTTTACCTTCGCCCGCAGGAGTTGGCGAAAGAGCAGTTACCAATATGAGGTTATTTTGATCAGCCCGTTCTTTATTGATCAGTTCAAGCGGAAGTTTTGCTTTGTATTTTCCGAATAGGTGGAGGTCGTCGTCATCAATTCCAAGTTGGGAAGCAATGTTTTGGATAGGCCGTAGTTTTACCTTACGGGCAATTTCAAGATCTGTCATAATTTGGTTTAGCGTTTAATTTTAGTTGGATGGTTTATAATTTCAACATTCAGTTGCTAATGTAGTGGTTTTGTGGAAACACACCTCAATTGATATGTTGTTTTTTATAGAATGTCTCCGAATGAAATAGGAAGTGAAATCAAGTGTTTCATTTTCGACAAAAAAACATACATTTGATGCGAGAAAACCAGATGACCAAAGAAGCTCCACGGTTATCGCTTTTGGCTAAATACTTGTCTGTGAATCGTTTAGCAAAAGTTAATTCTATTTAACAACGAACTATGTCCAGAATGAAAACTGCCTCTACCTACATCCTGATATTCTTTCTTTCTTTGTTGATTGATGGGTCTGTGAATGCTCAATGCCCACCTGCTGCTGCTGGTTATCACCGAGTCCAGAAAGGAGAAACCCTCTACCGGATATCAAGGACCTATAAAGTGTCAGTCGATCAAATCTGTGCCTGGAATGGGATCAATAAGTCCTCTGTCTTAAAAGTATGTCAGGAACTGGCCATTGCCCCAGCCAAAAGCAGTACACCAACAACTGCCCCAACAACACCTAAAACTGATTTTCCAGGGCAAGGAGGCAGCCATCGTATCAAGCCTGGCGAAACCATCGCCGGTCTGGCAGAATTATACGGTTTTACAGAGACCCGATTCAGAGAGTTTAATGGGCTAAGTCCCTCAGAACCAGCCTGGCCAGGGCTCGTCCTAAAAACATCTGATTGCAATTGCCCACGTCCGGTCGATGAAATGGACCCCATATTTGTGGAGGCTGGCACCGACCCAATAAATATACCGACAGAGGCTGATTTTGACCCTGCGGCTGATATTCCAACTTGGGAAGAATCCATTGCGGCAAGTGATGAATTGCCAGAAAGGAAAGTAAAATCTCCGTTTGGCGAAGACCCCTTTGAAGGAACAGCACCAGCTTTGGCGAAAAAGAAAAGTCCATTGGAACGACAGAGTTCACCTTCTTTTTACAATGAAAATATCGAAAGAATTAATACTTCAGAGAGTCCTGGATCAGACGTCAAAAAAGAAAAGGTCATCGTAGACCCTAAAGTAAAGAGAAGCACGACCGGAGCTCAAGCTCCCAACCAAAGCTATATTTCTCCAGAAGAGGAACTGATACGAAGAAATAGAAAAGAGGAAAAAACATCTACTCCGAATTCTGCTGCCAACAGTTCTGCAACTCCTGCTTTGATTACTAAAGCAGCAGCGCGGTATATGACTGCGGATGAAATTGAAATGGTCAATGAAATCAATCTCGTTCGTTCAAACCCAATTGGCTACATTAAATATATCGAAGCTTATAAAAGAGAGATTCAGGCCGGCAGAGGGTTTGGGTCCGTTGACGCATGCAATGAATTGATTGCTGAACTAAGGAGAACCCCACCAATGTCGATTTTACAACCTACTGAATGTATTTACAGGGCAGCGAAAAAACATGGACTTGATCAAAAATCAACTGGCAGCACCGACCATGTTGGGACAGATGGTTCCTATCCCTGGGACCGAGTAAGGAAGGAATGCCCTGAAATGAGAGACGGAAACGAAAACATTGCCGGCGGCCCTTCTTCTGTTAGAGAAATATTAATGACTCTATTAATAGATGATGGAATTGCTAACCGTGGACACCGACGGACATTGCTCGACGGAACCTGGAAATATGTAGCTTGTTATAAAATTGGGACGGTTGGAACAATGCCAAATAGTTGGATTCAGAAATTTGGCAAATAATTTTCGACAAGGAACCTACTCTGTTGCACCTAACTTTTGTAGTGCTTCACCAGTCAGCCTAAAAGTAGTCCACTCATCCATCGGAAAAGCCCCCAGGCTTTTGTAAAAATCAATGGCCGGCGTATTCCAGTCCAACACAGACCATTCAAGGCGGCCACATTTCCTTTCCACTGCAATTCGGGCCAATTCAGTTAAAATCCTTTTCCCATATCCTTTGCCTCGAAAGGATTCTTTCACAAAAAGATCTTCAAGGTAAATACCCGGCCGACCTAAAAAGGTAGAAAAATTATGAAAAAACAAGGCAAAGCCGATCGGGATTTCTTCTTCATATCCAATCAGGACTTCTGCCACCTTCATTTCTCCAAATAGAGTTTCATTCAATAATTCTTCGGTGGCTACTACTTCATGAGAAAGTTTTTCATATTCAGCCAGCCCTTTTATCATATCTAAAATAACCGGGACATCTTTCTTTTCGGCTTTTCTCAATTTAAAAATGGAGGTGTTTGCTTGGTTCATTTCGTTTTGCTGATGGTATTTTGAAGCAGAATGAGCTTTTAACTGTTTTCTAAAAGCATTTTAATTGCAGCTGCTGGTTGTATCAATTTGCCAGTTTCTTTATCATTTTTTGTGGTTTGGCCAGAAGCTTTCAAAATTTCGAAAACCTCTTTCGTTGAAAGCTCAGGCCTGAAACTTTTCATTAACCCAACCAGTCCTGCAACATATGGAGTAGCCATCGAAGTCCCGTTGAATGTACGGTATTCGCTACCTGGAAAAGTAGAATATATTTCGACCCCGGGAGCTGCCAGGCCCATTTCCAGGTCATTGTTGGTGTTTGAAAAGGTGGCTTTATTTAATTGATTGTTGATAGCACTCACCGTGATTACACCCGGTGTATTAGCCGGTGCAAAATCCTTTGCATTCCGATTACTATTACCAGCGGCTACCACTACGACCGCTCCCTTCTTATTGGCATACTCAACAGCTTTACGATAAGCACGCTGCCGGGTGTCATTGGAAGGGCCGCCCAATGACAGAGAAAGTACATCTGCCCCTGCATCAGCGGCTTCTAATATCCCATCAATGATCATTTTTTGGGTTCCAAACCCACTACCCGAAAGAACTTTCACTGACGTAATTTGCACATAATCATTGTTTTGTGAAAAGGAGGCTACTCCCTTCTGATTGTTGGATACCGCTCCGGCAATGCCGGCACAATGCGTTCCGTGCCCTTTTGGGTCATTATTATATTTAGCTTTCAAAGAAGTGAAGTTCGATTTGATGTCTTCATGGCCAGCATCGACACCTGTGTCAAGGATTGCGATCAGAGCTTCCTTCCGAGGCTGCTGATTCTCTAAAACCTGGTACAATTCATCAACTTTCATCACTTCAAACCCCCAGAGGTTTTCTACTCCCGGATCATTAAGCCCATACTTTTTATTCAAGTTTTGAGGAGTTTTTTGGTCAATCTCTTCGAGCGGCGAGAGGCTGTATTGTTCATTTGCTTCTACCCATTCAATCAGGTCGTTCCCCTCCAGTTTCTTCTTGATTTCGCCCAAGTGTGACTCGTAAGCAGTTGGTACATTTATTACATAATAGTCGTCAAGGTCAGTGGCGTTTTGGTCTTCGGGGAAAAAAGCTCTCGCAGCGATCAGTTCAAATTCCTCCAAAAATGAATTAATCTCCTGAATTTGGTGCTGCTCTTTTAATTCTATCAAAAACTCACCGTTCACATCAAGCAACAAGTCAGACCCTTCACTGATGGCCACTTTTTGTGGAAACGTCGATTTCAATTTATCAAAATAATAAAAATCCAATCCTGCCAATACCAGAAACAACGCTATCATAAACATCCATTTCTTCTTTCTGAAGAAGCTCAGAAACAATGGCACTGCGAGTAAAACAAGCATTTCTCTACCAAACATGAGTAGTTTGAAGTCCCATGTCCCCTTGGATGATATCCAACTAATGCCGAACAAGGTTACAGCAACAAAAAATATTTTTCTTAAGAAATTGCTTCTTGCTTCATTGTCTTGAAAAAAGAACCAAAAGGTAAGGGCGCCTAATGCGATTAGAAAACTGATTGGATATAAACTGACCGGCATGCCTGGTAAATTTGAGATAATTAGATAATGAAAAAACAGATTAAAAATCGGAATAGATAATTTTATCAAGCATTATTTTCGACTAACGTTTCAGTATAAAACATTAATAGGGTTGGGTGCAAATATTCAATGGAAAAGATACGGATAATGGGTGCAAAGTAGAACTGTACTCAAAAAGTTTCAGCATTAGAGGATTTGCCTTTTACCCGGATTTTATTTCTTTCTTTATATTTTGTTCCAGCGAACATCAGCGACATCCAGCCTCCGATAAAGAAAACACCACCCAACGGAGTTATTGGGCCCAGGATAGGTTTGATACTTTCAAATTCAAATGATTGGGCCAGCGACAATAAATAAAGAGAGCCAGAGAAAAAGATAATTCCAAACGTAAACAACCATCCTGCTATGTTGCTCCATTTCTTGTCTACATTTCTGGCAATGATTGCCGTACCCAAGAGTGCGAAGGTGTGGTAAAAATGATATTGAACACCAGTCTGGTAAGTTTTCAAATCAGCTTCGGACAAAATCTTTCCAAGTACATGAGCTCCAAAAGCTCCTAAAATAACTGCTGCGGCCCCAAAAACACAGGAAATCAAGAGAAATCTTTTTGTCATATTCAAGTAGTGTTTTTTATCAATTGTTCAGAATGAATCAAAAGTGATTATTCCATCTCAATCAAAATATCTCCTTTGTCGACTGCTTGTCCTGTCTTGGTCAAAATGGACTTTATGACCCCGTCACCGGGTGATTTGAGCACGTTTTCCATTTTCATGGCCTCTAAAACGAGGAGGGGCTCTCCTTGCTCGATTGTTTTACCAACCTCAGTCAGTATACTTATGACCATACCGGGCATAGGGGCCTTGATGTCGTTTACCTGCTGGGCAATATTCATTTCAAGGCCCATTTTCTCAATTAACTGATCATTGATGTCAGCCACAACCGTCTCAAATTTTTCATGGCCAATTTTTAGTCTGACTTGTTTTTTTGCCAAATCTACGTCGATGATTTCCACTTCGTAAGATGCGCCGTCTTTGATCAGATGGTACTTTCCCTTGTCCACCTCAATGAGATCCAGGTCATTCAGGTATTCAGATTCGATATGATGAGTAAATTTTGAATTTACGGTAAGCACAAAATTGTTATTTTCCATGTTGATTTTAGATAAAAGCAGTGGGTTACCGGGCCTCGACTTTACCCAATTTTGTCATAAAAATAGTTTCAAAAATGGTATAAGCAATGTAAATGGCGAAGAACGGTAGTATGAAAAGGACGTTATCTGGTTTTTCTATCTGTTGGTATACCACAACAATGATGACGGTCAGAAAAAGTTTAGCCATAGTAAATACCATGATAAGCCGGGTAAAAGCATTTTTATCTTTACTGATGGCAGCTTTCGCCGAAGTAAAAAACATTACCAGGCTCAATAAACAGAAAAACCCGATACTAATCAGGTAAAATCCAATGAATGGGCTCAGGGCAGGGATAAGCTGAAATGACATAACCACTCCCGTCAGAACAACAGTGAGTAAGAGTAACTGGAATGAAAATTTACGTCTGTTCACAATGGTTTATAAACTTTGATGGCAGTGTTTTATGAACTTACAATCATGTAAAGTTACTATGACCACATAAATAGAAAAAGGCATTCACCAATTAGTTCAATAATTGTTGAATGCCTTTTGTCTTTGGATAGCCTTATTGAATAAGGTCAATGTTTACTGGCCCGAAAGATGGGCTTTACCGGCTATTTTATGTGAGTGGGACTGACCTGACGAGATCATTTTTTTGTCCTTGTGAGTCTTCAGTGAGCCATTACTTCCTTCCCCCCCAACTTTGTAAGACCCGCTAATGACCGCACCTGACTGAACGACCAACTTACCGTAGCTGACATCTCCGGTTACCTTGGCTGTTTCTCGAATATTTAATAGGTCTTTTACCAACAGGTTTCCATCAAACTTTCCTTCGATGACCGCATTTTGGCATTTAATAGTACCCTCTACAACACCTGAAGTGCCAATGATGACTTTAGCATCGCAGAACAGTTCTCCTTTTATGGTACCATCGATGCGGATATCATTGGTGGCTTTAATCTTGCCTTCTACAAACGTGCCTTGAACCAGGCTGTTTAGGGCATTTGAGGAGGGAGTGGAAAGTTTAGTGCTTTTACCTTCTTCTTTTTTAGGTTTGTTACTTCCAAACATAGGATTGATTTATTGCTTGATAAAATTTCCGATGCAATACAAATTAAAGCGGGTTCACATTGGACATAGAATTGAAAAAAATATCACCTCATTTCTTCCGCTCATATTATATTTTTATGTATCACAAGGAACTGAAAAACTCTGCTGGGATGGTTCCCAATTGATATTCGGACGCCGAAGATATGACTTTTCCAAAAATTGAAAAATACATGCTTCAAAAATATTGGACAATGAATTCGATATATCCATTTATAATTCATTGAAAACCATATATTTAGAATAACCAAATATGATCAAAAAAGAACATCCCATCAACAGCAGGTGTTGATGGGATGTTTTGTTCGCAACTGAGTTGCTTATTTTAAATCAATATTATTTCACTTTTAGAAATTCGGGCAATAAACACCACGTCTTTCATTCCCACAGAATTTATAGAGCAATGCAAATTCAAATGCTCCATTGTTGTTGCTGGCAGGTTGCAAAGCAGAAACGTTCAGATCATAACTGAATCCGATACTGAATTGGTTGTAATCAAAACGAGTGGAAATGATTGCTGCGTCTGTAAGATATCCATTATCAACCCGGTTGGAAACCCTCACCCAAGCACCGACCTGAAAGGCCTGATAATTACCGAAATTTCCTGTGCTACTACCGCCCAACCGGAAGCGAAGGCTGGTTCCTGAATTGACCTGGAATGAAGGACCTTGCTTCATGACAATTACGCCAGGCAACAATCCCAAACGAGAAGCTACGGCAAATTCACCACCAGCATGTATGGTGAAACGGCTGTAAAGATCTTCTCTGAGTCCATTTTCTTCATAAAAAGTTTGATTTGCCCGGTTCAAGTGATGATATGCACCACCGATGTAAAGGTTGTTGTTTTCATCAAAAACAGAGAACCAAAGCAGACCGGCACCCAAATCAGCAAAGAGGAATTGATCGTTGAAGAGGTTATCCTCCAGTGAAAGGGCATCAGGGTTATGACCTCCTGAACCATCATGTTGTGTTCCCCATCTCAGTTTGTCAAAATCGATACTTCTTTGGGAAAGTCCTGCTTCTGCACCAACCACCAGGTAGTGAGCTTCCTTACGCCCCCCCCCCATGCGTTTCGCATAAGAACCAGTCAGCCTTCCAGTAGTGGTGGCGAAATTGGCTTCACCTGCTACATCACCCCAGAAAGAGGCCCCAACACCAAAGTA
Source organism: Bacteroidota bacterium (assembly GCA_039819485.1). Taxonomy (GTDB): domain Bacteria; phylum Bacteroidota; class Bacteroidia; order Chitinophagales; family Saprospiraceae; genus UBA6168. The sequence goes on along the minus strand of JBCBRY010000009.1, from coordinate 44,097 downwards.
ATCATAGCGACCTACGGCAATTTTCTGATCATAGGAAGCAGAATAAGTAGAATAAGCATTGCTTTTGAGTACGCTGGCCCATTGATTTCTGTAGTTCGCTACCAACCTGATGTTACAGTTCATGACGCCAGTCATGGCAGGGTTCAAATTGAGAGGAGAAAGGTAGAACTGAGAGAAGTGAATGTCTTGAGCATTCATCGAAACTCCCATCATGAGAAGAAGACAAATGAGTAAATGCTTGAATTTCATATTAAATTAGTTTAAAGGCCTGTTGACAAGGAATTATTTTTTAACCTTCAGGACTTTCAGTACGCAATTATAGATAATCCGTTTTAATTGAAAGGGGATTTGGTTGCTAAAACTGTAAATTTTGTAGCTGACCGGGGAGAATGAATCCCATTTTGCAAAAATACTTCCAAAATTTTAAAAGGCATTCAAGAATGAAGACACCCTTTAAAGTGGAATGAAAGCATCCCAATCAATTTCATTAAACGGAATATTTCTCAAACTGAACAGGGGGTAAAAAGGTAGGCTTTTCTAATTTCTTTTTGTACTGATGCAAAGTTAATGCCTATGATTTGATCCAAAAAAAAATTACCTGACAAAGTAATGAAGAATGCCTCCATTTGTTTAGTATACGGCAGAACCTTTACTTTACTCGTTTGGATTTCATTCTTTCCATGAACATCCGTATTCCTCCACTAAAACATTATCATAGTCGTCCGCCATCTGAAACAGATGCTTAAACATTTTATGTCCTGAATCTGTCCCTAGGTACCGGTCATAGATAATCAGAGAAAGTACGACTTCGTTGCCTTTTATACTGAAGGTGAGCCCTTCCAAAATATTATTTTGCAGCAGTAGGAATTCATAGACGTCCTTAATGTTTTGTTTTGGCAAGCTGCAAAGAATCGCATCTCCGGCAATCACTCCATTTGGTTCATAATAGGTAATGAAGATTTTGGCACTCCCTTGTACCACCTCCCACAAGCTCGGCCCCCTTCTTGCCAATTTGATGTCGTGTCCACATCCTTCAAGTATCTGCTCAATCGTACGGGGTATACCCGCTGCCTCATATTCATCCTCTTGGCTGGGCAGTTTTATCTTGGAACCACAATGCGGACAAAATTGGCCTTCGACCGTATCTTCATAGACCATGTTCAGGCAATTCAGACAACGACTCCCGACCCGGCCATTCCCGTCTGCTTTAAACTCTTCAATTGCCTTGATCAGGTAGGACACAGGTAGTGAAAACCCAATATTTTCCCCTTTTTGAATAATGAAAGTATTGACGCCTACAATCTCTCCCTCTTTATTGATCAAAGGCCCACCACTGTTTCCCGGATTCAATGCTGCATCATGCTGGTAATATTGTACATCGTTTTCTTTGTGATCCGCATTGGAAATGATTCCCTGCGTCGCTGTGAACCTAAGACCAAACGGATGCCCAATTGCTGTCACTTTTTCGCCTTCAGAAATTTCTTTCTCATCAGATAAATGCAAAACCGGCAGTTCGGGCTCAGCCTTGCACGATAAAAACGCCAAATCGTATAACGGGTCAGTATAAATCACCTTGGCCATTTGCCTTTTTATCATGCTTCCTTCTACCACAACTTCCCGGTTGCCCCTAACGACATGGTCGTTAGTTACCACTACTTCTTCTTTTTTCAAATAAAAACCTGTCCCCGTGCTGTAAGGAGTTGCTATTTGAACGACGGCTTTTTTGTATTGATCTATTGTCGTTGTCATGTAATATAAATCACCACATTTTTCTGGTCAGCAAAGCGGAAAATTACCTCTTTTGGCCATGTTCCTGAAATGGTTTTGAGAAAAACATCCAATAAAAGGTTGTTTCGTCTACTTTCGCTTTCTTTTTGCCAAAGGCATGCAAAACTTTTAACACAAATCCAATGATCAACATTATGAAAAGCATCTTCCTGACCTTCTTTTCTATTGGGCTTTTGATTGCCTGCAATTCTGAAAAAAGCACTAATGAAACATCCAGTAACCAGTCCGACCTGGAAGCACCGACAGAATCGACCGAAGAAATAGATCAATTCACGTTCGAGGGATGTTTCCAGTTAGAGGAAGAAATGGAAGACAGTAAAACCGTAACTTTTATAATCCTCGAGATTGAAGGGACGGATGTTTTTGGAGAGGAAGCGGTGGAAATGAGCGGCCACGAATACAATGCAGTGGCGGCCGGTAGTTTTGAAGGAACCTACAAGGATGGCATCATCAACATTATTTATGAATTCGACATTGATGGCGACACCCAAAAGGAAGAACAGGAATTTAAACTAACAGAGGAAGGCTTACTGATGACAAAGTCTGCTTTGAGGAAAAAGGATGATGTATTAATGCTGATGCAGAAAGGCCTTTTTAACACTTTAATCCCTAAAATTGATTGTCCTTAAGAGTAGTCCGATTTCAAGCATTTGACAATAGCCATCATTTAAAAATATAACCGCTTCAAAAATGTTACTTTTGCGGCGTTTTTTCAAATCCTAATTTTTGGAAAGTCAAATACGTTAATGATTAGAATTCCGCAGTTTTATCTTAGAATAAGCTGAGAATCTAATTCTTTCTAAACCAAACAGTTTTCGATATGCGCAGTCAAATAATGTTATTGTTCCTATCGCTTTTTTGTTTTTTAAACCTCTCTGCACAGAAAAATGACCCGGTCCTTTTTTCTGTAGAAGGAATACCCGTGCACAAATCAGAGTTTGAATATATCTACACCAAAACGAATGGCCCCAATGCTTCTTTCTCAAAAGAGTCTCTGGATGAATATTTAAACCTTTATGTCAACTTCAAACTGAAGGTACAGAAGGCCAAGGAGATGAAACTTGATACCATCGTTTCCTTGCAACAAGAACTCAACGGTTACCGGAGGCAGCTGGCTGACTCTTATCTGATAGACCGGGAAGTCACCGAAAAATTAGTGGAGGAGGCTTACCTTAGAACCAAACAAGACGTAAACATCAGCCACGTTCTTGTCAAATTAGCTCCCAACGCCCTGCCTTCCGATACCTTGAAAGCTTACAATAAAGTGATGGAAGCGAAAAAAGAACTCGATAAAAACCAGGATTTTGAGGTGGTGGCAAAAAAATATTCGGAAGACAAATCAGTCTCAAAAAACAACGGGCACATCGGTTGGGTAACTGCTTTGTTCCCCAATGGGTTCTATCACCTTGAAACTGCTGCTTACACCGCTGAGATCGGTAAACCCGTCGGCCCGATACGAACTACGGGCGGTTATCATGTAATCGTGGTAAACGAGAGACGTCAGGCACAGGGAGAAGTAGAAGTAGCTCATATCCTGGTGCGCCTCGACAAAAACCCTGACCTGATAAAGGCTCGTAAAAAAATTGACGAGGCATATAATAAACTGCAAAGTGACAGCACTGATTTCAAAGAAATTGCAAAAGAATATTCCGATGATAAATTAACCGCAAAGAAGGGAGGGTACCTTGGTTTCTTTGGGATCAATCGTTATGAAAAACCATTTGAAGAGGCGGCTTTCGCCCTGAAGAATGATGAGGAATACACCAAGCCAGTTCAAACCTCGATAGGTTGGCACATCATCAAGCGCCTGAATAAAAAAGAAGACCAGTCATTACAACAAATGAAGTCCAGTCTTCAAAACAAAATCAAAGCGGATAAAAGATTTGAGCTGGCCAAAGCTGCCATGGTAAAAAGAATTAAAAAAGAAGGCAATTTCCAGGAACAGCGTACAACCCTGGAATCCTTCGTCTCCACTTTACAAAAAGATACTTCTAAAACTTTTTTGACTTATAAATGGAAAGCACCAAAAGAACCCTCAAATGATGTTTTGTTCGGGTTTGGTGAAAGTCAGCAAACGTCCTTAGGAGACTTTGAAAAGTATTTGCAAGGCTCTTCGCGGATACGCCAGCAAAAATCGAGACAAGGCATCAGTGCGGTAGTGGAATTTCTGTACGACCAATACGTTAGCGAAAACGCTTTGAAATACGAGGAAAAGCAACTGGAAACCAAATATCCTGAATTCAAGTCACTGATGCGGGAGTATGAAGAAGGTGTTTTGTTGTTTGAAGTTACCAAGATGCAGGTCTGGGACAAGGCTTCACAAGATTCGGCCGGACTGAGGAAGTTCTATGATGAAAACATGAAGGAGTACATGTGGGAAAACAGGGCAGTGATCAGTGAATTTACTCTAATGGAAAGTGCAAAAGAAAAGATCAATCAAATCAGGGAATTTAGCCGCCAAAATCCTCCCGAATCCGTGACTGGTAGTTTTAATGGAGTAGGGCCTGTACAAATACTCAGCTATAAAAGTAAAAAGTACGAAAAAGGCAGAAATGATATTCTTGATAAAATGGAATGGAAAGCTGGTGAACTTTCACCAGTCCAGATTAACAAGAAAAATAAATCATACGAGTACTTCAAAATAGAAGAGATTTTACCGCCAAGCCAAAAGACGTTAAAAGAAGCAAGAGGATATGTAGTCGCCGATTATCAGGACTATCTCGAAGCCAAGTGGTTGGAGCAACTGAAGAAGGAGTACAAGGTGGACATCAACCAAAAAGTTTTCAACAAAATGGTCAAGAAATAATCTTTTCAAATTGTCCTTGACTTGTAAGTCCTTGTTTGATTTTTGACCAAAAACAAATTCTTGAAAGCAAACGTCTTAATACTTCTTGCGGGTTGGCTATTGGCATTTACATGGAGTGCCTGTCAATCCAATTCTGCCAGATCTGAAGATGATCGGCTTTTGGCCAGGGTTTACAATAAATCTCTATATCTCTCAGATATGGAGGGCATGTTGCCAACTGGTATATCTTCGGAAGACAGTTCTTTGATTATCGATCAATTTGTCAGGAATTGGGTCAGGGAGTCATCAATGCTCCATGAAGCGGAAAAAAACATTCCGCAGGGGTTGGACATTGATCAGCTGGTGGAAGATTACCGGGCCTCTTTGATAAAACACAATTATGAGAATATTGTGGTGGAGCGCTTATTGGACTCCTTGGTCTCCAAGGAAGAGTTGATGGAGTTTTATGAAGAGAGTAAAGAACAGTACAAATTAGAGTCCCCGATCATTCGGTGCCTTTTTATCAAGGCTCCCCTTGATGCTCCGCAAATCTCTCAGGTGGAAAAATGGTGGGAAGGTGGCAGTCAGACTGATTTGACGGCCTTGACTAATTGGTGCAATTTAAATGCTTCTGTTCATCATTTAAAAGACAGCATCTGGTACAAGATTGTTGATATCGGGGCTTATATGCCACAGAGCTTCTTGACAGTCGATAATATTGAAAACAAAAAGCAATTCATCCAAAAAGATGATGATTTCATTTATCTTTTTGAAATGATTGAGTTAATGAAAAAAGATGAAATTGCTCCGTTGGCTTTTGTCGAAAACCAAGCAAAAAAGGTCATCTTGCACAAACGTAAGACACAACTTTTAGAAGAACTGAAAGACAAACTGTACGATGAAGCACTTCGGAACAAAGGTGTTTCAATTTATTATCAATAATCAGGTCGCTGAGTGCTTTCAAGCTGAAACATTTATTTACGTGATTTTGAAAAATAGTAAAATGATTAAAAAAATTATAGTAACGCTGCTGTTCGGTGCTGTCTTTTCCAGTGCCTTTTCCCAGAAAGAAATCATCGAGAAAGTGGTCTCACAGGTTGGCGGAGAGATCGTGATCTTATCTGAGCTGGAAGAGCAATTTGCCTTGGTCAGTGAGCGGCAGGGCGATGTGCCACCCGAAGCCCGATGTGTAATTTTAGACAACTTGCTCACGCAAAAACTCTTGGTAAACCAGGCAAAACTGGATAGCGTTGAGGTAGGTGACGAAGAGGTAGAAGCTCAGCTGAATGCCCGAATCGAACAGATCCTCGAATACATGGGAGGAGACCTCAACCAGTTTCAGGAATATTACGGGCAGACCGTCACGGAGGTAAAGGATGCGTTCCGGGAAGATTTACGCAATCAACTTTTATCGGATCGCATGCGCGGCCAAGTGATGCAAAGTGTTACCGTAACCCCTTCAGAAGTAAAGAAGTTTTTCCGAAAAATACCGAGAGACAGCCTACCCTATTTTGATTCGGAAGTAGAGGTCGGTGAAATTGTCATGAAACCTGAAGTAAACCCAGAACAAAGAAAAAAAGCCATTGACAAACTCAATGAACTTCGAAAAAGGATTATGGAAGGAGGGGAAGATTTCGCAGAGCTGGCCTCCATTTTTTCCGATGACCCCGGAAGTGCAAGGGTTGGTGGAGACCTGGGTTGGACCAAGCGAGGAAAGTTCGTACCCGAGTTCGAAGCAACTGCTTACAAACTGGACGAAAACGAAATATCCGAAATAGTGGAAAGTGAATTTGGTTTCCACTTGATACAACTCATTGCACGTCGGGGTAATTCAATCAACACTCGCCATATATTGATCAAACCCGAAATCACAGATGAAGACCTGATGCTCACTAAAAACCGGCTGGATTCGGTAAGGCATCTTATCAACATCGACACTTTGACCTGGTCTCAGGCAGTAAAAAAGTTTGGAAATGAGGATGTTCAGAGCTATAATAATGATGGGAAAATGATCAATCCTAAAACTGGTAACACCTATTATGAAATAGCAGACCTGGAACCAGACGTTTATTTTACAATTGATACCATGGACATTGGGAGCATTTCATCCGCTTATTCCTACATTGACCCAAGAGGTGAAACCTTTTTCCGCATCATCCAGCTACAGAGCCGCACAGAGCCGCACACAGCCAGTCTTGAAAAAGATTATTCCAGAATACAGGAAGCAACCATAGAACAGAAAAAGGCCGAATATATGTCCGAATGGGTTGCACAAAAAGTAAATGATACCTACATCAGAATAGACCCAAAATATCAGGGCTGTCCAAATTTATTGAAATGGACAGAGCTGTGGGCAAAGCCGTAAAGGGTGACGTCTTCTTTTGAAAAACTGGAAGCAGGCATTTGAACGCAGGCTTCCAGTTTTTTTATGCGAAATCTTCTCCACTCTTTATCTGGTACTCCTCCATGAATTTATCCTTTGATGGCCTTAACAAAACAAAAGCAGCTAAGCCAAGACCAAACCATAGCAGGTAATTGGTGTTCGCCGTTGCAAATGTCAAGACCAATGAAATCAAATTTCCGCCTTCCAGTAGGGCCCATTTTATAATGTTGGTAGTACGGTAGTGGTCGAGTTTTTCCTGCATGCTTCCATTTACCGGAATGGCATTTTTTCTTTGTTGTCCGATAAAATATGAGACAGCAAATCCCATGACCACAGCGCCGGGAATAATGATGTCAAACGGAGACACCGGAGAGTTTTCAGGGCCTTCCTGCATCAGGTAGAATATCACCAACGCCATAAAGGCCTGCCCTATGAACATGCCGTAGTAGAGGATTTGAGTCTGTTTAAACGTAGCTGGTTGAGGTTGTGCCATTTTTTACTATTTGAAAAAGCCTCCTTCCTGTAGAACGGGAAGGAGGCTTTTGACTTTATAAAAATCAGTAATTGAAGATCATTTAATTCCGTGCATCCATTTTTTGATCATGGGTCCCAGGAGGAACAACAAAACACCTGATCCGATAGCAAAGAGCCCAATGTTATTGAATACCCCCATGGCCAGGCTCAATGTTTCCTCTGGGGTTGAATTGGTAGGATCAACGGCAGTCAGCTTTGCAATGTGTTTACCTGCCTGATGGGCAATGGAAGAGGAAAGAAACCAGATCCCCATCAAAAATCCAACAATCTCTTTAGGAGCCAGTTTGGTCACCAATGAAAGGCCAACCGGCGAAAGCGCCAATTCACCCAAGGTGTGCAACAGGTAAAGCATAATCAGGAAAACAGCTGGAACCAAACCCGCAACCGCACTTGCCTTTCCTAAATTCAACACTAAAAAACCAGCACCAAGCAACACCAAACCAACCGTAAATTTATAAGGAGCAGCAGGCTCTTTATCCGCCTTGGCCAATTTGATCCAAAGCCAGGAATATATCGGCGCGAAAATCATGATGAACAAGGGATTGATCGACTGAAAAAAGGTGGTCGTCAATTCCACTCCGCCAATATTCTTATTCACATTTCTCTCGGTAAACACGTTCATCGCAGAACCAGCCAACTCGAAGAACGTCCAGAAAATTGTCGTGAATATGAGTAGAATTACTATGACCCATATTCGTTGTTTTTGTTCGTTAGTGTATTTAGGGGCAATGATAAATAACAGGTAAATGATAATCCCTGCCCCGACGATGGCCAACATCACATCTACAATATCGTTTGCTACGATCAAACCCCATACAATCGGTATCATAACCAAAGTGGCTACGTAAGGTAAAATCTTTCCGTTGATGCCAAGTATTTTCACATCTTCCGCACCTTCAGGAACAAGACCGTAATTCTCAAAAGTACCTTTGTTCTGGTTCCAAAGGAAAATCAAATAGCCCAGTAACATTCCTACACCAGCACAAAGAAATCCATATTTCCATCCAATCGTTTCTCCGACGGCACCACAAGTCAACGGTGCCAGGAATGCTCCAATGTTGATCCCCATATAAAAAATCGTAAAAGCGCCGTCCCGCCTCGGATCACCATCTGGGTAAAAACGGCCGATCATACTTGAAATGTTTGGCTTGAAAAAACCATTACCGATGACCAATAAACCAAGCCCCAGATAAAACGTGGTCCGGTTATCTAAGAACAAAGTAAATTGTCCAAGAGCCATCAAAATAGCCCCCCAGAGGATCGCTTTTCTAAAACCCATCATTTTATCAGCAAAATAACCGCCGATAATAGGTGTAAGGTAAACCAGTGCTCCATATGCCCCGTAAATACCATAGGCTTTGGCATCATCAAATGCAAATCCTCCCTTGGCGTTGCCGGTAATATCGGCAATCATGTAAAGCACCAACAGCGCCCTCATCCCATAATAACTAAAGCGCTCCCAAAGCTCCACCATGAAAAGTGCAAACAATGCTTTTGGGTGTACCTTTTTGTTCGATTGGATGACAATGTACACCCAAACGATCACACCGATCCAGGCGAATATTAGAATCTTTAATGCTGAGTCCATAAAAAAAAGATTTTAGTGAGAAATGAAATATTATTTTAAAGATTGGCGAAAATAGAAGTTTTTGTGAGGAAAGAAAGTGTTTTGAAAAAATATTACATAAGATGTTGAAAACTAAGGCGCTACCTTACTTCCCAAGGCTAAATCATAGGGCCCGTGCTGTTCTATTTGCACCGAATTAATCAGCTCGTTACTGGCAAAACCCATTAAAAAAGAACACGAAAATACCAGAACAAAAACCGCAGCCGCTACCCGCAGCTGCCGGTTCAATTCAATCAGGTGATTACTAAAATTGTTATGAAGATGAATCGTTTTATCGATGCCTCGCGAAACGCTGCTAAACTCTGTGGCCAGAGCCTGCTGCCCCATTGCTTCCTTCTCGTAAATTCTCCTCAAACCTGCTACCAGTTCATTCGCCTCACCATCGCTGTTTAAATACAATTCAACCATCCTCTGCTCCTCTACAGACAGGGTTCCTTCGGCATAGGCCATCAGTTTTTCAAAAGATAATTTTTCTTTAAAATTCATTTACGCTGAGTTTTGAAAAATATAGTTATCGAAGTTCTTCCAGGTAACCTTCCCGCTCCAGTAAGTTCCGGAATGCTTTCATGGCCCTGGATCGTTTGTCGTAAGCTTTTTCTCTTTGACCAAAAATTTCCGTTAAATCCCTGCTGTTATAGCCCAGGATAAAAACGAGCCACAGCACGTTCCGATAAACCCTGTTCGTAATCATCGGGATCAGGTCAATTATCTTACGGATGTCCATCTTTTCCTCTACCCTTAGATGAGGAGTAGAATAGGTCAAACCATGTTCAACCACTGCTAAACCATCCACTTTGCTGTTGGCTGTTAACCTCATTTTTGAACGAACCAAAAAGGATAAATGATGAACAGCAAATGCAGTGAAGTTTTTCTTTATATGTTCTGATTGGTAACGCCCCAACAGCATCTTTTCGAGCAAATCCCCCAATCCGTCTTTTACCTGGGCCAAGCTCACATCACCATTGGCATTCAATCGGTTATATGTCAGTACCAATACCTGTCGATGATATTTTTTGAACAAGATTTCGAGCGCTTCCAGGTGCCCTTCCTTAAACAAAGACCAAAGGGTTTGGTCGTCCTGTTCAGACAGCAGAACCCTTGTCTTTTGCCTGTCTGCCCTTTTAAGCTGAGCAGTCAAAACACCTAAATCTTTGGAGAAATGAAATTCCATAGGTTTCTTTGTTCAATGTTAGTAGCGATCAAACAGGAAAGTCTCGCACTGAAAAGTCATTTTTTTTAATTTAAATTTAAAATCTCTTCATCCGATTCCATTTTTAGGGTCCAACCCGAACTTTCCACCATTAACCTTATCATTTCAAATAGCTTGTTTTTCTGTAAGGCTGCCTGGTCAAAGAGCTGGCTCTCCTGTGCTTTTTTTCGAATGAACTCTTTCGCATTAGCATTTAATTTATTGTAATCTTCTTTGGTAAATGTATTGAATATCCCCTCTTGCATGTCGTAATAGTCCAGGTCGTGCTCCAGGGAAAGCAACTCTGCGGGCGGAATACTACCAATGACAATTATTTTTTCCTCTGGTAGCGAAGTGATCCTTATTTTCTCCAGGTCAAAACCAACCGATACTTTGGCCTTTACCCGGATGAGTGCTTTTTTTCTGAAAACACTCAAGTCGTATCCGTAATAATCCTGGTAATCATATATTTCGGAGAAAAAGCCTTCAATTGTAATCAGTTTTGTGGCAGTCTGAATTTTTTCAATAAGGATGGCTGCATCTTCCGTAACCTTGGTCTCTACCTTCGAATCCAACCAGTTGTTGAACCTCGACCCAAGATAAAAAGCGAGGAGGATGCCGAGCGAAATCAGAATAAGCTTCCATGCATTTTTTAACATAATTCCTTGAATTAATTCAGTACAGATAAAAATAGTAAAGAAAGGTCTTAATCAATAAAGATAAATATGCGGTACATCGCCATTCACTGACAATAATCCAGAATATTTTTTGATCGCAGCTCATTCATCTTAATTTTATTTTTTTTGCTGACAAATTTCAAGTTATACAAAATGAATAAAACGACCTCAGTCAAAGAAGAAACCCACTCTCCAGATTTTATCATCACAAACGGGTGGGCGCGCTTGAAAGCTATTTATGAGCCGGAGGATATAGCAAAAGCAAGAGCTATTTTTGATGAAATGTTTCAGCAGGGAGCTGTAAAACGATCTGCATCTGACTCTGATTTTATCATCAACGACATTTACCGGCACCGGCCAGAAGTAGCGAGGATCATCTTCAATAAAAAGTACTTTGAGGGTGTCCGGTCATTGCTCGGAGAGGATATTGTGTGGCTGCCAGAATGTGCCATTCACCGCGATCGTTATGCCAAGTGGCATAAAGACACCACGGAACAGGAAATTGGTGGTATCACCAGCCACATTAAAGAACCTACTCCCATGCTGCAGGTTTCTACTTATTTACAAGATTATTCACCTCAGGAAGGAGGGGGTATTTCAGTTGTTCCTGGTTCGCACAGGCGACCGGACCGCTTCCTCCATATGTATCAATTCGACCTCATGAGCAGGGTGAAAAGAAAAATCGACCGGACGCTCGGGCAAACTGTTTTTCAAAAAATCGAAAAAAATAAGGAATTTATTGACATCCCTTCCAAAGCTACTGATTTGGCCGTCTTTGATATCAGGACAGAACACCGCGCCTCCACACCGGCCAATAAACCTGCTTTAATTAAATACTCCATATTTAACACCTTCGGAAATAACACACGAGCATTGAGGGACTATTACGAATTTATGAAACAGCGCCCGGAGCCATATTATTTGTATTACAAGAATTTCAAAGCACCAAAAATCATATTCGAGATCGCGAAAGAATACAATGTGACTGTCTGGGATTGAATGAATCCTAATCATTCACCTGGGCGGACAAGTCGTACCGTAGGTTTTTAAAATCCTTGAGAACCGCTTTTACAGAACCGACCGAAAGGGGCGATTCAATAACCAAAGGCATTTTATTGGCATCGTCCGTCACCCATACATTAACCTGCGCATCATCTGGAAACAGGTCTCCTTCAATGACCTCAGGGCTGAATTGAAGGGTATTGTAAATGCCCTTTCCTTTTATTTTTTTAGCTGGAGATTTGCCTTTGTAAGTGACACTCAGTGGCCAGGTTTCTTTATCGGCAAATATTTTGATCGGCAGTTTTTCTCCTATTTTGCTTTCTGAAAAATCAATGTTCCTGCAGTAATAAAGGATCGACACCATGTCGTGCATACAACTGTTCACTTCAAAGTTGTGCCGCTCCCTGATATCATCGATAGCTTTGCCGCGTTCGTTATAAATTCTGCGGTTGGATTGGTCAAAGGTCAGGTCATCGTACAGCCTGTATTTTCCTTCGCGTATGGATTTAATCGACCGGCGGGGCAACAAATCAGATTTTTTCACCCATGAATCAAAGTAGTCTTCCACAATATAGAGCCAACTGTACGAATCATACGTTTTGCCCACTACCCGGTAGTGGTATTGATCATTATCATCGATCACTTCAAAGTGGATTTCTCCAGCTGGCAGCCAAATGAAATTCCAGTTGTAAAATATTTTATAGGTCAAATATTCACCTGATTGGAAGGCTGTGTTTTCAACGATGCAAGGATCAGTATTTACTGAATTTTTTTCCTTAGATACATGTTCAGGTTGGGCTGAGTTAATAATGGAACCAACAAGCAATAAACAATTAAGGATCAACCATTTATTAATCTTTCCCATTTTCATAACCTAAAGATTTAAGAATATTGGCCTGTACAATGAATGCCATCCCCAATAACGCCGGGATGGCGATGTTTATTACGAAAAGTGTAAAGGTAGCTGCCAGTATGGCCACCTGATCTTCAGAGAAAAACCCCCAGATAAAAAGAGCGATTTCACCTCTTGCCAACAGTCCCATCACCGGTGGCAACGGGATGCTTGCCTGTACGAAGAAAATAGTAGCAATACCTGCCAAACCGATGAAAAAAGGTACCGGTATTCCATAGAATTTCAGTAAAAAATAATACTGCAGGGTATACGTCAGGTATCGTAAGAATGCAAAGATGATCGCCTCCCACAGTTCTTTGTTTTCGTAATTCCTCAGTACGGCCAGGTGCTTGAGGTGCTTCCGGAAATAATTGACAAAGGGAATTCTCTTTACAATTGGAACTAATAAATCAATATTAAAGAAACAGAAAACCATCAGTACTACTACCACCATTCCCATACTTATAATCAAGGGAAGGACATTCAATTCTGAAGGTAACAGGTGCTGGTAGGTAACGATCAATCCAATCAAACCTGCTGAAAGAATAATCAATAGCTGGGCGAGGCTGCCGACCAGTGTTGCAATAACGGCTTTCCAGTTGTGTTCCGCAGGAACAAACAGAATACGGCCCCCGTATTCCCCTACCCTGTTGGGTGTAAAAATGGCAATTGTGATCCCAGACAAAACCGCCTTTACGACTTTTACAAATTTAATATTGAGAAATTGCCGGATGAGTACTTTCCATTTCATGGCCTCCAGACTGATATTCACCGGCACCATGAGCAGGACGACAACTAACCAGTACAGGTTGGGATGAACAAATTGGTCAACCAAGCCTTGCCACAAGACAGAGGCATCCTGACGGGCAAAAACCTGCCGGTAAATCGCCCAAATGAGCAAACCACCAATGATGGTTTTGATTAAAGTATTTAGGAGTTTTTTGCTGGTCAGTTTTTGCAAACAAAAGTTAGTTTTACGTTTATGAAAAAAAACGAAGATACCTATCGCCTGATTGGCGTCGATCCCGGGTCGAACGTAATGGGGTTCGCCATTATTGAAATCAACAACCGAAAAGCGAAGGTATTGGAAATGGGAGCCATTTCTATGAGCTACCTGAAAGAACACCAATTGAAGCTTAAAATGATCTTTGAGGAACTGCAGCTGCTCATCGAGAAATATCAACCAAAAGAAATGGCCATTGAAGCTCCTTTTTACGGTAAAAATGTGCAGTCCATGCTGAAGTTGGGCAGGGCTCAGGGGGTCGCCATGGCCGCGGCAATCACCAGCGGAGTCGGGGTAGAAGAATATTCACCAAAAAAAATTAAGCAGTCGGTAACCGGCAATGGAAACGCAAGCAAGGAGCAGGTCGCAGCCATGTTGGAAAATATTTTGAAAGTTAAAATTGATGACACTTATTTGGATGCAACAGACGCTTTGGCCACTGCAATGTGCCACTTTTTTCAATCCTCGTCCGTACTTGGAAACAGAAAAAAATACAAAGGTTGGTCCGGATTTGTAAAAGACAACCCTGACCGGATTGGCTGAAAGTCATTTAAAGTTTTCACGAACTGCCGCAGCTATTTCGGCCAGTTCATTTTGGGAAAGATCCACCTTCGGGCCAATAATGTTCATCTCAGCTTCTCTCCGAAACGGAATTAAATGAACATGGGCATGGGGCACTTCCGTCCCGATCACACCTATCCCGACTCTTTTGCATTCAATGGTACTTTCCAATGCCTTTGCAACCCTTTTGGCGAACTTCATCAAGCCTGCAAGCTGTTCATCCGACAAATCAAAAATATAATCAACTTCTTCTTTTGGAATGACCAAGGTATGGCCTTTTGCATTTGGGCGGATGTCCAGAAAGGCAAAATAATCGTCTGACTCTGCGATTTTATGGCAGGGGATCTCCCCATTAATAATTTTGGTAAATATGCTGGCCATAATTTAAAGTATAACTCAAGAGGCGGCAGGTCCCTTGATCAATCATTAGGCAATAAAAATATCAAGGATTTCAAATTCCATGAGGCCGGCCGGGGTTTGGATTTTAGCCACATCTCCTACTTTTTTGCCCAGAAGACCAGAACCTATCGGAGAACTAACGGAAAGTTTCTTTGCTTTTAAATCTGCTTCTGATTCCGAAACAATGGTATAGACCATTTCTTTGTTCCGCTTCTTGTTTTTGATTTTCACACTTGTCAGCAACCGCACTTCCGATGTATCCATAGTTGATGCGTCCAGCACCCGGGCATTCGCCAGTGCTTTTTCCAATTCATTTATTTTCAACTCCAAAAGTCCCTGGGCATCTTTTGCGGCGTCGTATTCGGCATTTTCAGAAAGATCACCCTTTTCACGCGCTTCAGCGATTGCTGCTGCGGCTTCTTGCCGTCCTCTGGATTTCAGATCATCTAATTCGGCTTGGAGCCGGTCATGTCCTTCTTTTGTTAAATAATTATAAGTTGCCATAATACGATGATTTTATTCGATAAAAATGCTGAATTACCAAACGAGCAATCTTTTCGAATTCAGGTAGAAAAACTGAAATAAATAGAAAGTCGATATGTTGATGGAAATATATAGAACCAACGGAGATGCCAAACGTCGCTATTGATTAGGCGGGCCCTATATTTCAAATTTTGGTCGCAAACCAAAAGGCAAGAACGTCTCTACCCGGTTGGATAGAAACGTTCTTGCCTTTGCTTAATGCAAAAATAGGTAATGAATCCTTAAGTACGAAACTTTTAGAGATTTATCCTAACTGAAAAGTTATGCGTACCGTCGTAGATTTTGGTGGTACGGTAAGCATAATCAATAGCTATTTTAGGAGAACCGTCATTCTTATTGACGGGTACATTCAAAGTAGCACCTGCTGCCAATCCAGTGTAGAGTGGTTCTTCTTCAACTGATGATTCGCTGTTGATTTTACTGAAATCCAATTTATAAGCGGCTCTCAGCATGACCAGCTCACGGAAGGAAAATTCAACACCTCCACCAAGCTGATCTTCCGAAAAGGCGTTAGAAGTATAGTTTCCGATTGCAGTGATCCGATGTTCACCAGCTACGTAAAAGTCATAAGAAATTCCGATGTTCAAAACAGACTGTAATTCATATGGAGTAGCTCTGTGATCAATTGTCAGGTCAGACGTTCCATCAAAATTAGGAATGACGATAGCGTCACCTAAACCTTCTCCTTTGAAGGTCATTTTGCCACCAACATTTCTCAGTGAAATTCCAAATTTGAAATTGTCCTGCTCACCTGTAACATACTGAACACCGGCATCGAGTGCAATGGCACTTGCCGTTACGTCTTCAATACTCTCAGACACAGCTCTTACCAATACACCAACAGTCACTTTGTTTTCAAAAATATGAGAAAAGCCCAGTCCAATATTGAAGAATCGAGGACGGAAAAACGCACCGGTTCCTTCAGGTTGCAGTGTAGTGGTAACAGGAATGTCACCAAAGTCAATAGCCATCAAGCTCAGTCCGATCGCACTGTTTTTCCCAATTTTTTGTGCCAAACCAATGGCATTAAAGGAAATATCTGTACCCTGGAGATACTGGGTATTGGCAAGAATGACTTCCGTTTTGTTGATTCGGGCCAAGCCCGCAATGTTGAGCCTCATTGCTTCAACTCCGGTTATCGTAGAAGTGGTCATGGTGTGCAGGCCTGCACTCCTTGCCCAAGGGTTCATCAGCAATTCCGGGGCACCGGCTTCACCTTGTCGGTCTGGGTTACCCGCCCAGACTGAACAACTCACCAATACCGCCAAAACCAATGAACTTATTTTGTAGAATAACTTATTCATAGATTTTTCTTTAATAAATGAAAGTAAATGTCTGGCATGTTTGGTTTCTGGTTCTTGGTCGAATTAAACCAAAAACCAGAAACCAAAAACCAGAAACCAAATTACAATCCCGCCGGATCGAATTTACGGTTGATTCCAAACCATTTAATCGTGCGCTCTCCTAAATCAGAATCAACATGGATCAGATAAACTCCAGCGGCAATTGGAATACCTTTGTTGTTCTTCAGATCCCACTCCAAATCAGGAATAACCTGGGCATTATTAATACCAGAGCCAAACGGATTACCAGGTTGCTCGTCCCGGTTGTATTGGCGGATAAATTTACCATCAAGGGAGTAGATTGTCACGATACATTTTGCCGGAAGGTTTGTAATCTTGACAATGGTTGAATTCGTTGCATTTTCATAATCTGAATAGGCGTAGTATGGGTTTGGAACTACATTGATAGCATCCAAAGCATTTTCAACACCTACTGCGTCCAATTCATCAGACTGTGCCCCATCGATACTGAAGCGATAAGTAGGATAACCATTGAATTCATTCGTTCCAGGAGCTACCTGATAAGGATTGTCTACCCTCATTTTTACAGTAACATCGTTTGGAATCAAACCTTCTTCGATCGAATTGAGACGCTGTCCAGGTTGTGGAACTGGAAGGCCAGCCCAGGTTACTTCGCGCAGTACGTTTCTCTTTCTGATCAAAGTTGGATTATCTGAGTCCAATAATGGACGGTATACTTCACATTCATCATATTCAGTGCTGGTAACGAATACCCAATGTTGACCTCCTACGTAATAAGAACGGAGATCAAAAGGACCAAATTCGGGGATGTAAAGACGGCTGTCTGGATTAAAAATCATATCTGCGCCGTTGATCTGCCCGCCAAACTGGGTATTGATGAGCGTTTCACCAAATACTTCTTCTCTGAATGCAGAGTTTTCACCAAAGAAGATGTTCAATCTCTGACCAGTTTCAACGTCGATAGCATATCCTGGGAACCAGCCCATACCATCGCCATCACCATCTGGAAGACCATCCTTACCGACTGAAGGCGCACCCCGAAGATCGAAATGTTCGATCTTATCAGCACCAATGAGATTTTCAGCCCGGACGAAATCATTATCCGGATTAAGTACATCTGGTATTTGTTCAAACTCTGGCATCATGGTTTCAACGACCATGCAACGGCTCCAAAGTTCTTTGTCAGCCGTGAAAACAATGTCCACGTTGTTGAGCTCGCTAATTCTGTTTTCATCCATTACAAGTGATCCCAATCCACCTCCATATGCACGCCAGGCTGGCGTCAAATAAGAGTTTTGGTCTTCGTCGAGTCTGGCTACTTGATATGGAACAAAATACCCCGGGCCAATATTACCAAGCACTTCGTGCATCCTCGGTCCCCAAATTTCTCGGTCATCCAAGAAGGTAAAAAACGTGGCTACGAAAGGATCAAGTCCAGTTGGAACAAAACCATTGGGGATACCAGAAAACCAGAATGGCTTATCTGGGCTGCCATAGGTTTGTTCGTACCCGATTGCTCCGTCCGTTGGGTCTACCCAGTCACCAACATCATCAGTTTGACCAATAGTTACGGTGAACCCATATTGTCCAAATATCTCTTCGTTTAAAGTATCAAGGCTTTTTCCGGATTGGAACTGTTCCCCGGTAAGCAAATCGGTAAGCACCCAGAACACCTCGTTGTCCAACTGATCGTTGTTCATGTTTTCATCAATAAAAGTCAACTCAAAATCACCATCCACAACGTCAATCGGATTGTATATCTGTACCTCAATTGGTCCAGCTCCGCCTTTGTAAGTGACTTCTCCTTGATAACTTCCACCAGTTCTGATTACATCTTCAATTTCAGCCATCGATTCCTCCGAAATATCTACAAACCGGCCTCCAACACCACGTCCGTCGACACGGGTGATAACTGGTCCGTCACCATATTGGGAATTGAGTTTCCTATCAATTATTGGTCTCGGAATTGGCCCATAAGTCCTGATATTTTTACGTCCAATGATAAAGGTCGTTTCCTGGCCTTCCTGATTAATTGGATCGAAAGGTCGGTAGTCATTGTGGGCATACGCCAATGCCGTGAAATAATACCTCCTATGGTTGATCAACCTTCTGTCCGTGACACCAAATTGATCTTCCTTGATGCTGAATGTATGGCGGATACCTTCGTTTGCCCCTTCTACCTGAACTTCAGGGAAAAAGACAAATTCCTTAGATTCCTGATCAGTCGGGTCAAAGTTTGGATTCTCCACACTGACCCAATTGTATAAGGTGTTAATATTATTTCTAACGTCAACCTGGGCAATCAGACGAACACTCTCAGGGTCATTAATATCAGCGCCTAAGTCAACCGTAGGATCAGCAAGTTGATACAATAAATATCCTTCGAAGTTGTAAGATGAATCAACGCCCACTGGGAAACCGACACCCACTTCCTCGTAGTTTTCGTTGAAATTATTGGAGGCAGGAGCTGGCTTATTAGTCAAGACAGCAACAAGTTCCTGATCCAATTCAACCCAATCTACGTCCGGTGCATCAGGTCCATCGAGAATGTCAAAACAGTTATCGAACAAATCCTGAGCAATGTCATCAGCATCTTGCAGAGCCCTGATACTTGGGCATGGATACGGAAGGTCTGGCACCCAAACTGCACCAATGATCAATTCGTTGATGGCACCCGGCTGAAGTTTGAATGGGCCTGAAGCCTGAATCGTTCTTCTATCTCCGAAAGGCAGATTAGCTGTACACATGGACCAGCCCGTAGGATCATTTGGTGGATCAACAAAGGCGTAGTCAATAAAATTGGTACTTAAAGGATCGTAAGCATTGCCTCCAAATGTGAAAGGTGTTCCATCCAACCAAGTACCTGTCAAGTAATTGTAGAAATCCTGTGCATCGCCCGGGTCAGTTGTACCTGGAGGTGGGGGTCCGATGCCACCATTATTGTAATAAGTAAAAGTAGACATACCTAATTCCACCCTGAACTCATCCAATGGCCCACGGAAATAATCAACACCGATGATTGGAACATTTTCTCCATACACACCGATTCCAGTACACTGAGGATCACCGTCAACTGCGTCTTCGTTGTATGTGTATCCTAAACTTCTTTCCACGTCACAGCCAATGTAGTCATCCACATAACAGCCCAAATCCGGATCAACCCACATGGCAAAGTAAGTACTGTCAATATCTTCCTTCGCACGATTGATCAGCTTATACCTTTGGAAGGTCATGTTATTGATTTCATCATTGGTAGCATAACCAAATGCTTGTACCTGAACCTCCATTCTGATCGGGAGACCATTTGACTCACCGTGGATTGCCCCACCACCTTCATCATTATAAATCCAGAAAATCATTTCATCTGGGAACTGAGGTGGACGTGGAGTACCATCAGGAAAATCTTCACAACCCCGAATTTCGATAGTTGGGAAATCACCATCCAGAGGATCGTATCTGTCATCGTTGTTCTCATCCCAGAATCCAGCAAGACCTTGTGCCGTTTCAGGCAAATCAAAACCGACTGCTGAAAAGAAATACGGATTCTCTGACGCTGGCCATTCTTTTAATCCCCTGGGGATCATATCCTCCGTGTACTCGGCAGTACCAGCTCTTGCCGCCTCAAAAAATGCAAGGTGCTCTTGTACCTCTGCACCTGAAACCTCAAAGAACCGTTCCCACTGATCGCAGAAAAGTTTATCTGTTGTACCTGTCTCGTCATTTAATGGCCCGGGCCAGAAATCACTTTGAGCACTCGCGTTACCGTATGTTTGGCAAGCAACTTTAAGGTTGCCCCCTGGGTCAACCCCTCCAAGCCAAACAGCACCAGCAAAGATGGAAGATACTTCCTGTTGACCGGGTTCCACTTTAGGGACGATATACTTACCGTCATTCCGGTTCCACCAAACATCCCCACCAGTAGTCAGCCTCGCACGGACATTATTGACGTCCTGATCGATTTGCTCATTGGCTGTTACACACTGCTCCCGGAACGTAACATTCTGGTTATTAGCAGGAGAAGATGGCTTTTCCTTTGGATTGTAATAGGCAAATGCTGAGGTAGCAAAAAAGAACATTCCAAAGAAAGAAGCAATGAGTATTTTAATATTACGCATAGCAAATTCTTTTTTTTGCACACAGGGCATTCTGGATAATATCCCTGGTACAAGGTTATGTATTAGAAATTAACCACAGCCCCTGCGAAAATCCTTCTAGGCAAGCTGAAGTTGTCTGGGTTCAATAATCGCCAACTGTAAGAATTAGTAAAAGCAGTAAACAGTGCTTCATCAAATGATCCATCCACTAATTCAAATTGATCTGAGTTCAGTATAGTCTGGCCTTGAGCCGAAGCTAAATATCCATCATCCGTCGGAGAACCTGTCGCCCGGTAAACTCCTACAATATTTCTGCGATCCAAGAGATTGGACACACGAACATATACGTTCAGTCCAAGTTGTCTCTTCGCACCTGGTTTTGTCAGGTTAAACTGTTTGTCCAGTCTCGCATTCAAAGTAAAGTTCCAGGGCAAACGAGAACCATTAATAGCTCCCCTGTTTCCAGCAGCACCAAAGGCTTGAGATTGTTGGGCAGCGGTATAAGGTCTTCCTGAAACTGCAATAGTTGTTAAGTTGAGTCCAGTATTGGCTAAAATGTCCAATCCACCAATTCTTGGTCCATTGTATTCTTTTCCGGCACCATATCGGTAATCAATGATACCTGTTAAGCGGTGACGCTCATCAAAACTAACCGGAAACAATGCACGCTGAATCCCCCTTGAAGAAAGTCCTTGAGAAGAGGTTTCGTTCGAACCAGTTCCGTCGGCAAATTGCAAGGTATAAGCAAGGTTCAACGAAAGGTTGCCAGTTCTTCTGAGGTCATAAGAAAGGTTGAATCCTTTAACCGTAGCAAAGTCCAAGTTGTCAAATGTTTCGTATTCAGAAACTGGATCTGCGTTCAAGTACCAGCGGCTCTGAATCATGTCACGCAGTTCTTTATAATAGGCTGACATCTTGATGGCTGAACTATTACTGAGTTTCTGCTGGAACCCTACTTCATAATCCACCGTCCTTTCCGGACGTAAATTTGCGTTGTTACGGCGATCACTACCATTCGACTCCCAATAGAAATAAGTCAATGGTGTTACAAAAGCATTACTTGGTGGACGCTGCACCAAAACGTCGTAGTGTGCAAAAAAGTTGGCTTCATCAGAGATTGGGAACGAAAATGCCAGACGAGGCATCCAGTTGACCTGTGGCTCATAATCTTCGAAAGAAATATCCGGATCAAAATCAGGACTGGTCACGTCTCTGGCGGCTGCATTTTCAGTTGCATACAGTGGAGTAACTGCCGTTCCACCAAAAATTTCTGATCCGCTGTTGGCAGGGGCGCCACTTGGGAAGTACCAAGTATCACCATCCCGGTAAGCTTGAATCTGCTCACTTCCTTCGCTTGTAACATAGACTTTGAAATCATCTCCAATATTTCCGGGGTGAGTGGCAAAATTGACATCTCCCGCCTCTCTGATGTCGTATAGAGAATATGGATCTTTTAATACTTTAGTATTTGCGTCAAATCGATCTACCCGAAGCCCCACACGGAAAATAACATCTTTAAAGGTGAATTTATCCTGAATAAAAGCAGCCTGGTAGTTTGGACGGAAAGCGGCCACGGGGAATGTCCGGATTCCCTGTTCATCAGTAGCCGTAAAGAAGTCGTTGAAAGAAACATTATCAATTGGATTTCCAAGATAATCATACCCCCAATAGTTCAAGCCCAGCAAACCCTGCTGATCATTCAACTCACGAGCGGAGAACATATCAAGGCTAAGTTGATCTGGATTTAATTCATGGACATTGAAATATTGATAGACAGGCGTTTCTGTCATCCCGTCAATCCTTCTCACTTCACGCAGAAATTTAGATTCTGAGCTAATAATCGGATCAAGAGCAAATATGTCATACTCCCTTTCAAAATTCTGCACAACTCCATTTTCATCAACCAGATCAACCGGCTGGCCAGTAATCGGATCGATAATATACAATCTGTAATTGGAAGTAAAACTTCCAACGATGTTGGTTGAATCAATGCCAGCTCCCTCCAGGTGTTGGTTCGCAAGCAATTCTGCCACTGTCCATAATTGGCGTGGATTAATATCATATCCACGCTGAACTCTTTGCTCGTATAAAATACCGAACTGAATACTGTGACGGGTACTTCCGGAGCCCCCAGGCACTAACTGGAATGATGTATTTGCGTTGAAGGTGTAAGTGTCAGTTTCCCGCTTTCTGAAAAGATTGTAAACAGAGCCTACGTTCGCGAAGTGGTTGATCCAGTTGGCTCCAAGCTGGCTTTCTGTACGACCGTTGCGATAAAGGAAATTATCGAAATTGTCAATATCATCAGCATTTACATTGTAGTTAGCCAAAATAGGATTAATGTTTGGATCTGGAACGTATCCGCCTGGCCCTATGCTCCTGGTGTAATCCGTCTGCTGAGCAAAATCCTCAAATACAAACGCCAATGTATCTGTATTACCGTTTTGGTCTGTCCATGGCAAATTGTTGATTTCACGTCCTTGTACGTTGGCAATAGTAGGGTCCCAATCAAGATCCCAGCTACCGTAATAACCGTAATTAAACAAGTTATCTCCGTGAACAGCATCTTCCCTTCCTGATTCAGCTCTTTCATATCCGAACTGTAAGGTATAAACGGCATTTTGGATCAATGAACCTTTCCTGACCGCTTCTTCGTCACCTGCTGTATCACCCAAGTTGGAAGTAGTTCCCAGACGATGTCTAAATCTGAAATTCCCTCTAAGCCTCGTTGAAATATCGTGAGGGTTTCTGGCACTGTTGAACACAGTCCAATCATTATCATCCCTTTGATTAGGTGTAAATTGATCGTCAATGTCAGTATAAGTACCTGACAAGGTCACATCAATATTATTACCAAGATTAGCATCCAATTTACCGTTCAGGTCAATTGTTGTTCTTTCTTCATTTGGGTTATAATCCAACAATTCAACGTTTTCATTTGTGGCATATCTCGCTGAAGGTAGCAAGGTAGCTCCAAGCTGGATGACAGGCTCTGCCTCCAATTGTTCGATGTAGCTGTCCGTGGCTTTGAACACAGCCGTTGCCGGAGGATCATCGTCTTTATTAAATAGGTACTGGCCACCCAAACGGTAACCGAGAATGGTCTGACCACCTTTTTTCCAAATTGGACCCGACAAGTTCAAACTGGCCAACCTTTGCCCAAAAGCATCAAGGCCTTCAGAAGTTTCCAGTTCGACTCCTCCAGAGAATTTATCCGAAGGCCCTTTGGTGGTAATGGAAATAATCCCTCCCGTTACGTCACCGTATCTTGCTTCGATACCACCGGTGATCACCTGCAGCTCTTCAATGTACTGAGGTGGGATTGAGCTGTTCCCAAATACCCTTACACCATCGATGTAAACGTCTGTACCATTGGAACGTGAACCACGGATGTTGATGGCTTCACCATCATCAGACGCAGTTGCTCCTGCACCAAGCGAAGCCAATGCATTAACGTTTCTGGTTGGAAGTTGAGCGATCTCCTCGCTACTAAAGACTTTTCCCTGAGTGGTTTCATCTTTTGAGACCAAAGGTCTTTCATACTTGACTACAATATCCAAATCGATATTGATACCAGAGGAAACCTTGGCGTCGAGTGCGTTCACCTTTCCGGAATTAACTAAAACGTCAGTAATCTTAAAATCTTGGTATCCCGTGTATGAGAACACAACATCATAAGTACCGGCATCCAGTTCTGTGAGGCTGTAATAACCGTCGAAATCAGTTTCTGTACCTGTAATCAACACATCGTTCTTGTAGAGTGCTACAGTTCCAAAAATGATCGGCTCGCCGGATTCAGCATCAGTCACCGTTCCTTCGAGCGAGGTTTGCCCAGTGGCGGCTATCCCCGCTAACAAAAAAGCGATGGTGAGTAGTAAATAACGTGCCATAAACATGAATTTTATTTATAATTGAAATGATTAGGTTATTTCGAGAGAGAGCGCAATAATAGTGAAAACCTAAGTCCTCACAAAATTGCTTTTGTTGTCTGTGCTACCGTTTTGTGCATTCCCTCCATTCGTTGCCCGTTAGCCAGTTTTCGGTTTTGAGAAATATTGTTTCAGATGAGCAATTAATTATGAGTCAAAACTACCTATATATAACTTGAAATGAACACAAAATAATGTCATAAATCAGTTTTCTGAATTACACTTTTCAGGTGTAAAAAGAAGGATTTTCAGAGAGTAGAAAGATTTCAAAAACGAATAAACCTTGGAAAAGCTTCCTGAAACACGAAATCTATTTTCTTAATCAAGCTGGATGTCATCCAGAAAACATTTTATGCGTTCACCAAAAGTCAGAATTGCGACAGTAAGAATAAAACAAGCATAGAGACAAGAAACATGAAGTAGTAAAACTGGTTTTTATCTTATCAAAATAAATCAGGTTTTAAAATATTTTAAAAGAAAAAACACGAATAAAAGTATTGTCTTTTTATTGACCATTATCAGATATTGGGCAGGAAGCAAGCAAAAAATACAGGTCGGTGAATAATAAAGAAGCCTTCGCATATTGCAGCAAAGGCTTCCATAGGACAGGATATAAATATATCGATAAGGATAATCAGGTTAGTCTTTCAAAGTGGCTGGTCCGCCATTAATTGAAAGAATGTTTTTTGGGGCTAGAATAATCGAGGGTTAAAAAGAGTGACACCCTGGGAGATGTCACTGAATTAAATGGTAATACATGAAACTTAAATATGGGACAAAGCTAACCCCTCCCGTCCTTGCCCCGCTACTCATATTTTACCCGATACTGATGTTATTTTAACTATTCCGTACCACCTTGCCGAATTCAATGTTAATTTTGCGGTAAAATAAACGAGATGGAACCTAAATATGAAAAGATCAATCCCAGTTTCGGGAGTTCATTCACTTTCAAAAGATTTAGCGGTGAAATAAAGAGCAATTCCGTCTATTGGCACTTTCACCCAGAATATGAAATTGTTTACGTGTCCCACGGGAGTGGGCACCGGAAGGTGGGCGATCATTTTTCAGAATACCACAACGGGGACCTGATCCTTGTCGGACCAAATATCCCCCACCTCGGGTTCGCACAGGATGTAAGGGAGCATTACGAAGAAATCGTGATCCAGATGAAAGAATACTTTTTGGGAAGAGATTTTTTTGAAATCCCTGAGATGAAAGAAATAAAAAAGCTGTTCGAAAGGGCCAATACCGGTCTGGCATTTTATGGAGAGGCGAAAAAAGAAATTGGCGAACGGTTGATGAAAATGGATGAATATGACAATTTCAGCAAAATGACTGAACTGCTGATCATCTTACAGATCATGGCCTATACCAAAGAATCCTCCCCGCTGAATGTTAATTCAATCGCAGTGGAAGTCAGACAGACCGACCAGGAAAGAATGCAGATCTTAAATGAATTCATCGTCGATAATTATCACCGGAAATTCAACATGGAAGAGGTCGCAGAAACAGTAAACATGACCGTTCCTTCTTTGTGCAGGCTTTTCAAAAACCTCACCCATCGTACTTTTATGGAGTATGTCACAGAGTACCGGGTAGCTGTTGCAACCCGGTTATTGTCACAAAAACACCTGAGTGTTTCAGCGGTGAGTTTTGAAAGCGGTTTCAACAACCTTTCCCATTTCAACAAAAAATTCAAAGCGCTTACCGGACAAACCCCAACGGCGTTTAGAAAGAATATGGTGAATTTTGTGGAAGCACCATTAATCCCTCAGTGAAGCATGTAATTTAATTTTTTTGAAAACAATGGTTCAAAACAGAACTGGAAAAATTAATTTTGCCATTGTTTAGAAACCGTTTGGCAATGAGATGGAAACATTTTCTGTTCATTTCCAAGCTCATAAAATCTACTTAAAATGACCAACAAATTAATTGTCCTCTTCTCCTTTTGTTGCCTGATGGCTGCATGCCAGAGTACACCTAAAGATACCACCACAGAAACCGGACAAGCCCAATCGTTCGGAGAATTGATCACTGAAGATGAAGCTATTCCTTATCACCAAATGGTCGCAAAAATGCAAAATGCCGACTCCATGAAAGTAAAAATAAAAGGTACTGTGCAGAGTGTATGCCAGGCGAAAGGCTGTTGGGTGAACATCAATGACGCCCAGGCTTCACAGGAAACTTTTGTGAAGTTTAAAGATTATGGCTTTTTCATGCCGAAGGACTGCTCCGGCAGGGAGGTCATCATGGAAGGGTATGTTTACAGGGAGGTAACTTCAGTGGACGAACTTCGACATTATGCGGAAGATGAAGGCAAATCAAAAGAAGAGATCGAAGCCATTAACGAACCTGTTGAAGAAATGAAGTTCATGGCAAGTGGCGTATTACTGCTGCCTCAAGAGGGAAAACAATGACAGGGCAAAAAATGCCTTCTTTGCAAAAATCTAAAGAGGAAGGGGCTGTTTCAAAGGTATAGGTTAACTGATATTTGTTCCGAAGTGGATTCAACTGTAACTCAACTAATCGTTGATTTCATTTTTACTAAATCTTTGAGAATCGGTAAAATGATCACTCTGTTTGACTTTTGAAACAGCTCCTTCTTCTACCCCATTCATAAAAGCATCCTCACTCACTCATGGTTTCACCAAATCGCCCTCATGAAAATTATCAAGATTTCCAGGCTGTCATCCAATCTTTTCTACCGATGCTTTTCTGTCTTTCTCCTGTTTGCAACACCTTGCCTTTTGCTAGGCCAGGACGCCTTTCTTGATAGCCTCATCAACGTTTCTGCCACCGCCCAAAACGACACCAACCAGGTCATCCGCCTAACAGACATTGCATGGGAACTAAAATTTAGTGATTACGAACGCGCCAAATCCTACATAGATCAAGGATTAACTCTTGCAGCACAATTGGATTTCAAACGAGGAGAAGGTCTTGCTCATAATTTTCGCGGCGTGATTGAGGATATTCACGGAAACAGCGATACAGCCCTGGTCTATTTTCAAAAAGCACTCGATATCAGACAATCAATGGGGGACCGGAAGGGAGTGGCCTCCCTTTACAACAACATGGGCAATGTCCATGAAAACTTAGGTGAGTACATTCCTGCTCTGAACAATTATTTGCAATCCCTGCAAATCAGAGAAGAGATCGGAGACACAGCGAGAGCGATTCGGGCATATTATAACATTGCCATTTTATATGAAAGCATGGGCAATTACCCGGAGGCACTTGATTACGCGTACCTGTACCTGGAAGGGACAGAAACGACCGGCGACAAAGAAAGCATTGCCAATGGATGGAATGTGGTGGGAAACGTAAAGTTGGAATTGGGCCGGTTTGACGAAGCATTTGAAGCTTATGAGAAAGCGCTCCAATTGCATCAGGAATTGGGCAACGACTGGGAAGTCTCTTCTGCTTTGAACAACCTCGGCAATGTCAAGGACGCCGTAGCCGAATACCTGATGGACGACGAAAAATTAGGAGATTCGACCCGGGTGCTTTTTGATGAGGCAGTCGACCTGCTCGAACAGGCACTGAACATCAGAGAAGAACTGAAAGACACGACCGGCGTAGCAGAAATTTACAATAACATGGGTTATGTACTCAAGAATGTCGGCAGCTACTACAAGGAACTGGATGATGACAAAAAGGCAAAAACCACCTGGCTTGAAGCAGAAAAATATTTGCGCAAATCTTTGACCATTGTTGAACCACAAGAGGACAAAGCCAGCATCATGAGAATCTACAACGGACTGTCAGATGTGCGAAGAAGGGAAGAACGGTTCAAAGAAGCATTAAGTTATGCCGAAACATATTACGACCTGGCCAAAGAACTGGACGATGCAAAATTTCAGCAAAATGGATTGAAAGACCTTGCCCGTATCCATAATAAATTGGGCAACTACAAAAAGGCTTACAAGTTCCGCAAAAAGTACGATGAACTTCGCTATGAACGCTTCAATGAAAAATCCATTTTGGATAACGAAAGACGGATCGCACTGAATGTTGACCGGAAAACCCAATTGGAGAACCAGCAACAGCAACAGGCACTCAGGCTACAGGAAGCTGCCCTCGAAAGGGAAAAAATCGTTCGGAATTCCCTGATCGGCATCGGGTTTTTACTTTTGCTCCTGGCCGTTCTGATATTTAACAGAAACAAAATAATTGCCCGTGAAAAACAGCGTTCCGACAGCTTGTTACTCAATATCCTGCCGGAAAAAACTGCTGAGGAATTAAAAAAGGAAGGCAAGGCAAAAGCCCATTATCACGAACAAGTCACCGTACTGTTCACCGACTTCAAATCCTTTACCTCCATCGCCGAACAAACCAGCCCGGAGGACCTTGTTGCCGAACTGGACACCTGCTTCAAAGGATTTGACGACATAATTTCAAAGTACAAGATTGAAAAAATAAAAACCATTGGAGATGCCTATCTCTGTGCTGCCGGACTGCCTTCTCCCTCTCCTTCCCACGCTATTGACATGGTGAATGCAGCCATTGACATTCAGCGCTTTATGGAAAAATTCCGGAAGGCACAACAGGCAAAAAACAAGAATGAATACTACTGCCGGATTGGCATCCACAGCGGCCCAGTGGTTTCAGGAGTTGTTGGGAAAAAGAAGTTTGCCTACGACATCTGGGGCGATACCGTCAACGTGGCTGCCCGCATGGAACAGACCGGAGAAGTCAACGAAATCAATATTTCACAGAAAACTTACGAACTGGTGAAAGACCAGATCAATTGCCTTCCAAGAGGAAAAGTAGCCGCTAAAAACAAAGGTGACCTCGACATGTATTTTGTGGATTTCCATCCGGACGAAAAAAAAATTCCGGTAACGGGCAGCGTTTGACAACCCCAAATCGTATTAATTGCGGTTTAAAGAAATAGGCGTTATTTCCCGAAGGCAGCTTCTTATTTACTCTCACTAAATTCAAATGAATTGTCAGTAAAGAAGCTGCTTTCTTTTTTAGTTAAAATTTCGAAATCCTTCCTTTTTTAGCTTTTCATCATTGATCAAAATCAGTTGTTCTTTCATTAAAAGTCAACACAATTTTCCGCTCCTCAATGTAGCTTGTAGCCCATAAAATGATTTCACAAATGAAAAATCCAAGCTACCTCTCCGGCCCAAGTGACGTCCCCCTCTTAGGTATCACTATCGGTGACAAACTGGATGAAATTGTCCGTCGCTTCCCCACAAATGAAGCCCTCGTTGCCAAACATCAAAACATCAGATGGACCTATGGCCAACTCAAAAACGAGGTGGATACCTGTGCTCGTTCGCTCATGGCCATCGGCTTGAAAAAAGGTGACCTCATTGGTATCTGGTCACCGAATTGTGCCGAGTGGACCGTATTGCAATTTGCCTCTGCCAAGGTCGGTGCCATATTGGTTAACATCAACCCAAGCTACCGGCTGCAGGAATTGAAATATGCATTAAATCAATCGGGTTGCCAGGTATTGGTAATTGCTGACCAGTTTAAAAAATCCAATTACACACAGCTGCTTTATAAGCTGGCTCCTGAATTGTCGAGCGCCCAATCCGGTAAAATAAAAGCAATGCAGCTACCTCATTTGCGGACCGTGATCAGGCTCCACGATGAAAACGTTCCGGGTATGATGACCTGGAGAACATTGCAAAGTATGGCCGGAGGAGTTTCAGTTCAAGCATTGGAAATCCGCCAGAAAAGCCTCGACTTTGATGACCCCATCAACATTCAATACACGAGCGGCACAACAGGTTTCCCCAAAGGCGCGACTTTAACCCATCACAATATTTTGAACAATGGTTTTTTTGTTGCCAGAACCATGAATTTCAGCGAAAAAGACAGGTGCATAATCCCAGTCCCTCTCTATCATTGTTTCGGCATGGTGCTCGGCAACATTGGCTGCATGACACATGGTGCAACCATGATATATCCAGGAGAGGCCTTTGACCCGGAAGCAGTCCTGCAGCAGGCAGAAGCAGAAAAGGCGACTGCGTTATTTGGAGTGCCCACCATGTTTATCGCCGAACTCGAACACCCAAATTTCAACCAATATGATTTGTCCAGTTTAAGAACCGGGATTATGGCAGGTGCTGCCTGCCCGGTTGAGGTCATGAAAAAAGTAAAAACTTTAATGCACATGAAAGATGTGCAAATAGCCTACGGCATGACGGAAACGAGTCCCGTAAGTACCCAAACCAGAATGGGAACCTCACTGGAAAAACAGATTAGCACCGTCGGGAAGGTGCATCCCCATATCGAATTAAAAATCATTGACCCCGAAACTGGCAGGATCTGCCCGATTGGTACGAGCGGAGAATTATGTACACGTGGCTATTCCATTATGCGAGGCTATTGGAGGGACGAAGAACGTACCCGGCTCACTATAGATTCCGCAGGTTGGATGCATTCTGGTGACCTTGCCATCATCGATCAAGACGGCTTTGTGAATATTGTCGGAAGAATTAAGGATATGATCATCCGCGGTGGAGAGAATATCTACCCCAAAGAAATCGAGGAATTTTTGTTCACCCACCCAAAAATAAGTGACGTAAAAGTCATTGGTGTACCCGATGAAAAATACGGCGAACAGGTCATGGCCTGGGTACTGTTGAAAGAAGGTAATAAAATGACCTCGGAAGAAATCAAAAATTATTGCAAAGGACAAATTGCCCATTACAAAATCCCATTTTATATTAAATTCACCGACTCATTTCCGATGACTGTCACAGGTAAAATACGCAAAGTGGAGATGCGGGAAATTAGCATCAGGGAATTAGGACTGGAAAGTGCCGCGGCTTTGAAAGTAGCCTAAGCATACCATTCTGTATTTATTACTTCAATAAAAATCCTTTTTAGTGCTCAACTGTTGTATTCAAAAATCCGCAAATATGGCTTCTATAGAAAATATCATTACCGACTTAGAAAAAAAAGGAAAAGATGAACATGCCTTGCTATTGGAGGTGGGGCCGTCCTATTTTACCACGGCAGATCTAATACGGTTATTAGGCCAATGGGAAATTAAATCTGAATTATTTAAACGGTTCCAGCAATCACTCGTATGGCTGGGTGCTTCTGCTCCGGCATGGTTACTCATCGCTACTATTGGATATTTTATTAAACTGCACTATCTCACCAGTTTTGCACTGGTGATGTTTCCTGTTACTGCTTTTTTATGCTTTGGCGGATTAATTTGGATAAATATTTATTTTAAAGGAAAAGGCTACCTGGAACAAATAGAAGTTTTAATCCGCGAAGAGCTGGAAGAAAGGAAAGGGAAGAAATAGTTTTTAGTAATAAGTTATAAAACAGAACGAATTAGTTTTATTTAAAAAAGACACAAAGGTAGCGGTTGACCCTTGTGTCTTTTTTTTGATATATCTGCAATTCTATTGAAAACCAAAAGTTTAATAACTTGCGGGCCATTATTCCACTGACTTATTTTTTATGAAATACATATTAATTACATTGTTGGTCTTTTTTTCCAATTCACTTTTTGCCCAGTTGTCCGTTGGTCAATTAAAGACAGAAAATTTAATTGATCCAGTTGGAATAGATTTAAAGGAGCCACGTTTCAACTGGCAGTTGATCAGCGAAAAAAGAAACGTGTTGCAAACGGCATATGAAATAAAAGTATTTAATAATAAAAAAGAAATTTGGACAAGCGGAAAAAAGAACAGTGATCAATCTATTTGGGTAAAATACAAAGGGGCACCTCTAAAGTCTAATCAACGGTATCATTGGCAGGTAAGAGTTTGGGACAACCATGGAAATATTTCGGCATGGAGCAAGCTGGCTTTTTTCCATACTGCTTTTTTAAATAAAAACGACTGGAAAGCTCGATGGATTGAACCGGGTTTTCAAGAAGAAAAAGAACGCCCCTCCCCTATTTTCCGAAAAGAATTTAATACCGGAAAAAAAATAAAAAAAGCAACCGCTTTTATTTCTGCACATGGTCTTTACGAAGCATATTTAAATGGCAATAAAATTGGAGATGCTTATTTTACACCAGGCTGGACCAGCTACAACAAGCGGCTTCAATATCAAGTGTACGATGTCACTTCCTTAATAAAAAGTGGCCAAAATGTAATTGGTGCAATATTGGGAAATGGCTGGTACCGCGGTGAATTGGTTTGGAAAAACAACCGGGATATTTATGGTAGTGACATTGCATTTATTTTTCAATTAGAAATTGAATATAAAAACGGGAAAAAAGAAAAAATAATTTCCGATAATACCTGGAAATCTTCTATCGGTGAAATACAATTCTCCGAATTTTATCATGGTGAAATTATCGACGCCAGAAAAGAAAAAGCAGGGTGGCTGAATCCGAATTACGATGATAAAAACTGGATGGGGGTCAAAGAAGTCAAACATAATATGGATGTCCTCCTGGCCACCTATAATGAACCGATAAAAAAGCAGGAATTAATCAAACCAATTAAAATTATTAAATCGCCAAACAATGAAACCATTCTCGATTTTGGTCAAAATTTAGTCGGGTGGGTCATGGTGAAAGCAAGTGGCCAATCCGGTGATAAAATAATTTTGACCCACAGTGAAGTATTAGATAAAAACGGTAATTTTTACCGGGACAATATCCGGTATGCCAGACAACAAAATACCTATATCTTAAAAGGGGGTGAAACAGAGGTTTTTGAACCACATTTTACGTGGCAGGGGTTTCGTTACATACGGGTGGACGAATTTCCGGGGGAAATAAAAAAAGAAAATTTTACGGCCGTTGCGCTCCATTCTGATATCCGTCCGGCAGGAGAATTCCTTACTTCTGATTCGTTGATCAATCAATTGCAAAGTAACATCCGTTGGGGTCAAAAAGGAAACTTTCTCGATGTACCGCTTGATTGTCCACAAAGGGACGAACGACTCGGATGGACAGGAGATGCACAGGCATTCTCACGAACAGCCATGTTCAATTATGATGTACATAATTTCTTTGCCAAGTGGCTCCGTGATTTGGAGGCCGACCAGCAACCATCGGGCAGTGTGCCTTACGTTATTCCGCAGGTGATGCGCAAGAAAGATGCTGGTTCAGCTGGCTGGGCGGACGCCGCCACCATTGTTCCGTGGAATTTATTTTTGGCATACGGGGACACCCTCGTACTCACGCAACAATATAAAAGCATGAAAAAATGGGTGGATTTCATGCTCAGCAAAAGCAACAATTATTTATGGAATACAGGTTTCCATTTTGGCGATTGGCAGTCCTTCCGCGTAGATGACGACGAGCACGGCCGGTCGGCATTTACGGACAAATACTTTATCTCGCAGTGCTTCATGGCGTATTCCACCCAATTGCTGGTCAATGCCGCCGGAGTTTTAGGAAACACGCAGGATGTCAAACAATATTCGCATTTACTGCAGCAAATCAAAGAAGCATTTCTGAATGAATACATTACGCCCAACGGAGCAACAATCTCAAATACTCAGACCTCGTATGTGCTGGCGCTACAATTTGACATGTTGCCAGAAGCTCTGCGTCAAACGGCGGCAGATCGGTTGGTCAAAAATATCAGAGCATACAACAACCACCTGACCACCGGCTTTTTAGGCACTCCTTACCTGTGCCATGTGCTGACTCGTTTTGGCTATCCGGAAGTGGCCTTCGAGCTATTGGCACAAAAGACCTACCCATCCTGGCTGTACCCGATCACGATGGGTGCCACTACCATGTGGGAACGTTGGAATGGCATCAAACCCGACAGCACTTTTGTCAGCCCCAGGGCCAATTCATTTAACCATTATGCCTATGGTGCCATTGGCGACTGGATGTACCGGGCAGTTGCAGGAATTGACCAGGAAGCGGACACACCTGCCTATAAAAGATCAATCATCAAACCTTACATCAACAGCAACTTCAAGCACGTAAGCGCTTCACTACAAACCGTTTATGGAAAATTAGCCTCTTCATGGAAAATAGCAAATGGTCGTCTGAGCCTTGACGTCGTCATCCCGGCCAACACGTCCGCTTACGTCTATATTCCAACTGAGTCGAAAGGTGATGTGACCGCAGATGGCACATTAATATCTGATTCGAAGGACTTAAAAGTGGCAGGCGAAGAGGAAGGCTTTATTATCGTGAATGTCGGATCGGGTAATTATCACTTTGCAGTCAATTTGCATTAAGGTGGTCAAAATCAGGAACCCGATCGTTACCTTCACCAAAGGTGACAAGGTTGTCAGGGTTCTTAATGACATCTCCTGTAACCACAATTACGTCGTCCTTATTTCGACTGGGGGCAGCCAATGGAACATAAAATATCAAATGCTTAATGGTAGCGGCCGATGCCGTGGCTTTTAATAAATATTAACTTAATAAATGGAAAAAAACATGAATTAGGATAAAATATTTAAGCGATTGGACAAAAATAAGCAGCACTAAAAATGACACTTTTATTTGGGCAAATGTTTGATTTCAAAGCCTCAAAACTCTTTTTCAGGCAAAGGAAAAGTGTCATTTTTTTTGAACAGTCATTTATAAGTAGAAACCAAATGTAATTTATTTATTTTTTTAAAATCTTTTCGCAGCACGTTGGGGATTTTTTACTCAAGCGGTTCTCAACTGAATTTTTTAAAAGATGGGAAAAAAATTCAACTGCTTTCATGGTGGCCATTTACCTCCCGTATTTCACCAAAAAAAACCATCCTGAATAATTCAGGATATTGCAAAAAGTAATTCACTTGTTTTTTTTTAAACTCATTGTTTAATGAATTTAATAAAATATACCTCATTGCCTGCCCTTACACGTCCGATATAAAAACCCGCTGGCAATGATCTGATATCTATTTGGTTATTTGTGGCATCAATGAAGCATTCAGCCCCGGAAACATTATTAAATACAATTGATTGAATTGGCGGAAAATTGACTGGAAGCGAAATGTTTAATTCCTCCGTGGCAGGATTGGGAAACACACCTAAATATTTATCTTTCAACTTTTCAGAGGCAGCAGTCAGGCCGTCATCACAATCTTCGTTTGATAAATTAATCTGAGTAAAATTGTCATCCTGGTAGCACCGCAGAAAGTGGTCGTTTCCATCCCAGGGAGAGCCAAGCCATTCGTCCACAAATCCGTACTCCGGGCCAAATTTGTCATAAATATCTACCGTAAAATCAAATGTGGTCTCAATTTGTTTCAGGGTATATTTTTTGACTTGTATGCCGTTCAAAATTAACGTTGAATCATATTCTACCCTAAATTTATTGTTCGGGGTTGAAAGCAAAGGGAAGTTTAAAGTATCCCCGACCATCATTTTATTTTTAAATAAAAAATAATCGTGTGGCAACTTCATAAAAACACTATCCCCTCTTTGAAAAATAAATTGATTATAATTTAGCTCATTGGTGCCGGCCCTGTTTTTTGTATGCAATTTTTTACAAAGCTGGCCATCAATTAAAGTATCTCCCACTACCTGCACATGAGTGACCCCTTCACCTAACCAGCCCATGAATGACTTGTAATGCCACTCAGCTCCAATTGGAGCAAATTCTGTTTGTGCAGTACTTAAAAAGGGAATAAATATTAAAATGACAAGTAAAAGATTTTTCATCGTGCGTGTATTTTATTAAAAAATAAACATAAGTAAGGAGTGCTAAAAATGACACTTTTATTTTGGCAAATGCTTGGTTTCCAAAGTTTAAAACGCTGTTTCAGGCAAAGGGAAAGTGTCATTTTTTTCGACCACCTGCTTAACTAAGCAAAATCATTTACAATTTTGCATGCTTACGTAGCTGACCAGATTCATTAGAAGTAATTTTCTAAATCAATCGATTTATTGAAGTGAAAATAAATATAAATTACAAATTCCTTCGTTTCAATTCGTTCACGGCAAAATCCGCTGCCCTTGCCGTCAGTGCCATATAGGTCAGCGAAGGATTTTGACAGGCGGAAGAGGCCATGCAGGCACCGTCAGTTACGAACACATTTTTGGCCGCCCACATTTGGTTCCATTGATTGAGCGCTGAAGACTTTGGATCTTTGCCCATTCGGCAAGTGCCCATTTCATGGATGCAATGACCCGGAGGAGCTGTTTCAAAATCATCGAATGGATTGATGTCTTTGTAGCCGGCCGCTTCCAACATTTCCAGGGCGGTCGTTTGGGCGTCCTTGCGCATGGCCAGTTCATTCTCCTTGAATTCGGCATCAATTTTCAAAATAGGCAATCCCCATTGGTCCGTTTTGTTTTTATTGAGGCTCACCTGGTTTTCATAGATCGGCAATTGTTCGCCCCAGGCACCGAGCCAGATGCTCCATTCATCGGGGTGTTGCAACTCGTTTTTTAGTGCAGAACCAAATCCTGGTTTGCCTAAATACCGCCTCCAACCTCCCCGGGAACAACTTCCCTGAAAACCATAGCCCCTGACAAAGTCCTTCTGCTGCTCTTTCCCTGGCAAATTTCGATAGCGGGGCACGTAGATGCCGATGGGCCGTCGCCCCTGGTAGTAACGGTCGTTGAACTGATCGTGGCGACCGGTTGCCCCTACTTCGAAATGGTGGTCCATCAAGTAATGACCAATCACCCCCGAGTCATTGCCGAAACCATTCGGAAAGCGATCCGAAGTGGAGTTCAACAAAATAAAGGTTGTACCTAAAGTGCTGGCATTCAGGAAGATGACTTTAGCGAAATACTCTTCTGTTTTTTTGGTGTGGCGGTCAATGATCCGGACGCCTTTAGCCCGTTGGGTGTCATTGTCGTGGATAACCTCGCTGACGATGGCATCGGTCCGCAGCGTCAAATTTCCAGTATTGCGGGCGGCCGGTATGGTTGCGGAGTTGGAACTGAAATAAGCTCCAAAAGGACAGCCATTGTGGCATCGGTTGCGGGTCATGCACTGGCCACGGCCAAGCTTTTTTTGCACTTCCGTGGGTTTGGTCAAATGAGCTGCCCGCCCAATGATCAACCGGCGGTCTGTCCAGTTTTCTTTGAGTTTGTCTGCGGTGTGCTGCTCCAGGCAATTCAATTCAAAAGGTGGCTGGAAATTTCCGTCTGGCAATTGTGGCAATCCTTCCTTCGAACCGGTTACTCCCACAAATTCTTCCACATAGTCATACCAGGGCGCCAGGTCTTTGTAACGGATCGGCCAATCGGAGCCATAACCGTCCCGGGCATTGCTTTCAAAGTCCATTTCGCTCAACCGGAACGACATGCGGTGCCACATCAACGATCGCCCTCCCACATGATAGCCCCGAAACCAATTGAACGGCTTGTCCTGTTCATAAGGATTGTCGATGTCATCCACCCAGAAATCGGCGTTGTCCTCCAAAAACGCATAACAATTGACCTGGATCGGATGCCGTTTGCGAACGTTTGGGTGGATGCTTCCCCGAAACTTTTTGTCCCACGGGTTATTGTTCATCCCTTTGTAGTCTTTGATGTGCTCGACATTTTTGCCACGTTCAAGGAGCAATACTTTTAGTCCTTTTTCGGTCAGTTCCTTAGCGGCCCATCCGCCTGAGATGCCACTACCGACGACGATCGCATCGTAGGTACGTGCTTGTTGGGCTTTTCCGTTGATATTGGGCATTTATGAGTTATTGATTGTTGAATAAGAAATCTACAAAACTTAAAAATAAATGAATGTTAGGCACAGGACTCAGCCCTGCGCCAGCTTCTGATAAATTACTTTTTAAATTTCATACAGTCTGAATTATTGATGGCTTGATCAGGTCAAATGTAGTGTTTAATTGAAAATTACCGAACAGCAGGTCACACCACCTTCTGCTTTTATGACTTCCGAATTGTCAACAAAAAAAAGCTCGACACCAGCCTCGGTGAGCCGAAGCGCAGTTCTCGGAAAATCTACCGGAAAAATAACACGTTCGTTTACGAGCAGGGCATTGGCTGCACCAGGCTCTTCCGGATGGGTTTCAATGATTTCAAAATCAGTAAAAACGGTCCTATCAATCCAGTCGGGATTTAACAACACTGTACGCTCCCCGACCTGTGTTACGGCGGATTTTAAATGAAGGCAGCCATTGACTGACACCCCTTTTACGGAATAGCCATGAGGTGCTGCAAACGTTCTCAACTGTTCCACTCCGGTTTCATTACTGCGGCTGGAAAGCCCTACCCAAATTTCTTTGCCGATGACCAGGACATCGCCACCGTCCAGCATGCCCGGTTCGGATATCTGCATCAATGGTCGAAAGGATTGGAGTGCTTTTTTCACCCCAACAATTTCCGGTTTTCTGCTGGTTGCACCGGGGTTGGTGATGATGGCTATTTCATCCAGCACCACGCAGCAATCTTCCACGAAAACACTATCAGGCAAATCGGGAGCAGCGTCGGCCCGGATGATTTTGCAACCGAGGTGCTGCAACGCCTTTTCATAGGTTGCATGCTGTTGTTGGGCTACTGCGATATCAATAGGTGACCGGTCAAGATGAGTCAGTTCACAGTCAGCCATTTTGGGGCTGATGG
Source organism: Bacteroidota bacterium (assembly GCA_039819485.1). Taxonomy (GTDB): domain Bacteria; phylum Bacteroidota; class Bacteroidia; order Chitinophagales; family Saprospiraceae; genus UBA6168. The sequence continues at coordinate 4,932 of JBCBRY010000009.1, read as the reverse complement.
AACGGGTGATGGCTGTAAGCATGTAAAACTGTTTTTTTATAAACCGCGAGCCGCAACTTACGTTATTTTTTATATCGAAAAGCAGCTCTTTCTTTAGCTATCAGGGTTTTATTATAGAAGTTGTTTGAAAACTCCTTGTTGGCCGCAAATCCAGTCTTTTGAGGAGAGCTGGTTGATATTTGCCTTGATTTTTCAAATATTATCTCCGTCATCTGGAATCCAATACCAACCGTAGATTTTGCTGTGCCCAACCCGGATCTTTGTGAGGAAGAATGTACTAATGTGGAGGTCATATTGACTGGTACACCTCCTTTTTCATTGACCTATGATACGCCCGTAAATGCAGGTCAAACGGCGACTTTTGGCGGTACCGCCGGTGCTTTGACGGTTTGTATCCCTAGTGGAACAGGAACGGGGGGTTTTAATTTGCAGGCCGTTAGTTTGACGGATGCAAATTGCGTTTGCGAGTAGAAAAATAATTTTGATGAAATCAATCTTTGAATTAGGAATCGAATAAATAACGAATTCGTTAATTCGCTACAACAACAGCGCCTCCAACCCTTCCCTCGTACAAGCAATTTTCTCCGGCGATGCCACAAACTCTCCCGCCAGTGCTGACTTACGTTCCTGCATTTGCAAGATTTTTTCTTCGATGCTGTCACGGGCAATGAACTTGATGGCCATGACTTTCTTGTCCTGTCCAATGCGGTGGGCACGGGCGATTGCCTGTTTTTCCGCAAATGGGTTCCACCAGGGATCGAGTACAAAAACATAATCGGCCGCCGTCAGATTCAAACCCACTCCTCCTGCTTTGGTGGTCATAAAAAATGCCTGGATGCTTTTATCCTGATTAAACTGATCAACGGCTTTTTTCCGTTGGGCCGGCGCCACACCTCCCGTCAGCCAGGCGTACGACAACTCTTTTTCTTCAAAATAATTACGGAACAATTGCAGGTATTTTTCAAAAGAGGAAAAAATAAGCGCCTTATGATCCGAGCGACGGATTTTATCATAATAAGCCAGAACGTCCTCAAATTTCCCACTCCCCCGGCCACCTGACTCCTGTCCCCTGACTCCTGCCCCCTCCCCTCTCATCACTAACTCCGGATGGTTGGCGATTTGTCGAAGACGGGTCAGGGCAGCGAGAATGGCCACTTTGTTGGTCGGGTTCTCCGGGTCACTGATGTTGAGCAATTTGTTGCGGGCGGCCGATTTTTCTTTCTCGTACAGCTCTTTTTGCTCTTCCATCATTTCGACATAAACTACAGCTTCGGTCAGCGGCGGCAAGTCGGGGGCTACTTCCTCTTTCGTTCGCCTGAGCAGGTAAGGATTGACCAGGCGGCGCAATTCATCCTTGGTCGTTTCATCGTCTTTCTTTTCGATCGGCCGGATGAAATGTTTTTTGAAATAATTAAAACTGCCGAGCATTCCGGGATTGAGGAACTCCATCTGTGCCCAAAGGTCGGACAGCGAATTCTCGATCGGTGTGCCACTGAGGCTGATGCGGTTTTTCGTTTCCAACTCACCAACCGCTTTGAATACTCCACTTTGCGGGTTTTTGATGTACTGGCTTTCGTCCAGTACCACATATTCCCAATTTATTTTTTGCAGCACCGGCAAATCGCGGCGGGCTGTTTGGTAAGTGGTGAAAACGATGTCATAGCGTTCCAGCAAACGGGTGTCTTTGTTTCTTTTTGGTCCGGTGTGGTTGCAGAGGGTCAGGCCGGGCGCAAATTTTTTCACCTCGCGCTCCCAGTTAAAAACCAGGGAGGCCGGCAAGATTACCAAAGCTTTCAGCGGAACAAAATCACCATTCTCTGCGGTCTCTCCAAAGAGGTTTTTGGGTTTTGGTTCTTGGTTTTTGGTGGCGGAAAGTTTGGCGGCCTGCTCCTTGGCGATGAGGAGAACGGTCAGGGTTTGCAGTGTTTTTCCCAGCCCCATATCATCGGCGAGGCAAGCGCCGAGGCCTTCTTCATAATGTTGCGCCAACCATTTGGCGCCCTCCAATTGATAGGGCCTCAAGGTAGCGCGGAGTAATTTGGGCAATCGAAACGGCGTTTTTTCCTTTTCGGTAAAATGCTCTTCCTCACCCAACCCCAAGCTCTCGAGCAGCGGTTTCTGGCTTTTCGACAACCGTAGTTTTTCACCATTCAGTTTTCCCAGATGGGCCAGCCCATGAAAACGGGTCATCCATTCCAGAGGGATTAAGAAATAAGTGCCATCGGGCAATTCATAGAATCGGTCGTTATCGCGGATATGCGAAATAAGCCGGGTAAAAGGGAATTCAAATTTCCCAACTTTGATGACGATGCGCAGATCGAACCAATCGTTTTCCTGCGCCACCTCCTCCGACCAAGAGGCCGGCAACAGGTTGACCGTTTTGTTCTCATAATTTGGAAGTTCCAGTTGAAACCCAGCCTTTCCAAGCTCCGTTCGCAAAGTGGCCAAACGCTCGGCAGCTTCATAAAAAGCATCTTGACCACTTTTCGTTGCTCCTTCTTTTTTGGGTATTTGCCAAAAAGAACCTTCTATGTTTTTAAATCCTATTTTTTTCAGTTTTTCGATGGCTGCCTGCTCCCTGTCGGAACTGCGTTTCACTTGCATCACCCGGATTTCCGATTCACTTTCAAAATGCAGCGCCGTGCGGATTTCCTTCCGGTCGCCCCACTGAAAAATGGCGCCCATGTACTGAAATTTCAAGACGGCCAACCATTTATTTTTGAAAGGGTGCTTCACCAGTGCCAATTTGCACTGCTCCAATTTTCGGGTACTCGTCACCTCAAAACCCTCTGCATCGATCTCCGATTTTTCGACCGCTTTTAAGATAAATTTTTGAAAATACGTCCGCAGCATACGATTGGGCACAACGATCTCATCTTTCTGGATAAACGGTTTGACCCAAAAGCCGTTCAGTTCCGGCAACGGGTACAAACTGCCATCCACGAGCAACCAGCCGGGCACGTTGGTCAATGGAATGACCTGCCTCTCCCGCACCAGCCAACGCTCCTGCCCCGTGCTGAAATTCAAGCGATAACGCACGCCATCTCTTGTTTTACGAAAAATCAAATGCGGTTTCAATGGCTCCTTCGGAAAACGCACCCGCACATCTTCTACAATCACTTTTTTCTGCACCATGAAAGTGAGGGGCAGTTTTTCCTCCACTACTTTTTCCAGAAAATTGGCCATCATGCGGTGTACGTACTGCGTGGCCGCTTTTTTCACTTCGGCCTGTTGCAAAAGTTCAACCAGCGGTTTTTTCTTTCTGGCCTTCGGGGGTTGGTATTTTTCTTCCAGTGTTTTTTCCGAAAGGGCATGGATCAAAGAAAAAAGGCGGGTAACGGTCGGAGCCATTTCATGCCCATAACTGCCGATCGTATCGGGAGTGGCCCGCTGTACCACGAAGGTCAGTTTGCCCGATTGATCGGTCTTGACAATCCAGGCATCGGGAAGATACCAGCCTCCCGGCAAGTAGCGGTGAATATTAAAGACAATGGCTGTGTGCTGTGGGATGGACGAACCGGCATTCTTCTGCCTCATGGTTTTTCGGGCAAAAGTACAGATTTGCTAAATTTTGAAAATACCGTTGATCAGAAAAGGGATTTGGATAGAGGTGGATATCCGCCGCAGCCGTATTTATGATAGGGTTGATTTACCCTGACGGTGTTTCCGCTGGGATCAGGAAAAGATAGCGCAGTGACATTTCCTCCGGAAAAAAGCTGATTAATAGCTGGAAATAATTCTGATAATGATATAGTTATGTTGCTTCCTTTGCCTGGTCCGCCAGCTCTTGCATTCGCTGGATGGTCTTAGAGCGTTTTAATATGGGATACTGGAAGTCGTAGGCCTCCTGCAAAAAACTCTTGCGGTCATCCATGCTACAATCCCATTGCAACAACATGGAATCCAAGAACTGCAAATTATTCAGAATGACCAATTCCAGAACGGAGGCATAATCCCGCATGTTTTTTTCCACAGGTTTGTCAGGGTTCGCCATGCGCCATTGTTTGGCGGTTGTTTGAAAGACAATTTCATTCAGCAAATCTGCCTCGGCCATGAACGGTGCCCGGCTTTTATATGGCTGCGGGTGTGCCAGCAACCGCTCATCCATTTGACTGAATATGGCAGAAACCAACAAAGAGTAGTTCCCGGCGGTCAGGTAACGTTTGATGTCACCGGGGTCGCCCAGTGCCAGGAGCCGTTGTTTTTTCAGCTCCTGATATTCTTCTAAAATATGCAGGTAGAAGTTGACATTGATGTAGTTCGCAAACTGAAGGGCTATGGTGGATTGTGCAAAAGTTCCTCCGTATCGTCCGCGTTGAACTATAAATGCTTTGGAATCCGTGTAAGCCAACCACTTGGCAGGCGACCCGGTGTCCCGCATGAATTCATCTGTAACATATTTGTCATACCCTTTAAACATACCCTGTGGGGTACGTTTAAAATGCGGATTATGCTTTTGTTCCCAGAAATTTATCAGTTCGAGGTTTGGTTTGGCATTAATCCAGCTAAGGATCGTCGAATTGGGAGAGTCTGGATTCTTATACTTGGCAAGATCGGTAAGGCAAAAATAATCGTCATCTCCTACCCTGATGACCCGGACTTTGGTGTTGAATACCGTGATTTCTGCTTTGTTGCTCATGGGGGTAAAGTTAGGGAATGAAGTACAAAAGCAAGGTACTGGCCGGCCTGGCAAATTCTTGTGGGCCCATTTTAAACACCCTACATTTAGTGCTTTTAAACATGCCGCACCCATCATTTCAAGATTTTAAAAATGCTTGTATCGAACCGCACGTAATGTGTTGAATTTCAATCATTTATTTCAAAAATCATTTTTAAACCAGCAATTTGCCACATGTCAAATTAACAGCGGCTTCGCCGCCGAAAAACTATATGGAGGGAGCGCTTTTGGTGATTTTGCTATGCAAAATCACC
>JBCBRY010000008.1:0-133440 GCA_039819485.1 Bacteroidota bacterium | reverse complement strand
GGGGGTTACAAAAAGAGTAAGTTTTGTAACCCCCTTTATTTCTCTGTACCCAGTCACACACTATCGAGCCATTTTCCGACTTTTAAGTTTTTCAGAAATTTGATGATCAGGAGCCTAAGTTCTTGATTTTCATATATTTATCGGCAACTATGGTTGCCTGTGATGGCTAATACTTTTGAAATTAGAAACTAAGAAATTAGAGATTTGCCCAATGTCGCAAGCGTTGTCAGCTTATCGTTCAAGCTGGTTGATTTTCGAATTTCTGATTTTCCAATTTCCATTTTTTACACCAAAACCGATTTCCCATGATGCGACAGGTACACTCCTTTTGCCCTTGTATGCAAAATGTTTCTATATTTGCGCAAGCATTACTGAAACACTTCCAGCAAATCCGGCCTCAGACGGATTTTTACATAAAACACACCTATTCCCTGCTGCTGTTCGCAGCCTTTTCATTTTTACCAATTGTATTAAAAGGACAGTGCAACGAACTGATCTGCAATCAGAATGTTGAGGTAAAACTCGACGCCGATTGTACCGGCGAGGCAAATGAATATTTTATGCTGGCCAATTACTGGTCGTGTACGGGTCCCGCTACGATGGAATATTTCGATGCCAGCGGAGCGCCCATTCCCAACAACGAACTGAACGGGGCGCACATCGGCCAGACGATCAGCGTGCACATGACCCATGATTGGTCGGGCCATGATTGCTGGGGCTCGATCGTTGTTGTGGACAAACGGAAACCAACTATTGAAATAGATCACGTCACGCTGAATTGTACTGAAGACACCAGCGTGCCGGCCGTTGGAGAACCAACGGTTTATGACAATTGCAGCAGTACGGTATCGGTGACCCATGCGGATTCACTGATCAGTTTTGGCTGTGGTTATACTGGATTTGCAGGTTATTTCGACCCAAGCAATTGGGACGTTTGCTTAATAAACAATGGGGATGGTGGGGTAGATGTCACGGGAGCTCCCGACAACATTCTGGTTGAAGGGGCCAGTAACTCCCCTCTTAGCACGAGCCCGAAGTATATAACGAAATTCAAAATCGCTATACCTACGGAAGGCTATGTCAGCTTTGATTGGAGTAGTTTTGGGGGCTCCTCTTTTGACCCTCAGGGTTTCTACCTCACCATCAACAACTGGTGCATCCAACTCACTACCGACTCGGTACAAAGCGGCTCCTACACCACGGGGCTGCTTCATCCGGGTGATATCCTCTCTTTTGAACAATTGTCCGATGGCGATGCAGATGCCATTCACACCCTCATTTCCAATTTTCAATTTCATACCCTCGCATGGAAAGTCATTCACCGAACCTGGTCAGCGACGGATGAACAAGGCAATACCCGTCTGTTTACTCAAGTGATCACCCAGGAACGGGCTGCATTGTCGCAAGTGCAATTTCCCCCGGACCGGGATGGAGTAGCGGCACCAATGCTTACCTGTGGGGCGATGGCCGATCTCTCACAAACAGGCCAGCCGTTTATCGATGAAGATGGCGATTTGAATACGACCAACGACCAATATGAACTCGACAATGGAGAATGTGCATTCAATGTTGCCTATGGAGATCAAAACATTGCCACGTGCGAGGGCAGCGAACTGGTGCTCCGTAAATGGACCATCGTAGATGACTGTTCGAGCCAGATAGTGGAACACACGCAGATCATAAAGTTATTTGACACTTCGCCTCCGGTCATCAATTGTCCCCCGGCACAAACGTTCAGTACAGAAAGTTTAGGTTGTTTTAGTAACATCAATCTGCCACAGGCTTCAGCTACCGACGATTGTTCATCGATGATTAGCATTACACCAAATTGGAATTTTGGCTCAGGTTATGGCCCGTTCAGCAATGTGGCTCCTGGTGTTTACCCAGTCACCTATGAAGCCGTTGATGATTGTGGAAATATTTCCGCTTGTACGACTGAAATTACCGTTGAAGATGAAATCGGCCCGACCGTCGTTTGTGATGCACAGACCGTTGCTTCGCTGGATGGAAATGGACAAGCGATGGTTTATGCAGATGTGGTGGATGATGGGAGCTATGATTGGTGCTGCGTGGAAAGTTTTATGATAAAAAGGGAAGGCGCACCCGATACGGAATATACAGCTGCTTTGCCTGTCGATTGCAGCGATCTCGGTATGCTGACCATGGTAACTTTAAAAGTGACTGACTGTTCTGGCAATTTCAGTACTTGTAATGTTGATGTCCTAGTTAAGGACGAGCATGATCCGGTGATTTCTCCTCCGGCTGATCTGACAGTAGACTGTACAACAGATTTGAGTGATCTGTCCGTTTTCGGCCAGGCAAGTGTCTTTGATAATTGTGACTTCGATTTGCAGTCAACCTATGATGAAAATTTTACCGGATGCGGCGAGGGCGCCATCATACGTTCCTGGATCGCTACCGATGACAGCGGTAACCAAACAATCGCTACTCAGGTCATCACACTTGATAATCTTGCACCGTGGAACATCAGCGGAAATAACATCGTTTGGCCAGAGAATTATGCTACTGCGGGCTGCAATGTTTCACTCGAACCATTCGATTTGCCCGCCCCTTTTGATGGACCCATATTGTTAGGACAAAATGGCTGTGAATCGGTAACTGTCACTCATAGCGATGCTTATTTCTGGATTGCCGAACCTTCCTGCTACTCTGTTCACCGTACTTGGAAGATTGTCGATTGGTGCCAGTATGAACCCAATTCAGGAAATAATCTCGGGGTTTGGGAATATATACAAGTCATTGAAATTCAGGATATTGAGTTGCCCGTATTTGTGAACCCACCAGAAGATATCATAATTACGGGTTCGGTGGGCTGCACGGGTGAAGTGACGTTGCCTTTGCCGGAAGTGACAGATTGCAGCAACCACGTTACCATCATCGCTTACGGTGATTTGGGCAATGGATTTGCTTTTCAAAATGTACCTGCCGGTTCTTACCAGATGACCTATTTAGCAGAGGATGGCTGTGGCAATTCTGTTACCCATAGCATCAGCATTTCCATTGGCGATGATGAAGCCCCTACGGCTTATTGCTTGAACGGTCTGATCGTTGGGCTGGACAATAGTGGGCAGGCAACCGTTTTTGCAGAATCGCTCGATGATGGCAGTTTTGATAATTGCAGTTCAGACTTGCAGTTTTCTTTCACCCCAAACCCCAATGATGATTTTGCATTTTTTGACTGCGATGATGAGGGACAAAATGTCGTTGAGCTGTTTGTTTTTGATGATGGCGGCAACATGGCCTCCTGCATAACTTTCCTGATGATCATGGACAATCAAGGGGTTTGCACCCAGCCAGAGCTGATGATCGCCGGCCTCGTTGCTGATCCACATGGAGCAATGGTGGCCTCGACGGAAGTAGAATTAACCGGAGCAACCACTGCACCTTATATGACCAATCAAAACGGCGATTTCATTTTTGAAAATCTCCCTGCGGGAAATAATTATGTGGTCACACCTTCCAAGTCCATGAATTACCTGAACGGTGTGTCCGCATTCGATTTGGCAAAAATCAATGCACACATCTTAGGTGTAGATGTTTTTACCGAGACCTGGCAATACATTGCCGCCGATGCCAATAACAGTCAGACCATCACCGTGTCTGACATCGTAGCCATACAAAACCTGATCTTGCACAACATAACCATGTTTCCCAATGGGACACCTTCCTGGCAATTTGTACCGGAAGATCATGTGTTTAGCGACCCGTTCAATCCCTGGCCTTTTCCTGCCGATATTTCCATGAACAACCTCTCCGGAGACTATCTAACTGCTGACTTTTTAGGCATAAAGGTCGGGGATGTAACGGGCAACGCCGATCCTTCCATGTTCGGTGAAAATGCGGAAGAACGAACTGCTGACGTATTTTATTTAAATGCGAAAGATCAGTTGATCAACGCAGGTGGAACGATCGAAATTGATTTTTCCATGGAAGACATTGCCGCCTACCAGTTTACGTTAGAATTTGATCCGGCAAAAATGAATTTTATTGGAAAAACAAATGGGAATATCGCCATAGGTGAAACGTACAGAGACCGCGGTCAATTGACCGTCATTTGGTTTGGAAAAGAAGATCCCACATTTACTTTATCATTTGAAATAAAGGAATCTATTCAATTGAGCGAGGTTTTAAAAATCACCTCCGACAAAACAAAAGCCATCGCTTGGGACAAAACAGAAACAACACTTGATGTTGAATTAAATTTCATCGAAAAACATCCAACAACCGATAGCCAACAGTTGACACTGTTCCAGAACCAACCCAATCCTTTTTCAACAGAAACGATCATTCCCTTTAATTTACCGGCAGCATCAAATGTTGGATTTGAGTTCTATGATGCAACCGGAAAATTGGTTCTGTTCAGAAAATCTTATTTCGATGAAGGCTACCATGAGGTGATAATCAGGAAAGAGGAGCTGGCCGTGAGCGGTTTGGTATTTTTTGAAATGCGGACTGGCAGCGGTGTCAAAACCGGAAAGATATTGGTCCAGTAGGTTAAAGAAATAGGAAACGTTAGGGGCTGCTTTTGGGAATTTCCGCTGGATTAATTTCCCCAAAGCGGCTCCTAAGTATTTGTTGCATAACTACCTTCATTGTTACATCATCGAAAATTCGGGATGATCCAATTTGCTGATCAAGGTTTTATTCCAATCGGATAATCCTCTGTGTCCGGTGGGACTGCAGTTACGGCCGACTGATCACCGTTCGTCAATTTTTTTACCCGGCGGGTCACATATGCGTCCAAAGATTTCCAAGTAATACTGCCGTCATTATTTGCGGCTTCCCCGTTCAGTCCCTCCACTACCGCTTTGGTGAAGGCGCCGTTGTTCCATCTTGAATCTTCCAGTGAATATTGGCGACCAGAGGAACTTGAAAAGGTAATTGCCCCGTTCTCTGCATCTGCCAGTTCATTGATGATGCGGGTCAGGTCAGGCGTGCCCCTGCGACGGGAAGATTCCATGAGGTTGCCGGAATGGCAGGCATCCATGAATACCAACACTTTCCCGACGATGGTCGCTACCGTTTCTTTGATATCTTCCCGCATGATGCCGCTACGGCGGAGACTGCCATCTGACAAGTCAGCTTCCACGGGGACATAATAAAAAGTGCCGCGGCTGTTTTCCCGTCCGTGACCGGCAAAAAAGATCATGGCCACATCATGTTGGGTCGTCTGTTTGACGATCCATTCCAGCCCGTCCATGATGTTGGCCCTGGTCGCTTCTGAATTGGTCAAAAGTCGGTATTCGGCCGATCCGTACAACCTTCCATTATGGCGGTCGATGGCATTTTTAAAATCACGGGCATCTTTGGCGGCGAAGTTGAGTTTCAGTTCCGAATCATTGTAATCACTGACCCCAATGGCAAGCACATACAGGTTGGGTTTATTGATAAAGGAGGAACGAGTGGTGCTTCCAGCCCATTTCAGGCGGATGTTCGCCTGCTCACTCGTACCGAAGCGGTTTTCAGCTATGACGGACACCCGGCAATCTTCGGCAGGTATGGGGATGGTCATGGTGCCACGGGTGCCCTTCGCTTTCAGTCCGCGCTTTTCGGAAACGGGGCGGCCATTGACCATCGCCCTGATGCCTGTAATTTCTTCATTGTTGGGTGACTGGATGTTGTATTCTATGGTAACGGAACTGCTGCTGACCGTTGTACCTGTGGCGGGGTTGATGATTTTTATGGTGGGCGGCAGTTCGTCTACAATGTTGCGGGTGCGGGTCTTGCCAAATCGTTCTGCGATTTCATTGGCTTGTTTGACGGCTTCTTCTACATCCAGGGTTTCGAGTACCCGGTCAATTACATCAGGGCGGTAATATTGGTAGCGGAACTTGGAAAAGGGATAAAACAACGCAGCTTCGTCCGCACTCCGGTTGACGTGCCAGCCGATGAGGTCTTCCGCACCGGGGGAGGCATCATAATAGCCGGAAGGGGTCCAAATGACCCAGCGTTTGTTATCGGGGTGCATAAAGAGCGTGAGCAGTTGCTCACCGTCGGAGAGGCGGTGCCAGCGGATAGTGCCGTCTCCAAGTCCTGCTGTTACTATTCGGTTGTCATCCGAGATATTGACGCACCAGACAATAGATTGCAAGGGGACTTCCCATTCTGTTTTACTATCGGCATTTAGGCAGTAAAGGTCCCATGCTGCTCCAAAAATGATTCTGGAAGCATTGGATGCTATATCGACCGCATAGGAACGTTCATATTTGCGCAAAAAAGATAAAGCTTTTCCGTTGAGCTTAGGCTTGGTACTATCATTCCAATCACTTATGTTGATGCTTTTCCATTTATCTTCGTACTCCGGTAAATCAGTTGCCTTTTCCAGGATTTTCCGTTGGTTGAGATCAAAAGTCAAAGCTTTTTTCTGATAAGGTTTGATGCTGACGGTATAACCATCTTCGCTTAATTTAAAATGGGATTTACTACCTGATCCATATCTGTTTTTATCTGAGTATTTAAATATTTTCTGACTTCCTGTGGTAGCGGAAAGTATGCCTAAATCAGGATTATGAGAGCAAAAGGCGATGGAACCGTCTTTGAGGGGTTTGATATCCATTATTGTGCTGTTACCTCCGTTATAATCATTGAAATTCCCTCTGCCGGCATCTTCCCAGACTCTTATCTGATACCAATAACTACCTGCATTAAAACGGTCAAGAAACCCCCCGGCAAACAACTTTTTACCATCGTAGGAGAAACAGACTTTATTTAGTCTTTCCGAGACTGAGTTCGCCTCCGAAACGTCTGGCTCATATAAGGTGGACAAGGTTCTCCCATTGAGAACTTTGATGGTCGCCACATCGTTAAAGCCAACTGCAATTTTATCTCCATCCGGAGAAAAGGCTACAGAATATGGTCGCTTACCTTTTATTGGTTGAACCTTCTTTATCAGGTTAAAATTTGCATCGTAAAGCCGGACATAACCGTCATAACTGGCGGTGACTAACCGATCCAGCTGGTCAAAAGCAGCATTATTTGTATTATCCTCATAATCACTGTCTGTTTTATATAAGTTGTAGGTTTTTGAGCGGTAAATACGAATACCATTGTTCGTTCCCAAGGTAGCTGCCAAATACCTGCCGGAAGGGGCATATTCCAAATCTTGAACCACGTTAGGCAATTTCGAAATCCGGTGTATAATCTCAGCTGATTGGATATCGAAGATATAAATATCATGGTTCAAGCTCTTTGACCATCCGCCAACAGCCACTTGATTGCCATCTGGATGTATGGCCCCTGCATAGAGCATTCCATTATCTCCTTTACCTATGGGAACCCGAAATGTTTGCAGGAGGTCGCCAGTATTGGCATCCCAAAGTTTGGCGACTTTGTCCCTGCTACATGTAAGGATGTATTTACCGACAGGGTCTACATCTAATCTGCTGATTTTTGCTGTATGCATTTCTGTATTTAGGCGGAGGATAGGTTTGGTATCCTGGGCGATCGTGGTGAACGTTGAGAGCAGTAGCAAAAGCAGAGTGGTGTGTAATAGCTTCATGTTTTTTGGATTTTTATAAATAGATTTTAAAATGATCACAATTTATTTGATACCCTTAAATAGATAATTTTATTGCTTTGTCACGATCTCCAATTTGGACTCCGCCAAATATACTTTCTTCTTCATGCCCCGTGTTTTTCGCAGGCTGTTTTCCAATCCTTCTTTAATTTCCAGGTAGCCATCTTCAGATAGTTCGGTGGTCAGTTTGGGGAAAGGTTCGGTTTGTACGAAGAAGAACAATTGCTCATTTCCAAAAGGTTCGGCGGGTTCATAGCCATCGCCGAGTTCGATATATTTGTTCACTTGCTCCTGTGTGATCTGCCGGTCATTTTCAAAAAGGATCAGCCGGCCGTCAGCCAATTGGTAGATCACCCGCAGCAGGCAGGGTTTGTTGACTCTGTAGTAGGCCCGCATCGTTTCACCACTTTTGAATGTTGCGGAACCCGAACCTTTATTGGTTTTGGTCTCAATGGTTAATTTATTTGGAGAAGGAGGTGGTGTAGTTTCTGTTGTTTTCGTGGGGTGATCAGGCGGTAGTTCTGGCGTTTCATCTATGTTTTTTGTTGGTTCAATGGACGACGGTCTTTCATTTTCTGGTTGAAGGTTTTCGTTCGTTTGAAGTGGTTCCTTTTCTCCTAAATCCGAGGATGAATCACCAGTTATTTTATATATGCCCGCCAGGACAATAATTACGGCGACGCAAATAGCGGCATAACGTTGCCACTTATTCACTTTTGACCGACGTGATTCGCCGCGACCTTGTTGTCCCTCTTCAATGGCCGACAACAAACTCAACAAAGCATCGTCGATCCGCCGTTGTTCAACACCGAGTTGCTCTTGGTTTTGTGTACCTTTTCGATAAGTGGATTGATGATTTTTCCAACGGCTGGAAAGTTGCAGAATTTCGTTGCGGAGCTTTACGGAGCGAACCGTTTGGCTGTTTTCCATCAAAATCTTCATGGCCTCTCCTGTTTTACCATCAGCAACAAGTTCTTGAAGTTGGGAGATATTGAAAGCCATAATGTGTTTGTATTTTTTAATGAATTAAAATTTTATTTTCAAATAAATTAGCCAAAAATAAAGTGCGCTAAAAATGACACTTTTACCTTGTCAAATACATGATTGCTAAATCATAAAACGCTTTTTCAGGCAAAGTAAAAGTGTTGTTTTTTTAATCTTTTATTTAAGATTTACCTCGTTCAATAACGAAATTCTGAAAAATTAAAATTAATAATGATTTAGAATAAAAAAAACGCTGGCGAGTGTAGAATCTCTGCCAGCGTTTAGGTGTTGCTTTTTGCACAAGTGTTACTATCGCCCAAAATCATCCTCCACGCGCACAATGTCATCTTCGTCGGAAGGATTGGCCGCATCCACATGTTGCCAAATTTCTGCCAAAACACCCCAGCCAGTCAGGCCGACCAAGCGGTGTCGCTCACCACATTCCAGCCGAACAAGCTCACCCATTTTCAATTCGTAGACATCAGTCTGTTCGTCTGTTGGACTTTTGACCACGCCGGCCACTCCGTCGATCAGCCGCCATATTTCGGAACGGCGGTGGTGGTACTGCCACGACAACCGTTTGCCCGGCGCGACCATTAAAATTTTTGGGCTTAACTTTTCAAACCCCGCAAAGTCGCCCACGGAAAGGCTTGGGAAATAGGTCTTGATGAACTGAGGTGCCTGAGATTCTTCAATGACGAAAAAGCCGCCCCAGGGACGGTTCTCGTCTTTTGAGACTATTTTAAATCCCTGTTTTTCAAGGGATTGGGCCATTTTGGAGAAAGTAGTATTGTTGGTCATATTTTAAGCTGTTTTTTTTAAGGGATTAAAAAAAATGAAAAGTATTCATCAAAAAGAAATCATGCAATAATATTTCCATAAAAGTATTTATGAAATCTATTTTTTACGATTGGCCCAAGACTTAAGTCTTGGGCCAATCGTAAAAATAATAAGTACTGTCGAAGCCCTCTTCTACAACATAGTTATCGCCGTGCTAAAAACTTCTTTCTAATCTCCTGCTGTATAGTCGTTCCGTACATCTTCCCTTCCAGCCACGAAATAATATCCAAATATAAAAAGGGCCGGCTTTCAAAATGCATTTTTTCAAGGGGCAATAATTCAGCATGCAATTTTTTAAATTCATTATTTAATTCGGACGGCATTGTTTTTTGCGTGCGTTTTAAAAAATTAAAAATAGCCTGTTGAACCGCTTGCATTTCTTCCACGCGCAATAAAAACCGGTAGACCGAGCGAATCTGGTATTCCACTAAATTCCTGTTGCCCAATTCAAAATGTGCAAGTAAACATAAAATACGTGCGAAGCATTGTATGTCGCTGCGATAACTGGTTACTTTTTCATTAATTATTTTATTTAAATAGTCTATCGCATTATCGTAATCTTCGTCGCCAAAATATAGGCAGGCGATGCGGTAATTAAAAACTAAAATTCGATACTCGTCCCAATTATATTTATTGGTGTTTAATAATTTCGCTAATTCCGGGATAATGGCTACGCCTTCTGAAAAAGTGCCTTCTAAATAATGTTTATTAATTAAATGCAAAAAACGATACTGGTGAAAAAGGCTTTCAACATTGGCGTTGTTTTTAAAATTAATATGCAAAGGGACTTTTTCGAATTCTTTAAGGGCAATTAAAAAACGATCGTAATGTAAATTATGAAAAAGGGAATTAATTAAATGGTGCAGCCCTTTTATATAAAGCGGTGCAAACAAGTTTTTCATTTGCGGTTGTTCCTCAAATAAATTTACCCATTTCTGTGCATATTTAAAGCAGGCTAAAAATTCCTGGCAAATGTGATACAGCCATACATAGGATTGACAAAAAAATACTTTTCCCAAAAAGTCGAGCTTTTCAAATCTTGTTTTTGGCAGATTGTCATTGAAATATTTTTTTGCTTTTTTAGAATCGCTATTATTTCTCGCAAAACCATTTCTTAAATACAATCCATACATCATAATGGATAGGTTGGTAAAATCGGTCGTGCGGATATTCTGATCAATGATCTCTTTGGATTGACAGGCCAGTTCACCGGCCCGTCCTTCCAGGCTCCGGGTGATGTATTGCCCTTCAATTAATTTTTCGAATTCAATAATTTCCAGGCCCAACGGAAATGCCTGGTTCTTTAAGGCAACTTCTTTAGCCTTGGCCAAAATTTCCAATGCCTGGTGATAAAGCCCTTTATCATACAGGACTTTGGCAAAATCGATCGATTCTCGAATCTGAATATCCTCGTTTCGCTTTTTGGCCAGCATGCGCAGGCTGGTCAGGAGTTGACGCATCAGGTGGGCTTTTTGGTTGGCCAGCTGCGCCTTTTTCAGGCCGGGTATCTTTTTTAGTAAGAGAGCCTCGTTGTATTTGCCTGATTTGTCCAGCAGATCAAAAAGTTGTAGAAATAAAATATCGGCAGAAGATTGGTTCCGTTTGGCGAACAAACGAAAATGCCTTTTCTCCGCTGGAGTGAGGGTGCGAATAAGTTGTAGAAGATGATCAGTTTGCTGTTTGGGCATCGTAGATTTAGTAAGCGTAAGATTTTGATTATGAATGTTTTAGCTAAAAAAATAGCACATTTGGATTACGGATTAAAAAAATAATTTGATTAGGAGGCAGGAAAACAAAAGTAGTTTTTTGTACTTGTAAACGGCGATATAAATAAATTTTAAATAAAAAACTCAAACCAATGACTGGTAGAATCCAAATCTTTGACACCACTCTCCGAGACGGGGAACAAGTACCCGGATGTAAATTGAACACTCCCCAAAAAGTAGAAATAGCAAAAGCGCTCGAACAACTCGGTGTCGATATAATCGAAGCTGGATTCCCCGTTTCCAGTCCCGGTGATTTTCATGCAGTGCAGCAAGTGGCATTAGCGGTTCACGATCCGATCATCTGCGGTTTGAGCAGGGCCGTTGAAAACGACATCAAAGTCGCCGGCGAAGCGCTCAAGGTGGCAAAACGGGCACGGATACATACGGGGATCGGCGTTTCGGAAATGCATGTGAAATACAAGCTGCGCACAACGCCTGAAAAAATAATCGAGCGAGCTGTCGCTGCGGTTAAATATGCCAAAACATTTGTCGAAGACGTTGAATTTTATGCGGAAGATGCCGGACGAGCAGACAACGAATTTCTCGCAAAAGTCCTTGAAGCAGCCATCGCTGCGGGTGCGACTGTTTTGAATATTCCAGATACCACTGGTTATTGCTTGCCCGAGCAGTACGGTGCCAAAATCAAATTTTTGTACGAAAATGTAAAAGGCATAGAAAAAGCCATTTTAAGTACGCATTGTCACAACGATCTTGGTTTGGCAACGGCCAACTCAATTGCCGGGGTAATGAACGGGGCCCGACAGATCGAGTGCACCATCAACGGAATCGGTGAGCGGGCAGGGAATACCTCGCTTGAAGAATGTGTGATGATCATGCGCCAGCATGCCGACCTCGGTTTGACGACGGGTATTGACACCAAGCTGCTGAACCCGATCAGCCAGTTGGTTTCCGAAAAAATGGGCGTAGTCGTACAGCCGAACAAAGCCATCGTCGGAGCAAATGCTTTTGCGCATTCCTCGGGCATCCATCAGGATGGTGTTATCAAAAAAAGAGAAACCTATGAGATCATCAACCCACTGGAAGTGGGGGTTGATCATAGCAAGATAGTATTGACAGCCAGAAGTGGGCGGGCTGCCCTGGCTTACCGGGCCAAAAAGCTCGGATTTGATCTAACCAAAGATCAGTTAGATGTGGCGTATGCATCCTTCCTGAATGTGGCGGACCAAAAGAAGGAAGTCGAAAACGACGACCTGACGCCTATTTTTGAAGGGTGCATCCAGCCTCACTATACCAGTGCAGCGGCTTGATTTGATGGACGATCAGATCACCATTGGTATCCCGGATTTATATCCTTTGCTAAAGGCCGACGCTGAGAGGATCGGGTTCACCATGCCCTCGGATTTGCAAATTGGTTCTTTGCTGAAAACATTGGTCCGTTCCAAACCGGGTTCAAACCTTTTGGAATTGGGAACCGGTGCCGGACTGTCGTTGGCCTGGATGGTCGATGGCATGGATACAGCTACCAGACTGACGACCATCGACAACGATCCGCTGCTCATCGAAATGGTGCAAAACCATTTCGGCAAAATGGAGAACCTCGAATTTATCTGCACCGATGGAACGGAATGGATAAAAAATTATGAAGGTGAAAAATTTGATCTGATATTTGCGGATGCATGGCCAGGTAAATACAGTGAAATTGATGAAACTCTTTTGCTCCTGGAACCAGGAGGATTTTACATCGTAGATGATATGACGGCCCAGCCGAACTGGCCTGAAGGTCACCAAAAAAATGTAGATCGTTTGGTTGAGTATTTAGAAAACAGGCCAGATTTAAGTTTAACAAAACTAAATTGGTCGACCGGTGTGATCATCGCTGTAAAAATTTCTTAAAACAACTTAAAACAGGTGGTCTTAGCAATTTTATTGCTAAGACCATTTCTTAGATAAAATCTATTAGTGTTCAATGGGACAAACATTATTTGACAAGATCTGGGATGCCCATATCGTAAAAAAAGTAGAAGGTGGTCAAGATGCGATTTACATCGACCGACACTTTATTCATGAAGTCACTTCACCACAGGCCTTTGCCGGGTTAAGAAAAAGAGGTATTCCGGTTGCCCGGCCAGCACAGACCATCGCCACGGCAGATCACAATGTACCTACCATCAACCAACATCTTCCCATCAAGGAAGAATTGTCGCGCAAACAAGTTGACATGCTGACCGCAAACTGCAAAGAATTTGGGGTAGAACTTTATGGCCTTGGCCACCAATACCAGGGGATCGTGCATGTAATTGGCCCCGAACTCGGCATTACCCAGCCAGGGATGACCATCGTTTGTGGGGATAGCCATACTTCTACTCACGGAGCATTTGGGAGTATTGCATTTGGCATAGGAACCAGCCAGGTCGAGCAGGTCATGGCTACCCAGTGCTTGCTCTTAAAAAGACCAAAACGCATGCGGATTACGGTTGATGGTACTTTGCAGAAAGGCGTTTTATCAAAAGACATCATCCTTTACATCATATCCAAACTGACAGCAGCGGGTGGCACTGGCTACTTCGTCGAGTATGCCGGGAGTGCCATCCGCTCACTAAGTATGGAGGCCCGAATGACCATTTGCAACATGAGTATTGAAATGGGGGCAAGGGGCGGACTGATCGCTCCTGATGACACTACTTTCGAGTATGTAAAAGGTAGAAAATTTGCACCGGAAGGTGCTGCTTTTGAAGCGGCTACCACAAAATGGAAGGAGCTTTATTCAGACGAAGATGCCGTTTTTGACAAGGAATATCATTTCAAGGCAGAAGACATTGCCCCGATGGTCACTTACGGCACAAATCCGGGAATGGGCATCGGTGTGACGGACCAAGTTCCGCTGGCAGCCAATGCTGGTGACAGTGAGTCTTCTTTTTCGAAAAGTCTCCAATACATGGGCATGGAGGCAGGGCAGCATATTTTAGGAAAAAAAATAAACCACGTCTTCATTGGAAGTTGCACCAACAGCCGTATCGAGGATTTGCGACAGGTGGCAGATTTTGTCAAAGGAAAAAAGAAAGCAGACAGCGTTTCAGTCATGGTTGTGCCGGGCTCCAAGCAAGTGGAAGCACAGGCAAAAGCAGAAGGGCTGGATGAAATTCTGAGGGCCGCCGGATTCGAATTTCGGGAACCGGGCTGCTCTGCCTGCCTGGGCATGAATGAAGATAAAGTCCCGGCGGGTGAATATTGTGTGAGTACTTCGAACCGAAATTTCGAAGGCCGGCAGGGGCCGGGAGCGAGAACAATTTTGGCTTCGCCGCTCACGGCTGCCGCAGCTGCCTTGGCCGGAGAGATTGTAGATGTGAGAAAAATACTCAATTAAATCTAAGTTTCCCGCAGTATGCGCGAAGTTGAACCGCAAAGTTTCGCTGAGTTTTAACTTGCTCGGCTTTGCATCATAACTTTGCGAATTCTGCGCGAAAAAATCAATATGGAAAAATTCACTACCATAAAATCAACGGCCGTCCCACTTCCCATCGAAGATGTGGACACCGATCAAATCATCCCCGCGCGTTTTCTGAAAGCCACGACGAGGGAAGGTTTTGGTGAAAATCTGTTTTGCGATTGGCGCTTCCATCGGGATGGATCAGCAAAAGCGGATTTTGTTTTAAATAATCCGACTTACAGCGGGAAAATACTGGTCGCAGGCAAAAATTTTGGCTGTGGCAGCAGTCGGGAACATGCGGCCTGGGCCATTCATGATTATGGTTTTAAAGTTGTTGTCAGCAGTTTTTTTGCCGATATTTTTAAAGGCAACGCCATGAACAACGGCCTACTGCCGGTGACCGTCTCATCTGAGTTTTTACATGCGTTATTTTCTGAGATTGAAAAAGATCCGAACGCCGTATTTACGGTAGATTTGGACAACCAGCGGATTAGCATTGAATCCAGCAACGAGTCAGCTTCTTTTGACATTGATCCGTTCCGGAAAATGTGTCTGCAAAATGGGTACGACGACCTCGATTTTCTTTTGAGTTTGAAAGATGATATTAGAAAATACGAAACGGAAAAATTAGGAGTTTGAGATTCAACCCTTGAATCCATCAATTTCTAATTTCACCTTTTCCAATTTAATTATGAATAAAAATATTGCCGTTCTCCCTGGCGATGGCATCGGGCCAGAAGTGGTTGACCAGGCGCTAAAAGTCTTGAAGAGTATTGAAGCCCGTTACGGGCATTCGTTCAGTTATACTTTTGCCGATGTGGGGGCCATCGCCATTGATCGTCACGGTGATCCGTTGCCTGAGCCTACTTTACAGGTTTGCCTCGATTCCGACGCCATCCTTTTCGGAGCCATTGGACATCCAAAATATGACAACGATCCTACTGCCCAGGTCCGGCCAGAGCAAGGCCTTTTGCGCCTCCGTAAAAGCCTTGGGCTGTTTGCCAATATTCGCCCGGTGACTGCATTTCCCAAACTGCTCCATTTGTCCCCTCTAAAAGAGGAGAAAGTCAAAGGTGTTGATTTTGTTATTTTTAGGGAATTGACCGGCGGGATCTATTTTGGTGAAAAAGGCAAAACTGAAAATGGAGCTTTCGATCATTGTAATTACACGACCCCTGAGATAGAAAGAATTGCGCATCTGGCTTTTCAGGAGGCCCGGAAGCGGAACGGCAAAATGACCTTGGTAGACAAGGCCAACGTACTGGAAACAAGCCGGTTGTGGCGGAAGGTGGTCACGGATCTGCATGCCGCTGAATACAGTGACATCGAGTTTGATTGGATGTATGTCGACAATGCGGCTATGCAATTAATCCAGTTTCCGACTCATTTTAATGTCGTTTTGACCGAAAATATGTTTGGAGATATACTGTCGGACGAAGCGAGCGTGCTGACTGGTTCTTTAGGGATGTTGCCGTCGGCTTCTGTTGGGGCGAAAACGGCACTTTTCGAACCGATTCATGGTTCCTATCCACAGGCCGCAGGAAAAGATATAGCCAATCCGCTGGCAACTATTTTATCGGCGGCCATGTTGCTGGACTCTTTTGATTTAAAAGAAGAGGCTACGCTGATTCGGGAAGCAGTCAGGAGAACTTTGGAAATGGGATACGGCACAGAAGACATAAAAGCGGAACACGTGTGTAAATGTTCCGAAATAGGAGATAAAGTTGTGGCACTGATCAACGAATTGGAATTGGCCGCCACCATTTGATAAGAAGCAAATAAACACACTTACTTAGGCGTAACAATTAGTTTTGTTGCGCCTTTTTTGTGTTGGTTTCATAAGCATTGATCATATAAGTGCGAAATGCGAAAAAAGGATTTTTAGTAACTTCTTTTTTGATGACTTTAATTAATTGGCCATTTATTATTTTAAACTTTGCGCTCAACATATTTTCATTATTTCTTTTAAAAAAAAGGTAATTTTCTTCTTTCATAAATGCTAAATCATCTTTTGATAGATCTTCATCATTGTCATAAATGACCATTTTGCTTCCTTGGTGTTTCAAACTCTCCACAGTGACCTCAGTCAATAGTTCCGGCAATATATTGCCGCTGCGGTCGTAAAGAAATTTTACGTCTGAATAAAATACAGGATGTATATCGTATTTGGCTAATTTTTTTTTGATGTCGGCAGTGGCTTCTTTTTCTGTTTTAAATTTATAGATGATACAGGCATATTCCGGTTGGGTTAATAGCCAGTTTTCAAATGGTTCCTGCTCATTGGAATTTGGATGGATCGACCTGAATCCATATTCGTGTGCTACGGCCAATTTTGAAATAGTGCCGGCATTTAATTCGCGATAATTAATAACTTTGAATAACTCTTTTGGATTATTCTTTCGGATTTTTAAAAAATCAACATAGCCATGTTTTAACTTGTATTTTTCATGTTTATTCTTGAAAACCAAATAAGCTGAAATTAGCAAATTGGTTTTCCAATAAAGGTATCTATTGATTTGGGAGTAGTTTAATCCGAGTACTGGATAATCGTCGAAAAAATCATTTACCCAGTAATTTTCTTTTAGATAACTTTTCTCTTCTTTCGTTAATTTCAATTCGTCCCAAATATGCTTATTTGGCATAGCTAAATTCAATAACGAGTCTTGGTTGGTCGATTTTAAAAAAAGTAAATATTGCCGGTATTGGGAATTACTTTCAACATATGGGGCTGCGTAAAAACTGGAAATGGCATATTCACTTTTTTTATTTTTCTTATAAAAATTTCGATCCACGGTAGAGAAGGGGAAGTATTGCATGAATGGCGGGGCGATCGTTTGAGAGGTGATTTCCATTGCAATAAAACTGGAAATTAATATTAGAATAAATTCTTTCATAATAAGGAGAACTTGTTAGTCGAAGCTACATTGTTTTGGCCCGAATTTTTAAGAAATCAGTGATGGATCAAAAAATGACACTTTTCTTTTTCCTGAAATAGCATATCGATGATTGGTAATCAAACTTTTCATAAAATAAAAGTGTCATTTTAAGCGCGCCTTATTTTTGTCCAAGCAAAACAAAATCAAAGTAATTTCCAGTTAGGTTTTTTACAGGCGTTGATACTGAACTGATTCAGCATTTAACCAAAAGTACAGCTTTAAATTTGATGAGTTATTGCTTGGACTCCATCGGCATTGTATTTGCCTTTTTGTAGTTTCAATCAATTCGAAAGGCAACACTTCATTTTGATCTTCCCCTCGCTCCCAAGTCCGATCCCATATTCAATTTTATTATGAGAAAAACAGTGATTACGCTGAGCGCAGTGCTGATTCCTGCATTTGCAATGGCCCAAAGTGCAAGTGAAATGGGTTTTACCACGCCTGAAGGATTTCCCATTTTTCTGGTCATCGGACTTTTGGGGCTTTTGGCCATGGGGATTTTTATCGGTTTTATCCAAAAACAGCAGACCAAAAAGGATTTTGAGGCAAAAGAAAAGGAATTGGGAAAGATGGAAGATGAAATCAGCTATTTGAAACTGGAGCTTGAAGCCAAAAGTATAAGCCTCGACCTGCTCAATAAAAAATTGGTGACAGTACTGGCAGCAAAGGAAGCCATCGAAAAATCTTCTTTTGCCCGTGACCGCTTTCTGGCTGCCATGAGCAATGAGATGCGAAACCCTCTTAACGTGATCACAGGACTGACTCACGTCCTGTTGAAAGACAATCCCAAAAAGGAACATATTGAACAGATTCGAAGTCTTCAGTTTTCAGCGAATGACCTGGTCGTTTTCATCAATGACATCTTGAATTTTTCAAATATCGAGGCGGGGAAATTAAATCTTGAAGACCGGGAATTTTCGCCAAAAGATACAGTTACGGACATCGAGAAACGCTTTCTGAAAAGAGCTGTTGAAAGCAAACTCATGTTCCATTTTTTCTATGATGCTAAGATTCCGGAACTCCTCATGGGAGATGATGCCCGCCTTCGGCAAATTTTGACTAACCTTTTGACAAATACTTTCAAGCACACCAAAGAAGGCCATGTGAAAGTCTACATGTCCTTGTTTGAGTTGAAAGCCCGTGAAATCATGTTGAAACTGGTCATTGAAGGGACAGATGGGGGAGTGGACCGAAGAACGATAGAAGAAATGTTTAAACCGCATCATACTGGCAACAGTGTTTATGAAGGTTTTGATGGTCAACAGTTTTCGTTGGCCATTACCAAAAGGCTGGTCGAGTTGCAGAACGGTAAAATTGATGTGGATGTGGAGGAAGGGCATAAAACTACTTTTAGCGTATTGCTACCTTTCAAACTGGTGCTTGACCGATTATCAACTAAAAAAGAGGCCGCTTTGCCTACCTACCATAACTTTAGCGGAACGCACATTTTGGTTGTGGAAGACAATAAGATCAATCAATTGGTCGTCGCTAAGATGCTGAAAAAACTGGGTATGCAAGTCACCCTTGCCAGCCAGGGGTTTGAAGCTCTGGAGCTCGTGGAAACTAATGATTTTGACCTGATTCTTATGGATATACAAATGCCTGAAATGGATGGCTATCGGGCTACGGCTGAAATCAGGAGACATCTGGTGGAAAGCAAAAGAGATGTACCAATTATCGCTTTGACTGCTTCCGCTTTTTTGACGGAAAAGGAAAAAGCAGTTCTTTTTGGCATGAACGATCATGTGGGCAAGCCGTTCAGCCCAGGAGAATTGACGGAGAAAATCTATAAATGCCTGAAAGCTTATAAGAACGAGGAGTTATGAGTTTTGGGTTAGGAGGAATGAGTTGGGTGAGTTTAATTATTTGATTTTCAGCTCATTAAAAAAAGTCCTATAATCACAGATTATAGGACTTTTTACGTCGGAACAATACCTAAACTAATGACTCAAAACCCAAAACTTACAAGTCACTTAGTCTTTCTGTATTCTTCCCAAGTGGTAGAGCTGTAATGTTCTTCAGCAACGAATTTTAATTCCTTCTTCATGTCGGGCACTTTTTTGTAACCGGGGGAAATCAGGATTCGCTCATACGTCGGTGTTAAGTAAACGTAACTTGGGTATCCAAGGCGACCGTTCAACAATTCAGCAGCTAACATGTGCACCCCACGACGACCACCTTTTTGAAATTTGAAAGTAGTGCCTTTGAATTCAATATCCTCTTTTTGCTCGGCGTCGAATTTTACGGGATAAAAGTTTTCATTGATATATTTTGCTACTTCGGCATCGCTGAACGTGGTAGCGTCCATGCGCTTACACCAGCCGCACCAATCAGTGTAAAAATCGATAAAGATTTTTTTGCCGGTCTTTTCATTAGCAGCGATTGCTTCCTCCCAGGTCATCCAATTGATGGGGCCCTTGGCAATTTTGGCTTTACTGGAAGTAAGGGTCGGTTTGGCAGGTGCTTCCACTTTGGCCAGTTCGTTATTGCTGTTTTGGCAAGAAAACAATAACAAGGTGAAAACAAATGCAGAAGCAGTGAACAAAACTTTTTTCATCGGAAATAATTTAAAATGTGTTCAGAGATAATGACCCGGTGTTTGTTTTGTAAAATTTTGGAACAGGACCGGGGCGCAAGTCAAATAATCGGTTCAAATTAGCAATGACTTATTGAAAAAAATCGATAATTGTAACCATGCGACCTTAGCGCTGCAACGAAAGTACCAATTTCACCCAAACCCATAGAAAGCCACTATCGATTTAATTAAATTTTAACTGAAAACAGCTATTCTTCGTCAATTGTTAGCTTTTCATTTAAAACACGTAACTCCATAACCTTCAAACTTAAATTTGTACATATGCATAAAATTGTGATTGCGGTAGGAGGGTCAAGCGGCTCCATCTATGCAAAAGTGTTGTTTGACCGTTTAATGGCGGTTAAGGATCAATGGGAAGCAGTAGGGGTAGTGATGAGCGATAACGCAAAGTTCAACTGGAAATACGAGTTGGGCGACGAAAGCTATGCCGGGTACCCCTTCGATTTTTATGAAAAAAAGGACTTTATGGCTCCTTTTGCTTCCGGCTCGGCCAAATATGAAACCATGATCGTTTGCCCTTGTTCAATGGGCGTGCTGGGCAGGATTGCGAGCGGTGTTTCAGATGACCTGACCACTCGGTCGGCGGATGTCATTTTAAAGGAAAGAAGAAGGCTGATCCTGGTTCCGAGGGATACACCACTGAGCCTGATTCACCTCAATAATATGAAAACCATAACGGAAGCCGGCGGCATTATTTGCCCTGCTTCTCCATCATTTTACAGCAGACCGCAAAACTTTGAAGAACTGGCTGCAACAGTGGTAGACCGCGTACTGGACCTGGCAGGTTTTGACCTAAGAAGTTACCGCTGGGGGGAAGAGTAAAAGGCTGGATAGTTGAATGTTCAATTGGTTTTGATAGGCCAGTTGACTTTCAACCATTCGACCACCCAACTATCTTTTTATGAAAAAGAGATTGAATATTATTCATGAGGATGCTGCCATCGTGGTGGTAGAGAAAGCGGCGGGTGTATTGACGATTCCAGACCGTTTCAAACCGGAGGTGTTTAATTTGTACGATCATCTGAAAAAAGCAAATGGAGACATCTTTACGGTTCACCGGCTCGACAAGGAAACCAGTGGGATTTTAGTGTTTGCCAAAACAAAGGAAGCTCACCGCTCTCTTTCACAGCAGTTTGAAGAAAGGACTGTCGAGAAAATCTACCTGGTTTTAGTGGAAGGTGTCTTGTTTGAAAAAACGGGAGAAATTGACAAACCGATAGGCTACCATCCTTCCAAGGCTGGCCAAATGATGGTCACGAGAAAAGGAAAGCCTTCACTCACCTTGTTTAGGGCACTGGAGTATTTCAAAAACTTTACGCTCGTGGAAGCGGATATCAAAACCGGACGGACCCACCAGATCCGGGTGCATTTCCAGTCGGTCGGTTATCCTTTGGCCATCGATGCGATGTATGGAGGCAAGGAAGGGTTTTACTTGTCAACTGTTAAGCGCAAATATAACCTGGGCAAAAATGCGGAGGAAAGACCGTTGATGTCGCGCACGTCCCTGCATGCGAAAAAACTCGTGCTGGATCATCCGGAAACGGGCGAACGCATGACCTTTGAATCGGAATTGCCGAAGGATTTTTCAGCAGTGCTGAAGCAATTGAGAAAATGGGGAAAGTGAGAGAGCATTGTTTTTTCTTGAGGCGTGATTTATAACAGGTTACCCGTCAAAAAATTTACCCTCCGCACGACGACTAAAGGGCCGGACTACCTGCATGCATCATTTCGGATGTTTTTATACATTGCCCACCACATTTCTCTTGAATGAAATGAAAAACTCCAACGACCCTGGGTTTCGCATCGAATCTTTGTTTGCAGCTTTTTCCACCGATTTTCCCATTAATATTTTCTTCACTGGTGCTTCCAGTTTTTTCCCGCTGATGGTGTATGGGATATCCGGAACTTCAATGATGGCGTCCGGTACATGACGGGGTGAATATTCAGAACGTAAGGTAGTTCGGATTTTTTTCTTTAGACCGTCGTCCAATTGTTCATTTTCATTTAAGAGGACGAAAAGCGGCATGTAATCCCGGCCACCGGCCAGTTCAAGGTTAACGATAAGACTGTCCTTCACAGCATCGACTTTATTGACTGCATTGTAAATTTCGGCAGTACCAATACGGACGCCACCCCTGTTCAAGGTCGCATCGGAGCGGCCGTGGATAATCAGCCCGTCATTTTCTGTAACTTCAATCCAATCGCCGTGACGCCACACGCCGGGGTACATTTCGAAATAACTGGCTTTGTAACGGGCATGGTTTTCATCGCCCCAGAAGAAAATGGGCATAGAAGGCATCGGTTGGGTCACGATCAGTTCACCCACCTCTCCGGTGACAGGATCCCCTGCCTCGTTCCATGCTTCCAAACAAGCTCCGAGACACCTGCATTGAATTTCTCCTTTGATCACCGGACGGGTTGGGCAGCCGCCGACCCATGCCGTACAGATATCTGTACCTCCGGCCATGGAGCATAGCCACAAGTCCTTTTTTACACTTTCGTAAACCCATTCAAAAGCTTCCGGGGGCAGGGGAGCCCCGGTTGAGCCAATGGAGCGCAAATGTGTTAAGTCAAATGTTGCTCCCGGTTGCAGACCTTTTTTCATACAAGCAGTGAGGAATGGGGCGCTGGTGCCGAAATGATTGATCCTGGCTTCTTCAGCGAATTTCCAAAGGCGGCTCAAATTTGGAAATCCGGGGCTGCCTTCAAACAAAACCACCGTCGCTCCCGCCAGAAAACTGGCATTGACAAAATTCCACATCATCCATCCGGTGGTACTGAACCAGAAAAAGCGTTCGCCGGGATGCACATCATTGTGAAAATGAAGATATTTCAAGTGTTCCAACAGGTTCCCGCCGTGCGAATGTGTGATTGCTTTTGGAATGCCGGTCGTACCCGATGAATACAGTACGTAAATTGGATGGTCGAAAGGAACGGGTTCAAATTGTATGGACTGCCCTGTGCGGAAGGTGTCGTTCCAAAGAACCGCACCGGGTAGATCAGGGGACTCGTTGATAAATGCAGCACTTCTTTCGGCGTCCAGATAAGGTATTATTATCAATCTTTCAACTGAGGGTAGCTTTTCACATAGTTCTTTTACGATCAATGTTTTATCATGCGGTTTGCCGTTGTAAGTGTAACCATCGCAGGCAAAAAGGACCTTGGGTTCTATTTGAGAAAAACGGTCGGCAACGCTGTTTGCACCAAAATCTGGCGAACAGCTCGACCAGGTCGCTCCGATGGATGCCGCTGCCAAAAATGCGTAAGTCGCTTCCGGAATGTTTGGCAGGAATGCAGCTACCCGATCTCCCTTTTTTACTCCTTTTGCTTTGAGAAATGCAGCCATGGATGCAACCTGGCTCTGCATCTCTTCCCATGAAAATTCATGGATGTCGTACTTTTCAGAGGCAAAAATGATGGCCGGCTGTTGGTCATTGCGTCGGCGGAAAACATGCTCTGCATAATTTAAGGTAGCACCTTCAAACCATTTGGCTTCGGGCATGGTCCCGCTCAATACTTTTTGGTAAGGAGAATGTGAAATGATGTCAAAATACTCCCACAGGCTCTCCCAAAAGTCTGCTACATGATCAATGGACCACTGCCAGAGACTTTGGTAATCCGGGAATGAGAGACCTTTCTTCTTATCGAGCCAGCTTTGATAATCCCGCAAATGTGATTGGTCGACAAATTCGGGCGAAGGATTCCATAATGTATTAACTTTTGTCATCAGATGCATTTTGTAAATGAAGTTACCAAAAGTTATTTCAATGGCCTCTCAACAACTTCAATGGTAAAATTAGAAAAATCGGCTACTTTTGAAGGCATAAATAAAATGAGGATTAATTACTCACCTGCATTTAATGGCCTGCTAAAAACCAAACACATATTTCGACCTGTCGACTTCAAGCAAATCAAAACATAAATGAAAATTAATTTCATGTTCGGGACAACACAAATGAATCGATTAGCGCTGCTTCTTTTCTCCCTCCTCATCATCAGTTCCTGTGCGGTTTTAAACGGTGAAAAATCAGCTCAGCCAGCAGCCGAGATTCATTTTACCATTTTACAGATGAACGATGTATACGAAATTGCCCCTTTGGAAAAAGGCAAAGTAGGCGGCATGGCAAGAGTGGCCACCGTGAGAAAAGAATTGATAAAGGAAAACCCAAATTTGCTCACGGTGCATGCTGGTGATTTTTTAAACCCTTCGCTGCTTGGAACCTTGAAATTCCAAGGTGAACGGATCAAAGGACGGCAAATGGTCGAAGTGATGAACGGGTTGGAAATTGATGTCGTCGCATTTGGCAACCATGAATTTGACATCAAGGAGAACGAACTGCAACAGCGTATGAACGAGTCTGATTTTACCTGGATCGGGACCAACGTTTTGCATCAAAAAGGGGAGGGGCTCAGTGCGTTTCACAAAGAAAAAAATGGAAAGAAAAGCTATTCGCCTGAATACTACATTTGGGGATTTAAGGATGAAAAAACCGGAAAAGGCCTGAAGATCGGTTTTTACAGCGCATGCATCAATAGCACCAAGAAAGATTATGTTTATTACGAGGATCCTTATCAGGAAGCTGCGAAGGCGTTTAATGAAATGAAGGGAAATGTGGATGTCATCCTTGGTTTGACCCACCTCTCCATCGAGCAAGACTTGAAAATGGCAGCGCAATTGCCTGAAACAGTGTTGATTATGGGCGGCCACGAACATGATAACAGCATCAATAAAGTTGGAAATGTAGTGATCACCAAAGCAGATGCAAATGTGAAGACAGTTTATGTCCACCGATTTAGCCACAATTTGCAGACGAAAAAAACGACGGTTGAATCAACGCTGGTGCCGATTGACGATAAAATCGAAGCAGACCCGGAACTGAACAAAGTCGTAGAGAAGTGGCAACAAATTCAGGATAATGAAATTTTGGAAGTGGTTGCGAATCCCAATGAAGTGGTTTATACAGCGAAAATCCCACTGGATGGCAGAGAAGGCAGCGTTCGTAATCGCCAGACCAACCTGGGAGAAATGATTACTGCGGGAATGTCCGCATCCCTCAAAAAGAAAGCAGACTGTGTTATTTTGAACAGTGGTTCAATCCGACTTGATGACCAGCTGTCTGGTGATATCATCGCTACCGATTTGTTCAGGACCATGCCATTCGGTGGAGGTATCTATGAAATTGACTTAAAGGGCGACATCCTCAAAAGAGCGTTGAATGCCGGGCTCGAAAATGCAGGTGCCGGCGGGTACTTACAATGGCACAATATTACTTATAATGAGGCGGACCAGAGTTGGCAAATAAATAATGAACCTTTGGATGAAACAAAAACATACCACATCGCTTCCAGTGAGTATTTGGCCAACGGATATGAAAACCGTTTGGAGTTTTTTAAGGAAGAAAATTTTGTGAACACTGAAAAGCCAAATAACAACGACCCGGACGATTTACGTACGGATGTCAGGAAAGCGGTGATCGCATATATGAAAACCCTATAATTTTTTGCTCTTTTGAAACGGCGGCCAATCCATTTTCATCGCCACGACATGGCATGAATCATTAGCCGGACAAATCGATAATTTACAAATATAAAAAGGGTCAATAGTCATTTACTTTTTGCTTTATCCTTTTTACCTGAAACTTTTAAATCATGATTCGCAGTCTTTTAAAATTGTTATTTCTGGTCGTACTTGGAATATTAGTGTATAATTATTTCCTCGGTACACCTGAAGAAAAAGAAAACTCCAGAGCTATTTTTCGTGAAGTCAAAGACGTGGCGGTAGGGGTGAAGGATTTGATTAAATCCGAGAAGGAAAAATTTGATAAAGGTAAATATGACAAAGCGGTCGATAAGATCGGAGAATTATTGTCGAAGCTGAAGCGTAAAGCCAAAGATATTGACGAAAAATACATTGATCGTATTCAGGATCTGGAAAAGAAAAAGAAGGAATTAAAAGATGCAATCACCGAATTTGATGAAACGGACGAACGGATTGAGAAAGATAAAAAAGACAGCCTGGTCATTGAATTGGATCAATTGCTCAAGGACTCAGAACGGTTGATGAACGATATGGAAGGGGAAGGACAATAATTTTTTCAGCAAACATAATTCATCCGAATTTCAAGGATGACCAATGAAGCGGGCCAAGGTCCGGTTTCAATTAAAAAAGGGGGCTGCCGACCAAGTCCCCTTTTTCGATTTCGATGTACAGGGCTGCCCGCCCCAAATTCACTCCGCACACCATTGAATCCGACCACTATGGGTTGAAACTCAGAACTTTTGAAATCTGCGGGTATGTGGGAACCACTAATGTTTCAGGATTAAATTTGCCATGATTTTCTTGAATGCCATCTTGTTGAACTCTCTTCTTTCCTTACATAATAATCATTTTGAATACCTAACTTTGCGCCTTTTAAAATGAACCCTTTCAAATGACCGGTGTAAAATCGGCCTAACAGGAAGATTTACCAACCTTCAGAAAATGGCGAATCGAACAGGTTCCAGACCTAATTATCTCTACTCGATTATCAGTGTTACGCTTGTATTGCTGCTGCTGGGATTGTTTGGGTTGCTGGTATTGCAAGGTCAGGAGATGATCAAGCAAATGAAGGAGCAGGTTGAGGTCATTATTGAAATTGAAGAAGAAAGCACAGAGCAGGAGGTGGATGAATTAAAAGGCTTTTTGTCCAAGAGCCTCTTTTACAAAGAGGGATCGGCACGTTTTATCAGTAAAGCTGATGGAGCAAAAATGATGCAGGAGGAATTTGGAGATGCTTTTTTGAAACTCGATATGGCCAATCCGTTATATGATGTACTGACCTTTAACATGAATGCGGACTTTGTGAATACGGCGGGCATGGAAGAAGCAGAGAGCCGTATCAGGGGATTTGGCCAAGTGAGCGATGTGTATTACCAGGAATCGGTGACTGATGCGATAGCAGCCAATTTGCACAAAATAAGTTACGGCGTATTGATCGCCGGCCTATTTTTTATCGTCGTGGCTGTCGCACTGATCTTGAACACGATTCGGCTGGCACTTTATGCCAACCGGTTTCTGATCAAAAACATGGAGCTTGTAGGGGCTTCCTGGGGATTTATCAGCCGCCCGTTTTTAAAAAGAAGTTTCTGGCATGGGTTGATATGTGGCCTGATTGCTGTCGCAATTTTATGTCTGCTGCTATATGTGGTCTTCGGTTCTGACCCTGACCTACAGGCTCAACTTTTTATTCCGGGCATAGCGGTACTGTTCGCCGCATTGCTGATTTCTGGTGTTTTGATTACCGTCCTTAGCACGTATTACGTGGTGAATAAATATTTGAAAATGCGAGTGGACGATCTTTATTGAGGTGTGAGGAATTTAGACAAGTAAGTACATGGACAAAAATAAGGGCGCTAAAAATGACATTTTTCTTTTGGCAAATGTTTGATTTCCAAGCCTCAAGACTCATTTTCAAGCAAAGAAAAAGTGTCATTTTTTTTGACCACCTGCTTACATAAAATTAATGAAGGTGATTGTTTTTGTGATTAGGGTGGGCAAAAGTTGATCGAAGCTAATAAACCATCCTTCTTTAACCATCAACCGTCAATTTAATCATAATGAGTAAAAGCAAAAAGAAAGTTGTAACGACCAAAAAAACAACTGCCAAAACAGTTAAAACGAGCCCAACGGTTTCGCGTAAGAGAGCCTCTTCCGGATCTCCTGCGCCAGCAAAAATGACCCCTCTCATTTTCGACAAAACCAATTATATGCTGATGTTGGCTGGCATAGGGTTGATCGCATTAGGTCTTTTATTGATGCAGGGAGGGGCCATGCCCACTCCAGATGTTTGGGACGAAAGCCTGATTTACAGTTCTCGCCGCATTGTGCTGGCGCCGTTTGTTATTTTACTGGGTTTAGGAGTGGAAATTTATGCCATATTCAAAAAGACCAATCACGAACCAAAGGACGCAGAAGCTTCCGCCTAATTTTTTTTGAATAATGGAGGAGTTGATCAAAGCGGTAGTTCTTGGTATCATTCAAGGGCTGACCGAGTTTCTGCCGGTGAGCAGTAGCGGCCATTTGGAGTTGGCCAAATATTTCCTGGATTATCAGAATGAAGGAGAAGAAAGTCTGTTGATGACGGTTGTACTGCATTTTGCAACAGCCTTAAGCACGTTGGTGATCTTGCGAAAAGAAGTAGCCCGGATTTTCAAAGGGCTTTTTCAATTTAAATGGAATGAAGAGACGCAATATTCCCTCAAAATAATCCTTTCAATGGTTCCGGCGGCACTGTTAGGCCTCTTGTTAGAAGACCAGATTGAGAGCATGTTCAACGGGCAAATCATACTTGTGGCTTGTTGTCTGATCATCACCGGATTATTGTTGTTCCTGGCGGATAAGGCAAAAACGACCAATAAAGGGGTTTCTTATAAAAACGCCTTTGTGATTGGGTTGGCCCAGGCAATTGCGATTTTGCCCGGAATTTCCCGTTCCGGGGCAACCATTTCTACCTCGGTGTTGTTGGGGATTGACCGCGAGCAGGCAGCCCGGTTTTCTTTCTTGATGGTCGTCCCATTAATTTTTGGCAAAATCGCCAAAGACTTGTTGGACGGAGCGTTAATGGAAACCACCCATGTCTGGCCCCTTACAGCAGGTTTCATTGCTGCCTTTGTCACCGGCATGTTGGCATGTAAATGGATGATTCAATTGGTGAAAAACAGTAAACTGGTCTATTTTTCCATCTACTGTTTCATCGTTGCTGTGTTGGCAATAATTTTTTATCTTGCATAAGATTTAATGGCTAAATGTCAAAAGTATTCAGACATTGGCCCCAATGGATGCGAACTATATATTTTTAATAGCGAACAGTGTAAAGTC
The DNA here is from genome assembly GCA_039819485.1 of Bacteroidota bacterium. Taxonomy (GTDB): domain Bacteria; phylum Bacteroidota; class Bacteroidia; order Chitinophagales; family Saprospiraceae; genus UBA6168. The sequence goes on along the minus strand of JBCBRY010000008.1, from coordinate 104,536 downwards.
TCATCAATAATTTTCAAAGGTCGATTTTTTGCATTCAGCAAAATTCACCCTGCCGGCTTTCATGTTCGTTATCCAAATTTGAAAAATGGAAGATCCCTTCCCGGCCCAACAATTCTTAAAAGGCGCTTGCCTGTTAGTCGATAAACCTGTTTCCTGGACCTCTTTCGATGTGGTCAATAAAATCAGGATTACCTTAAAACATACCTTTAATCTCCGTAAAATCAAGGTTGGCCACGCCGGAACGCTCGATCCCCTTGCCACGGGACTTTTAGTGATCTGCACAGGAAAGTTCACTAAAAAGCTAACCGAATTTCAGGGACTGGATAAAGAGTACACCGGCACCATAACCCTAGGGGCGTCCACTCCATCCTACGATTCAGAGACCCAGCCGGACGCTACCTTTCCTTTCGATCATATCGTAAATGAAGACATAGAAATCGTTCGCAAACGATTTGAAGGCGAACTGGAGCAATTCCCGCCTATGTACTCGGCCATCAAAGTCGATGGCCAGCCGCTTTACAAAAGGGCTCGTAAAGGCGAAAAAGTGGATGTAAAATCGAGACCGGTAAATATTCATGCGTTTGAAGTTTCAAATATTGAATTGCCGAACCTTGACTTTAGGGTCAGTTGTAGCAAAGGCACTTACATCCGTTCTTTGGCCCACGATTTTGGCAAAGCTTTGAACAATGGCGCCTATTTATCTGCGCTACGGCGCACCCGGGTTGGTCATTTTAAAATCGAAGATGCCTGGAGCCTGGATGCGCTGATCGAGCACATTGAGAGTATGGCACCTGCATCTCCCCAGGCTGCCTGATCGTTGATTCCTGTTCAAAATCTTATTTTTCAAAAGCCTAAACTAATTCCCAAATTGCAAGATTCCTTTCAGACCTTGGCCAAACCTTCCACGGGTGAGTTTCGGGATCGAGGCAGTAAATTTCTCGCCTATGCCTTCCCGGCAGAGTCGGAGGAAGATTGGCAAAATTGCCTGGAGAAAGTAAAGAAAGAACACCCGAAGGCTCGTCATCATTGTTATGCCTATCGCATCGGTTTGGACCGGAACAACTTTAGGGCGAACGATGACGGGGAACCTTCCGGAACCGCTGGCCGTCCCATTCTCGGGCAAATCGACAGTCATGAACTGACCAATGTTTTCATCGTTGTGGTACGTTATTTTGGGGGCACTCTCCTGGGGACTTCCGGTTTGATAAATGCTTATAAACTGAGCGCCCAGGACGCATTGTCAAAAGGTCTGATTATTGAAAAACTGGTAGAAGACAACATACGCATTCATTTTGAGTACGGAATGATGGGTGAGGTTATGAATGCCGTTAAAAAGACCAGGCTTACCATCAAGAAGCAACATTTTGAAGAGACGGCATTTATCGACCTGGCCATTCGCAAGAGTGAGACGGAAAGCCAATTGATCCGTTTAAAAGCAATTTTGGCAAAAGTCAGCCTGGAGGAAGCCGAGCTATTGGATGAATTGGAAGGTGTCTGGTTTGAATGCTAATACTTTTGCAAATTGCGGAATTTGCCAAATATTGTATTGCGATTTGAACAAATTGAAAAAATAAAAATTTGTATTCCGGCTAAAACTCTTCTTTAATCTCCTCCAAATGTCCTACATTTGACCAATGTCCGAGGGGCATTACCCTGACCTCTTCCCATGACGAATTTTTGATCCGCTCTCCAATCAATCCAAAATTTTCTTCACGTGACTGTTTTGTAATCATCCAATACTCAAAAAACAAAAGTCTTATTTACCAACTTTAAATCCATTCTAAACATGTTTCCAAGATTAGCACTACTGCCGATTGGCCTGTTTATCATTTGGTGCTTTGTGGTCTCAAGATGGTATGTCTGTCATATAAAACAATTATGTGGCCCGGAAGACATACCGGTTGTAGACACACCTGAACCAGAAAAAGACTTAAGGCCATTGGTTTTCAAATGGGATAATGCCATGCCCATCCCTAATGAAGAGACCTTCGAAGCGTTTAAAAATGCGCAAATCGACGGTCTTGGAGAAGGTCAATTATTAGAAATAACCGGCCTTTATTACCCAGGTGAAAATCCGCCCGATGGCTACACCAATATGGGATTGGCCAGAGCTCAGTGGATTCTGGATTCCTTTTTTATTCCTCCGTTGAATACAGAGAATGTCGTACTCAGTTCGAGGTTAGAGGACAAACCGGATGGAATAGAGGACTCATCATTTGAGGCCGCTCTTTTCATTTATAAAACGCCCGCCAAACCTGACAAGGTAGAATGTATTGTAGGTTCCAATAATTCTTTGACCGTTCTTTTCCCATATGCAAAGGCCACAAGAGAAGTCGATCCAAGAGTAGAAGATTGTCTGAAAGATGTCATCCAGGCATTAAAGGATACTGGCGGAAATGCTCAAATCGTAGGGCACACCGATAACGCCGGTGCGGATGACTTAAATATGCGATTAGGCCGTGACCGGGCTGAGCATATCAGGGCGATTTTAATAAAGAACGGCATTGATCGCAGTAAGATCACCACGGACTCCAAAGGAGAAAGCCAACCGGTCGCCAGTAATGATACTGATGAAGGAAGAAGGCTAAACCGAAGGGCAGTATTGACCGTGATCGAAAACTGAATTTAATTTTTTTAAAAAATACAGGTGTTCAGGAAATCATAAGCTTGGAATTTTATTGGTTGAAAAATATGCTACACAAGCACCCCTGATTTCCTGCACCTGAAAAAAATACATTTATCATGACTGAAACTATAATGTCTCACACGCTGGAAGTTTGTCTCTGGCTATTGGTCGCTTTTTTATTAGGGCTGCTTTTAGGGTATCTTCTATGGTACCAATACCGTCGCCTACATGGCGAATTACAACGCGAACATGAGCGGCTCAGTTCTCAACACCGGGAGCTGGAAGCTGAGCATTCCAGTTTGAAATATAAATATGAAGAATTGGAAAAAGACTTTAACAAAAGGCGGACGCGGGTCAGTGCCCTGGAAGGTGATGTTACTGTTTTGACCAATAAATTAAAAGCATGTGAAGAATCGAAAGGCAGTGGGGATGGCAATGAACCCTCAAGCAGAGGAATGGCCACAGCGGCGGCTGGTGCGATGGGAGCAGCTGCCGTGGTTACAACTGAAAAAGATGACCTGAAAAAAATAGAAGGCATCGGGCCAAAAATTGAAGAACTCTGTAACAATATCGGCATTCACACCTGGCGCCAACTGGCTGATACTGCCGTGGAAACTTTACAAAAAATGCTGGATGATGCAGGGCCACGCTATCGCATTTCGAAACCAGACACCTGGCCGACTCAAGCTGGAATGGCCGCCAATGGAGAGTGGGACAAACTGAAAGAGTACCAGGATTTCCTGGATGGGGGAGTGGAGCCAAGCTGATTCTTAAATGTTTAAAGGTCACGCTGAGCACGCGATGTTCGCAGAGTTCTCTACTCCGCGAACATCGCGTGTTCCGCGTTGCACCTCTTTGAAAAACCTAAGACATATCTAATAGTCCCTCGGGCAAGTGCATGATAACTGTTAAATCCTTTTCATTAATATCTTTGATCAAAGAAGGGTGGAGCGGGATCAATAATTCTGTTCCTTCATAATTGACAACCGCTAATTCCTGTTGCGGCAATTCCTGTATTTCTTTTATGCTGCCAATTCTTCCTTTTTCCTCATCCACGATTACATAATTAATTAATGCTTTAAAAAATAAATGACTTTCTTCTTTTGTATTTATTTTTTCGGAAATATCTTTTTCTCTCAATAATAATTCTTTTGCCACAATTTTCTTTGCTGTTTCTGGAGAATCAATGTCTTCTACTTTTAATAACAAATCCCCCATTTCCTCAATGGATTCAATAAAAAACGGGAGCGGCTTTCCCATATAATTGATGAAAATAAAATCACAATTAAATACATCATCGACATACGGTTCTTCAATGACCATTTTAACCTGGCCTTTCGAACCATACGTTTTTTTAGTGAAACCAATTGAAATAAATTTATCCAGCATTTTTTAAATGAAGAATGAAGAATGAAGAATGAAAAATCAATTAACTTTTTAATTTTTCATTCTCAATTAAATCGGATGGCTCGCATACGCATAATAAATCCTTTGGTCGCTTTGTCAACCCAGGGAAGGGCTTCGCAAAAATTGCGGCAATCATTAAAATTGGAATATTGATTGACACAATCCACAAAGTTACAATTCGTTTCGCAGGAAAGGGAGTCTGAGCCGTTGGCCAGGCAGGAATTGAAACACGGGTCGTAACAGTTGAGGTAGTTTATTTCAAGGGGATTGCATTCCTGCTGGCATTTGTCCGTGTCCAGTATCCATCTTTCCCGGTAGACCAAACCTACCCCTTTTGCATATTTTTCATGAGAGACTCTCAATTCAATCGGTGAATCGTCTTCGATGGTTCGAAGGCTATCGGGGTTCAGCTGAATTTCTTCGAACGAATAGCTGGTGGTATTGACTTCCCGCAAGGTAATCGTTTCATCAAAGGAAAAATTGCCAACTGTATCGGGGATTTCAGCTTCTAAAATGCGGGCCCGCCATATGCCATCCTGTAAGAACGGCCTGAGGGTTTCTCCCGCCACGATTATTTGGGTATTAGGATCGATATGCACGATCGGGTTCCAGGAATTAAATTCCTGAATGGGGAACGCCAGTTTGATCAACCGTAAATTGTCGATGGTTTGAATTCCCTGATTGCCCTCTATGGATTGTGTAAATACTTTTTGGATCTGCCAATTGTCCAAAGTATCTCTTCTAAACGAGCGCTCAGTTCGATAAAGAATATCCCCGACATTGTTTAATAAAGTATCGACAATAACATCCCTCAAATAAGACCTGGTGGAAAAAACCGTTGAGTCACCCGTTGGATCGTAAATAGTGGAATCGACTTCATATTCGATAAATTTCCCCACTTCCAATCTCAGATAATCGTGTCCCAGATCAGTGTCGAAATTGTCCTCTACCGTTTTGCAGGAGAAAATGAAAACTGTAAGCAGACAAAATGTTAATATGAATCTGAAAAGTATCATTCGTACCAAAGACTTAATTAGCAATTAAAAAACTGGGAAATTAAACAACTTCTAAATATGATTTTCATCAAAATAAAATTTCCTTTTCTGATTTCCAATTTCAATGATCCTCCAGTTTAAGAAAGGGGAACGGGAATTATTCTTTGATATCTTGTTAACGGGAAATAATTCCTCCACCAATTACATCATCATTTTCATAAAAAACGGCGGATTGCCCGGGAGCGATCCCTTTTACATTGGCCATAAAGCGAACCTCAACATTGGGGCCATCGTTGTGCAGTGTGCTGAATGTGCCGCCGTCCCGATATCGCACCTTGGTAACGGCTTCCAATCCCTCAGGTATCTGGCGGTATTTCATAGAGTTGATTTGCGAAACTTTCATCCCGTTCTTTATCAGGTCAACTTCTTTGCCCAAAACAACTTCATTGGACGAAGGGCGAATTTCAGTAACGTACATTGGCTCACCAAAAGCAATCCCCAATCCTTTCCTCTGACCCACGGTATAAAATGGATACCCTGCATGCGCACCCAAAACTTCACCACTGGTCGTGATGAAATTGCCACCTGCAACTCTTTCTTCCAGGCCGTCCACACGGCGTTTCAGGAAACTGCGGTAATCATTGTCAGGAACGAAACAGATTTCGTAACTCTCGCTCTTCTTCGACAATTCGGAGTAGCCACGGTCATACGCCATTTGGCGAACTTCCGGTTTTGTGTATGGGCCAAGGGGAAAGTGGCTCCTTTCGAGGCATTCTTGTGTCAGGCCCCATAAAACGTACGACTGGTCTTTGTTGCGGTCGACGGCTTTCTTCACGAATTTCCGCCCCTCAAATTCTTCAATATTAGCATAATGCCCGGTAGCGATAAATTCACAATCCAGTTGGTCCGCTCTTTTAAGCAAGGCGTTCCATTTAATATGGGTATTGCACAGCACACAAGGGTTGGGGGTACGCCCAGCCATGTACTCGTCCACAAAGTTGTCGATTACATAGTCTCCAAATTCTTCGCGGATATCAACGATGAAATGATGAAAACCCATGTCAACCGCGACCTGCCGGGCATCGTTGATAGAATCGAGGCTGCAACAACCCGTTTCTTTTTTTGAACCACCAGATGACGCGTAGTCCCATGTTTTCATGGTAATGCCGACTACTTCATAGCCTTGCTCATGCATCATCATGGCAGTCACTGTGCTATCTATTCCGCCACTCATGGCTACTAAGACTCTTCCGTTTTTACTCATTTTTTGATGGCTTTTGGCCTGCGGCCGTTAGCTATTGTCTGTATTGAAATATAACATTGGTGCACTTGCTCCATCAGGTCCTGCCTTGCGCCGAACGGACGAGAGGCCGATTGCGACTCCTATTCACTTCGTCTTCTCAGTACAAGTACCAATATCAGTACAATTATCTTCAAAGAATAACTGCAAAAATACAACTATCCAAAGGGAAATTTTTATCACCCCCTGAACATCTGAAACCATTGTTCAGTTCAAAGATAAAAGTCTCGTTCGGCTGACTACCGACTGCATTCGGCTGTCCATCTCCAATAAGGCATGATTTTGTTGGTGGAAATATGCAATAAAAGCATTTCCTTTGCCATTGATATTTAGGCACTTATGCTTTACTTTTGAATCATTACAATTCACATTAGAACCAAGAACTTTTTACAAGTAATGTCGGAAGTTGAAAGTTAAATGGTAAATATTTACCAAGTTCAACTCTCACCACTGATCATTTACCAATAAAAGCTAAACTTACCAACCATGAAAATTACCTTCAAAATCATTTTGTTGAACCTCTTTTTGACCACTTCAGTTTTTGCCCAGGACGACGAATTTGGGATCGCTTCCTATTACTCTGACCTTTTCCAAGGCAAGCCCACCGCCAGCGGTGAATTGTATGACAAGGGAAAAATGACAGCTGCCCACAAAACCCTTCCATTCGGTACAATGGTGAAGGTGATCGATTTGGAAAGCAAAAAAGCCGTTCAGGTGCGAGTCAATGATCGTGGCCCATTTATCAGTGGACGGATTATCGAAATCTCACGGGCAGCTGCCAACAGCATCGGATTGGTTGATAAAGGTGTTTCGAGAGTGAGGGTTGAGATCGTAAAACCGGCCTCAGAAGCCATCGTTGCTGCCGATACAGAACGCCCGGAAGAAACTCCTACTCCCGCCAATCAACCGGAGGCCAGAATTGAAACAACGCCTACTCCCGCTGCGAGTATTCAACCTGCAACAACTCCTAAGTCGCCCAAACCTGCAAAGGAAGAAAAAGTAACCAGTAGCAAATTGAAAGTGAACGAAAAGCCTTCTGCGGCTGAGCCAGCTCCCAAAAAAGAATCGGCTGCTGCCTCAAAAGCAGTATTGGTTACAGAGCAGGATTATGCGCAGGTTGGTTTATATGAGATCGCCTTAAAACGTCCGGAAGCTAAGGGCTTTGGTGTGCAGGTTGCTTCTTTGACATCTCAAAACGCCTTGTTCAAAAAAATCGCTGAATTGCAGGGAGAATGGTTTGAAAGCATCATTGTGAATGTAGAAAAAGGAACTGGCGACCAGATGTTGTACAAAGTTGTTTTGGGTTCTTTTGAAACCAGGGGCGAGGCAAAAGTCTATCAGGATAATTTATTGAAAAATAAAAAAATAGATGGCTTCGTCGTAGATCTGGCCAGCTTTGGTGCCAATAAATAATCCATGATTGATTCGCATGAGTTATGAGTTTTGAAATTGCACTCGGACCTACCCGTCTGTGATTCCATGACTCATAACTCATTCTACCTCTACACAGTTTGTCAGTTCAACATCGTTATAATAATCCATACAGATGCATTTGAGTTTGACGATCTCTCCTAAATGATATTCCATTCTCTTTTGTTGGCTCTCTTTGTCCATCAGGCATTTCACACCGAAAGAAGTCCCTTTGCTATACAACTTTAATTGAGGCATTCCATTTTTGCCTGCGGAAACATCAATAACCTCCCCTTGTACGACCAGTGTTTTATTCAGAAACTTCTCATTGGCGGCCGCTTCGTCCTGCCTGAAATCAGCATATAGTTCAATGGCTGAGAGGGTTAAATCTGATTTTGCCTGATGCATGTCCGTTGAAGGTTTTTCGGCAAAGAACAAGAAATAAGTAGCTCCGGCAATTAGTACAATCGCCAAAAGAGGCAGTATTTTTTTCATTTTAAAAGGTTGAATTTTAGATATTTACGATGACTGGGCCGGCTGAAAAACTTTGAGCAGATTTTGGTTTGAGGCCCCGTGTTACCGATGGTTCAAAATTAAATAAAATGAAAAACGGCTTACTCATTTTCTTGCTATTCTTTTTCAGCGCTGCATTTTCACAACATGATCTGGACAAAATAGCACTTGAAGGCGCACATGCATCTTTCGATAAATTGTACGAATTGTTATCCATCCCCAACGACGCACATTTCCCGGAGGAAATTGAGAAAAACTTCAACTGGGCCAAAAATGAATTTACAGAAAGGGGCTTCAAATTAAAAGTACTGGAAACGCCAACGGTGCCGCTGTTGTTGGCGGAAAAAAACAGTCAAAAAGAGCATGCCAGGACGATGTTGGCCTACTTGCAATTCGACGGCCAGCCCACCGATCCAAGTCACTGGTTTCAGGAAGACCCGTACAAACCCGTTTTAAAAGAACAACGTGAAGGAGAAGGTTGGGTCGAGATTCCATGGCAAAAACTAAATGGTGATTTAAATCCTGATTGGCGGGTTTTTGCCCGTTCTGCCTCTGATGCCAAAGGTCCTTGCGTGATGTATCTGGCGGCTATCGACGCGCTTGAAAAAATGGGCAGGCAAACTGATTTTCATTTAAAGGTCATCATGGATTTTGAAGAAGAACTCGGTTCGCCTCAATTGCCAAAGGCTGTTGAAAAGTACCGCACCGACCTGGCGGCCGATGCCTTTGTGATTTTTGATGGCCCCCGTCATATCAGCAATGAACCCACCCTGACTTTTGGGGCAAGGGGCATCGCAACGATCACTTTGACCGTTTTCGGCCCGACCTTTCCACAGCACAGCGGGCACTACGGAAATTATTGTCCCAACCCTGCTCTTAAAATGAGCCAACTACTGGCAAGCATGAAAGATCCGGCCGGGAGGGTGACCATTCCCGGTTTTTACGATGGCATCTATTTGGATGAAAAAACAAAGGCTATTCTTGCAGCGGTACCCGACAATGAGGAAGAAATCAGAACCAAAATTGGTGTAGCCAAGTCGGATGGTGTCGCTCCGAACTATCAGGAGGCTTTACAATATCCATCGCTTAATATTCGAGGCTTGCAGTCAGGCTGGGTTCGGGAGGAAAAGCGGACGATTGTTCCAGCTTCGGCCATTGCAGAAATTGATGTCAGACTGGTGCTGGAAAGTGACCCGGAACGCTTGATCGGATTAATTAAAAAACACATCGAAGATCAAGGCTATTTGATATTGGACCGCAAACCAAACAGCCGTGAGCGGGTGACTCACGCAAATATTTGCCAGTTTGAATCCGAGATTTCATATAAAGCTTTTCGAACGGAGTTTGATTCGGACATCGGGAAATGGTTATCGAGAGCAATGGTCAATGCATTTGGAAAAGAACCGGTCAAGATTCGGACATCCGGAGGTTCGATTCCCATTTCTCCTTTTGTGACTACGCTTGGTGTACCTGCCGTAACGGTGCCGACTGTGAACAGGGATAATAATCAGCACAGTCCAAATGAAAATATCAGGGTCGGAAATTATGTGGAAGGAATCAAAACGATTTTGGCTATACTGTTAGAACCTATGTGATGGACTGGCTGTCCGTGTTATTTAAACCGCATTTTTATATAATCGTACAATTTGCGGATACTCAAGCTTACTGTCGAAGGACCGGTACGCACGTAAAAGTGATCCTCTTTTTGAAAAGTCAAATACGCTGGAATGGTTGCTGCTTCGCAATCGGCCCTCAAAACAGCTTTGCCTTTTATTTCTTCGATGATCAAATCCACAAACTTACTGTGCAGCGGGCTGATTCTATCATTGATCAGTTTTGTGATGTGCAGCAGCATTTTATCCTCATTTTGAAACTGGTCGTTTTTTAAACCTAAAATTTCACCGTCGTCTTTCACGCCGATCAACAGCGTGCCGCCCTCGGAATTCATGAATGCTGCGAGCGTTTTCAAACAAGCATGCTCAATGGCCTGGTCTTTTTTATTGGTGTAAGTGTTCCAACGGAGAGAAGATTTAAATTCCACGTGTTCAGTTTCGCCTTCTTGAATTAATTTAATAGTCGAAGTCTGCTCCCTGGACCGCAGGTAGTTGGAAATTTTAACCGACAAGGCCCGCAAAACTTTTAGGGAGGTTTCCGGCTTGACGAATTCCTTGTCAAATAATCTGTCTCCACAAATGGTAAAGACAGAAGAGTGGTCGGCTGCCCGCACCGTTCCCGACCGCATATTGTCATTGATTGCAGCTATTTCACCAAAGAGGCTCCCAGGCTCGAAAGTTTTATAATCACTGTTGGGCAGGTTCAGGATGAAAGAACCGCTTTCGACCAAAAACATATTGTGGGCAGTTTCATCCTTTTGAAAAACAGCCTCGTCTTTTTTATAAACTTTTCTTTCGGCAATTAATAAAATTTCATCCAATTCGTCTTCTGATAAAACAGAAAAAACGCGGTTGTTTCTTAGTAGGTAGCGGGCATTTTCCAAGGAATTTTTCATAACAAAAAGCTGGGTATAAAATGGGTTTAATTTTTTTCAAATGATTTTACGCAGAGAGAATCGACGTGTTTCAAGGGTAATATTCAAAAGTCCTTAATTCTTTATAAATGACTTTTTGATCCTGACGGGCGATTTTTTCGATCCAGTTGCCCCGGTCGTCATATTTATATTTGAAAAGAATTTCTTCCTTTGATTCTTGTGTCTTTTTTCCAAAAGTTTTACTGATTTTTTTCTCTTTGTCAGTTGTATGTATTGCAGTCAGTTTTTCCACCGGCGCGAATGATGTATTTGTTTTGTAAAAATGAATGGTGGTTTTTTTAAAACTTGTGTCTGTGCTTTCCATGATATAGTGCGTGCAGGTGTTTTTATCTGAAAATATTTTTTGTTCCAAAATTGTTTTATCCCCTCCCTGGTAGTCTTTTACACTCATATAAAGTTTTCCATACTTGTAATGGTCATAAATCAAGGTGTCTTCAATAGAATGATAAACGTATTTGTGAACCGTGTCGTAAGTTAATTTATCCAAAAAAACATCATCGAACATTTTTTTCTCCTTTGGAGATTTTTTTTTGAAACTATGATGTAAAATAAAGGCTTTCAGTGAATCATTGAAGTGGGTTATTCTTTGGATCGAATTAATTTTTTTGTCCTGGACTTTGTAAACTTTAATCGGTCGGCCAGCCGAATAAATGTATTTCATTTCATTGTTGCTGCCATTGCTGTAAGTAAATCGAGAATAAATGGGATTCTGACCGCTTAATTTGTAAACGGTGGAATCATAACCGTTCGGAGCTTCTCCAATTTTTCTGTAATGAATTGTTTTTATCGTTAACAGGGAGTCGTAATCGTAGTATTTTTTATAAGCGTAACTTTTGCTAATGAAAAAGGTGCTGTCTTCTTTTCCAGTTTTGGAATAATAGTCCGTCCTTTTGAAGGAATGCTTTTTTTCTTTTTCGCTATCGTATGATTCAATTTCAAAAAATGCTTTTTTTAAGTTGTCTTTATTTTCGATTGTTTTCCAATGAGTTTTTGAAAATTGGTTTTGAGCAAAAAAAAGAGCCGGTAAAAAGCAGAACTGAATTATTAGAAAAAATATTTTGCTGTTGGGCAAAACAAGAGATGCGTCCATTGATTTCATTATGTTCGATTTAATTTAATTTTCTTTTTTGACTTCCTTAACCGCTTCGTTCAAGTCATCCGTTGCTTTTTTTAATTCGTCAAATTGTTTTTCCCTTTTGTTTTTTCCACGGCTGCGCCTGGGGCTTTTTTTAATTTCTTTTTTTATGGAGGTAGCTGGTTTATTTAATTCCTTCCGCCAATCGGTAACCGTTTTAGCGTTTTCATTTTTTTTATTTGAAAAAGTCAGTTCATCGTTTTTCTCGTCCACATAAACCACATCGCCGGCAGTAAAAGTACTGGCCAGTAATTCTCTTGATAAATCATCAATTAATAAATCCTGCAACGCACGTTTCATCGGCCTGGCACCAAATTGTGGATCGTAACCAGCTTCGGCCAAATAGTCGAGAGCTTTTTTGGTCAATTGAATTCTCAGCCGCTGGCGGCTTAATTGTTTCTCAACCTTCCGCATCAGCAACAAAAGAATCTGCTTGATCTCTTCACGGGTCAAAGGCAGGAACATGATGATTTCATCGATCCGGTTTAAAAACTCCGGACGGAATTCTTCTTTCAACGTTTCCATCACTTCGTCCCGGGTGGTGTTGATGATGTCGTCCCGGTGTTCTTCCCCGACGGCTTCGAGGTCTTCAAAATTCTCTAGGATTTTCTCAGCCGCCATATTGGAGGTCATGATGATGATGGTGTTTTTAAAATTGGCCTGGCGGCCTTTGTTGTCGGTCAGGCGGCCATCGTCCAGTACCTGGAGCAGGATGTTAAACGTGTCTGGATGAGCTTTTTCGATTTCATCCAACAAAATGATAGAGTAGGGTTTGCGTCGCACCGCTTCCGTCAACTGTCCCCCTTCATCATAACCAATGTAACCTGGAGGCGCTCCGACCAGGCGACTGACATTATGTTTTTCCATGTACTCACTCATATCGAGCCGGACGATGGCATTTTCGTCGTTGAAGAGGGTTTCGGCAAGGGCTTTTGCCAATTCTGTTTTTCCAACTCCGGTGGGGCCGAGAAAAATGAAAGAACCAATTGGTTTGTTTTCGTCCTGCATGCCAGCCCGACTGCGGCGCACAGCATCGGAGACGGCCCTCACTGCCTGGTCCTGTCCGATCAATCTTTCGTGCAGGGTGTTTTCGAGCGTCAGTAGCTTTTGCTTTTCACTTTGCAGCATTTTCGAAACGGGGATGCCAGTCCAGCGGGCTACTGTTTCTGCAATGTCCTCTGCGGTGACTTCATCGTTGGTAAAGCGGCTTTCTTCGGGCAGTTTGTCCAGTTTTTTCTCAACGTCAGCAAGTTTCTTTTGCATTTTGGGCAGGTCGCCGTAACGGATTTTGGCTACCACATCCAGTTCGCTATGTCGCTCCGCCTTATCAGCTTCCATTTCCAACTCCTCCATCTGCTTTTTGATGTTCTGTATTTCGTCGACCACTTCCTTCTCGTTTTTCCAGCTGGCCCGTACACTGTCCCGAATCTCTTTGGCGTTGGCGATCAAACTGTCGTGTTTTTTGACCTTTGCGTTGTCGCCTTCTCTTTTTAGGGCTTCCCGTTCAATTTCCAACTGGCGGACTTTCCGGTCCCATTCGTCCACTTCTTCCGGGACGGAATCCAGCTCCAAACGCAGCTTGGCAGCCGCTTCGTCAATCAGGTCAATGGCTTTGTCCGGTAAAAATCGATCAGAAATATATCGGTCCGACAATTCGGCGGCTGCGACCAGTGCGTCGTCCCGAATGTCGATTTTATGATACATTTCATATTTGTCTTGTATGCCCCTGAGAATAGAAACCGTATCAGGAATGCTCGGTTCCTCCACCAATACTTTTTGAAAACGACGAACGAGTGCCTGATCTTTTTCAAAGTGTTTTTGAAATTCATCGAGGGTAGTGGCACCGATGGTGCGGAGTTCGCCACGGGCGAGTGCCGGTTTTAAGATATTGGCGGCATCCATTGCCCCGCTTCCACCTCCTGCACCCACGAGGTTGTGAATTTCATCAATAAATAAAATGATTTCACCGGCTGCCTTTTGTACCTGTTTGATGATGCCTTTCAGCCGTTCCTCAAAATCACCCTTGAATTTGGCACCGGCCAGCAGCCCCGCAATGTCCAGTGTATAGATTTTTTTTGTCCTCAGATTATCGGGCACATCCTGACTGACGATGCGCCAGGCAATCCCTTCGATAATGGCCGTTTTACCAACTCCCGGCTCCCCTACGAGGATCGGATTGTTCTTTTTTCTTCTGGATAAAATGTGTAAAACTCGCCGGATCTCTTCGTCCCGTCCGACGATGGGGTCAAGTTTCCCTTCCTCGGCCTGCTGGTTTAAATTTACTGCGAAACGGGTCAGGGCATTCATCGATTCATCTCCACTTTGCTCAGTGATTTTTTCTCCTTTCCGGAGGTCTTGAATAGCCGAGCGCATGGCTTCCTCGGAAGCGCCGAGTTGTTTGAGCATTTTACCGAATGAATCGTTGCCTTGCAGAATGCCCAATAACATTAATTCTACGCCGATGTATTTGTCTCCAAAATCAGGCAACATTTTTTTGGCCCTGGCCAGTGCTTTGTTGGCTTCGGGGGTCAAGTACTGTTTGTCAGAGCCACTTACTTTTGGGGTAGCTTTGATTCCATTTTCAATTTTCCGGTTGAGCATGGCCATGCTGACACCGGATTTTTCAAACAAGAACGTGGCTACGTTTTCATCTGTTTTCAAAATACCACGGAGCAAGTGCGGAATGCCCACATTTTGCTGGTTGAGGCCGGCAGCGACTTGCTGGGCTTTCATGATGGCGTCTTGCGCTTTTAGCGTAAAATTATCGTAGGTCATTTATTTAATCGGTGAACGGTGAATGGTTAACGGTGATTGGTTGATGAGGGTGGGCAAAAGTAATAAGCTGTGAGCATATTTTGACTGTAGGAATATAGTTGTCAGCAATTGAGATTCACGTGTAGTTTTCAGATGAATTATTTGTTCAATATGAAAGAGTTTTTACCTTAGCAGCATATTTTCTCGCCTTTTACGAGAAACCGACTATAATCCCACCATTTATTCCCATTCTTTAATACCGAACTTACACAGTTGAAGGAAGCGATCAATGATCGATTCATTAATAACTTGTCTTACGAGAGTAGATAGGTTAATGTCGAAGCGTCTTTAATTTACCCCATGTTTCAACCGAAGATGTAGCCAGAGAGGCTATTCCACAAACCGATTTGGGCGGCTGTTTAAGCCGCCCTATTTTTTTTGATCAAATGTATGTTCGAAGTGTTTGACTGAAATTTCATTTACTCAAACAAAAATTTCTGCGTATGAATATTTTGAAATAACCATTAGCTCCACCCATCAAAGTGCTTAAGCAGGCGGAAAAAAATAACACTTTTCCCCTGCCTGAAACAGCGTTTTTTTGGCTTGGAAATCAAGCATTTGTCAAGCTGAAAGTGTCATTTTTACTTGTGTATCATTTCGGTCAACTGCCGATCTCCGGTTCGGTACTCCCATTGTAAGGTATCGTTTTCAATATATATTCAGGGACCTCGATGCGGGCAGAAGTTTTGCGGTCGGCATCAATGATGACCCAGGGAGAAGTTGGCAGGTTCGTTTTTTCGAACATTTTATTCTTGTACCTGGTGTACTTGTGCCAGAGTTCTTGTGCCCGTTCGTCCACTGGTGTCATTTTCCATTTTTTGAGGGGGTCTCTTTTGATGTCTTTAAAACGACGGGCCTGTTCTGCTTTGGTAATGGAAAAATAAAACTTGATGAGGTAAGTCCCGGATTCGATGATCATCTGTTCAAAAGCATTGACCTGCCCCATAAAAGTCTCGTACTCTTTCTGGGTACAAAAGCCGTTGACAGGTTCAACGACTGCCCGGTTGTACCAACTTCGGTCAAAAAAGACAATCTCCCCTGGTTTCGGCAACCGATTGACATAACGCTGGAAATACCACTGGCCTTCTTCTTCCGGCGTGGGTTTGGGCAAGGCGACTATTCGGTAGTGGCGGGGGTTGATGTGGGCGGCAATGCGGCGGATGGCCCCACCTTTACCGGCCGCATCGCGTCCTTCAAAGAGGATGACCACTTTTTGGCCGCCATTGATCACCCAATTCTGCAGCTTGATCAGCTCAACCTGCAGTTCCCGGAGCTTGTTTTCATATTTTGCGAGGCGCAGTGCTTTTTCAACATTGACTTTGTTGTCGGCCAGCAGGTACTTCAGTCCCATTTTGGAATTCAACGTTTGCAAATCCTCTTCAGATAATTCTAATTTATTTTTTTTCATAATTAAATATCAATTTGCTCGGCCAGCCGATGGTAACGGAAAACGACATTGGGGTCGGGTAGGATCACAGCTTTCGAGCGCTTTTTTCCCGTGTATTCAAACTGAGAAAGCACATAACGCATGCTCTCCAGCCTGGCAGTTCGTTTATCGTTGGTTTTTACAATAATCCATGGACTGAAAGTGGTGTGGGTTTTAGCGAACATCTGTTCTTTGTAGTAGGTGTATTTATCCCAGAGTTCCTGGCCTTTCATATCCACCGGGCTGAACTTCCATCGTTTCAGAGGGTTGCGGAGCCTCGATTCAAACCGCCTTTTTTGTTCCATTTTTGAAATGGAGAACCAAAACTTAATGATGGTAACGCCATCTTCATACATCATGTGCTCAAACTCCGGGACCTGCATGATGAAGCGTTCATATTGTTTGGCCGTACAAAATCCCATAACAGGCTCCACGACTGCCCGGTTGTACCAACTCCGGTCGAAAAAAACGATCTCACCAGGGTTGGGCAACTCTTTGATGTAGCGGCGGAAGTACCATTGTCCCTGCTCGACTTCGGAGGGCTTGGCCAGGGCAACGACCCGCATGGAGCGTGGATTCAGGTGCTCTCTGAAGCGCTTGATAGAACCACCTTTGCCGGCAGCGTCCCTTCCTTCAAAAATGACGACCACCCGCATCTTTTTTCTGGCGATCCACCTTTGGAGGTTGACCATTTCCGCTTGCAGCGTCTTAAGCTCGTTTTCGTACCGTTGATTGCGCAATCGCCTTTTAAGGTCAATGCCTTTGCGGTTGGCAATCTTGATGAGGTCGTTCCGGGTTTTTACTTTTTGAAAATCTTCAATGGTGAACATGTAGCTGTACAGTTTTCTTTTCTCCTTGATCGGAGCGGAATGAATTTTAAAAAATCGTAAAGCCAAATGTAATGAAGAATCATGCTTTTCTCTAATGACTTTTGTTAGATGGGAAAATGACCGAATTTTCTATCTGGCCTTTCTGGGGGAAAACCCTGCTTGAATCCTTGGATATAGCATAAGTTAGATTTGATCCTGACTGGAAGGGGCCAGTCCGGATGCACTGATCAGGACATTCCATAATTAATGATAAAACTCATGGGCCTATTCTTCAGGAAAATCTACATTTGCCGCTCAAATGCTCATCTACTCCTAACCTGATCAATTAGCCATTTTTAAAATTGACATATACAAAGGGGTGTCAGAAATATTCTTACTGGCACCTTTTTCCAATTATTATTAAAATGAAAATACTGATCGTTGGCGGCGGCAATATGGGAAAAACCTATGCAAGGGCTTTTTTACATTCCCATATCACGACCAAAGAAGATTTGATGATTTTGGAAAAATCACCCGATAAATGGGAGGAGCTTGCCAAAGAAAATATCGGCTCCATTTGTAAACACCCGGAAGAATGCCTTGCCGAGGCGGATTTGGTTATACTGGCAGTGAAGCCCCAGGACTCAGGGCATTTGTTTGCTTCCATGAAGCCAATGATAGACCCACAACAAGTCTTCCTCTCGATCATGGCAGGTGTTAAAATGGAGAACATCGCCGGTGGATTGGGGGCACCAAAAATCATCAGGGCCATGCCAAACCTTCCTGCCCAGATCGGCATGGGCATGACGGCCTTTACATCCACCGATGATGTTACCCGCATCGAATTGGTCATGGTACAGAACCTACTGAATACCACCGGCAAAACCATTTATGTGGAAGATGAAAAATTGATTGATGCTGCGACTGCGATCTCCGGAAGTGGCCCTGCTTATGTTTTCTTTTTTATGAAGGCCCTGATCGAGGCAGGCAGGAATTTGGGCTTTTCAGCGTCTGAATCTGAACTGCTGGTAAGCCAGACTTTTAAAGGGGCCATTGATCTGTTTCGGAAGGATGACAATACTTGTGAAGAATGGATAAAAAGAGTGGCTTCGAAAGGTGGGACTACGGAGGCAGCCTTGCTTTCCTACTCTCAAACCTCTCTTTATCAGGATATTATCAGCGGAGCTATGGCCGCCATGGACCGGGCTGTGGAGTTGGGTAAATAGGGGAGAGTTGATGAAGAATGAAGAATGAAAAATGATGAATGAAGAATATTTTTCATTCATCATTTTTCATCCTTCATTAATAATCAATCCTTTGCGATGGTTTTTTGCCAATTCAGTTTATTGATGATGGATTCGATGTAGGCTTCGAATGCTGCTAATTTTTCCGGGCCTTCGTGGGTGTTTTTGACGATTTTCTCTGTGTCTCCAATTCTTACATAAGTAATCGTGGAGGGGAGGTCGGCCACTTTATGTTCAATAGGATATTCAGGATGAAGATCGAAGAATCCCAATTCATGGGCTTTGTCACGGATGGATCTGATCATTTTTCCTTCCAATCGCGCTTCATAAAGTCCCATCCGGTCGACGTTCATTTTGCCGTTCCAGGTAGCCGTATTATTGGTGAAAAATTTTACTTCATAAACCGGACATTTACCAAAACAAGCCGTTTTTTTATAACCAACTGTCTGGTAGGGTTTATCCGCCGGGGCGTCACCTGCATCGTCCTGGGTATCTTTTTGGACGGACTCTTTTTTATCGGAGCTATTGTTGGTTGGTGTCACCTGCGCTTTCTTCTGGTCACAGGCAAAAAATGAAACGGCTAAAACGAGGGTAGCGATGGAAAGTATGTTGATTTTCATGTTTCAATAAGTAGTTTAGTGAATTTGCAAATTAGCTGTCCTGCCAATAAGAGTCAGATCACCAGCAGAATCACCAATTTACAAATTCCTCTACTGCTATCTTTTTCTTTTCTTTTTTGCTGCTTCACGCTGAGCTGCCAATGCTTGCTGCTGTTTCATGGCTTCCTCCAGTCGGCTTTGAAAGCCACTCTTCTTTTTGGGTTTCTTCTTGTGGGCCTCCAGTTCTTTTTTAATTTTTTCTTTATCAATAATCACGTTTTTGGTAATCAAGGTCTGTGCAATATTGATAACAGTACTGAACACCAGGTAGGCCGTAAGTCCCGACGCAAAGTTGTTGAAAAAGAAGAGGAAGAATACTGGCATCAAGAACTGCATGTACTTCATCATCTTTGCATTGGCGCCACCCATGTTGGCCATATCCATCTGCTGCATGTTGTAATAAGTGTAGATGAGTGTACTGATGACCCACAGCAGTGTGAAGAGACTCAGGTGAGATTGATCCGTAAACGGAATATTGAACGGCAACCAAAAGAATGGGTCATAGCTGGAGAGGTCTGTTGCCCATAAAAAGCCTTCCTGACGGAACTCGATCGAGGCCGGGAAGAACCGGTACAAAGCAATCCAGACCGGCATCTGCAAGACCATCGGCATGCATCCGCTGAGTGGGTTTACCCCAAATTCGCGGTACATCTTCATGGTTTCCATTTGGGCCTGCTGTTGATCGTCTTTGAATTTTTCCTTCACTTTAGCCATCTGAGGTTTCAAAGCAGCCATTTTTGCTTGTGAATACAACATCTTGTACATCAATGGATAGAGCGCAACTTTTACGATCAGGGTCAATACCAAAATAATGATTCCTTTCGCCCCTAGGAAACCGGACAAAAAATTAAACAAAGGCCGGATGATCCAACGATTTGCGGTACCAATGATACTCCGGCCAAATGGAACGATGTATTTCACCTCCTGGCCATATTCTTGGAGTACCTCGTAATCTTTCGGGCCGAGGTACATATGCATGGCAAAGGTTTCCTGATCGGTTGGAATCTGGAGTTTTGTGTTTAGGACTTTAAGATCCGGACTGTCTTTTATTTTATCCCTGTCCACGACTCTTGTCTCAAATACACCCCCTTTGAACGGTTTGCCTTTGGCCATCAAAATAGTCGCAAAAAACTGGTTGGAGTGAGCCATCCAAGCGATGGGGTCGCTGTTCAAATCTTCCTCGTCATTGCTGGTACAGCTACAGTAGTCATAGTCGTCATCACTTTCTTTGAAATACACCGAGGAATACATCTGCTCGTACTGGTAGTTCAATTCCAGTTTGTCGAGATGGTTCAGCCAATTAAAGGAGATGGCATCGTTTCCGGTTTTTAGAACATTTCCCAGACCATTGAATTTCACGTCATAATCGACACCGTAGCTGTTGTCATTCAAAACATATTTTTGTTCAAACGAACGGCCGTTGCCTGCATCGGCTGTAAAAGTGATGGTATTGCCGGAAACAGTTGGTGTAAAGAACAACTCTTGTGAACTTATGGTCCCTTTTGCCGCATCGGCCACCGGCAATAAATACTCAAAACGGTCTTTTTCATCTTCCATCAAATAAAGTGGCACTTTGGTCTCCACGTGATTTTCATCCCGAAGTATTTTGAAGTGTTCTTTTAGCAATACCGATTTGATGTGCCCTCCTTTATTGGTAAAGGTGACCTTCATTACGTTGTTTTCCAGGGTGATTTCTTTTTCTTCTCCTTTTGCGGATGGGTAAAAGGCGCCATATTGCATTTGCAGTAAAGTTTCTGCTTTTGCTATAGCTTGGGAATCTTGTATTATTTCGGGTGTTTGTGGAGGGGTATCAGTCGTAGTAGGTGAAGTTTCAGGGATTGTTTCCTCCTGCAATTTCTTTTCGACTTGGGCGATGGAGTCCTGTATTCGTTGTTTTTCCTCCAATTGCTTTTGCGCCTCCGGAGCCATCATCATATTCCAGACGAGTAGGATGCCGAAAATCAGTATAAATCCCGTGATAGTATTCTTATCCATTCTATCAGTTTCAAGGTTGAGTGGTTTTTGGTTGTTGGTTTCTGGTTGTTGGTTCAATTAAAAAACCAGAAACCAACAACCAAAAACCAAAAACCTAACTAACCCTATAATGTTTGCTTGTTTTTCAAAATTGGCAGCAAAGGTAAGTTTTTCCGAAGGAGAAGGAATGGAAGTTGGACGATTGTATGGAAAAGATAGTCGAACGAGAAGATTGGGTAAAAAAAAAGCGCAGCCAAAGATGCTGCGCCCTCACGTTTTTGTGTTTAAATGCTGAATTAAAAGTATATTTTTCAAGAGGCGTTTGTGAACTGCCTTCATGTGGATTTTTCGCTAAAATAATTGGGCAATTCAATGATCTCGTCTTCATGCAATGTCCTCAGGACGCGGTTGTTGCAAAAACCAGTCCTGACGAGAAAGGATTTTGAAATTTTTTCGAAATGATTCACCAGTTCTTCCCGCTCAACAGCCCCATCTTCGTAATAATTAATGGCCATAGCAATCAGTACACGAGTTTTGATTTCCTCCCATTCTCCCAGGTCCTTATCCGCCACCATACCTTCCAGGACACCCAGCGACAACCGCCCGTATTTTATCGCTTGCTCCGACCAAAACTTCCTCCGCAAGGGGCCATCGGCCGTGCTGGACAAAATGGTATAAGCAACACTCATATTCTTAAATTTTAGCATGAGCTGCTCGTTGGAAAGGGAAAAATCGTCATAACTTTTGAGTACCGAAAGCCATAATAGTGCTTCTTTGGCGAGATCTTCATTGTTCATCTCAGCTAAGTCCAGAAGGCTTTTACTTTGGTTGTAGTCTTCATTTTTATCGTAGAGACCAGCTTCGTTGATAGCGATATCAGCAGTCTCCAACGGGTATTCAGCCAATAAGGCGAGGGCGCACAAAGCGATAATCATGGAAGCAGCAAATAAGGTTGCATCAAATTCCTTGTTCCATCGGGGTAATTTTTTATAATAATGAAGGGATTGTTCTTTGGCAAGCAGAAAAGCCCTCTTTGGGTCGGTACCAATGTTTCGGGCAACATTTAAGAAATGTAGCACACGAGTAATCAACTGCGGTATACTCACGGTGGTTAAAGAATTGTACCCAATACCTGAAAGTTAAAAAATAACGGGTCTGGTCGGGTAGATGAATAATGATTACCGATAAGAGGGGAGTGCAGTTAATTACATAGCATGTGTTACCATTAAGCCATAGAAAAGGGAAAAAAGAGTGGTAGGTGTCGTTTTGTAAAGGCTACAAAATAAGTACTTTAAGGTTTTAAAAGCAAATTTGTCTCTTGATTTTTAATATTAAACATATTTCCATGAGTGGCAAAAACAAGGCCAGCCAACTGCTTCATCATTTTGACCAGCTATTGAATAACCTCCCTTCCCTGCCGCCGGAAGTTGCCTGGTTGCTACCTTACAAAGAGCTTCCGGAAACAGCACAGTTGACTAAACTGTTTTTAAACAAATATTACAATGATGAAAACCCGCGTACCCTGGTTTTGGGAATCAATCCCGGTCGGTTCGGTGCTGGAATCACGAATGTGGCCTTTACCGACCCGCTTCACCTGGAGCAATTTTGTGGTATAAAAAGTTCATTTCATAAAAGAGCGGAACTATCGGCTGTGTTTATCTATAAAGTGATCGCCAAAATGGGCGGCCCCGCATTATTTTATCAAAAATTTTTTGTCAACTCCGTGGTTCCATTTGGTTTTGTCAAAGCGGGGGTCAATTATAACTACTACGACGATAAAATCTTACAAAATGCCATGGAGCCTTTCATTCAATTTCACATTGAAAATTTACTGGAAATCGGCATGAACAAGGAAGTGTGCTTTTGCCTTGGCACGGGCAAAAATTTTAAGTACCTGAATAAGCTCAATCAAAAGGAAAAATATTTCGACAGGGTGGTGCCATTGGCCCACCCACGGTATATCATGCAGTACAAGAGAAAAAGATTGGACCAATATCTCAACGAATATGTTGAAGCATTTAAATAAGCTCGCCTACCGTCCGCCGTTCTAATGTCCTCGTTTCAGCCTGGCCATATAGAATCCGTCGCAATTATATTTTGCCGGAGAAATGGTCAATTCTGCCATTAACTCAAATTCCTTATTGTTTTCTAAAAATCGTCCGACTTGCTGTTCATTCTCAGAAGGAAGGATACTACAGGTTGCATAGACCATGAGTCCGTCCGGTTTCAACATTTGAGAATACCTTTGAAGAATATCTGCCTGGGTATTTTTTAAACGTTCAATAAATTCAGGCGACAACTTCCATTTCGCATCCGGGTTTCTGCGCAGGACCCCTAATCCCGAGCAGGGCACATCCAACAGCAAACGGTCGGCAGATTCGGCCAGCCTCTTAACCACCTTGGAAGATTTGATCGTGCGAGTTTCAATGATATGGATGCCGTTTCTTTTGGCCCTTCTTTTCAACTCTTTTAATTTCCATTCTGCAGTATCCAGGGCGATAATTTGACCTTTGTTTTCCATGAGCGCTGCCAAGTGCAGCGTTTTGCCCCCGGCTCCTGCACACGCATCGATCACCCGCATGCCGGGTTCTACCATTAAATAAGGAGCTATTTGTTGTGAACCGGCATCCTGTACTTCGAACAATCCCTTTTTAAAAAAAGGACTGCTGAAAACATTTCCTCTTTTTTTCAACATTAATGCATTTGGTGCAGTAGGGGAGGAAGTAGTTTCCCATCCACTTTTTTGAAGCATCTTTTTCAGTTGATATTTATTGGTGTTCAAAGTATTGGTTCTCAAAACCACATCAGCCATTTTATTCAATGCATTAATTTCTTCGTCCCAATTATTTCCCAGTTCACGTTCTCCCAGCTCATCCAGCCAATCGGGAATGGATTGAGCTATTTTCCTTTCATTTTGCAGTTTTTCTTTTTTAAGAAAAATACTTTTCGGGTGGAGGTCTTTAAATGCTTCCCATGCCGGTAATTTAAATCCCTTTAAAATTAAATTAATGCCCAAGATACGAGTAAAATCATCGTCAGATCCCTGGCCGTTGTTTTCCCACCGGCGGGCATCAATTTTTCTTAACAGTCGCCACCAGCGTACTATTTCATAGACATTTTCTGCAATAAAAGCCCGGTCTCGGCTGCCCCATTTCGGGTTGCTTTTCAACTGGAATTGGATCACCTTGTCCGCATAGCGGTTTTCCTGAAAAATTTCCCGCAAACTGGTAATCACTCCTTTTACCAGTGGCGGATGTAACTTGATTGGATTGGACATGTTTATCAAATAATTGGAATGGTTCAAAAACTTGCCGTACAGCTCGGTTTAGCGTTAACACCGTTCTAAAACGGTGTTACCGCTGGAGCTGCCTAAGTTGGTGAATCAGTGCAAATAATTTTTAGCATTTTTCACCTCTGGAAGATTTCCGAAGACTGACAAAACGCTGGTTTGGATTTGTCACTGCTGTCTATCCCGCATTACCTCCGGGAAAGCCGGCAAAAAACAACTTTCAAATTCCATCGGTCTGCTCGTGCCTTAGGATCTTGTCAAGGATAATTGTTTTATCACAGTTGTTCAACATCATCCCAAATTCAAAGGCAACAATACAAAAGACTTTATATATTGCTGTCATACCGTTAACAATGAAGTGATTATTTTGCGAAAGACGAAACGAAAAATCATGAAACAACTATTCCTCTTTTTTACCTGCCTGTCAACTTGTTTCCTCGCCGCCCAGCCTTCGCCGGGGCATGACCCTGACCGTTTGATACAATTTCCCGATATCCCCGGCTTTCGGACGTTGGTATGTGACCTACATATGCATACCGTATTTTCCGATGGCTATGTATGGCCTGGAATCAGGGTGCAGGAAGCAGTAAAAGATGGACTGGACGCCATTTCGCTGACGGAGCATTTAGAGTACCAGCCAAAGAAAAAAGACATTCCGCACGAGGACCGCAACCGCCCGTATCAGGTGGCGGAGCAGAATGCTCGGGCGCATGATCTTATCGTGATCAACGGAAGTGAAATTACCCGCAATATGCCACCGGGGCATAACAACGCCATTTTCCTTGAAGATGCCAATA
The DNA here is from genome assembly GCA_039819485.1 of Bacteroidota bacterium. Taxonomy (GTDB): domain Bacteria; phylum Bacteroidota; class Bacteroidia; order Chitinophagales; family Saprospiraceae; genus UBA6168. The sequence goes on along the minus strand of JBCBRY010000008.1, from coordinate 79,590 downwards.
AACTGCTGGTTCAGGATAGCATTGAAGTGTTCAGGGAAGCCAACCGACAGGGCGCTTTTGTCTTTTGGAACCACCCCAATTGGGTCGCACAAACTAAAAACGGGGTTGCTAAACTGACGGACATGCACGAATACCTGATCGGGGAAGGATTGCTGCATGGCATTGAAGTGGTCAATGAATTCACCTATTCTGATGAAGCATTGCAAATCGCCCTTGATCACAACCTGACCATCATGGGTACCAGTGATGTTCATGGCCTCATAGATTGGGATTACCACGTTCACGAAGGCGGGCACCGCCCGGTCAATTTGGTTTTTGCTCGAGAACGTACGGCTGACTCTATTAAAGATGCCCTGCAAAAGGGCCGCACCGTAGTTTGGCACAACAACCAACTCATCGGCAAAGAACAGTGGCTGGTGCCGTTGATCAAGTCCTGTCTGGAAATCGAAAAAGTACAATATATGGGAGCTGCCTCAGTGGCTCAGGTTTTTATCAAAAATAACAGCGATGTAGAATTTGTGATGATGAATGAAAGTACTTATACCTTGCACAACGGCATGGGACTGACGCAGATCTTACCACACATGACCACTAAGGTTGAGATTAAAACTTTGGAAATGCTGGAAGTTTTTAATTTAAGATTCAGGGTGCTCAACGCGGTGACAGCGCCCAATAAAAATCCAGTTATCGAAATGCAAATAAAACTGTAACTCGGATTGACAATCCGAGAAAAATTGTTCGGGTCAACAATCCAGGCTTACTCTTCGAATAACGCAGCTCTTTCGTTTTTCAATAATTCTATTACCGCAGAATCAACATTAATTCTCGGCTGGTCCCGGTAAAATATGTACCCTTTTTCCCTCGCATATTTATTTTCTATACTGTCCACAAATTCATGATGAAAAAAATAGGAAGAACTATCTGACCAAACATCATCCACGATGATTAAATTATCAAAAATAGGTGGCGGTTCAATAAATAAAATATAACTGCTGTGCAGGGTAAAAATTTCAGGTAAATTATATTTTTTTTTGTAAAAATTTAATGTGCTGGTGTGAGCATAACTGCCACCCCATACGATGCAGGATGATTTTTTTTCTGCGGGCAAGGAGTGATATTTTTTCGCGACTTTTTGAGCCATTTCTTCCCAGCCAAACATATCTGAAAAATCTTGGGGCAGAGGGTAATATTTTCCATCTTCCCATCTTTGACCATATCCAAAGTTTTTTATTGTATTGAAATAACCGGCCAGTTTTTCTTTTGGTAATATGGGCAATCCTTTTGGGACTAAAAGTAATAAAGGGATTATTAAGCAGGTTGCGAATAAATATTTTATGGTGTTTTTTTTATGCTCTAAATAAGTACTCACCGCTACGCCTCCAGCGGCCATCAACATGGGATAAACACCAAAAGCATAATAGGATTTGCCACTCAGAGCAATTAATATCAAAATCAGAAAAATGTATGAAAAGCCCAATAATCTATAGGGTTTTCCTTGTTTTGAAAATAAGAGCCAAATTAGGCCCGGTATCCAAATTAGAACCCCTGAAGCATTTCCCATAAGCTGTGATTTAATAAAGCCAATTGGGTTTACATTTACTAATTGGGTGCTGGCAAGTTCGTTCATGTGCTGGATTACCGGGAAACCATATTTATATTGCCAACAAATATTTGGTAGTGCAATTAAAAATGCAATTCCGAAAGCAATGTATGGATATTTGGTGGATAGCCATTTCCTGTTTTCTGTTAGAAAAACACTGATTAAAATTGCTGCCATGAAAAATGCAATTGAATATTTGGTCAACCAGCCCAACCCCACAGCTATGCCCAGAAAGTACCAGTATTTTTTTTCATTGGAATTAATTATTTTAATAAATATAAATGCAGCTACAGTCCACCACATCTGATTGAAACAGACTGGCTGAAATAAAGTATTGGTTCGTAAAAACGCCGGAGATAAAATGTAGGCGAGGCACGCCAGGATTATTGCCCATTTTTTTCCGCCAAGCTCCTTTGCCATTAATCCAATTATTAAAACAATAATGCATCCGGCAATAGCCGGAAAAAATCGCAACGCAAAAATAGAATCTCCAAAAACCGAAGTAGCCAGCCATCCCATTAAAGGAGTAAAAGGAGGAACTTCAAAAAATCCCCATCCCAAATGATGTCCCTGGTCCCAGTAAAGAAACTCATCGCGGTGAAGGCCATAATTATGGTTAGTGAAAAAGTGCAGTGATAATTTGACGCCTACCAAGGTCCACAGCCAAATTTTTTCTGATCGGGTGAAGTGGTTTAAACGAAACATGGGAGGAAGATAGAAAGGAATTTTTAGAAATGTATTGCCGGAGTCCGTTTGAAAGAAGTTAATTATCGGCCGAGGTGACTTCGGCCTCCTTTTTAAAAGTATCTTGGTGAGTTTACTTTTTCTATTTCTTTATAAAAATCATATCCAAGCATGATCTCAAAAGAGCCGTTCGAATAACGGCGAATTTCATTTAAGGGAAAATCATATGCAAAGCCGATGCGGAAGCCATTGTCGAGTAAAAACGAGGTCCAGATATCGGCGGAATCGAAGCTACTGGTTTTATCATTTTGTTGGATTACGGCTGCAAAGGCGGAACGGAAAGACGTCCCCAGCCATAATTTCTTTTGTAAAAGAAAAGAAACATCGAGATCGAAGGTAGTAGGCGAACCAATTTCACGTACCAGGTCACCTTGCTTGAAAAATTCAGGGAAAAAGCCGACTGTCTTGATCAGGAAGGAAGGCTTAAAAACCAAGTTTTCCCCTTTAATAGGTACCGCAGTACCTACGGTCAGGTAGGTGTGCCGGTAATTGCGGGCCCATTTACGAATGGTTTCCCTTTCCTCCTCACTGACATCCCGCAGGCTGAACTGAGCAAGGTGCGGTATGGACACCCCTGCATAAAAACGTTTGGTGTAGAAAAAAATCCCCGCACCAAAATCGGGCATGATTTCACCGGGGTTGCCCTGGTTAAAGGCATTGTCCAAAATCTGAGCATCTTTGAAATCGAGGTCGCTCCAATCTGCCTTCCAATTCATCGCTCCGGCCTGGAGGCCAAGTGAAAGTGTCCCGGTGCCAAATGAAATGCGGTAAGCATAGCTGAAATTGACGACGGTCGTTTGACGAGAACCGGATTTGTCATTTACCAGGTTCAATCCGAGTCCTACTGCTTTATTGATCGGGGAGTGGATAGAGAAGGTCTGGGTGATGGGCCGGCCATCACTTTCAGCACCGTTTCCCCAGCCAAACCACTGGTCGCGGTGCAAGGCCACAATTGACATGTACTCCCGGCTGCCAGCATAAGCAGGATTGAAGGACAACGTGTTGAACATGTATTTTGTGAACTGGGGTTCTTGTTGTCCGAAAACCTGTGTGGATGAATAAAAAGTCAAAAAGGAGAGACACAGCAGATACTGCCCAATCTGCCGTAAAAGCGAATGGGTTGGCCAAATGCTAATTTGGTGAAATGCTGTGTTTGAACGCATAAACGAATTACCTGTATGTGTACGGGGGATGTCCTGGATGAAAATTCGAAAAACCGGACGTGTTCCAATAAGAGAATAGTATGCCGCTTTTATGCTCGTACGTGCAGAGACCATCGGTTGAAGGCGTAATGTGTTCTTTTTCAGAGATTTAAGGCGATAAGTGCTGGTTAAAAACGATAGTCGGCTGTAGTGTGAAAAAACTGAATTTGCCCAAATGTACGCGGAAAGGCAGTTTTAAAAAACTTATGTAAAAAAGGGCTATTTGTAAAGCAGGGTTGCTCAAAACCAACCTTGCCAGAAAGTACATTTTCTGTCCTAAACTTTCCGGCAACTATCGAAACCTAAATCCACTTCATCGTGAATCAATGATGGTTTTTTAACGCCGCAAGCAATGCGTCCACCTCTTCTTTGGTATTGTAATAGTGGGGTGAAACGCGCAGCGTCCAGTCCACTCCTTTGCTATCAAAATCGATCAGAGCGTTGTACCGGCGGGCGAACCCTGCATTGATGTTGGCGGATTTTAACAACTTGCTGAAATCGGCAGGCTTGCCGGTTGCATGATGAGCGGATACGATGCCACATCTTTTATGTCCCCGGTCAAGAACTTTCCATCCGGGAATTTCCGCTATTCCTGCTCGGGTATATTCTGCTAATTGGCTAACCCTGTTTTGTATGTCGGATAAACCCAAGTTCAAAGCATACTCCATGGCCACTTTACTGCCGACCAACAACGCATAATTTTTTTCAAAATAGCCAAATCGCAATGCTTTGCGGGATGTCCGGTACTCGTCGGCTGCGATCCAACCGGCACCGCTCAAATCAGGGAACACAGGTTCAAGACCTGCTTTCAATGCTTTTTCGGAAACATATAAAAACCCGGCTCCTCTTGGTCCTCGCAGCCATTTTCTATAGGTGGCACTCAGAAAATCGCACTTTATTTTTTCTACATCCAACGGCAGCTGGCCTGCGGACTGGCAAGCATCCACCAGGTACCAGATGTCATTGGCTGCGCAAATCTGACCGATGCTTTCCACATCCTGCACCAACCCTGTATTGGTGGGTACGTGGGTAACTGCGACCAGTTTAGGACGGTGCTTTTTGATCAATGTCTCGACAGAATTTGCATCGACCCCACCTTCCGGCAACTTAGCTGCCCGAAGAATTTTTACCCCAATTGTTTTTGCCAAAAAGAGGAAGGCGATCTGGTTGGAAGAATAATCGTCGTCGGTCGTGACTATTACATCTCCACTTTTCAGTGGAATGGATGACAGTGCTTTATTGTAACCTTCGGTGGCGCCACTGCTCATGAATTCTACCTGATCAGGTTTGGTGTTGAGCAAATCGGCACACGCCTGATAAAAACCTTTGATGTCATCGGCCCTTGCTTCCATCGTTTCATAACCGCCGTGCAACGATTCATCCATCAGATAGGATTGTACCGCTTCGATAACCGGGGTAGGAGGGAGGCTGGCCCCGGCATTGTTGAGATGATTGTGATGTTGGGTGCCTGGAGTGTCGTTGCGTAGTTGTGTGGTATTCATTTTTTAAGATGGTGAAATTCTAATTGAGCCGCCAGCTCGATGGCAGAACCATGTCTTCTGTTCTTGGGCTGGAAAACACCGTAAAAAAAATAATTTTTACATTTAAATCCACCATGTACTGCCCAATTAACCGGAAACTCGTCGCGCCATGAACCACCCAGGTGAAATTTATTGAAAAAAACACTGGAAACAGTAATGTCTGCTAATTGGTAGTAGTTGAAGTTCCGTGCAACTGCATCAACTCTCAACAACCATTGCTCATTGATTTCCCTTTTGAAACTTCCGCTCAAGTACAATTTTCTATGGGTGAGGTCATCACTGTTGATATCTTCCAAATCAACGCCGGTTGAAACACAATTTCTACAACTAAAACCTACCATGAATGATTTCCAAATAATGCTAATCCCTCCGTTCAACAAGGTGGAATTCCACTTTTTGTCAATCTCTTGAGGAAATGTGGTCGTGGAAGCACTCCGAGGCCGGAAGTAGCGCTGGCTTCGCACTCCGATTTCTCCTCCTGTCATTATTCTTATCTTTTCAGCGGACAAAATGACCCAGTTATAGTTAAGGCCCGCTTCTCTTAAATAGTGAGTACCGTCATCTGAGGTAAATAAATTGAAACCAAGGTTGCTTTTTAAATTTCTATTGGGTATTTGCCCCCCCCCGTAAATGCTGCTGTAACCGCGGGGTTCGTCTTTCCAGATGAGGTTGGAGTTGACCGTTATCAGTGAATCGGATAATTGAATTGAAGGGTTGGAAAAATTGGGATGTAAGAAATGCAGGTAAAAACTTCCAGCGTCTTCTTGGGAAAAAATAGGAGAGAGAAAACCAAGGAAAAGTAGAGTGAAGAGCGTTTTCATAAAATCTATTTTGTTTTGATTTAAGATCAAAACTGAATAAATGAGTTCAATAGGAGCAACCCAACAAATGAATCGAACTTCGATTCATTTGTTGGGTTGCTCCTATTGAACATCAAGGTTTTGCTTTCAGCCACTTGTTCAGCCAACCAGCAAATTCCCGCTGCCATAAAATACTGTTTTGTGGTGAGCTGACCCAGTGCCCCTCCTCCGGAAAATACAGAAATTTACTTGGTATTCCTTTCAACTGAGCGGCCTGGAATGCCTGCATGCCTTCGCTTTCCGGTACCCGGAAATCTTTTCCTCCATGAATGACCAAAATGGGGGTGTCCCAATTTTGTACGTATTTATGTGGGGAGTCGAGCTTCCAGGTTTCAGGCAAATCTTTTTGCCAGTAAGAGCCTTCGAGGTCGTGGTTGGCAAAAAACATTTCTTCCGTGGTACCATACCAGCTTTCCAGATTAAACAGGCCGCAATGGGAGATGAATGACTTGAATCGTCCCTCATGGTTACCTGCCAGCCAGTAAACGGAATAACCTCCAAAGCTCGCGCCGACCGCCCCAAGGTTCTCTTCGTCAACATATGGCTCTTCAGCCATTTCATCAATGGCAGCAAGCAGGTCCTGCATGGCTTGTCCGCCCCAGTCTCCGGCGATCTGGTCGTTCCATTCCTGCCCGAAAGATGGAAGCCCCCGACGGTTGGGTGCCACCACAATGTAGCCATTGGAAGCCATCATTTGGAAATTCCAACGGTAGCTCCAAAACTGGCTCACAGTACTCTGCGGCCCCCCCTGGCAATAAAGCAGGGTCGGGTATTTCTTGGCAGGGTCGAAGCCCGGTGGATAGATGATCCAGGTGAGCATGTCTTTCCCATCGGTGGTTTTGATCATCCGTTTTTCAACCTTGCCCATTTCGATGTTTCGCAGTTCATTCATGTTGGTCATGGTCAGGGGCATGGCCCTGCCTTTCCCATTGTGGGTGATGGCCACCAATTCATGCGGCTCGGACATGGAGCAGCGCCGGGTCACGATCCCCTTTTGATGAACCAGGAACGGCCCGTGATTGTATTGGCCGTTGCTGACCTGCACAGGAGTCGAACCCCTTCCCTCTTCGATGTAAAACAACTGATAAGTGCCGTTGACAGCACTTTCAAAATAGATTCGATCATTGCCAAACCATTGCGGGCTGCTGGCATTTTGATCCAGGCCAGCCGTGAGCTCGGATTTTCTTTTGGTGGTGAAATCATAGACGAAAATGCGGTGACGGTCACTTTCATACCCATCTTCTTCCTGGCTCTCCCAAGCAATATACCGACCGTTTGGCGAGAAGGCCGGGTTCATGTCGTATCCATTCATGCCCTGGGTGAGGTTGGTCGTTTCTTTGGTGATCAGGTTGTAGAGGTAGATGTCTGAATTGGTGCTAACCGTATAATCCACACCACGCATTTTTTTACAAGTGTAAGCGACCATTTGCCCGTTTGGGCTCCAGGCAATCTGCTCCATCCCACCGAACGGTTTCAATGGCGAATCGTAAGGCTCCCCCATGATATTGATGGGCTCACTCTGCATTTGTCCGTTGGCGTAATCGGCTACGAAAATGTTGCTGTAATGCCCGTCTTCCCATTGGTTCCAGTGGCGGTACATCAAACCATCGATGACCTTCGCCTCTGCTTTTTTCAGATCCGGATGTTTGTCTTGTGTCGTCTTGTCATATTTTATGTCGGCGATGTAAAGAATTTTATTGCCGGAGGGTGAAAACTTATAGCCGTTCATGGGCACGTTGGCGGTTTGTTTTGCATCGCTTCCATCCGGATTCATCTCCCAAAGGTGGCCTTTGTGCAAAAAGCCGATTTTGCTTCCATCAGGTGTATATTGGGCATCACCTTCACTTCCCTCCATACTGGTCAGCTGACGTGCTTTGCCGTCGTTTGACCCATCGGAGTTGATGGCATACAAGTCGCTGCTGCCACTATTGCCTTCAATGTCATAATGACGGACACCGTAAATGACCGTTTTGCCGTCAGGCGAAAGATCTTGCAGGCTCACCCGGCCCAATTGCCAGAGCAGTTCGGGTGTCATGGCTTTCTGTGAAAAAAGATTTTGGCAAAAAAGAAAGGCCAAAAAAAGGAGTGAATATTTTTTCATGTTCGATGTTGATTTAGGAAAAATTGGTTAGGATAATTGGAAGTTCTGCGGTGTTATGTTTGAAAACGGTAACACCACATGCTATGCTGCCACGGCGAAATTAGTTAAAATGGTAGAAACAGGGCCACTTCCATTATTCTGCTAAAAAATTACTTTTGCCAAAAATTCCCATTCATGAGATACTCAATTTTGTTTTCAATTATTCTGATGTTTTTTGGTTGCCAAAATCCCACCGATGGTGGTTCCAAAGTTGCCCCCCTGGAGGCACCGTTGCAAAATGTTTTGCCGGTAAACACCGATAGCCCGACCCTGCTTCGCGACTATTTGCGAAAAGCCTTGCGACAGGAGCTGAATTTTACCGTCGTAGAAAGCAGGGCCGGCCTGCAAGCAAAAAAATCCTATTCGTTTGATGTAGAAGAAAATAATGGCAGGCCAACCTGGATATTGAAAGAAAAATATCACGATATAACTGGAAAACTATATGCTGGTGCAGAGTACATGATGCTCTGGGAAACAGTCGATGTATCTTCTATCAAGATAGTCAACTCCGCCGATGGGACGACAACGGGTATCAGCATCCAACCAACCGAAGGCGATTCATTTGTTTACCGGCCTTATTCAAATGATCCCAACGTATCTGTAAAGGAGGTTGTGCTGGGCTGGTATGACCGAACGCAGGATGCGCCGGTACAGCGAGTGTATGCCTATTTAAAGAAACTCGCTGATAACATGGAAAAATGGGAGGAGTAGCAATGAAAAAATCACCATGACTTTAAGAAGCTGTTTGAATTTAATTTATTCGTTAATATGAACGTCTTTTTCCGCCATGCTTCGTTATTTTATCGGGAAAGAACCCCGACTATTCCCCTCAAAAATGCCTCGCCTGACAAAAAAATACTTTACATGTTAATCGAAAAACTAAATTCAAACAGCTTCTAAGGTCATGGTGATTTAAATTTTTTCCCATCATTTTGGATAGTTCGATAAATTACTTTTTAACAATCAATTTTCCGCGTCCTATTGCCCCTTCAGTGGTTCGGATTTCGTAAAAATAAAGGCCGGAACCCAGTTGCTCCAGGTGCAAGCTGCTAACCGGCGTTTGCAGGGTTTGGACATGTTCAATTCTACCGGCGACATCAAAAATTTGCATGGTCATTTGGCCAAGTGGAATTTGACCGAAAAGAGAGAGTGTGGCCGTGCCGGAGGATGGGTTTGGTTGAATAGTATGCTGAATAAGAGCGTGTTGCAGGTCTTCAATAGCAGTCATGATGAATTCGTCACCTAATCTGTGGACGGTCTTGTTGGTAATGATCGGGGCGTTGAAATCAAAGTAGATAGCCGCCTCATTTTCAATCACATCACCTAACATGTTAGCTGCATTTTGACTGATCCTGAATTTCACAAATCCATGTGAAAGTGCTTCGTTTACATTGCTGTCGGGCAGCAAAATATCGTTAAACGTAAAGACCAATGTGTCACTACCAAAAATATCCAGTTCGTATGGGTGGCTGGCTGCACCTGGCCGTAGTGTAGTAATATCGAGGTGTGGTGAAAGTACATCCTCGATGACAACCGTGAACGCTGTGTCAGTACCGGTATTTTGAAAACGGATTCGGTACTCAAGCTCCTGGCCGAGTTCGATCAACTGCTCGTCACCGTAGCCTTTTGGATAGCCGTATTTATCGTTGGGATCAAAAGAGCCGACGACCTCCTGGCAATCAATAGAAATAAAAGGATCAGCGTCATCCTCTGGGAACTGAGTGACGAAGCCAGTGCTAAATCCTCCCGTGCTGTTCACGCCGCACCCTTCCAACGCCTGGATCGGAGCAGAAAAACCGGGGTGATTCGACACTTGGTCTACTTGCAAAATATAAGTTGACCCGTTAGCTGGATAATTGATTTCTAAAGTTTCACCAGTCGGTAACTGGACTTCCTCTGGGTCAAGGTGAAGCATTACACCGTCTTCGATCACGATGAAAAAGCTGGGTTCGGACATATTCCCCGTCCCGTTGTTAGTGATGAAGAAGGTCACTTCGCTGCCATCGCACTCTGATGTGATCTCAAGACTTGCGCCCGACCAAAGAGGGTCTGGCTGAATACAATTGGTATCTGGAAAAATATGGGCTTCCGTGCAAATGGTTTCTCCTAATTCAGCATCACAAGACAAGGTTGTATTAATTGAAAATGTGCCACACTCACCGATTTCGACATCACCAATGTCGAATACATAAAGACCAGGGGAAGGACTTGTATAAGGAACCCCGGCGCTGTTGATGGTGAAATCCAGGTCGAAGGTGGTTTCAATATAAACGTCTTCAGCGACTGTTGTTCCATGATTACAGTAATTGACATGGTAATCATTAGTGAAACAGCGCCTTAAACGAGGAATGCTGATATCTACTTGCATGGCTGGGCAGTCAACGAGTTTTTGCAAGGGGAAATCAACCGTTTCCACATCAAATTCATCGGTGACACTAACACTGGCAATAGAGGCGCACGCATTCCAGAAGCCGGGAATATTGTTAATGATTTCGACATCGTAATCGCCAGGAAGTACAGCTATTTCATACAGTCCGTCGGCATTGGTTATCCCATAATAATCATCACTGCCGTTAGTGGCCCGAATGGTCCAGGAGGGGAGGGGGTTTTCTGTTGTTTCTGAAACGCAATTCAGGTTTTCATCATTCCTTGTGTAGCCCCTGATAGTTCCACACCCTTCGTCTGAATAGAGAACCTGGAAACTGTTTTCAGTAAGGCAGCCATTGGCATCTGAAATAGTGACGGAATAACTACCGGGATCTGAAATGATAACTGTTGCTGCGGTCGATCCATTTGACCAGAAAAACTCGAAAGGAGGTACGCCCCCAGTGCATTGAGGTGTCACTTCGATCTCTGTATTGATACAAGAAAGCGTTTCGTTAATTTCTATCTCACAGTTGGGGACGTCGAAATCCTGTAATACCAACACGTCGCTTCCCACTGTACAGCCGTTCAAATCTGTCACCACAAGGCTGTACGTCCCTGGTGCGTTAACAACTGGAGCAATCAAGTTAGAGATAAACCCTCCGGGGCTGGTCCATTCATAAGTATAAGGCGTAGTACCATTGAATGCCGTGCAATCGAGCACGATGCTTGGTTGGATACAGGAGAGGAGGGCATTGGAACAAATGATTCCCATGTTGTTTTCAAAAAACGTGACGGGCGTGCCTTGTGAAATACTTATACATAGATCAGAAAGATCAATACCTCCATTCCCATCTTCACTGCCCACTGCGGCAAAAATGTAATACGTATTTCCAAAAGACATTGTAGCCGGGTCAAAAGTGAAATCAGCAGTAGTGTTTGTAGCTACTGCGGTTGATAAAGCATTGGTACTATTTGTTTCTGTCAGATAAAAAAGAAGGATGTCATCCGGATCAAGCTGCTCATTGGTATTGTCATAATCTCCAGTTACCTCAGTTTCACCGCAAAGGGAAATGGGTGCAGTAACCATCTCTCCAACCTGCGAATTACAATCACAAACATGTTCACCTGTCACTAGATCGGAGCCGCATGCATTTGCGTCGCTGATTTCAAATAAATAAACAAATGCAGAAGGAAAAGGGTCACTGACAAATGTATTTCCGGTTATGTTTCCGGTTGGAGGGTTTACAAAATAGGAGGCGGGGTCACCTCCATAAATTTCGAAGCTCACTGTAAATGAATTGCTTGCCGGGTCACAAATTTCAATAATATTATCCGCGACTGGAACTTCAAGTATTTCCACATTCGCGATACCGCCAATAGTCCCATTGCTGCACCCTGTTGCAGAGACAGACTGAAGGGTATAGATACCCCCGGCAGTAGCAGTGAGTGTATGTGGTGAAAAGTTAATTCCTGAAACGGTAAAGGGGATTCCGTCAATCAGGTAAACCAATTCCCAGGGGGCTGTGCCTGTGAGAATAACTTGTAAGTCTATTGACTCACCTTCGCAAATAGTGCCACCGCCAGACAATGTTGCCGTACACTGGGCATTTAAATGAAAAGAGCAGCAAAAAAGAAAAATCGAAACAAGAATAGAACGTATCATGAATTGAGGTTCATAGGTGAAAAATCATTTGACGCTACAAACATGCGTTAAGTCATTGGCTGCTACAAGTACATTTTTATATAATTGTAGAAATTTTTTATCTAAATATTTATTTCCTGTAAGTAACTGATCAAAATGAATGATACTTTTTATTTGCTGAAACAAGAGTTTTAAATATTGGAAATCAGATATCTGCAAAGATAACATTGTCAATATTACTCGCAACTAATTTAGATGACCGGTTTAATAAATATTTTAGTTGTCTTTAAAATTGTAGAATTATTTTTAATAAATAATTTCTTTATTTACGCTCGATTATTAGCAAGAAACTAGTAAAACCAGTCTATTATGAAAAATACCTTAATCTGGCAGGTCGTAAAAAGTTTTTCTGTGGCGGAACAAAGGGAATTCGGTGAATTTCTGGATTCTCCATTCGTGAACAAGCGGTCAGACCTGAAAGTGCTTTATCAGTACCTGGCGAAGATGGCAAAATCCAAAAAAGGTACGGCTGACCGAAGGGATGCGTACCAGCTAATTTTTCCTGGTCAGCCATATAATGACCAGGAAATGCGATTGGCACTTAGCTACTTGTTCAAAGTGGCCGAGCGTTTCCTGATTTGGAAAGAATATGAGAATAACAAATTGAAACAGCAGGTTTCATTATTGGCTGCCTATCGAAAACGCCATTTAACGGCCCACTTCCAAAAAGCCCTCAACCGGAGTCAAAAAATATTGGACCAACAACCATTTCGTCACCCGGAGCTGTATTTGGAAAAATACCAGATTGAGCATGAAAGGTACCTCTTCCTTTCTGAAACGGGCCGCACCAAGGAATTGAACCTGCAAGAGGTCGAGGATAATCTGACGGCAGCCATGCTGGGCATGAAATTACGGCAGGCCTGCTTTCTGCGTTCTCATGAAACGGTCTTCAATACCAGCTATGACACCCACCTGGTAGAAGAACTGTTAGCATTGGCTGGTCAGCCGGCCTTTGCGGTTTGTCCGGCCGTTTCATTGTACAGCAACTGCTACCGGGCCTTGTTCCTGGTGCATAACGAAAAAGTCTTTCAGGGTTTCAAGAGGCACCTTTTTGAAAATGTAGAACATTTCCCGAAAGAAGAAATGCGCGATCTGTACTTGCTGGCTATCAATTTTTGCATTAAAAAAGTAAATGATGGGCGGGCCAGTTTCTACCGGGAGGCATTGGATCTTTACAAAAGTGGGCTGAGTACAGCCCTGCTCATCAAAGACCATCAACTTTCCCGGTTTACGTACAATAACATTGTGGCCGTTGCGATACGCCTCCCGGCCGAATGGAAATGGGCGGGTTGGTTCGTCAAGGCCTACCGGGAATATTTGCCGGAGGCGCACCAGGAGGCAGCCTTCAGCCTCAATTCAGCCAGGTTGGCATTCGTAAAAAAGGATTATGACAATGCTCTGGTGCAATTACTGAAAGCCGATTACAAAGACCTGATCAACAATATGGTCGCCAAAACCCTACAGCTGAAAATCTATTTTGAAATGCAGGAAATGGAGCTGCTGGATTCCCACCTCCGCACCATGCGGATGTTTATCCGGAGAAACAAAAAAATGGCTTATCATCGGGAAAACTGGTCCAACATTGTCCGTTATACTCAGAAACTGATGGAGGTAAACCCTTTTGATTTAGAACGGAAAAAGCAGTTGGAAAAAGCCATTCTTTCGGAGGAAACTCTTACGGAAAAGGAATGGTTGATCAAGCAACTGCGTGCATGATTTTTCACCAATTTTCTCTTAATGATTCTTTTAATACAGGGGTTGTGGTTATCTTTGTTCGAACCTAAAATCACTAACGATCCAAGATAAACCAATTTTCCTTGAGCATAATAAAACAACACTTTAGAACTACTATAGCTTCTTCCTTCTTTTTGCTGCTTCCGATATGGCTCCTCGCCCAAACGATGCAAAAAGATTCTCTCTATATCAAAAAATCCCATCACACAATTTCCCTTTTGGATACCAATGTTAATTCAGCCGGCGAAGACATGGGCGGCTTTCATTATGCGTCAAAACTTTATTTTACTAAATCTGTAAAAACGAAAGCAGGGGGTGAAGTTTCCAGGGTTTACAGCCTGAGCGACAGAGGTCGTTTAGTCCCGTTTGCAAAAAATCCGGCAGAAGAACATATTCACATTGCCAACCCGAGCCTGACAGTAACAGGAAAAAGAATTTATTACAATTTATTTGAAGAAGATAATAATGGTAACCGGATCAATTCCTATATCTGGTTTAGGGACAAGGATTTTAATGGGGATTGGTCGCCACAGAAACGGTTGCCACGATTTCCAAATTTAGGGAGTGTAAATTTATCAAACCCTGCAACGGGCATTTTGCGAGATACGCGTTCTTCGATTTTATTTTTTGTGGTCGAGCAAAAGAATAGCAATACTCAAAAAGACATTTGGGGATGTTATATAAAAAATGACGGCAGTTTTTCTAAACCATTTAAATTGCCCTTTAACTCTAATGCCGATGAAATTTCACCTTTTTTTGACGTAGCTTCCCAGACACTTTATTTTAGTTCGAATTCTCCACTTTCATTTGGTGGCTTCGATGTTTTTCGAACACATTATTTGTCAGATGGAAATTGGTCGACACCTGAAAATTTGGGAAGGCCCATTAATTCTTACTATAATGATGCATTTTTTAGTCTGCATAATAATGGCCTACGAACTTATTTTTCTTCTGACCGGCCCAATGAGAATTGTCCGAATGTAAATGATGATTGCCGGTACCTGGATATTTACAAGGTCAATTTACAGGCGACACTGCAGTTGTTCTTGTTTGACGATTTTGACAAAACACCATTAAACGGTTGTAATGTTGAATTAATGGAAATGCCAACGGAGACAGTGGTTTCCACGTACTTAAATTTACCGGAAAATATAGCTACAGTAGGACTGAGGCCAAATAGAAAATATCAATTGATTATCAGCAAGCCGGATTACCAGCCAATTTTTGAGGAGATTACCGCAGAAGGTATGAACCTGTTTAAAATAAATTATTTGGAATTGAGGCTCACGCCAATGCATGCCAAATCTATTAGTGCCAAAAATAAATTTCCGCATGAAAAAATAAATAAAGCAGTTAATTTAAAACAAGAAAAAATAGATACCACAATTATTGTGTATTCAGAGATCGAACAAGAATCTCAAGAAAATAAAAAATTGATAACGCAAAAAAAGGAAGAGGTTTCTTCTGGACATGTTTTAGATGATGAGTTGACAGCAAGAGGAATTGATCCTGCAACAATTAATAAGCAACCGGAAACAGGTTCGACAAGTAATTCCGTAAATGATAAAAAAAATAAAATAAATTTATCCGAAGAAAAAAAAGACGTAGCCGGCCAGGCGAGCAATCAACGCCCAAAAAAAATATTTCAGGAAGATAAATCATTAATAATAGATAAAAAGAAAGAACCCATTAAAGAGGAATCTTCGTATGAAATTTTGCGTCCAAAAATAGTTGAACTACTTTTTTCATTCGATACCGCCAATCTCATGCAAATTAAAAATCTTCCGAACATTACGCTCAGCGAAAAAGAAGATCCGGTCGATTTATTGTTTTTCCATAAAAAATTAAACTGCACCATCGCAGTCGACCTGAAATCAAAAAACTTTGAACCGGACGATGTTGTATTTATGAATAAATATTTAAGTGCGATCAAAGGGTTGTACAAAAAAAATCAACAACCTTCAATTGGAATCACGCTGTTCAACGGCAGCGAAAGCCAATTTGTGATCTATACTTTTCAAGACAGCAATGCAAACGTGAAATCCTCCTCTTACATCAATACCTTTTTGTTCCCGGAACATTATCGAAATATACTTCCCGATCCCACCGTTTTGGTGAAGCTGCTTAAGTAGATAAATCCTGGATTTGGTTGCAAGTGATATTTCAATCCTCTGATGAAATTATCGATTTCAAAATATTTGAACAATGAAAAATGCCATCCAAATCATCGAGCAGCTTCCTTCCCACGTGAAGCCTTTGTACTTAATCGTTTACGATAGCAAGTTTGAAAAAACGGAGCTGGTAGAATTGATGGATAGAAAACACCAGGCACCGGAGAGAGCAACAGTGACCACTATGTTGGAAAAGGCAAAGGCCATTAGAGATGCTGATCCGGCAATGGGCTGGCGCAAAGTGAAAAGGCTTATAGGTTATCCGTACAGCTACGTTACCTTAATCAGGCATTATCGGGAGTACTTTGGCAAATCATACCGGATAGAGGAATTGATTGCAAAAGAAAAAAGAGATTTATTTAACCAGGAGTAGCCAGGGGCCGCCACATGGTAGACCAAAGCGTGGGGAGCCTTCGTTAAAATGAAGATTGGTCTAAGGAAGTTTGACCCAGGGAACAGTCCCCAATGATTTAAGTAACCATGCAAGATTATTTATTAATTGTGGGGAAGCGAACTCGCTTCGGTGCCCCATTAATTTGTATGACTAATTTTGCGTGCTTAATCAGGTGGTCAAAAAAAATGACACTTTTCCTTTGCCTGAAAAAGATTTTTAAGACTTCGAAATCAAACATTTGCCAAAATAAAAGTGTCATTTTTAGCACTCTTTATTTTTGCCCAAGCATTTACTTATGAATTTAGCTGGATTAAAAATGGATTTATCAAGAACGTCTGATCATTATCCAGGTTCCGCCAATGACGCCATTGAGTATCCAAATCGTTGAAAGCAAAATCCACTTATTTATGGTTTGATCATTTTCAATGCCCATTCCATTTTCATTGTTCCCAAAAATAAATAAAGCAATCATTGCAGATATAAAACAGCTCATGGTCCAGATTGAAACTGTGTCAAACAATTTATTTAAATCATTGTAATCGTCAAAAAAATTAAATAAATTCAAATTAGTATGAAGTGCAAAACCTGTAAATGCGCCAAATGAAATAATTAATGTTAATCCGGAAATTAATTCGTTATTGACAAACAAGCCAATAAACTCTACTGTAAAAAAATACCCAAAAACAGCGCCCATCAAACTGCTCAAAGTCCAACAGATCAATATTTTTATTGCATCAATAACAAACTGGAATAAAGGATTTTTTTGTTCTTTCCAATCTTGTATATAGATCAAAATTAATCCGCCCAAAACAGTACTGATTATTCCTCCTACAATTTCCTCATACATAAAATGAAAGTTTGTTTGTAAAATTTTTTTTGCTTAAAACGCGTGGTGCAATCTGTTTTGGCCTTGGTGAAATAGGAATGTATCAAGCGTTTTTTTCCTTCTCCCAATCCCCAATAATGTCTAACAAAGAAGCTGTGAGTTGATTCCTTTCAACGATCAGATCATCTCTTTTTAACTTGCCACTTCGATCATCATTGGATAGTTGAGACATTCGTGCAGATAGACTACTTAACTCATTTTTTCTGGCTGGTTTGTTTGCTTTTAATATCAGAAGACCGATTGCCGTGCTAAGGTCGCCTTTTTGGATATAATTGCTGGCAGCTCTTAGTGTTTCCTTGGTTGATCGGTTTCCGTATTCTACTCCTGGGAGAATGTCAACGTCATCGATTCTGAACCGATCTTTTGCCCGGTCTATAGTCTCAGTGTAACCGTTCAATATTTCCACTATCGGGAGGTCTTCATCCAGCTCATCGTGGTAAAAAGGTTTGTTTTTCTTTTCCCGGTTGAGCAGTTTATGATAGTCTATCCAGTATTTTTTATAAAACACTTCCTCCTTGATATTCATGTTCGGAAAAGGCTTGTGCAGCCTCCTAAAAGTCTCCCGGATGGAGTAAAGATATCTACGGCGCTCCACGGCACTTCCTAGGATCTCAACGTGAATATAGTTTTTCCGAAATGCTTGGTACACCTTAGCCTGGCACCGGTCGTTCGAAAGCAGGACACCGCTCCGCCACCTGGATTTGTCTTTAATATCTTCGTGCATTTCCACGATGAAACGGGTCATGAATGCATCTGGTGAAAAGTCGTCGTAATCATACCGGAACTGCATAGCCGATTCGCTGTCCCAGGTAAAAACCGGTTCGATATCCTCAAACAGGTCCGGAATAAAATAAATATTTTTGAGGCCCCTGGCTTGATAGCATAGGTTAAACTTGTGCATCAGATCAAGCAGAAACACATGCCGGATGGATGGGAACCGTTTTTTGTCCAGCAACCTCCCCAACTCCCTGATGTTGAACTTGCCCTTGTTCTTATCTTTAATCACGGGATCATTAATGACCGCATATACCCCGTCCATGATCCATTGCGGGTTGATTACGTTTGTGTCCATGAGACGGGGATCATCTGCATAACTGACCACGGAACCCAGCATGCTCAGTAGTTTGAGGTTGCTTTTGCGCTCGTCTTCGTCCAGTGTTTTGATGTGCTCCAGCTCCTCATATTCCTGGTAGGTGATGAAGTCTTTGCCAGACTCCCCAAGCTTTTCCAGCTCCTCTTTCACGGTAAACCATTCAGGGCGGCGCTTTTCAAAGATGCTGGGCATCAGTTTTTCATTGGTAACGATGGAGGTTATTTTATTTTTCAGGTTTTTAATGGTGTCGATTGCTTTGTCCCCTCCCTCCTTGCAATCCTTGATGCAGGTGCGTACAAAACCGATGATATTGGGGTAATCCCTTTGCAGGCTGCTGCGGTCAATATCATGTGGATCAAGATCAATCTTGTTGATGACCACCAGGATTGGCGCATTGTTGCCAAGTTGACTTGCCAACTTGAGCCAATGGTTCAATTCGCTCCGTTCCTTGCGGGCCAGTGTCACCAGCACATACAACGTCCGTTCTGAAAAAAAGAACTGGTGGGTACTCCGCATAAACTCTTGCCCGCCAAGGTCCCAGATGTTCAGTCGAATTTGATCCTCTTTAAACGGTATGGACAACTGCTGCCGCTCAATGCCGTGCGTCGTCTTGATCTGGCGTTGGATTTTTCCTTTTCTTAAATATTCGATCAAGTGCGTTTTTCCATAATTGCTCTCGCCTATGAAAATGACCTTGGCTTCATGGATGGGCCTTAGTTTATTATCTTGTTTGGCTTTTTGCCATTTGAGGATTTCTCGGATTTGTTCTTTTGGGGGGAGCTTAAAAGCTTCTTTTCCAATTTCGAAAAGGTTATTTGTTAAGCTTATTCGAACCAGTTTGTTGAGTTGGCCAAGGGATTCGGGGATGGAAGAGAGTTTATTATCACTGAGGTGGAGTGAAGTTAGATTGGAAAGTTTTCCGATGGACTCTGGGATGGAAGTGAGCTGATTGTAATGGAGATAGAGGGTTGTCAAATTTGAGAGTTTCCCGATGGACTCTGGGATGGAAGTGAGCTGATTGAATTGGAGGTAGAGGGTTGTCAAATTTGAGAGTTTCCCGATGGGTTCAGGAATGGAAGAAAGCTGATTGTTTTGGAGAAAGAGTTGGGTTAGGTTTGAAAGTTTCCCGATGGATTCCGGGATGGAAGTGAGCTTATTGTTATCGAGACGGAGCTCATTTATGTTAGAGAGCTTGCCGATTAATTTCGGGATGGAAGTGAGCTGTTGATTTCTCAAGCTTAGCACTCTTAATGAGGAAATAGTCTGTAAATCTTGAATAATACTGTCTAACAATTTAACATCAACAGAAAACTGATCTAAAACCTTTAACTTTTTTATATCGAATGACCATTCACCTATAAAATTATTATAGATGTAAAATTGCTTTAGCTTCTTTAAGTTTCCAATAGACTCTGGGATGGAAGTGAGTTGATTAAGATAAAGTGTGAGCGAAGTTAGGTTTGTGAGCTGCCCGATGGACTCCGGGATGGAGGTCAGCTGATTTTGAGAGAGGCGAAGTTCAGTCAGTTTTGAGAGTTGACCAATAGACTCTGGGATGGAAGTGAGCTTATTGCGATAAAGTGTAAGCACAGCCAGATTAGAGAGTTGCCCGATGGATTCCGGGATCGAAGTAAGCTGATTATCATTCAGTGAGAGCGAAGTTAGATTGGAGAGTTTGCCGATAGATTCAGGGATAGAAGTAAGCTGGTTATCATTCAGTAAGAGCGAGGTCAGGTTAGAAAGTTTCCCGATAGATTCCGGGATGGAAGTGAGTTGATTGAGATCGAGTGAAAGCGAAGTTAGGTTAGAGAGTTGGCCGATGGATGCCGGGATGGAGGTAAGATTTTTATTACGAAGATCGAGGCTTGTTTTTCCTGATGCAGCTGCTTCATTGATGATATCGTAAAGTTCCTTATCTGTCATTTTCAACTTATTTAAAGATTTCGCCACAGGCGAAAATTATATTATTGGATTATTGAATATCGAATGAGAAACAGAGCTGCCCAAAAGCAGCAATATAATATTGAGATCTCTACAAAACGGTGGGCTTTTTCATGGTCCTATATTCCTATTTACTTCTGGTACAAATTCTCATATTAAGAAAATGCAAGGTAGCAATTTCCTTCATTTTGCCTTGTGCAAAATAAATCTCTACCGTTGAGGTTTAAAGCCGCCCAATAAATCGACCGCTTCTCCGAATCGACTTCAATATCGAGGCTCGGTAGTGCTACCTCGTACGCAGTGAGCATAGACCGAAATTCAACAAAGTATCAGGCCTGGCTTGATTGGAACTGATTCCGTTGTATAATGCGAAATGTTGGATTTTTTTTAAAATGATGTAAGTTAAAAGGCCCGAAAGAATAAAGCCGTTGATATTAAATATCAACGGCTTTTCAATAAAATTAGGGCTTGACCGTCATGATCATCAGGCTGCACCACCGCTGGACCGGGCTTCCATTGATGCCATCACAGCGCAAAATAAATGCTCTGCGGTTTAGTGGGTTGTTGTTGCCACCATCCGAAGCGTAATAGTACTTTCTCGGATAATCATCTTCGTAGTGAAGCAAAGAGGAAATGATGGAGTTTGCACCGTCCAGTGACACAACAAGTTCGCCATCGTTGTCGGTAGCATTGTTGCCTTTGCGAAAAGCCATGACCGGTTTGCTGTTGGTGTCGTAGGTAAAAATCCAGCCATTGCCAGCTGAACCCGGATCAATGATGTAATTGTTGCCATCAGGGGCAGCATAGGTAACCTTTCCGGTACCATCGGAAGAAAGTCTGAAAAATTGGAAATCAGGCATGATTGAAAATTTAAGGGTTAAAGAATAAACACCCCTGCACAAGGAAATCAGGCTTCTAAAAAAGCGGATCACTTTGTGACAAGAATATATTTTGGTTTCTGTAAAATTCTTAAATGGAAACTGTAGGGTAGGAGGCTGAAATTGGGAAGGTCAGACATTGGTTACAAGGGGTTTTCTGAAATGTTTTTAATTGTCATTTAAACTTCGAACAGCAAAATATTGCTCAACAAATATAAGCTTGGTTTGGTCGAGAAGAAAGGTTTCGTTCGTATATTTATTTAAAGTATATTATTGAGGGATAAGTGCTTGGACAAAAATAAAGAGCGCTAAAAATGGTACTTTTATTTTGGCAAATGTTTGATTTCCAAGTCTCAAAACTCTTTTTCAGGCAAAGGAAAAGTGTCATTTTTTTGACCACCTGCTTACCTGTTCCTTGTGGGTAGTATCTACGCATAAACTGGTTTGCCGGAAGTAGCCAAACCTGATTTCAGCCTATTCAATGTTCGTACTTCACGTTTTGACAACTGGTGTTTCCGAATGGCTTACCAAACGACAAATTTGCATAGATATAATTTGTCGCTTGAGAAGCGGTGTGAATAACAGGCTTATATTTTAATGAAATGTTTTTCGGTTTAAACCTAAAATGGGAAGAAATCTTGGGAGTATGCTTGCTGAAGGGTTGGTCTGCTGGAAATCGGAACAGATTCTGAATTACTTCTTCTTCAAACAAGCATACTCCAGGAAGGTAAAAATAAATTTCATTACGGCGAATATTTCTATGAAATACTATGCCACAGAAATACTGTAATGTCGTAATTCGTTGACTGTCAACGAGTTGCGGAGAGGGAGGGATTCGAACCCCCGGTACCTCTCGGTACGCCGGTTTTCAAGACCGGTGCAATAAACCAGGCTCTGCCACCTCTCCGGGTCTATTTTAAAATAGACAAACTTTAATTCGTTTTGATCTTTTTCAAAAGCGGGTGCAAATGTAAAATCCTATTTGGAAAAACAAAACCATTGACGGGAAGAATTAATTCCAAAACATAAAAAAACTGCCCGAACAGAGGACGGGCAGTTTTCATTAATGGTTTTTATGCCTTTTAGTTAACGACAATGTTGCGGCCGATGCTTTCATAATGAAAACCCATACCTTTCATGCTTTCCACATCATACAGGTTCCGTCCGTCAAAGATCACCGGGTTTTTCAAACATTTTTTCATTACATCGAAACTAGGAGTGCGGAAAACACTCCATTCAGTAACAATCGCCAGTGCATCGGCTCCGATCAATGCTTCGTACTGATCCTGGGCCATACTGACCTGCCCATTGTATTGGGCCCTGACATTTGCCATTGCTTCCGGGTCAAAGGCTCTGACCGAAGCACCTGCTGCAATCAGGTCATTAATCAAATACAACGCTGGGGCTTCTCGAATATCATCTGTATTGGGTTTGAATGCCAGCCCCCAGAGCGCAATGGTTTTGCCCTTCAGGTCGTCATTGAAATATTCCTTGATCTTAGCCGTCAGCCTGTGCTTTTGGATTTGGTTGACATTCATCACCGATTTCAAAATCTTGAAATCATATTCGAAATCAGCAGCCGTTTTTGCCAATGCCTGTACATCTTTCGGGAAGCAGGAACCTCCATAACCGACACCTGGAAAAAGGAATCTTTTGCCAATGCGGCTGTCACTTCCCATGCCGACCCGAACGGAATCGACATTGGCGCCTACTTTCTCGCATAGGTTGGCAATTTCATTCATGAATGAAATCCGGGCAGCCAAATATGAATTGGCTGCATATTTGGTCATCTCAGCAGAACGCTCGTCCATGAAATAGATCGGGTTACCCTGGCGTACAAAAGGCTCGTACAATTGCTTCATTACCTTGCGGGCTTTCTCGGATTTGGTTCCGATTACCACTCGGTCGGGCTTTAGAAAATCTTCTACTGCTACCCCTTCTCTTAAAAATTCGGGGTTGGAAACAACATCAAACAAGTCCTCGCTTAGGTTTTTAGCTAAAATCTCATGGACTTTTTCGGCAGTGCCCACAGGTACGGTGCTCTTGTCCACTATCACTTTATAGTCTTCGATTATTCTGGACAGGTCATCTGCAACCCCCAATATGTATTTGAGGTCAGCAGATCCGTCCTCATCGGGAGGAGTTGGCAATGCCAAAAAAATGATTTCTGCGTCTTTGATGGCGCTCGGTAAGTCAGTCGTGAATTCAAGCCTTCCTTGCCGCTTATTTCTTTCAAACAGCACATCCAGCCCGGGTTCGTAAATAGGGATTTCGCCCTGCTGCATCCTAAGGACTTTATTTTTATCAATATCCACACAGATGACATGGTTTCCAGTTTCAGCGAAACAGGTGCCCGAGACAAGGCCCACATAACCTGTTCCAACTACAGCAATTTTCATGGTATTATTGGTTTTATTAGAACAATTAAAACAGTGGGACAAAATTAGGTTTATAGCCATACTATTTTAATCATTTAATTTATTTAAATGCGTTTTTATAATGATTCCAGATAAATTGGAAGCTAATGTTTGTAGATAGATTAGTTTACAAAGGAGGGGGATATCAGCTTTCGGACGATAGAAGTAGAAATTGTCAGTTCATTTCGGGCGCAAAGTAAAGCAATGCACAATTAGGTTTTTACATTTGAACCCAAAAAAGATGAATTTGAGACTTTTTCTATTGCTTTTTGTTTTTGGCTCGGTCGTCATTATGTCTTGCGCGATACGACCGACTGACTTCTCTCCAACTTCCGTGCCGTCTGCCCCTGATTACTCCCTTTCGGAAAACTGGGCTGCCCTCCCATCAAAATCAGATAATGCGGATTTGGTGCCCGGTGATCAATTAACGGATCAACAAGCGCGCTCAAAGGTCGACGTTTTTTTTATGCACCCCACTACGTACACGCGGAAAGGTACTGTTTGGAACGGTTCGGTCGGTGACAAAAAACTAAATGAAAAAACAGATGATTCTACGATCAAGTACCAGGCGACTATTTTCAATGGGGTGGGGAAGGTATACGCCCCACGTTATCGCCAGGCACACTTGACCAGTTTTTATTCAAAAGACAAACAGGTCGCCCAACAGGCCTTGGATCTGGCCTACGAGGATTTGGCCAGGGCATTCGATTATTACCTCGAAAATTACAACCAGGGAAGGCCCATTATCATTGCTGCACACAGCCAGGGGGCCTTACATGCGAAAAAACTGCTCAAGGAATATTTTGATGGCAAACCTTTGCAAAACTCCTTGGTGGCGGCTTATGTGGTGGGCTGGCCTGTCTTGAAAAACGAGTTTAATGAAATCAAGCCTTGCGAAACACCCGAACAAAATCAATGTATTTGCTCCTGGCGGACTTTTAAGTACGGACATATACCCAAAGGATACCTGACAGGAGACAGTGTCTTGGTAACCAATCCTTTAAGTTGGAAAACAAATGATTCTTTAGTTGGAAAAGAATTTCACAAGGGAGCAGTAGTCAGCAATTTTTCTAAAGTATTTCCACGCATCGCAGATGCTAAAATCGAGCAGGGAATACTTTGGACACATAAGCCTAAATTTCCGGGTGCCATTTTATTCAATCGCAAGAACTACCATATAGCGGATATGAATTTCTTCTATGTTGACATCAGGGAGAATGCCAGGCTCAGAGCAGCATCGTTTGAAAACTAAAATAGAGGTAGTCGAAAAGCTGAAACAACTTCTATGAAAAAGCCCTCGAAACCAAAAGGTTCCAAGGGCTTTTTACTTATTTTTCTATTGGAAAACGGACAACGTAATCAATAGCGACTTCCGCCGCCATATCCACCGTCGCCACCGTAACCGCCACGGCCGCCGCCGCCGCCGTAACCGCCACGGCCGCCACCGCCGCCGTAACCGCCACGGCCACCGCCGCCACCGTAACCGCCACGGCCGCCACCGCCGCCGTAACCGCCACGGCCACCGCCGCCGCCACCGCGTCTTCCTCTATCTTCTGCTTGCTTTACAACAATTGTTCTACCATCCATGTCTGTGTCATTTAACTCGCTGATTGCAGTATTCGCTTCGTCGTCGTTAGGCATTTCAACAAAGCCAAATCCTTTTGAACGACCAGTAAATTTGTCCATGATGATGTTGCATGAGCTGACTTCTCCAAATTGCTCAAAAGCAGCTTTAAGGTCATCAACATGGGTGTCGTAGTTTAATTTTGCTACGAAGATGTTCATTTGAAAAAAAATTAATAATTTAAAAAAACTGAGAAAACCCTGTTATGCAATAAAATAAGAATCGAATAAGGGAATGGTTGATGGTAGGCTGGAAGATCAAATACGAGTTAATACAAAACGAATGCTTACTTACAGAACTACTGACTAAACACTTAACTGAAGAAACTTACTTGCCAATCAGCGAATTACTCAAAGAACGGGGCAAAGGTAAGTTCTTTTTTCATTAGGTGTTATTTATTTTTTTAAAAGCCTTAAAATGTGAAGGATTAAAAATGGTTATTTTAATTATATGTCAGTAAAGACGCCTTTATTCAGGATGGTTTGTCTATCGAAAATATCTTCAAACTCGTAAATCACTTTGTCATAAAACTAACTAAAGTATCCGGGGACAATGAGCAGAAAACTTTGTGCTTAATAGTAATTTTGCGAATTCTTGTAAATGAAAGGTCTCTTTTCGGTCAGTAATCTCAAAACTGTCTGCCAAAGCATCAAAAGGAGAGCGAATGCTTATTAACTTGCAGCCTGTAACCTTTGATCAACAAAATCATTTAATAAATTGAACCATTCCATGGTGATTTGTTAAAAAACAATCTAACACATCTAAAAAATAACCTAGTAAATAATAGTTGCAATGAAAAAAATCCTGACTACATTATTGAGCACGTTCTTCGCTTGTTGCCTGTTTGGACAGCAAGTTCCCAACTTTTGGAAACAGATAGGGCATGACCAGGTCTTTTTGCCAGAAAAATCGGAGACGGTTACTTTCCCAAATGATTATTCCATTTATTCGCTGGACGTCGATGAAATGGCTAATTATCTGAGAAATGCACCAGCGGAAGGATCGGAAGCGGCCAAAGCAGGGGCTTTCCAGGTAATGCTGCCAATGCCAGATGGTTCGATGGAAACATTTTATGCATGGGAGTCTTCCGTCATGCACCCTGATTTGGCAGCGCGTTTTCCGATGATCAAGACTTATGCGGGCAGAAGTGTAGATAATCCAGCACACTCGACAAGGTTTGGTTTAAGTCCTGCCGGTTTCCATGCAGTGGTTCCTTCTAAAAATGGAGGTGCTATCATGGAGCCTTATGCGACTTATCAGGATAGGTACTATATCTGTTATGCCCACTCTGGTTTTTTGTTTGAAAATCTTGGAATACCCGCCATTGAGTTTATCAAAGATCAAGAAGCTGACGAGATAGAAGGTGTGATGTTGACAGAAGATGACAATTCAACCAAAAGAGGTGGAGGTGATGGAGAGCTGGCAGTTAGAAAAGACTATTTATTTGTTTTCGCCTGTACGGGTGAATACGGTCAGATTCATGGTGGAGATCAGGCAACCGTTCTTGGAACTTTAGTGGCAGCACTGAATGCTATGAATGGGCTGCTGGAAAGAGACATTGACGTGCGGTTTACCATGCACCCTGAAAATGATAAAGTCGTATTCACCAGTGCTGCAAACGATCCTTTTATCAATGCTAACGTAGGTGGTGCCCTTTTAGGACAAAACCAGGAGCTGATTGATCAGGTAATCGGAGTTGCCAACTATGATGTTGGCCACGTTTACACTGGCCCTTGTACCGATGTTGGAGGTGTGGTCAGCGGGACCGTGTGTGCCCAGGGAAAAGCCAGAGGTGTCACTTGTAATTTTAGCAGTAATGTAATCGCTACTACTTTGAGCATCGCTGCGCACGAGATCATGCACCAGTTCAGTGGAGGTCATACTTTCAATTACTGCCCAGGTAACGAGGGTCAATTCTCCTCATCTTCTGCTTGGGAGCCTGGAAGTGGTTCTACAATTTTATCTTATCAGGGAGCTTGTCCTGGTAACAATATTCCCGGTCCGGCCACAATTCAGTACCATGCAGGGAACATTGAGGAGGTCTGGAACTATGTGACCATTTTTGGAGGTGCGGTTTGCGCCCACCTAAATACGTCGACCAACTACTCGCCGGTCGTAACCGAAAATTATGAAGATGGTTTTTCTATTCCAATCAGAACCCCTTTTGAATTGGAAGTATCGGCCACTGATCAGGACGGTGATGATTTGACTTACTCTTGGGAACAAATGAACCGCTCGCCCAGTGCTCCACTTGGAGAACCTTTTGGTGACGCACCTACCTTCAGGGTATATGACCATAATACATCCCCTCTTCGCTATTTCCCTCGATTACCCTCGATTTTGAACAACAACTCTGAACTTGTTGAAATACTGCCTACTTTCAGTAAAAACCTTGACTTCCGTTGTGTAGTGAGGGATAACAATGTTACGGAAGGTGCAGGTGGGGTTACCTGGGTCGATGTTGCTTTTAAAGCAACAGAATCTGCAGGCCCATTCTTAGTGACTTACCCAAACACATCTGCTGTAGAATGGACAGCTGGAGAGCAAGTTGAGATTACCTGGGATGTGGCCAATACGGACAATGATATTGTAAGATGCCAGTCTGTAGATATTTATCTTTCGACCAATGGAGGCAATACATTTGATTATCTGCTCTTGTCGAATACATTCAATGATGGAAGTGAAGTGGTTACGGTTCCTGAATTGGTTAGTAATAATGTGCGTGTGAAAATCAAAGCGGCAAACAACATTTTCTTTGATGTTTCCAATTCAAACTTTTCTATAAAACCAGCTCAAGAGCCATTTTATTCCTTACAGATTATTCCTGAGTTTCAGCGGTCTTGTGCCCCCGAAACCAATTATGCTGCAATTGACATGAATGCGTTTGCCGGTTACGATCAGCCAGTCGAATTGGCTATCATTGATGGGCTTCCAGCGGGTGCAGCCGTGGATTTCAGTAACAACCCGGTTATGCCAGGTGAGTCGACAGAGGCTATTTTTGACATGAACAGTGTTTCTGATATAGGGTTGTACGAACTAACACTACAGGCCATTTCAGACAATGATACTTCCTATCGTAAGATGTACCTCGAGGTAGTTTTCAATGATTTTTCCGCAATGGTACTATCTGGGCCAAGCAATGGAGAATCGAACCTGGGACTTTTGCCTGATTTTAAATGGACTGACTTACCACAAGCTGACCTTTATGACTTTCAGCTGTCAACCAGTCCTCTTTTTGAACCAGAAAGTATAATAATAGAGGAAATTGATCTTTCAGGATCCACTTATACACCTGATTTTGCCCTGGAAGAAAATACCGTTTATTACTGGCGGATCAGACCTTCCAACATTTGTGGTAAAGGAGATTTTACCTTAAAAAATACCTTCCAAACTTTCAACACAGACTGTACGGCCAGAGAAAGTTCAGATGTACCTGTTTCGATTTCTGCGGTAGGTTTACCAACCGTTGAATCACAAGTAACCGTTTTGGAATCAGGGATTATTTCGGATGTAAATATCAGGGATTTGGAAGGAGTGCATGATGCATTGGCTGATTTGAGGGTATCCGTGGTCAGTCCAGAAGAGACTGAGGTTGTCTTGTTTGAAAATATTTGTGGCAACGTATCTACTTTTAACCTGAACCTGAATGACGAATCTCCCTTTGATATTGACTGCCCTCCGCTCGGAGGATTTGCATATCGGCCTCAAGAACCACTGGCTGCCTTTAATGGTGAAAATACATTGGGTAACTGGACTTTAAGGGTAGAGGTGATTAACACCCTCGGAGCAGGAGGTTCAATTCAAGGTTGGACGATTGAATTTTGCGCCAACATTACTCCTAAGCATCCTTATCTGGTTGAAAATGATACCATATACGTAAGGCCCGATGAGACTCGAGTAATTCATAACTATGAATTATGGGCAGCTGATGAAGATAATGCCGCTGCCGAACTGAGCGTCATGATCGTTGATGAAACTAAACATGGATATATTGCAAGGGACGGTGATCCATTGGGAGTAGGTGACGTATTCAAGTTTACTGATATCAACTCGGAGAGAATAACTTATACCAATACCAATCCGGATGAAGATTATGATTTCTTCACGTTTACCGTAACAGATGGAGGCGGTGGTTTATTTGGTACTCCGAAGTTTAACATTGTTATTACGGAAGATGCTGTAACGGATGTTGATGAAGCCATCCAGTCAAACGAGATGTTGCTGTATCCTAACCCGGCCAACGATAAGCTAAATGTTCAATTCAATGCTCCACTACAAAATGAAGCGACACTGGTGCTCACGGATGTACAGGGAAAGGTGTTAGGTCAGCAGCAAATTCAACAACAAACTGACCTGTTCAGAATTGATCTGGAAGGACTGAGTGATGGTGTTTATTTTATGACCATTACATCTGCTGACGGAGTGATGACCGAGAAGTTTATCGTACAGCAATAATATTGCTGCCTGGAGAATAAATATGCTAAAAAACTTAACTAAGCCGAAGAGAAATCTTCGGCTTTTTTTGTGGGGCAAAATCAAACGAATTGACTTGTCAAAGCCTAAAAAATCATTGAATCAACTGTCCATGTCTTTCATTAAATCCTGTGATTCCCTGCAAACCTCCTGTGTGCAAAATGACGACAGTTGATTTTTTCCTGAAAAATCCTTTTTCGGCTAAATCAAACAGCGCAAATACCAGTTTGCCCGTGTATATTGGATCGAGCGGGATGCCAAACTTTTCTTTAAAATGGTTGATAAATTGTATCAGTTCCGGTTTATACTTTGCATATCCTCCAAAATGATAACCATCGACAATTTTCCATTCTTTATTGAGTGGTTCACCGCATGCTGCCAAAAACTGACGGACTTCACTTTCCATGAATCCTCCTTTCAATACCGGTATTCCCAAGATTTTTGATTTTCTTTTGGCTCCGGAAACGAGTCCGGCCATGGTAGCTCCCGTACCGCAGGCCGTGCACAAAAAGTCTGGAGGGCTTCCCAACTGGTCTATTATTTCGTTTACCAATTCCGCTACACCCTTCAATGCGAGGCAGTTAGACCCTCCTTCGGGCAAAACGTAATACATATTAGGATTAACTTTAAGGTCTTCAAATATGGAATTCTGATTTTTATTTCGGAAATTTGTTCTGCTTACAAATCTTAGTTCCATACCACACGATTCCACATACTTCAAAGTCGGGTTTAATGGCAACACCTTTTCACCTCTGACAACACCCAATGTTGAAAAGCCGTATTCCTTACCCGCTGCCGCAGTGGCGGCCAGATGGTTGCTGTATGCACCACCGAAAGTCAACAAACGGTTGTGGCCCAACTGTCTGGCCTGACGCAGGTTGTATTTCAGCTTCCTCCACTTATTGCCCGAAATATGTGGGTGTAGTTTGTCGTCCCTTTTAATAAACAGACGCAGGTCGAACCGCTGAAACAGGGCGGAGAGGATCTCTTCTACAGGAGAAATAACAGATGTTAATCCTATTTTATTACTGGAATCCATTCAAGGAATTTTAGGCAAAAAACGAACAATCTACAAAAATGTCAACTTATAGAGGCACATTCCGTTATAAGAATTGATTAATGTAGAGCTCATTTAAATAGTTAATTTTTGACATCAGTTTAATTCCCCCTCTTATGAAAAAACTACTGGCTCTTAGTCCTTTTGATCAACCTGTAATTTCCCTTCCTTTACCCAATCAGAATCCACAGATTGAAGTAAGTACGCCTGCCGTTAACAGTACCAAAGCCCAGAGCAACGACGGGGGCTACATCTGGATAGTATAAAAGCTCAGGGCTTCGTGGCCTAGCTGTTATGGTTTTATCTTTATTGGCACAACAGGTGAAATACAATGAAGCCGTAAATCAACAAAACACGGGACCATAAAAAACTTTTCCCCCTCTTACCGGCCTTACCAATCTAATTCCTTACCTTGTCAATTAATTGAAAACATTTGAAAACAATCACATTTAATTATGGCTTTACTCGAAGTAATCTTGGGTATGATGTTTATTTACATGGTACTCAGCCTGTTAGGCACTACTGTTAACGAACTTCTCTCCTCTTGGCGCGGTTGGCGAGGACATTTTTTGGAAGAAGGATTAAAGCGCCTGCTTACCTTTGAAGACAATCCGGCAGTCTTCAAAAAATTTACAAACAATGAATTCTACAAACAGCTCCGCCAACATAAAACACCATTAAGAGTTTCCAGGGCACCTGAATGGTTAAGTTCCAAAAACTTTGTGAACATATTGGTCAACACCTTGAAGAACAGTGATACCGTTGTTGAAAAAGCTGATGAAATCATCGCTGACTTGCCCAAGGATAGTAAACTGAGAAAATTGCTGGAACAGTTCAAAAGTGAAGGTACCGAGGACATTGAAGCCTTTAAGGGACGTTTGCAAAAATGGTATGACGATGTTATGGATCACAGCAGTGCCTGGTACAAAAGACATTTGCAAATGGTGACGATTTTTGTTGGCTTGGCCATTGCCGCAGTGATCAACGCAGATAGTTTTGACATCTATTATAAATTATCCAATAATGCTACTGCTCGGC
This sequence comes from Bacteroidota bacterium, assembly GCA_039819485.1. Lineage (GTDB taxonomy): Bacteria > Bacteroidota > Bacteroidia > Chitinophagales > Saprospiraceae > UBA6168. The sequence continues at coordinate 47,728 of JBCBRY010000008.1, read as the reverse complement.
AAAGCCTTTCTAAAATGGCGGAGGCCTTCGTCGCAAATAATGAAACCCTGCCTGCCCCAAAAACGGTAGGAGATTCGTTGACACTTACTCAAATACGGGCCGAGCTAAAGAATTTTACCAATTCAGAGGAATATGCCAAAATTTCAAATGTACTTGGACTGGGCTGGAATTCAGCTGATTTAACGGTAAGCCCCCTGGCCTGGCTAAAAAGGGTATTTGGTTGGTTTGTGACTGCCCTGGCCATTTCGCTTGGGGCGCCTTTTTGGTTCAGTGCCTTGAAAAAAGTTGTATCTATCCGGTCCTCTTCGAGTGAAAGCAGTAGTTCTCCTTCGGTAGTGATAAATACTGGAGAGAAAAAAACGACGGCATAAATAGAAGAATTACAGGTTTTCAATAATTGCAACCAATTTATAAAAATAATTAATCAAAGAAGGTGGCCCTCGAGCCACCTTCTTTGATCTCACAGGTAATCGCCTATTCTTTTCCCTGTCCTAACTTTAAAAGGTTATTTCCCTTACTTGATGAGCAGAAAATCACCACTCATTATTTTCCGGCTACCGTCGATAAATTCTAACTCTGCCATCCAAATATAAACACCCGTATCCATTCTTTTATCTTTAAATGAACCATTCCAGCCCGTTTGGGGAATGTTGATTTCCATTTGTTCCGTATCAAAAATAATTTCACCCCAACGACTCGCTATTTTAAAAGAATGAATAATGGCAGGATCGGGACTTTGCAAATAATAAAAATCATTGATGCCATCATCGTTTGGCGAAAAGACAGTAGGTGCATAAATTCTCCGGGTGTCGTCCACGTTCAATACGACCGTTAAACTGTCACCACATAATTCGTTATTCGCAAAAAGCGTGTAGATCGTTGACTCCAGGGGTCTGGCCACGGGGGCGGCACAATCCGTACAAGAAAGGGTGTTTTGTAACAAATCCAGCCAAAGTATAGACAGACTGTCACCTCCATTTACAATGGTCGGCAACAATTGAATGGAGTCTCCCTGATTTATTTCAAACACATCCGAGTTGATCGAAACTTGAATCTCGGCTCCTTTGACCACATTAAAATAAACAAGGGAAGGTTCGCATCCATCGAAAATTTCCACATCGTACAAACCTGATTGATTCACTGCAAATACGGCCTCAGATGAGCCATCGGGCCAGGTAAAACTTGTACCAAAAGGTGATGCATCCAACAAAATTGTTTCACCACTGCAAACAACCGTATCCACAAAAGAAGTATCTGAATCGACGCCCAGGATTTCCAATTTCGTTTCTTCGGTCAATTGGGTATTGGGATCAAAAGAGAATCGTTTTTCACCCAGCGCAATTGGCAGGTTATTAATTTCCGCCTGGTTAAAATAACTGCCCGGATCAACGTCTCCCACATTGACAATTACGTCAAATGAATCCAGTCCTTGAGGCATCGTCATTCCTTGAATTTCCACCACGTTTGGCTGCGCGTTGGGAATTATTGTACCGCCGTAAATATTTGGAGGAATGTCCACTAAGGTGAAATCGCCAGGGAGGGTATCCAAAAATCCCACATTGAAACGTTCCAGTCCAGAGTCGTTGTCGAGATAATAACGGAAGACCACATTGCTGCAAGGAAAAATGGTATCCGGAATAATTGAGTGCCCCAAGCTTATAGTGAAAGGGCAACTGGCGGTCACTACTTCATAACTGACAATCAGGTTTTGGCAGCCACTTTCTGCAACCAGTGAGTAAACCCCTTGCTGCGAAACCTGGATTGTAGGTTGCGTATTGCCGTTATACCAGGTTATGTTGTTACCAAAATCGCTTGCATCGAGCGTGGCGGTTTCACCAAGACATATAAAAGCACTGAAGTAGATACTATCTTCTTCAAATCGATTGATCTGGATCGTAGTACTGTCGCCAAGCGGATTGGTATTTGGATTGTCCGAAGAAATATTGCCACCAATGGAAAGTGGGAGATTTTCCAGCGTAGCTTTTGAAGAATAATTTCCACCTGGAATATCCATGATTTCGACTTTTGAGCCGATATTTTTTACACCGGTAGAGAGGTTCATCCCATTGATCTCCAGGGTATTTGGAGGCACTCCGATATTTACCGTACCACCGTAGGGGTTTTGTGAAATATTTAAAAAATCAATCCCATCGGATAAAATGTGTGTAAGGTTGACGCCGTCGATCTGCTCTTGCGTGGCATTAGCTATTTGGTAGGTATAGTCGATTTCACTACAAGGAAAAGAAGATTGGGGATTGACTTCATTCCTGATGTCTACCCGGTAAGGGCAAGCGGTAAAGTCCACCAGTGGCAACAGGCCAGTTGTTGTAAAAAGGGACTCATTTCCGGTCACTTTATCAACGTTAAAGATGGCACTGACTACTCCGTTCAGCGTATTTCCAAATGCTTTCAGATCACCAAATGCATTAAAAAAAACTGCCTCGATCTCATTACCGGCCCCTATGGTTTGCAGGCCCGTATAAGAACCATTATCAGCATTGATCCTAACTGCTCGCCGCTGGGAACTATCAAAACCGAAGAGCTGACCGGAATGCGGGTCAAAGGAAATATCGGTCGTTAGATTGGAGGATGAAATTGGAATCGCCTGAACATTGAAATTGTTATCCAGGTCAATTTTTACAATTTCTACATCTGCTGCATCCGAACCTACCAGTACGAAGTACCGTCCATCAGGAGAAATCTCTCCCGCCAGGTAATTCAGTCCAGGGGACAATGCCGGAACGCCTATTTCTTCCTGAGTTCCTGTGGCACCGATGCGGTATAGTCGCTGATTGTCCGACCCTATGCCGTACAGAAAACCGTCTGTCCTTCTAAATCCCAAACAACTGAGCGGATTCGGTAAAACTGGGGTAACCACTGATTGGTTGATGGCATTATTACCAGGATTGATGCTAAGGCTGATGATGGATTCGCCGTTTTCCGTTACGACAAACATCTGCCCCAGGCAATCGAACGCTTGCTGAGCAAGAAGCTTATTACCATTGATACAACAGAAAATCAATAGAGCGGCGAATCGAACAATAATATATGGTGAAAAAATACGCATGCAATTAAGTAAAACTGGACTTGTTTAAACACAATGTTTATTTCACCAACACAAAAAAAGCTCTTTTTTCATCAAGGGCATTTCTGATGGAGGTAAGGTCAACCGATGAATTGGGAAAATTTGCTGCATAAGTTTCAAATGCTTCTTTGTTGGTATCATCCACATCAAAAGAATAGGAGACTGATCCGATATCGGCATTGTCAGGAGGAACCTGGTTGTCTGGTATGAGCGAACAGTCATCATCGTCTGTGAAAATAACTTGTGGCAGAGGTTGATCCCGGTTCAGGTAGACCAGATACCCGCCCAACTTTATAAACTGGATACCTGTATTCAAAGTATAAGTACTTGAAGGACAGCCAAAAGAAATCAAGGCAGAGCCTGTTTCTTCAAAGTCTCCGATTTCAGTTACCTCTCCAATTTGTTCTGCAAGGTTGAACTTGTCGGTATCGTCAGGCTGGGCAAAAGGATCGTAAACATCTATCTGGAACGTAAATTTACCATTGCCGACTCTGACCGTGTTTCCTGAGTCAGTGTCGGTTAGCTCCTTGGTTGGTATGCTCGTTGACAGCCAAAAGATATCACCGTTTTGATATTCTGTTTTTACTGGATCTATTTCAAGGCCCAGGGAAAAGGAATAAAAATTCCGCGTAGGAGTTGAGTCATCGTCTCCGATCTGGCAACTTGAAAATGCAATCAGAAGTAAGGTAAAGATTATGACTAAGTGGTTGAATTTCATAGATTTATTATTTTAAAATATTTGGCTTGCTGACAATAATGTATTTGTTAAAGAAGTGGTCGGAGCACTTGTGCCGGTTGGTTGTTTTTTACAAAAATAAAAAAAGTGTCCTTCCCAAGCTTTATTGGTTGAATTCGCCGTACTTCATTTTTCACAGCGAGCTGACCGAGCGGAAATACTTTCATTTCACCGTTCTCGCCAATACTCAGTACATGTCCGTAGCTGGCATCATATCGGCCGAGCTGGGTGTTGCATTGGTAAAAATTCCCACCTAAAATGACTTCAGTCCTGCCATCTTGATTGAGGTCAAAAAGAGATGCGTCCTGAATCGTAGAAAACTGAAGTTCATCGGGAAGATCATGAGCCGCAAACTGCAATGCTCCTTTATTTTCAAAATACATGCTTTGAAAAGTATTGGCCTCGCGGAAAATGGCCTCCTCTAATGCTTGCTTGCCAAACAGTTCTTTCAGGGAGGCATTGGCAAAATCCTTGGACAGCAGGTATTTCTTTTTTAGTCCTACGAGTTGGGCAGTGATTTCTTCGAAATTGTTAAATGGCTGCTCCCGGCCGTCCAGGTTGTAGGTTACGATTTGTTCAACCTGATCATTGTTGTCAAAATCGTTTATATAGATTTTCAAAGGATGTTCTTTGGTGGGGCGGAGTTTAGAGTTTTTGCCAACGTTACCTGCCAATAAATCTATATCGCCGTCTCCGTCGAAGTCATGCGGGAGGATGAAGTTCCACCAACCGGAATGATCGCTTATCCGTTTTTTCTTAAACTGGCCGCCGTCATTCAAAAATGCTGTGATTGGGCCCCATTCAATTGCCAGCAACAAATCTTCATCACCGTCACGGTCGATATCGTACCAGGAACCGTTTTTGACCAACCCCACTTCCTGGAGATCATTGCAGACGGTTTCCGTTACGTTTTTGAAATTGCCGTTTCCGAGGTTCTGCAAAAGCACTGATTTGGGAGTGATGCCATAGTTCCAGGGCACGGCCCGGCCGCCAAAAAACAGGTCAACGAGGCCATCCCCGTTGTAGTCGGCAGGGAGTACACATGATGCTGTCATGTAGATCCCTGCAAAATTAATTTTTTGAAAATTGCCAGTGCCGTCATTTAAATAGGCGCGCTGCTGCATGGCTTCATGTTCGCCGTTGTATTCGTTACCGCCAGCTGCGATTACCAAGTCCAGATCTCCATCATTGTCAAGGTCGGCGAATGATGCATCAACGTCTTCAAACAGGCTATCATTTTCGATGGCAATGGTGGGGCTGAGGGTAAATTGACCATCCTGTTGCTGCAGATATAATTGACTTTGTTTTCTTTTGGACGAACCAAAAAATACATCTTCCAAACCATCTCCATTTACATCGCCTACGGCAAGCGCTGGTCCTTCCCAAGAAACCATGTGTAGCATCAACTGTTCGCGGTGAAATTCCAAAAACTGATTTTCCTCGTGGGTGAAATTTATCCCGGTCTGGGCCGTAACATCCTCAAAATCAACGAGATATTCTTTTTTGTATTGAAATTTTTGGTAATCAAAACGAGGAAAATTCGATTGCCATGCTACTTCCATGACCTGGTTGTACTTTGGCCCCCTGATTCGATGGTAGGTTCCGTCCGGCCAGACCACAATGACCGAATCGATACTGGTTGTTTCTCCAACTCCAAAATGTAGTCTTGCAGGCAGGCAGGACTGAAAACCCCGCACTGGAAAATTTTCATACACCAGTCTGTCATTTTTTTGAAAAACGACGGCCTTCGCACCGATGGCATTCCGGTTATTTGGCGGGCCTTGCAACGAAAGGGAAAGGTAGCTGCCTTTTTGGTTGCCGTTTTCGATGGTCAGGTTTTTATATACAAATGGCTCATCTTCATTGTTATTCACGACTACATCGAGGTCGCCATCTAAATCCAGATCGGCATAAATAGAACCGCTGGAATAAGTCGGTGCGACTGCTTTAATTTGATGGCTCAGGTCATCGAAGGTCAATTGTCCGGTGTTGCGGTAAAATTTATTAGGCAGTTTGATTCGCGGCATCCGCTCGATGACATCCAGGTTCTCTTCAATCATTATACTGTTATTGGTTCGGAACTGGAAGTTTTCATCGCTTTGCCGGTAGTTGATATAATCAATATCGTTCATGCGGCGGGGAATGCCGTTGCTTATGAAAAGGTCTTTCAGGCCATCGTGATCGAAATCCATAAACAATGGCGCCCACGACCAATCGGTCGCATGGATACCTGCGAACATTCCGATTTCACTGAAAGTGCCGTTGCCATTGTTGAGCTGTAGGTTGTTGCGGGCAAACTGATGATCGTAGCCATACCTGATCCGAAAATGATAAGTGCTGTAATCAAGGTCTCCTTTCGAGGTTTTGAGAATGAATGGGTCTTCAGGCATCATATCGAGTGAGATGATTTCGTTCCAGCCATCGTTGTTGATGTCGGCCATGTCTACTCCCATCGAGAAGTTACTCGTGTGCATGATTTGCTCTTGGCGTGCTTCTTTAAAAGTGCCGTCTTGCTGGTTAATGTAGAGATAGTCGTTTTCGTGAAAATCATTGCCGATGTAGAGATCGGGCCAGCCATCAAGATTCACATCACCAACGACAACTCCCAGACCATAACCAATAACTGTACTGTTGATGCCGGACGACGCAGTCACATCCACAAAAATTCGTTCGCTCTTGCCCGACTGCCCAGGTTGAGCTGGAACATCATTGCGGAAAAGCCGATCACCAGACTTTGGGTGCTGCTTATTTTCAAATTCTTTTCGTTGGCCATAAGTATTGTTGCTATGCAGCGAATGGTTCAACTGAAATAGATCGAGATCGCCGTCGAGATCATAATCAAAAAATGCGGCGTGAGTGCCAAAACAGACCAGGTCAAGTCCATATTGAGCAGCTTCATCTTCATAAAATGGAATGCCTTCACTAATGCCTTTGCAGATCAAAAGCTGGTTGCGCCCTTTAAGTATTTGAAAGTCGCCGACCTGATTGAGATAAATGTCCAGCAAACCATCGTTATTGATATCGACCACGGTCACACCGGAAGACCAAGCCCCTTGCTGACCTGCCGCATCAGCCTGCTTTGTTACGTCCTTGAATTGGAGCCCACCTTCATTGAGGAATAATTTGTTGGGGCCCATGTTGCTGGTGAAATAGAGATCGATTAAGCCATCGTTGTTGAAGTCATCAGCAGCCAGGCCTCCGCCGTTAAAATAATAGGCATAGTTCAAGGCATTGAATTCAAGGCTCTGTTTCAAGACGTTTTCAAAATCGAGGCCGGTCACATCTTTTCTCAACAGTTCAAATATTGGTTGGCCGTTTTGTGGAAACATGTCTGTTTCAGGTGCTTCACAACCCGGCAACAGCAATGAACATAAGGCAATCGAAAAAAGTCCGCGAATCAGGTGCAATGTTTTCAAAGTCATTTACTTTTCGAATAATATTTTGTGTTTAATTAATCGAACTGTCCAATTTGCTTTTTGAATTACAGTTCGTTATCTGCTTGTTTTAACTTAAAAAGTTTAGGTTCGCCGTTATTGATCCCGACCAGGACGTGTGGCTCTCCGCCAATGTCGATCAGCTCCATTTCTTTTACAACACCTTTAACAAAGAAGCCTGATAGCCGGTTTTTGAGCCGTTTGTAGTTACCGTTGCCCTGATTGAGCAGCGTATGGCCGAAGCTGGCATCAAGCCTGGAGTATTGGGGAAGAAAGTCACCTTCATTGCCTGCGAGTAGCAGATCCTTCCGGGAATCGCCGTTGAGGTCGGTGCAGACTATATCGCACACACAGCTAAATTGTACTTCTGCCGGGAACGGCAGCATGCTAAATTGGCCATTGCCATCGTTTATTGCAACTGCTGACTTGAAATAAGTACCTTCCAAAACGTAGGACCTCTTCAATATTTCAGGTGTAAATAATTCCTGAATGGATTTTTTGGCGTATTCAACATGCTTGATATTTTCTTTTTTTAGGTGCGGCAACTGTTCGGTGAGTTCTTTTTTCATTGGGAGCGGCATATCCCGACCTCCGATTGACCGGGTAATGATTTTTTCTACAGTGCCGTTATCGTCGAAGTCATTGACCCAAAGTTTGGCGGGGGCTTGTGTTGTCCCTTTGAAATAGAAATTTTCCCCGCGGTTGCCAAGCAACAAGTCCTGATCACCGTCTCCATCAACGTCGTCGGTAGCGCAGGTGTACCACCAGCCTGTATTTTCACTTAGATTAGAAGCCAACTTTTCAAGTCGGCCATCCTTTATTTCAAACAGGGTAGGGGCCATCCATTCCCCGGTAATGACCAGTTCCGGTTTATTATCCCCCGTCAGATCGACCAGGTTGGCATCGGTAACCATTCCAATGCGTTCGAGGTCCGGAGCCACAAACTTGGTAACGGTTTTGAAATTACCATTCCCTTCATTTTGATATAAAAAGCTCGGAGGCGGTACTCCGTACCGGTTCGGAACACTGCGGCTTCCAACAAAAAGGTCAAGGTCACCATCATCATCAAAATCAAAAGCTACTGCAACCGAAGTATTCAGCCCGTTGATAGAAAAAGCATTGGGATTTAAAGTGTAGTTACCATTGCCATCATTTATATAAAGCCGGTCTTGCAATTGCCGGGCTCCTAATGGATGATTGTTACCTCCCGAACCAACAAATAAATCGAGGTCACCATCGCCATCAGCGTCAAAAAACAAACTTGCGGTATCTTCAAAATCTGATTCAGTTTGAAAACCTGGCCGTTCTGATAGCGAGAAACCTCCCTCTGGCTTTTGCTGGTAAATTTGTCCGGCCGAGCCTTTCGCACCTCCAATAAAAATATCATCGAGTCCATCGCCATTCACATCTCCAACGCTTATGGTCGGCCCTTCGCGCGAAGTCATTTTCACAACAAGCCCTTCTTGATAAAAATCAATAAAATAATCTTCTTCATGGGAAGAAAACGGTGCGGAAACCTCTTGGGCCAAAGCATTTTTTTCATTTGAAAATACAAAAGGTTCTCCGATCTTTTGGCGGTCGGCCGATTCATATGAAATGGTCAGTGTCGTATCGATTGGGGGGGCGTACAGCAATGTTTTTTGTTGGTCAGGCCAGATGATTACCACAGAGTCGATGGCCGTGGACTGCCCCAGGCCAAAGAGCATTTTATAATCAATTGAAGATTGAAAACCGCGGGTGGGGATAAGCTGAAAATTCAGTTTTTCACCATTGACATAAACGAATACCTTTGAACCGATGGCAAAAGTATTCTGTCCCTGACCCTGAAGCCGCAGGGCGAAAAAATGATTGTTTTCAAGTACATTTTGGTTATTCCGGTAAATGAGAGCTTCTTGGTTTAAATTGCTGACGACCAGGTCGAGGTCCCCGTCATTATCAAGGTCACCATAGGCTGCCCCGTTGGAAAAAGTCAAGTCTTCGAATCCCCAGGACTGCCCCACATCTTCAAATGTCAAATCTCCCTGGTTGTGGAACACTTTGTTTTGGATGGGGTTAGAAGGCATTTTCTCAACGACTTTGTCGAATTCTTCTTTCTGTCCGGTCAGAACCATTTTTTGTACAATGTCGTCTGCAAAGAAATTGATGAAATCCTGATCGGTTACATCCTGATAAATACCGTTGCAGATATAAATGTCCCTCAAGCCGTCATTGTCTGCATCGAACATCAGCGCTCCCCAGCTCCAGTCAGACGCAGCCACGCCGCTGTAATAAGCTATTTCACTAAAGGTTTGGTCGCCATTATTTAGTTGAAGCGTATTTTGCATGTATTGGTGGTAGAAATCCTTTTGCTTCAGTTGGTAAATTTTATAGTCTTCGAAAAGTGTATTTTTTTTCAAACGGAATTCATCGCCGGGCAGCATCTCCGTCACAAATATTTCGGGGAAACCATCATTGTTGATATCGGCCATGTCAGCACCCATCGAGGCATGGCTGAGGTGCTGCATCCAATTTTCGATTTCATCTGAGAACGTGCCGTCCTTCTGGTTGATATAAAGGTAGTCCCGTTCAAAAAAATCATTGGAGACATACATGTCGGGCAGGTTATCACCATTAACGTCGCCCACCGTGATGCCCAGTCCAAAACCGATGAGACTGCCATAGATACCTGCTTCCTGGGTCACATCGGTGAATTTGCCTTCGTCGTTTCGGAGCAGCTTGTCCCCGCCACCTTTCAGAAAATCTTTCACTTCCCAATCTTTGGCATATAGCTCCCGTTTGTTACTGTAGTTCAGAGTGTTGACAGGCATGAAACTGTTGTTCAAAATATAACAGTCAAGATCACCATCGAGGTCATAATCGAAAAAGGCTGCGTGGGTAGTGTAGCCATTTTCATTCAATCCGTATTCGGCGGCTTTTTCTGAGAAAGTCCCGTCGCCGTTATTGATGAATAGCTCGTTCTGCTGGTCATCTCCCTCTACGTATCCGGCATTGCAGACATAAATGTCCAGCCATCCATCGGCGTTTATGTCAATCATTGCCACACCTGTGCTCCAGGCGCGCGTGCCACCAACACCAGCCTGCTCGGTCACATCTTCAAACTTGAAGTTTCCTTGATTGACATAAAGTTTGTTTTTGCCCATGTTGTTGGTAAAGTAGATTTCCGGTAGTCCGTCATTGTTCAGGTCACCCACGGCGACCCCGCCACCATTGTAAAAGTTGCGGTATTTGAAAATGTTGAAGTCAGCATTGTTCTCCACTTTATTGATGAACTGGACGCCCGATTGTCCAGAAGGTATTTTTTCAAAAAGAGTTTTTGTCTCTTTTTGAGAAGTACATGCTGACAGAAGTAATAAAAAGAAGATGGGAACATTGCACAGCCTCATAGAAGTTGAAATTATCATTGAAAGATCGACAAAATTACGATACACATGATGATTGGGTAAATGACCTAATTGTGCTGATTGATCAACTTAGGGTCAAATGTTCGCTAAGTTGGCGCCGCAGTCGCCCGAGTCGCTGCTCCACATACAGGCTGCCCGCATGTCTATCAATTAAGTACACGTAATATTTTAGAACGAAGAAAGGCCACCTCTTCTGAGGTGGCCTTTCGTATTTGTGTTGTTTATTAGAGACAACCCAGGATTGGGTCGAAATTAATAACCAGGATTCTGTTCCAAGTTTGGATTTACAGCCAACTGAGCTGTTGGGATTGGGAACAGTAATCTGCTTTCGTCACCAGCTGGCTTTTCTTGCCATGCATCCAGGTATTTTCCAAAACGGATCAAGTCCTGACGGCGCCAGTTCTCCCAGTATAGCTCACGGGCTCTTTCAGCGAGCAAAGTTTCTTCGTCCAAGCTGGACAGCATCGAAGCACCACGATCTGCACGAAGTGTATTAACCATATCCAACGCAGTGGCATTGTTTCCGTTCCTCATTTCAGCTTCTGCTTTCATGAGCCAAACGTCTGCGAATCGGAAATAGACACCATCGTTGTTAGGGTCATCGATGTTGCTGTAATCGATTGGGTACTTCTGTACCCGAACACCGGCAACCTCCAAAATCTCTGGAGGTACAACAACAGGTACGTCCTTAACGAATGCCAAAGGATTACCATTTCTATCTTCAAGCGCATCACCGGTACCACCGGGGCCGGAATATTGTTGTCCAATGAGGAAACCACTGGCAACACCATTGTCGGAGCTTCCTGGATACTCTGTGAATCTTCTTTCATCAGTTTCCTCGAAGCTGTCATAGAAATCACTAAGCGTAGAGAAACCATTCCAGCCACCAGGATTTTGGTTATAGTGCAAGCCAGAATACCAGTGGTAACGAAGATTGCCACCATTCTCATTTGGACCATTTGCACCGGTGAAGATGTTCTCAGTACTTACAGCGTCGTTATTAGGAGCGAAGTTGTCAAAATAATTGTCGGACAAAGCGTAGTTACCGCTGTTGATGATATCATCAGCATACTGAATAACCTTGTCCATGTCAGCCGTTTCGAACTTCGGGCTGGTTGACCTTCCTGGATAAATGTATACTCCTTTATTCAGGTAGGCTTTCATGAGCAATACCCGTGCAGCATCTTTGTTGGCCTTGAATACTGGGCCATCGGGCAGATCACTCAAAATAGATTCACATTCGCTAATGACAAAGTCAATTGCTGCGGGGCCTTGCAGTACATTGGAAGGCAGAAGTAGGTTGTCGCCCGGCTCACGTACAGGAACCTGATTGAAACCATCTGCCACCAGGAACATGGCAAAAGCTCTCAAGAACTTTGCTTCTGCTATTTGTTGTGGAGAGGCCACATCGAATGAAAGTACATTGGTTGCGTTGAAAACAACCTGAAGCATGTTGTTCCATGCATTGATCAGCTCTTCATTGGTACCATCGAAAGTATGTAGATGGAATTGACGCCATTTACCACCATCGTCCCAGTCACCGCCACGGGTAGGAGCGATCGCTACATCACTGGCGATACAGCCCATAGCCTGAAATTGGCCATTGGTGAAGATAGGATCTTTTAAACCTTCATACACACCAAGTAGAAGCGCATCAATATCTGCGTTGGCGTTGAGGAAATCACGGGCCTCATCGGTCGTCAGATCTTCATTGAGCTGCTCCTCCAAATCTGTACAGGCGAAAAAGCCAGCAAGAATAAAAAGGAAAAATATTTTATAAAATTTCATAATATTTTGGTTTAAACAATTTTGAAACAAATTTAGACTATAGTTGGTGTTTCATTTTGTCCGTTACATGCTTTCTAACTAAAATTAGAAAGAAAAGTTTGCACCAAGGACGACAGTTCTGGCAGATGGATAAGGAATGTATTCGATACCGAAAGAAGGCAATCCATCACGTACGTTTTCAGTATTTACTTCCGGATCAAATCCGCTGTACCCTGTAAACACTAACAAGTTGGTTCCGGAGATGAAAACCCGGGCACTTTTCACACCAGTCTCACCAATGTCACCAATGTTGTAGCTCAAAGTAGCGTTTGCCAATTTGATGTAATCACCGTCTTCCAGATACCTGTCAGAAGCAGCAATTGCATTTGCCGTATTTTCCAATATGTCATTTCCAACCAGCGAAGCGTCGATGTTACGAGTTCCAATGTTGTTTATAGGAAGAACTGACATTTTTGTGTTATTGAAAATCTGGTGGCCAAGTGCACCGTTGAAATTCAATGTAAGTGCAAAATCATTGTAAGTCAATCCAGTAGAAATACCAAGAAGTACATCTGGGTTTGGATCACCAACAAATTGAGCGCCTCCTTCTTCGTACTGGCTGAAACCATCTGCATCAAGTCCTTCAAATTTCTGCAGGTAGAAACTATTCAGCGGTTGTCCACTTTCCAGTCTCTGGCTGATTGCTCCGGTACTACCTTGGCCGAACAACTGTCCATAAAGAACGTTTGGTCCGTTGTAATCTTGCAATTCGTTGTTCAGGAAGGCTACATTGAACCCTAAATCCCAGTTCAAACCATCTTTTTCCAATACAACTGCATTCATGGTTAATTCGATACCAGAGTTGACATTCTTACCATCTAAGTTGATCCAGTAGTTACTGGCAGGTGCTGGTGGGATAGCGATGAAAGAAAACAGGAGGTCTTCGCTTGAACGGTTGAAGTATTCAATTGTACCAGTCAATTTGTAGTCAAACAATGCAAAGTCAAGACCTGCATTAATGTTCGTAGTTGTTTCCCATTTCAGGTCAGGGTTGGCCACGTTTTCCAAACGGATAGCTTGAGGAGTGAAACCCCATCTTTCCTGAGATGCACCAGCTTCGAATTCAGAGTTACCAGTTTGACCCCATCCTAACCTCAGTTTCAAGTTGTCAAAAAGACCATCTGTAAAGAAGTCTTCATTGTGCAAGTTCCATGCAAAAGCAACGGCAGGAAACACACCGTAACGGTTGTTTTCACCAAACTTACTTGAACCGTCAGCACGGACTGTAGCTGTCAACAAGTACTTTTCACGGAAGTTAAAATTAACACGACCCAGGAAAGATTGTAATTCCTGATCTGGTGGAGCAGTAGAGAAAACTTCTCTGGCATCACCTCCGGCCGTAGCAGAGTTTTGCAGAATGTTCGTGTAGTCAAAATCGCCGACAATGAAGTCTCTGGCAACCAAACCGCTACCTATTTCTTCTCTTTTCTGATATTCATAACCAACAACCGCATTCATAGAAAGACTTGAAGTTAAGTCCTGGTTGAAATTCAGTGTATGAGTCAAGATCTGGTTTCTGTTTCTTTGGTTACCAACGAATGCTACACCCCGGTCTTGAATTGCCTGCTGATTGATCCAGGAGGCAACATGCGCTCTACGGATACCGATACCTTCAGTAAGCGCATAATCAAATTTATAGGTCAGGTTGTCCGTGATCTGGTAAGAAGGAGAGATACTTGCGATGATATCGGTTGCTCTTGAACGGTCACTGTATGCATCCAACAATGCAACTGGATTGATTCGGTCATTACCGAAACCTGGCCTGATGATAGGAGAACCATCAGCATTGTAAATTGGGTGGGTTGGGTTCCACTGCAGTGCTGCACCAATCAAACTACCCTGGAAACCAGCGTTTGTAGAAATTGCTGGGCTCTGGTTGTTCGTTCTGGCTGCAATCAAATTGAAATTCAGCTTTAGTCGCTTGCTTTCAAAGAATTTGTACGAGCCAGAGATATTCGCGGTAAGCCTGTTCAGGCTATTTTCTTTGATGATACCTTCCTGATCGAAGTATCCCATTGATACCCTGTAAGTACCATTGTTCCCACCACCACTGATAGATACGTTGTGGTTTTGGGTAATACCAGTGCGGAGGATTTCGTCCATAGCATCTACATCTGAACCATAGTCACCAGAAGCAGAAAGCCCGTAATCAGCCAGGGCGGTACGGTATTCACTGGCATTCAAAATATCGTATTCATTTAGAATTCCACTGAATCCAAGAGAAGTATTGAAAGTAATCGTAGGATCACCTGTTCTTCCTTTCTTGGTAGTAATCAGGATAACTCCGTTAGCACCACGAGAACCGTAAATGGCAGTTGCAGATGCATCCTTCAGTACCTGAATGGATTCTATATCCGATGGGTTGAGGTAGTTCAGCGGGTTTGTTGCAGCGTTGTTTCCTACATCAGCGATACCACTAACGTTTGGACTTGAAGAAGCACCAGTAAGCTGTACTCCATCCACAACAAAAAGAGGTTGATTGCCCGCACGTACAGAAGAGTTTCCTCGAATCCTTACCGAAGTAGCGGTACCAGGTTGACCACTGTTGTTCAAAATCTGAACACCGGCTGCCTTACCCTGTAAAAGTTGGTCGGGAGTAGTAATCAAACCTTTGTTGAAATCGTCTTCACCTACGGAAACAATAGAACCTGTCAGGTCTGATTTTTTTGCTGTTCCGTAACCAATCACCACAACTTCATCCAGTAATTCTCCGGATGAAAGGGTAATATCGACAACATTAGAAGCACCAATGGTAACTCTTTTTGCAGCATAACCAGTGTAAGTCGCTTCCAACTCGGTATAGCCGTCTGGAACTTCAACAGAAAAAGATCCGTCAATATCGGTCACTGTACCAGTACTGGTACCAATAATGAGGATGTTCGCTCCAATAAGCGGGTCTCCAGACTCGGCATCCGTGATCACACCTGAAATGGTGCGCTGGGCCATGACGAGACTGCTCATACCCATTGCTATCACAAATAGCAATAAGCATTTGGTGAGATAGTCGAACTTAAGTTTCATACATTATTTAGTTTAGTTAAAAAAAAATTGCGATAATTTCGAGCTTGAATTTGAACTTGGGAATAGGAAAGAACTTTTAGTGGCTGGGGCGAGTAAATGTTAAAAATACACTATGAGGCAAATTTGGTAAAATCCTTTGAATTGACCAAACCCTTTGGGTGATCATTTTGGAGCTGAAAAATATTTTGTGCGGAAATATAAGGCTACTGAACAGTTATTTGGTCTAATGGCTAAAAAAGTTAAGATAATTCTGAAAACGAATAATGGAGCCACTTCGCTTCTTGTTAAGTAAAAAATATATATTTTGGCCTTGATGTCGAATTTTGTTTCACCCGTAAATATCAATTTTAAAAGGCTTTGGTCTGTGATTCTGCCTTGTCTCATTGCCTCCATTTGCCAAGGGCAGTTTGCTTACGAACGGTTCGAAAATTTCAAAAAAATAGACCTCCCGTTTGAGTATAAAAATAACCTGATCATCGTTGATGTGACGCTCAACAGGTTGTTTCCCCTAAAATTCATTTTTGATACTGGTGCCGAGAATACCATCCTTGCCAAACGAGAGGTAACAGATATGCTTAAGGTGGCCTATGAGCGTGAATTCAAGCTTTTGGGCTCAGATATGACGACTGAGCTCACGGCCTATCTGGTAAGGGATATTCATTTTAAATCACATGATCTGGTCATTCCTTCTCATGGAATGCTGGTCCTAAAAGAGGATTATTTTCGTTTTGAGGAAGTCGCTGGCATTGAAGTACACGGCATCCTTGGTGCTGACGTATTCCGAAATTTAGTTGTCAGAATAAACTACGACCGAAAAATCATTACCCTCTCCAAACGGCCCTATTTTAAAAGACCAAATGACTATGAAGAAATTCCGATCGAAGTGTCTCGCAGCAAGCCTTACATTCGGACTAAATTACAGATTTCGCCTGATTCTACGCTCAGTGTAAAATTATTATTGGACTCCGGAGCGATGCTTCCATTTATTTTGAATACTAATACAGATTCCAGTTTGCACCTGCCTCCAACTGTGATAAATGGAAAATTGGGCGCAGGTTTGGGAGGCTATTTAGAAGGGTTCGTGGGCAGGGTTCATTCGTTGGATTTTGGAAGTAAAAACTTTAAGGAAGTGGTTACTAATTTCCAGGATATATCAGCAGCAATTGATACTTCATTGTTGAATGGCAGGAACGGAATCATCGGCAATCAAATATTAAATCGGTTTCATATTATATTTGATTATCCAACTGAAAAAATATATGTAAAACCTAACCGCAGATATAAAAATAAATTTAAATTCGATAAAAGTGGAATGGTAATCATTGCTGCAGATATAAACCTAAATAGTTTTATTGTACACGAGGTCATTGCCAATTCTCCCGCCTATGAAGCTGGTGTTAAACCAGGTGATAAATTGACCAGTATCAATGGCCTGCCCCCGGCATTGTTGTCATTAAATAATATCAATAAGATTCTGAGTAAAAGGGAAGGAAAAAAAATTAAATTAAGAGTAAAAAGAAATGAAGAACGGATTTTGTTTAAATTTAAATTGAGAAAATTAATTTGATGAAGTTGTTTGAAAATTCCTGTTGAGTCGAAAATGTTAGTCTTTTGAGGGGAGCAAGGAGTTTTTAAACAACTTCAATTTATTGAATAAATAAAGTGAGCGAATATGTGAAAATAGGCCGCACGAAAAAGACGTCTTTATATTAGTGATTAATTGATTTTCACAACTTTTATTGTAACCTTTTTTAGGATAAAAAAAAGTTTTATTACTGCCTTAAAATAATTGGTGCTTAATCCCAGCTATATTGCACAGATAATTGAAAAAATCTGTTTTTATCTTTTTTGTTGTTGTCCTTTATCACATCGTTGAATCCATTATTGTACTGTAAGTATATCCCCATGTTTTTAGTTAATCTATAACCGATACCTACGTTCGCGGATAGATCCAAATCGGAGATTTTGTTAATGTTTGAATCGTCAGCGGTAGGGTCGGTTGCGGACGGTTCGGTCATCTCGGTTCGGTCTGAATTTAAACTGTTAAAGAGGCCTCCATCGAAATCATTATTTGTCGTCAGAAGTAAGGTTGACAATTGAATGCCACCAGTAAAAAAGAACCTGTTGACTGAATAGTTTAATTGCAGCGGAACAGATAAATAATGTAATTTAAGGCGCTCAGAAGTAATGCTTTTGTTGATAAACTGTTCTGAAAGATTATTGCTACTGGTCGAGACACGTATATTGTTTTCAAGCGAAAAACCTAAGTCAAACAAAGATTCAGGTGCTAGAGTGTTTGTGCCATTGCTGCCAGCATTTGCACCATTTCCATCTTCATGTGTAAAGCTCAAAGGTTGGTTGATATACGAGTAGGAAAGGCCAGCTTGTAAAATTAGGCCGTTTTTGAACGTCTTGATATTTTTTAGATAACCAAAGTCAGCTCCATGCATTTTAACGATAGGTGAAAACTTGGTTGAAACAAAAAAAGTATGGCCTCCATTTATTTTTTTATTAGATAAATTGACCGGTTCTATTTTTTTGGAAACCGGGAATTCACTGATCGGCAAAGTTGCAATACTTTCAATATTTAATACTTTTAAATTGGTTTTAGTAACTGTTTTTTCTAAACTTTTATCAGCAGGTTGAAGGTCATTTTTTATTATAGCATTCTCACCAGATTTTATGTTGTTTGCGGAGAAAGCAAAAGGTGGTGAAGTTTCTTTTTTGACAGTTCTTAAAATATCTTTTGAAGTCTTTGGTCTGGTTTCAAAATTATTTTTAACGGTACTATTGTTAGCCGGTATAGTTTGTATCGGATGTAGTTTTTTATCTGGTTTTATGGCAGCATTATTTTCTAAAACAGGTTGGCTTTTTACGTAATCTGGTGTTGTGTTTAGCTGTTCTGAATCTGATAAATCATTTGAAAAATTCGCTGTGCCTACCTGTGTTTTTCCATTTGTATTGGTTTCATTTTTATTAAAAAATGAAAGCCCAATCGTAAATATGACCAATGCGGCAATTCCGGTACTCCACCAGAGGATAGGCCGCTTTTTTCTTTTATCGGCTACGGGCAGTTCCTCGTCAAGCAGCACCTTCATTTCGCCCCAGGCACGATCCGTGAAATCTTTATCGTTATGTAAATGTCTATCCTGCATAATGTCGTCTCTCCTGTTTATGAATCAATTCTTTCAGTTTTTTTCTGGCTGCCGAAAGGTGCCATTTGGAAGTGCCATCGCTGATACCCAGCCGCTGGCCGATTTCTTTGTGAGAAAATCCTTCAATGGCGTACAGTCGGAATACTTCCTGCGTGGCATTTGGTAACAAATCGACCATTTTAACCAGATCTTCGAAATAAAGGCGGTGTGCCGGGCTGCTCGTGTCCACTTCATCCCGCTCTTCAAAAACCAGGTAATGAACTGATTTCGGCTGCCCCCTGAAATGGTCTGCCAGACTGTGCCAAACCAAGCGACGTACCCAACCCTCCAATGAACCCTTGAAACTGTAGAGATGAATTTTCTTAAACACCCTCAGAAATCCATTGTTCACAATGGTCATAGCTACCTCACGGTCATTGGTGCGCCGGAGACACATTTCCATCATGGTGGGAAAAAATCGCCGGTAAAACCGTTCCTGCCACAAGCGGTCATTGGCAACACAACCTGCTACCAACTCCTTGTCCGAATATGTTTTTTTGAAAATCAAAAATTAATTTTTCTTACTCCAAAGAGTGATGCCTACCCGGATGGTTATCCGTTTGAACACCAATTCTCTTACTTCAATATCGCCGTTGAACAAGTCCCGTGAGAAGGACGCTTCTTGAAATTTTGCGCCTAAGTCAATGTTAACGTCCACACCTTCCTTGGTGGTGGTCCGATAACCGACTGCACCGTGTACCAAAATACCTCCACTTGCTTCCCGGATACCGATGCTTTCTCTTTTGAAGGCAAAACCATAGCCCCCGTTCAGGGTCGCATAATAGGAAAATGGTTTTTTGCCAATCGGCAAATAAGAACGAACATCTATGAAAACGGGATAGATCGTTTCTCCCCGTCGCGCATAATTGTCGAGCCCAACCCCTAAACCGAGTCCAAACAACGGTGAGAACTGTTTTCCAAAAATCGTCGATAAACCGGCGCCCAGTGCCAGTCCATCTTCGTCGCCACTTCCCATGGCAAAGGAAAGCTGTGTTACATTGTAAATTCCTTTGGTTTGTGGTTCAATCAGGATGACGGGTGCTGAATCAAGGAGTGTTTCCTCTGTTTCGTTTTCAGGCGTTTGTTGTAATATTTGATCAATTCCTTCGTCGAGGATGGTGACTTCAGTCCCGTCTGATGTTTTTAGCGTTAGCTTTTGACCTTGTACGTAATCAACGATTTCACCATTCAGTCGATCCCCATTTTTAAGGACGACTACGTCTTCAGTTGAATTTGAATTTTGAGCATAAGCGGAGAGAGACAAGCAAAGTAAAATTAAAGAGAAAAAAACTGGTTTCATTTTAATTGGATTTTAGTAAAAGATTGAATGTCAATAAGTTGGATGGAATAATATACAGCCCGAAAAATACATTGCCGAGATTTTAGCAATTGACTTCGAAACTACTTATTTCAAACGGACGGATGGCCGCAATTGTGGCGGACAGCCGAAAAATAACAACTTTAGATTGCTAACTTCCAATTTTTACTAAATATATTTTACCTGCGAGTACATTTGGGAAAATCTGTTATCAAGACTTTATTGCGACTTTTTGCAGAAGGTACACACCAGAGAAAATATCTTGTAAATGCAATCAACGGGAAAGACAGCGGAGCGGAAAGGTAGGGTTGGGTAGGATTTATTAATTATAGGTAGCTCCATCTGGAAGGGTGGCGATCACGGTGTAGGCATCGCCTTTGTTGGACATGATTTGTTCCCACAACTGGGTTGGTTTAGACTTGAACAAGTAGTTGGGGTGCATATCTGCGATCACCCACGAACTCAATTCCATCTCTTCGACCAACTGCCCGTTTGACCAACCGGAGTAACCAACGAAAAACCGGATGTTTTTAGGCGTCACAAGTTCTGACGAGATAAGGAATTTTAATTTCTCAAAACTGCCTCCCCACCATACGCCTTTTGACACTTCATGACTATCTTCCAGGAGCTCTCCCATATTGTGGACATAATGAATGGTGTCGGTTTGTACCGGGCCTCCGAAATAAACGGGAGCATCGAACTCGGGAAAATCTGCAATTAATTCGTCCACCCGCATATCCAGTTTTTTATTCAAGATAAAGCCGATACTGCCATCTTCACCATGCTCACATAAGAGCACCGCCGAGCGCTTGAAATTACTGTCGAGCATAAATGGCTCCGAGAGTAGGACATCTCCAATTCTTGCTGGTCTGTTAATCATGGTATCAGTTTGCCGTCAAATATGGCATAAGAATTTATAAAATGCAAATTTGATGCGTACACGGTCAATTAAGTTGTTCGGCAAAGACATTTTTCAGGTTTCTTTAAAGTGTCGAATTAGGAAAACGACGGTCAACTCGCATGACAAACCCTCGCAAGACCTTGCCGGTTCCACCAACTTCGATAAATTCTGAAACTCCGTCGGCGATCATGTTTTTCATGGTCTGGGTCCATCTTACCGGACCGGTGAGCTGTTCTACCAAGTTGATCCGAATGGCTTCAGGATCGGTTTCTGCTTTGGCATTTACGTTTTGATAGATTGGGCAGGAGGGTTTGTTAAATGAAGTCTGCGCAATGGCCGCTTCGAGTTCGTCCTTTGCAGGCTGCATGAGCGGGGAGTGAAAAGCTCCTCCAACGGGCAAGACAATAGCCCTGCGGGCACCTGCTTCCTTCAGCTTTTCAACGGCTAAATCAATGCCTTTTATGGAGCCCGAAATAACGAGTTGTCCTGGGCAATTGTAATTGGCCGGCACAACAATTTCGTCGATATCGGCACAAACCTTTTCAACAATCTCGTCCTCCAGTCCAAGTACTGCCGCCATCGTGGATTCTACTGCCTCACAAGCCTTCTGCATGGCCATGGCCCGCTGCTGAACCAGCTTGAGCCCATCCTGAAATGAGAGGGACCCTGCAGCCACCAATGCGGAAAACTCACCGAGGGAATGTCCGGCAACTGCTTCTGGCGCAAAGTCAGAACCAGCCATTTTAGCCTTGATGATGGAATGAAGGAAAACGGCTGGTTGGGTGATCTTGGTTTGTTTGAGATCTTCCGCACTGCCTTCGAACATTACATCCGTGATGCGATAACCTAAGATATCATTGGCCTCCTCGAAAAGCTCTTTGGCCAGGTTGCTGTTTTCGTAAAAATCTTTGCCCATTCCTTCAAACTGCGAGCCCTGTCCTGGAAATACGTATGCTTTCATTAATAATAAAGTTGATAGTTTTTGTTTGTGATCGTACCGGCGCAAAGCTAACAATCAAACCAATCAACGACGAAACAATTAATGTAATTTTGAGCTGATCAGGTTCAGGAATTCCGATCTGGTTTCCTGATTTTCGAACTGGCCCCTGAATGCAGATGTCGTCGTGACTGAATTTTGTTTTTGGACTCCTCTCATCATCATACACATGTGCATGGCTTCAATGACGACTGCCACACCATGTGGGCGCAGCGTTTTTTCGATAGTCTCCACTATTTGCAGTGTCAATCGTTCCTGAACCTGTAAGCGACGGGCAAATACATCTACCACTCTGGGAATTTTGCTCAGCCCTACAATTCTGCCGTCTGGAATGTAAGCTACGTGAGCTTTACCAAGAAAAGGCAGCATGTGATGTTCGCACAAAGAATAAATTTCAATGTCTTTGACGACCACCATTTCACTGTAATCCTCTTCAAAAAGAGCAGAACGAAGTATTTCCTGGGCATCCATATCATAACCCTGGGTGAGAAATTGCATGGCCTTGGCCGCACGTTCTGGGGTTTTTAGTAGTCCGTCGCGGTACACATCTTCCCCGATTCCACTGACGATAGACCGGTAATTATCAATAAGTTGCTCTTTGATTTGATCGTTGTACACTTCTTCTTTAAAATAGGACATGTATGAAATTTCGCATTTTAATGATTGGAATGTTCATGCGTGAGGTATAACATCCTTCTTGTGAGATAGTTCTAACATAACTGTTCCTGAAGGATGCTTGAGACAAGTGGTAATTATTGTTGGCAGGTGAATAAGTGAATAGGGGAAGTTGCTTTATTCTCCGTAATACTCAACGTAGATGTTTTCTGTTTCACAAAGTTTGATGCAATGTAATTTACAGCCGTTTAGATGTGGTTCAAGTTGCTTCCAAAAAAGAATAGCGAGGTTTTCGGTCGTCGGCTGCATCCCATTGGGAATAAAATCTACGTCCAGATTGAGGTTGGAATGGTCGACAATATCGACTATTTCTTTTTTGATAAGACGGCTCAGGTTCTTTACGTCCATCACAAAGCCAGTAACAGGGTCGGGGGCTCCTTTTACGGTTACGAAAAGCTCATAGTTGTGGCCATGCCAATTGCGGTTGGAGCATTTTCCAAACATTTCCTTGTTGCGTTCTTCACTCCATTCTTCCACCCACAATTTGTGGGCAGCGTTGAATCTTTCTCTTCTTGTCAGGTAAACCATTTTGATCATTATCATACCAATGACGATCGGATTTTGCTTGTCTGATGAAATCTGATTGTCAGGCCGCTAAAAAACGGCTGCAAAGGTATAAAAATCCGTTGGCAGTTTCCAGTTATTGGACTTATCGTTGTTTATGTCCACTTAATCTATTTATTTCACGATTTTTTCATCATTCGCGCATTTTTGCTGTTGTACCATCTAACAACAGTTTATATCTTTCAGACAACCGGAAACCGGATAATTTCTCAAACAAATGAACATTTTTTTCCAATCACTCAGAGACAAACGGATATTCAGCTTGCTGAGTAAGCCAGTGGTGTACCATTCTCT
The DNA here is from genome assembly GCA_039819485.1 of Bacteroidota bacterium. Taxonomy (GTDB): domain Bacteria; phylum Bacteroidota; class Bacteroidia; order Chitinophagales; family Saprospiraceae; genus UBA6168. Next base: position 24,281 of record JBCBRY010000008.1, on the reverse strand, counting down.
GTTTTGGTTGGTTTTGTTGGTCGCTTTTACAATCTGGGAAGTTTATGATGCAGGTTTTAGATATGGATTCTTCCATACCCTTAGTCTGAATGTAATAATGCTGGTTATTTTGGGAGGTGCTGTATACTACAATATATATGTATTGATTCCAAAATACCTGGCACACAAGCAAGGGTGGAAATATTTTCTACACTTCACCTTATTAATACTGGTTGTTTCTCCGATTGAAAATTTTCTCCTTTACACACAATCGCACGGAATACCTCAAATGAGGGCTGAAATTTTATCGAGCATCGACATGCGGTTTTTCGCCAACTTTTTTGTAGTCGGTACTTCCACCTTAGTGAAAATCACGCTGGATTGGTTGAAAAACCAACGGGAAACGCAGGAATTGCAGACCAAAACAATGCAATCGGAGCTGCAGTTTTTAAAATCTCAGATAAACCCACATTTCCTTTTCAATACCCTGAACAGCCTCTATGCCCTCACCCTTAAAAAGTCTGACAAAGCGCCCGACATTGTATTGAAGTTGTCGGAAATGATGCGGTACATGCTCTATGAGTGCAACGAACCATTGGTGCCGTTGAGCAAAGAAGTACATTATATCAAGAACTACCTGGAACTGGAAAAACTCAGGCAGGGAAAAAATGTCGATATAGATTTCGTAGTTGAAGGCCTGATTTCTAATCAAAAAATCGCACCTTTGATGTTTATGTCGTTCATTGAGAATTGTTTTAAACACGGGCTTGGTAATAATTTGTCCAAAGGGTTTGTGAAGATTACCCTTCACGTTTTAGGGGACGAGGTAAATGCCCTGATCGAAAATAGCAAGCCGGAAAGCATGCCGAAACCTTTGCACGCCCGCAGTGGAGGAATAGGTTTGGTCAACGTAAGTCGAAGATTGGATTTGTTGTATCCGAAAAAATATTCGCTGGATATAGAGGATGCGCCCAATACTTATTCCGTAAATCTAAAAATCCAATTGAACCATTCTGCTGCATGAGATTCTTACAAATCAATTTTCTCTTTTATAGCATTAACTTGAAATAATAATGACGGATCAAATTATCCATAGATTCTTTTTATTTCAAATAATCAAATCACAATAATACCATATGATTAATACGATCATCGTCGATGACGAACCTTTAGCCCTTGATGTACTGGAAACCTATATTGAAAAAATTCCCGACCTTCATTTGGTCAAACGTTGCAATAATGCATTCGAAGCTAATGAAGCACTTAAGGAGTATGATATAGACCTGATGTTTCTTGATATTCAAATGCCACAGCTAACCGGAATTGATTTATTAAAAACGTTGACTGACCCACCATTGGTTGTGTTTACCACGGCTTATTCCAATTATGCAATTGAGGGATTTGAATTAAATGCAACTGACTATTTATTAAAACCAATTTCTCTCGAAAGATTTATCAAGGCTTCCAATAAAGCGATTGAACAAATTGAATTGCGCAGAAAAGAAAATGCGGTAAATTTCGAAGTCAATTCTCCGGAGGATTTTACTTTCGTAAAAGCTGATAAAAAATATGTAAAAGTTAAATTTTCCGAAGTGCTGTACATTGAAGGACTGAAGGACTACGTAATTATCCGCACAGAAAAAGGCAGGGTGATAACTTTACAGACGATGAAGAGCCTGGAGCAGAAATTGCCGCAAAAAATGTTCAAGCGTATTCACCGGTCTTTTATTGTCAATATTGACCAGATTCAGGCAGTGCTGGGCAATATGGTGGAAGTCATAGAAAAGGGGCAAGCGAAACATTTGCCCATCGGGAAAAATTACCGGGACGAATTGCTCGCCTTAATTAACAAAAACAAGCTATAAAGTTTCCAGGGGCGTTGACTTTTACAGCAGTGCCCCTGTTTCTATTTTTTTTTGAGAATAAAGATGGTATCAGTTGCTGGTGGCAAATACGTTTTGTACGGAAAAGCCCTGTATTTATTGAACCATCCAAGATTTCCAAAGCTTACGACGTATTCATCGTCCGCAACCCACCACCAACTTTTTGGGCCATCCTCATTTTTTTCTTCAGCAGTTTTGTGCCATCCATTAAATTCGAAACCCCCATCAATTTTTTTTGGGGATATTTTCTTTTCCTCCGTTAAATAATTTAGTGCTTCCCATCTTGCGCGGTTCCAAGAAAGATAATCGTGAGTAGCCGAAATGGAAAATAGAATTATAACCAATAATGGAGTCAATATCGCCAACCACCTGAACTTTTCAATTTTTTTACTTGTGTTTAAAGTCATCAAAAAGATAATGGCCAACAATATTAATGGAATAAAATATCGGTCAAAAAAATAAACATCCAAGAGTAGAAAACCTCCGTATAAAATAATGTTTGAAAGAATAAAAAAACGAATTAAAAAATATTTGTTTGCTTTAATTTTTTGCCAACCTAAGTTGTTGTAAATATTGTACAAAAAAAATAATCCGCAGCCTATGCCAATTGAAGTAATCAGGCGAATCATTTCAGTCGATAGAGTAGGGGAAATATTGATAAAAAAATAACCATCTTTCAGGATTTTTGGTCCTAATCCAAAATTGTAAAAGATATTTCCCCACGGGAATTTTTCCCATACTGGCAACATAATGGCCAATCCAATAACCGATGTGGCCAGGATCCATGCTAACTGTTTTCTTTTTTTTATTTTCTTGAATAAGATGATATTGATCGGGAGCAAGAAAATACCGAGATAAATGAATAATAAACCAATCCGATTAAAACTAACAGACAGGAAATTCCCGTGTCCGATCCGTTTGAATAGCTTTGTTATGGTACCGTAAGTTTCAGGGATGCCCTGAGTGGTAGCAAACCATTGCTGGTATATGAAAAAAACGGTTATAGACAATACCAGTGGCGTGAGTGCTATGGCCGTATTCCGCCAGCTTAACTTCTTGCCCAAGAGCCAAACTAACGCAAAAGACATGGGAAGCATCAACCCCAGTTGCCGGATGAAAATGGCCGCCAAGGAAAAAATGCTCGCAAGGAATAATTGGGGAAGAAGATCACTCTTAAAAAATTTGATGAAGTACAGAATGGAAAAGATGACCATGCAGGCAAATGGAACGTCCGTCATAAAGGTGTAAGATAACGAAAAGAACAGCGGATTAAATACAGCGGCAAACGTAAAAATCAATGCCTGCTTTCCAGAAAGGTCAAGTTCTTTCGCTATTTGGTTAAATGCCAAGGTGCCAAAAAGAGTCAACACTAAAGTTGAAAACCGAAGGACTGTGAATGAAAATCCGAATAGCTTGGTGAACAGCCCGCCCCATAGCACTTGTACAATCAGCGTCATGGAGAGCCAGTCATCAAACTGGAGCCTGTTTTGTTCTGTGAGATTGTAAACCGTCCTGCCAAAAGAGAAATCATCGTTGAGAGGGAAGTCACCAAGAGGGTTGACAAGAAAGATGGTTACCCCCCAAATGAGTGTCAGAATTGCCGATAAACAAAGTGTTTGCTTTGAAAAATGTATGTTTTTCACAGTTTTCTTAAAATTTTCTTAAAATTTTTTCGGGTTATTGTACAAGACACAGTAATTTGGCAGCCAGAATAAAAATGTGTGGATAATAGAATTCACACTAAACTATTTTCCAAAACAATCAAAGAAACTCATTATTTTTGGAAATCGACCTGGCAAACGAAAAACTTTCCTGGGTTAAATGGTTTAAAATTAAATGGTAGTACATTTTTCTATTCTGTGAAGGATTTTATCCTTCATAATAACAGTCGGGTGATTTCTTACAAGAGCGGGGCAATATGCCTGCGCTCTTTTTTTATCGTATTCCATATTAAATAGTCCGTAAAATGATCAAAAAATTACTGTTTGCAATTGCTATGATTTTACAGGGGATGTTCCTGTGTGCCCAAACTTTTTTAAGTGTCGAGTTGCTTGAACAGTATACGGCAGATGAACTAGAGAGTTTGTCCTTTTCCCAGACGAATTTTGATCAGGGGGCTAAAGCATACAAGGTTACTTATGAAACCAATGACCTGGAGGGAAATGTAGCAATTGTTTCCGGACTTTTGGCATTGCCGGAAGACTTGACCAAGAGATACCCACTGGCTTGTTACCAACACGGTACATCAGGCACCAAAGAGAACGTTCCTTCTCGCCTTGAGCTGGATGCATTGATTGCCATTTCCCTGGCAGGAAAGGGTTATGTCACCGTGGCACCTGATCTCTTGGGTTTGGGAGATCATGAAGGCGTTCATCCTTATGTCCATGCAGCTTCAGAGGCTTGGGTAGCGGTAGATATGATGCGGGCAGTCAGGGATTATGCGGAAAGCCAGAATATCTTAATGAATGATCAGGTATTTCTGACTGGTTATTCGCAAGGTGGGCATTCGGCCATGGCCTTGCACCGGTATTTGGAGCAAAATGTACCTGGCGAGTTTTCAGTGGCTGCTGCGGCACCGATGTCTGGGCCATACAGCATTTCGGAAGTGATGTATGATTTAATGGTTTCCGATGAGGAATATACAAGGCCCGGGTATTTGATCAATACTTTCATTTCCTACAAAGCTGTTTATGGAGACGTGTTTAATAGCATCGAAGAAACATTTAAAGAACCTTATCAAGAATTTGTGGAAGCATTTTCCAATCATCAGATTTCTTTAAATCAATTGGATTCTGCCCTGGTTGCCCAATTGGAACTCAACGAAGGGGCGGTCATTCCGGTGAGAATCCTCAAAGAAGCTTACAAAGAGTCTGTGACAAGTGACCCCGACCATCCCATGATTCTTGCAATGAAAGACAACGATGTATTCGATTGGACTCCTTCTGCGCCTACCCGCATGTATTATTGTACTGCTGATGAAGAAGTACCGTTTGTAAATAGTGTACTTGCAGACAGTGTTATGGATGCCAACGGGGCTGCCGATGTAGAAGCGGTGGATATCAACCCGTTGCTTACTCACTTTCTTTGTGCATTGCCGGCGGCCATTCAGACCGTTGATTTTTTTGAAATCTATCAAGAGATTGACGATCCTTCGGTGGCAACTGAGGAAGTTGCTCATAATGGCCTGGAAGTTTTTCCTATCCCTTCCGATGGTTTTCTCAAGGTGAAGAACATAAAGACGGATGGACTTTTGACGGTTTACGATCTTACCGGAAAAAAATGGTACCAGTCACCTGTTTCTGCTGGTGAATATTTGTTATGGCTAAATGAAATACCCAGCGGTATGTATGTGTTAAGCCTTTTGTCAAATGATTATATCAGGTCACAAAAGATCATCATTCAATAAAGAGTGTTGAAAATGATAATTCTGGAGTGTTATATATGACAGTTTGGAGTCGATTGTTCTTTTTTTGTTTTATAAATGTATCAAAATGAGACTGTTTACGTATTACGTTTTTTTAAATTGTATGTAGCCTTTCCCACAAGCCGATATTAAAAATATTTTTAATGCCAAACTGCTGTTTGGCCGAATATTTGTTTTGTTCTCAATACAGTTGGTCTCAAACAAGAAACTTTATGACATTTAGAACAACCGCTAAATGGTTAGGCGTTGGCCTCTATTATGCCGAGCCGTGGGAAGAATTCCTCCTCAAAGCAGTAAAGCCATATACTGATGTCGTAGTCCATTCAGGTGTGGTAGATTCCTTCTTTTTCGAACGCAGCTGGGAACGCGGGCCGAATATCAGACTGTGGTTTAAAGGTAAGCCTTACATCCTGGCCAAAATGCTAAGCCCCAACCTGCAAGAGCATTTTCAACAATATTTTGAATCCCGTCCTTCACTTGTCAATCCACCCAATTATCCTAAAGGTTTCCCGGAAGAATATAAATGGCTTCCCAACAACTCCGTCCAGTATTTGGATGGATTTCCTGGTGAGAATCACCCTACAGGTCAATTGAGTTGGAGTTGGTTGGAAAAGCAGTACGAAGCTTCCTCCCTTTTGATTCTGAACAATATTAAAGAAAAAGGACTGAGGTGGACGTACAATGAAATGATCAGTACGGCAATAAAGATACACTTGGCTTTTGCTTATGCGATGGGTATGGACCTGGAAGAAGCCAACCACTTTTTCAATTTTTTGGCCGACAACTGGTTTATCACCAAGTACCCCAATCAACTTGAGGATCAAAAAGCTACTCAGCAATCCTTTAGAAAAATCTTCAACTTACAGCGGAAAGATACGGTTCCTTACCACTTGGCTTTGTGGGAACTGTTCAGAAATTATGAAAGCCTGGAGGACCCGTGGCTGGTCAAGTGGATCAAAACCAATAACGAAACATCCATTGAATTGAATTTTGCCCTTGAAAATCAACAGATCCCCGTAAAGCGTCAGCTGTTTGATGATCCCGGTTATCCAAGAGCCTGGGAATATTATGAGAGCCTGGTGAAGTTGACAAATAACCGTTTAGGCTTGTACAATAAAAATGAAGGTTTTTTATTGTTCATCATGGCAGAGAGCCTGAAAGCAGCGGTAAGTTCGTCCAAGTTGAGGACGAGGATAAGTGCTTGATCGGCAAGGCCTTATTTTACCATTTTCATGAATGATTTAACAAACCATTCTGAGTCGGCTTTTAATAAGGTTTCTAACAGGGCGTCAGTTTTATTTGAGAAAAGTCGAATGTCCTGAATGGTTTTCTGAAATTCGGCGATTTCTTTTGAGTGTCCATCCACATCAGAAACTTCGTCCAATATTTTTAATACAGGTTCCAGTTCCCTTCGTTTTCTTTGGATGATGATTTTACGGATCACATCCCACATATCTTTTTCTGCAACAAAATAATCCTTCCGGTCTCCGGTTTTTAGTTCCTTGTAAACCAATCCCCAGTCCATCAGTGCGCGCAGGTTCATATTCGTATTCCCGGTTGAAATCTGGAGCGTTTCCTTAATATCTATGGCCGTCAAAGCCTCAGGTGAAATAAGCAGTAGAGCATGTATTTGAGCCATGGTACGATTAATGCCCCATTGGCTGCCCAAGGTGCCCCATGCTTGTAAAAATTTTTCTCGTGCTTCCTGATATTGCATATTTAGTGTTTAATCGGAAAAGATTACGGATAAACAAGGAAATGGTTCATTGCAAAGGTACATTGATTTGATATTTATTTTGAAAGTAGGCGAGCAGACAAGCGGGAGAGTCGGCAAGTAGGCGAGTGTAGGAAATTAGCGATTAAATATTCTTAGAACTAATTTCACCCACTCGCTTACTTGCCTACTCGCTCACTCACCTACGCAGTTACTTGTTTACGAAAAATCAAATAATGGCATAGCTATTGTCGGTAGAACGTTGACCCACCTTCCTATCATCCCTCCACCTTAAAGGCTTAAACGACAAAACTTTCAAGAATTATGAACAGCAGATACTCTCGTATCTTTCTCCTTCTCGCACTGTTACCCTTTTCATTTACAGGGATTTATGCACAATTGGAATTAAAGCTCCAACTTATGCCCGACGGTGATACCTACGGGGTTTATGTGAGAACAACAGGAGGGCTGACGCCCTCGGTCAATACATACACTGCCTCGGGCCAGGTTACGCTTGTGGCCCCATTGGACTTTGAATTTGAAAGTTTAACCAGTTTTCACGGAGCCTGGATTTCGAATGCAACCGTTACTGCACCACCAGAGAACACTAATGTTCAATATATTTCGATCGGTATGCAGAATGACGATCCCCAGATCATTTATTCCAGTACCGATGAAACCTTGCTCTTTACATTTAAAAATATTGGATCTTGTCCCGACTTTCTCTATCTCATAGATTGCTATGATAACGGGAACAACGACCCTTTCTGCTTTCCTAACTCTATGCAGATTAATTCGGGTAATGACCTCGCTGTTTTCGACTTTGGCAATGGGAACCCAAGCCTTTACGCTGTTTCTGGCAACTATGGGTTATTTGCGGCGGACTGCAATGACAGCGATGGAGATGGTATTTTAAATGCACATGAAGACACCAATGGTAATGGTGTATTTGACCCCGGAGAAGATGCTTCTGATCTTTTTGATCCAAATGACCCGAGTGGTGACGGCGGCCTGCGGTTGTCTTTGCAGTTGATGCCGAATGGTGAGAGCTGGGGCGTATATGCGCTTCCGGTAGGAGGGGTATCGCCATCAGTTAATACGGTGACGACCGAGGGGCGAACGGAGATTGTGGCACCACTTGGATTTGAGATTGACAGTGTCGTAAGTCATGCAGGGACCTGGGTACACGATACCACTGTCGATGGGCCTTTGGATAATCAAAGTCGCTCTTATTTGGGTTTTACGATGATGGCGGATGACCCACCGATCCGCTACTTGGAAAACGAGCCAACGCTGCTATTCTCCATTTATCGGAGCGGTGATTGTCCTGATTCACTGAATATTATAGATGAAGAAACAGACCCGGTCGTGCTGGCCTGCACTCCTTCCCAGAACAACCTTTGCATTTTCAATAAATTAAATGTCACTGATTCCGGCGTCGACCCGGTAGCTGAATATTATTATGTAGGAAACTACAGCACTTCCGCATGGAATTGCCAGGACAACGATGGGGATGGTGTTTTGAATGCGCATGAAGACCATAATGGTGACGGCGTATTCACGCCTAATTCTGATGAGACGGATTTGAATGACCCATGCGATCCTTTCTTTCCACTGTCTGCTTCACTCGTTTATGAAGGAGATGATATTATTTGTGCTGGAACGACGGCCGATGGCATCCTGACGGTAAATGTTGAAGGCCCGTCAAGTACTTACCGTTTGGAATATTCTGATGGTGTAGAAACTTTTATCGTAAACGATTTCGAAACCGGTCAACAGATTCCGGTAACTTCATTTGCAGGTGCAGCATTTAAACTGATTTCTGTGAATGACGCAAACGGATGCTCGGTGGACTTCGACCAATTAGGTGAGGAAATAATCATTGGCCAGGAAGGCCCAGTCGTCTTTCAGACACAACCAAGTCCATACGTCGGTTGTGCTGGATCGTCTACCTCGTTTAATGCGGCTGTGGAAAATCAAGGAGACGGAGCATTACAGTTACAATGGCAAATCAGTTGCGATGCCGGGGTTTCCTGGACTGATATCGTGGATGGGGGAGTTGCCGGTTTTATTGGTGCCCAGTCAGAGTCTTTGATTTTGTCCTTTACAAATGATAATGTTTCGGGGTGTCAGTTCAGGCTGGCCGCTGAGACAGGGGTGTGTACAACTATTTTCTCTACTTCTGCAGAACTGAGAATTGAAGGTCCAATTGCGATCGACCAGCAGCCTACAGACCAGGCGGTCTGCGCCGGTGATGCTGCATGTTTCTCCATTGTTGCCCAAAACGATGGCGAAGGAGATTTAAGTTACCAGTGGGAGGTTTCTCAGGTAGGCAGCAGTGTTTGGACGAACCTAATAAATATCGCCGGTGTCTCAGGGGCTTTGTCAACACAGCTGTGCATCGATGATCCAGTTGCTTACAGCAACCTGAATTACCGGGCTTTGGTCAAAACTGAATTCTGCGATGGCATTTACACTGATGTGGTGTCCCTGCAATCAGACGGGCCGATTCAAATAGAAACGATACCGGTCGATGTACAGGTTGAATCGTTCGAAACTGCAACTTTCAACGCTACCGTTAGTAATGCAAGCACTGGCAATATTAATTATCAATGGCAAGTAAGTACTGACGGAATAACCTGGACAGATTTAATTGATAGTTTCAATGGCGTAAACCAGATCAGTGGGGTGAATACTCCTTCACTGTCTATTTCACCGGCCTCTGGCATGGATGGCAGCAGTTTTAGACTTGTTGCCGGAACAGACATTTGCAGTGAAATATTTACACCCGCAGCTGATTTATCCGTCGACGGGAACCAGCTTACATTGGTGGAAGACCTGGACGAACCGCTGATTGAAATCTGCGATGATGACCTTGTCATTCTGGCGGTTAGCTACGATAATTCGGAAGGCATGCCCGCAAATATGTTGTGGGAAGGCAGCACAGATGGAGTTACCTGGACACCTATTTCCAACGGGCCTGTATTCCAAATGGGCAACCAGCCCGATTTCATTGTGCCAAATCGTTTTATCGCTGTCCTGAGTATTAATGCCAATACCAACCTGGATGGCCGACAATTCCGTGTAACGTTGGTATCAAGCTTTGGTCAAACGGTGCAAAGCTCCGTCACTGGACTTGATGTGGCAGCGCCAGTAGTGGTTCTGACGCAGCCCGCAAGTGCGAATGTATGCTTCAACGAAGGGCATACTTTCACTGCTGAAATCAACAGCACTGACGGATTAATAAAATACTGGACGATGAGTTTTGACGATGGAGTAACCTGGGAAACGATCGAAAATAACAGCCCGACCGGTTTCGGAGGGTTTTTCGAAAATACAGAAACATCTGATTTGACCATCACTTCTGTGGAAGGATTGGATGGCTACCAGTTCCAATTGATCGCTTTGAACGGTGCATGTTCAGCAATTACCCAACCGGTTACCTTGTCCGTGGAGGATTCTCCTCAGTGTTATCCCGCTTCGAATTTTGTCGATTATAAATTAAAGCTCCGCCCGGATGGACATTCATGGGGTGTTTGGGTGAAAGCAACCGATGACTTCCAGCCTACAGGCGATAATATTGCCACCAGTGGACGCATTGTGATCGCCGCTTCAAATGGCTTTAGTTATTATGATATCAAAAGCCAGGCAGGTGGAAACTGGAAAGCTGGCAAATACAAATTGAATGATGCCGCCTCAGGTATGACCTTTTACACATTCGACCTTGAACCTGGTTCAAATCCGATGAACCTGCAGGCTGATAATGAAATCATGTTGTTCTCTTTCCGGAGAATGGGCGCCTGCCCGGACGAAATTTATCTGGCTGATGAATATGTGCCTGGTGGTCTCGAACCCAATGAATTCACGGGCATCGACAAAGGCGGTTCTGAGGATCAGGTATTTGGTTTGAATGATGTCTACGGGTTAGGCGAAGCAGATTGCAATGGTGGGCTGAATTATGGTATTAATAACAATGCAAATAATCCATCCCAAACCACAGCAACCAATGAATCGCCAGAAGGAAAAATGGTTATTGCTCCGAACCCGGCAACAACCTGGTTGGATGTCAGCGTAAATACCGCAGAGATTGAAGGAGTAAAAACTTATTCAATCATGGCAACTAATGGCGCCGTACTGAAAACCCTCGATGCGCAGGACTATGGTCAGCGTATAGAATTAGACGATATGCCAACTGGGCTATATTTTCTATCACTTGAAATAAATGGAAAAATAATTAACCGCGAAAAATTCATCAAGAAGTAAAGTTTCATGAGATTACTGTAAATAGTTTATTCTAATTTTTTTAGAATAATAATTGTTAAAATTTAGAAAATAAGGGGAACAAGCACTAATCTGCATGTTCCCCTTTTTTCTATTTTTATTTAAATTAAAAATCGTCAATCAACGATAATCAACCGATAATTATTTACCCTTTTATTGGTATAAAGATTGCCTTTTTGAAAATCCCTTCCTCGTTTATTCTTTCCCCCATATTTCTATTTGTTTTAATAATAATTATAGATAAATGAACGCTCAAAAAACAATTGGTTCCCTATTGCTTTTTTCTGTTTTATTAGTTGGTAACTCACTTTGTGCACAAATTTATTTTAAGCTGCAATTGATGGATGAAGATTTGACTTATGGGGTTTTTGCAAAAATTACAGATGGAAACGTGCCAGCTTATGCTTCATTTCTTGGTAGTCAAATAACCGTTGTCTCAAATGAGGAATTGGTGATCCAACAACTGGAATCTAATTTATGTCAATGGGATATCGGCAATGCATTTTCTGAAACTGATGAAAGCCCTGATAAATCATATCTCAGTTTTTATGCAACTGAGCTCGAATATTTTGCAATGGCGGAAAATGAGGAGCTTTTATTATTTACTTTTAAATTGAATAAATGTCCTGAAGAAATGTATATTTTGGATTGTGGCCACTCCAATTCAAGCGATGCATTTTGTTCTTGGGACAATTCACTCGGACTTAATTTCTCAACGACATTTACCAGGTTGATAATTAATTCGACTGGGCAAGGAGCAGTTTATGCGTATGCTGGAAATTACGGTCCTTTTGCCTGGGACTGCAATGACAGCGATGGAGATGGGTTGGTAAATGCCATGGAAGATTTAAACGGGAATGGAATTTTTGACATTGGAATAGATAACTCAGACCCTAATGACGAATTAAATAGTATTGTCAATGAAATTAAACTGAAAGTACAATTAATGCCTGATGGCAATTCATGGGGTGTTTATGCAAAATCAATTGACAAAGAAATTCCCTCTTATTCATTAACGTTTGACAATTTAATCACTGTTGTTACGGACAATGATTTCTTTATTGAAAATATTTATTCTCACAAGGGGCTATGGGAGATCTTGCATGAAATCAATGCCCCTGTTGAAAATCCGGATAAAGCATATACTTCTTTTTATTTAATCCAGGACGAACAATATACAATGGGGGCCGGGGAAGACGTATTACTGTTTTCTTTCGATGCATTTGGAGATTGCCCTGAGGAAATGTCAATTCTAAATTGTCATGAGCCAAATATGGAATATCCGTTTTGCGATGTAAATAATTCTCATAATGTTTCGTTAGGGACTCAATTTGTAAGAGGGATATTAAATTCTACGGGTTTTCCTACTTTTCATTCTTATTCAGGTAATTATGGCATATATGCGTGGGACTGTTCTGACAACGACGGTGACGGGTTTCCTAACGCCCATGAAGATACAAACGGCAATGGCATTTTTGACGGTGGAGATGTTTCGGACTTAAATTCTTTTGATGAATATATTGCTGAACATGGGCTTGATTTAAAACTGCAATTACTGGACGATGAATTTACTTATGGTGTTTTTGTAAAACCTGCCAATTATATTCCTGATTCATTTACCATTGCGGTAAATGCGCAAGTTGTTTTGGTCATGCCTGCTGAAACGTATTGGACTAATCTGGAATCAATAAATGGGCTTTGGAACAATTACACCACTTTTCAAGGGCCGGAGCAAAATCCCGATAAAAAATATGTTCAAATACAATTAACACAAGGTGAGCCTACCTATCCGATTCCATTTAATCAGGGAGAAATTTTATTATTTACTTTTAATGTTTTTGGTGAATGTCCGTCAGAGATGTATTTAATGGATTGTAGTTCTGCCAATGCAAGTGATCCATTTTGTTGTCCTATTTTGAATTCAAATTGCAGTAGTGGAAATCAATTCAGTGTGATGGAATTCCAATCTGGACAAAGCATAGCGTATTTTAAATTTAATCATAATTATGCGCCATTTGCCTGGGATTGTAAAGACAACGATCAAGACGGTATTTTAAATGCACTGGAAGATACTAATGGCAATGGTGTTTTTGACCCTTTTATTGACGCATCTGATTTAAATAAACCAAATATAAATATACCGAATAACGAAGTCGTAGCAGACGTATTGACTGTGGCACCACCCGTTGAGCTGGAAAAAAACAATCATTTCTTTTACAAAAATAAAGAGCAAGCTTTTACTCTATCACCCAATCCAGTCGGGGATGTCCTTTTTATTAATTTTAAAAAGGACACTCCTGCGACTTTTGCTTCGCTAATAATTTTTGACCTGCAAGGACGCATTTTAAAAGAAATAAAATTTGTAGATAATTCACCCTTCAATATAGATGTAGCTGATCTCCCCGCCGGCCTTTATTTCATTGCTCTTCAAAATGACAAGGTCATTTCACTTAGAGAAAAATTTGTAAAAAATTAAATGGTAAGATAGCTGAATGGTTAAACCGTTCAGTCATTTAACCAGTCAACCTTAATAACTATGTACGCTCAATTCTACCGTTCTATGCTGGCCATCGGGCTGTTTTTTTCTTTTTCCATTTTTGCTAATGCGCAGCTGCAAGTAAAATTGGCTTTAATTCAAAATAATAAATGGGGAGTGTTTGTGAAGCCAGTTGGCATCGATCCTTCGGAATCTACCGTTACCGGGTCTGCAAGGCTAACCGTCATTATGCCCATTGATTATGAGTGGTCGAACCTGAAATCCATTAATGGACTTTGGGTGAATGATGTGACTGTTTCCACGTACCCGGAGGCTCCCGGCATGAAATACGTGTTCTTTGGCCTGGTAGATGCCGAGCCAACTTACCCAATTCCTTATTCAGCAGGCGAGGAAACCTTGCTTTTTACTTTTGACGGTAGCGGATCTTGTCCCGAATTCGTGCATATGCTGGATTGTACAGACCCAACTGATCCTGGCTGCTCTTTGTATTCAATGGCCAGCGATCCCGGGGAAGAAATTTCAGTCGTGGATTTTGGGGGGGCAGGTGTTGAATTTTATGGTTATGACGGATCATCAATTTATGCTCTTGCGGCATGGGATTGCAACGATAATGATGACGATGGTTTTGCGAACGGACTGGAAGACCTTAACGGTGATGGCGAATACAACGTCGGCGAAACTGATTTAAACGATGCGAATGATTTTCCGGAGCCATCTGGTTTGGAGTTGAAACTCCAGCTGTTGGAAGCCAATAGATGGGGCGTTTTTGTCAAGTCAGAAGATTTAAGCAGCGAAGAAATAAATACTATTTCTGGCCAGGTCACACTGGTCATGCCGAAAAACTTTGACCAGGTTGGTTTTCAGTCGGTTCATGGCTTATGGGCAGAAACCAGTTCGGTAGTAAGCCCTTCCGAGAATCCATCTGCAAAATACGTCACCTATTCTCTGATTCAGTCAGAACCTGACCATCCCATCAATTTTAATGAGGATGACGAATCCCTGTTGTTTACTTACTATGGGGAGGATGGCAGCTGCCCTAATTTTATGCGTATCCTGCAATGTGGCCTCGATCCTTTTTGCCCACCCAACTCGGCCGGCACCAACCCATTAAACGATTTGATGATGCTTGATGTCGGAGCAAATATTGGCGGCTATTACATGTACACTGGTAACTATGCAACTAAAGCCTGGGACTGCAAGGACAATGACGGCGACGGCATCTTAAATGCATTTGAAGATACCAATGGCAATGGAATTTATGACAGTGGAGACGCCTCTGATCTTAACTTGCCACAAGAAATTCCGCTGGATGATGGCTTAAAACTGAAACTACAGTTAATGGACGAAGACACCTGGGGCGTTTATGTGACTCCTCATAATGTTTCACCGGACTCGACAACGATTACCGGTTCCGGACAAGTGACGGTCGTCATGCCGGCAGGGTTTGCTTGGTCGGGCTTAACTTCCGTAAGTGGCCTCTGGCAGAACAATGCAACGGTGGTATCGCCACTGGAAAACCCCAATGCTCAATACGTGTCTTTTGGATTGGTCCAAGCAGAACCTAACTATCCCATCTATTATACGGAAGGCGTGGATCAGTTGCTTTTTACTTTTGACCGAGACGAGGCTTGCCCGTGGTTTATGCATATTCTGGATTGTGAAAACCCAAATTTTTATGACCCTTATTGTGCCCCGAATTCAATGAACTCAAATCCTGGCAATGATCTTTCTGTCATTCAATTCAGCGCAGGCATTCAATACTATAATTACGTCGGCAACTTTGCCCGCCATGCATGGGACTGCTTCGACAATGATGGCGATGGCTATGCCAATGGGCTGGAAGATACCAATGGCAACGGCTTTTATGATGAGGACGATGAGTCGGACCTGGACGATGTGGAAAGCATTCCTGTGGAGGAAGGATTCCTGTTTAAACTCCAACTCATCGCTGAAAACCGATGGGGAGTATATGCAAAACCTCACGGTATATTTCCGGACTCAACGACAATAACGACAGAAGGACGGGTAACGGTGGTGATGCCCAATGGAACGACACTTGATTCTTTCACCTCATACAATGGGCAGTGGGGAACAGATATGATCATTGATAGTCCGTCAGAAAACCCTGACGCACAGTATACGATTTTCCAATTAATGTCGGCACAGCCCAATTACCCCATGTATTATACGCCCGGAGCTGAGACATTACTGTTTTCATTCGAGGTAGATGGCTGTCCCGATTTTCTATATCTCACCGACTGTGGCTCAGAAAACCCGTCCGATCCTTATTGCTTTAATGATCCGGACGAATCGTCCCCAAACAACATTTTGGAAGTGGCCCATATTGGAAATGGAGGTGTAACCTATTACAAATACGTGGGGAATTATGCGACAGCCGCCTGGGATTGCAATGATTTTGACGATGACGGCATTCTCAATGCTTTCGAAGACACCAACGGAAATGGGCTGTATGATGAAGGTATCGACGCTTCCGACTTATACAGTGCTTGTAGCCCGAACAGTGCAATCAGTGCGAATATTTATGCTATCAATGACCATATATGTTATGGAGACCTATCGGACACTGCCTTGGTGGCGGTTGATATAACCGAAGGACTTGCGCCATATACAATTGTATTATCAAATTCCTATATTGATACTACCCTCAATCTATATTATTCCGGAAATACGATCAGGATCAGGCAGCCCATATCTGAAATTTATACACTTGTAAATGTGATCGATGCCAATGGTTGTCCCACCAATCCGGATTCTCTTTTCGGGTTCGTCGAGGTTACTGTCGATGGTCCCCTTTATTGGTCTTCCATGCCTGCTGACGAAAGGGCATGCCAAGGTAACAGCGTTTCTTTCGATGCTTTTGCCAATGGCACCACCGACCAAGATATTTTTTATCAATGGCAAATGAGCCCGGATGGGCAAGACTACCAAGACCTGACCGATGGTGGAATTTATGATATTTCCGGTGCTGATTCTACGATCATTACTTTTGGTGCGGTTGACATTGATCTACATGATTACCACATTCGACTAAAGGCGTGGTCAAGTACGTGTGAGCCCATTTATTCTGACTATGCCCAATTCGAGGTGCACGGGGATTTGGGCTTCGCTCAACATCCAAGCGACAAGGCTGTCTGCTCTGGTGATCCGGTCTGTTTCAGTGTAGAGGCATTTAATAACGGAGCAGGTACGATACAGTACAGGTGGCAGTGGTCAATAGATGGCTCATTTTGGGCACCGGGCACAAACGGTAGCCTTTCCAGCGGAGCTAATACTGATGTTTATTGCATTTCAGATATTTCTGGCAATGACTCTTTGTTATACCGTTGTCGGATCAATACTTCAGAATGTGATTACGTTTATTCTGAAACGGCACTTTTGGTAGAGGAAGGGCCAGTTGCATTCGATGATCACCCGGACGACGTCTTCATCTGCGCAAGCGAAACCGCAATCTTTGAAGCAACTGCTTCCATTCAAACTGGAAACAGTGGTGAGGTTGCTTACCAATGGCAAGCATCATCAGATGGCATCAATTTCAATAACCTTACCGATGGCGGACTGCCCGGCTATGCTGGTGCTTTTACCGATCAATTAAAAATCAGCCTCCCGGTGAGTGACCTTGATGGATGGCATTTCAGATTGGCTGCGAAAACTGAAACGTGTAATACGAAATACTCCTTTTCAGCAGTGCTACATGTAGAGGGCCCACTGGAAGTGACCGAGCAACCACTCGATTATGTGAATTGCCCGGATGCGGAAGCATTGTTTCTGGCCCACATTTCCAATCCATCTGATCCAGCAGGATTACATACAGAATATCAATGGCAAATTTTGCTGCCCGGCAGCAATGACTGGCAAGACCTGACCAACGGAGATACTTTCAACGGAACAAATATCATCGGCGGTGCCAATAGTGATACTTTGTTGATCACGCCACTTTTTGGACTTGATGGTGCACAGGTGAGGATGCTCGGTTGGACGGATAGTTGCCCTGCGCTCATGACGGATGTAGCTTCAATTCTTATTTCAAATAACTGCCTGCCGGAAATAACGAATCATCCCGTCGGACCTTCGATCCAGGTCTGCCAGGGAGAATCCGCTGCGCTGCAGGTCTGCGGAGCTTACAGCGAAGGAGATTTTTATTTTTCATGGGAGTTTTCAAATGATGGAGGTGTTACCTGGGACGAGTTGTTGGTGGATGCCGATCCGAATTTTACACAAAGTTCTGGTGGAAACCCTATGTCGCAAGGTTGCGATGTACTGATGATACAAGACGTTTCGAATTTAATTGATTTTCAATTCCGGGCCGTGCTCAATTGGGATGGAGGAGCTATGGAGAGTGAGGTGGTTGAAATAATTCAGTTGGAGCCGTTGTTGGTTAACCTGCAGCCAGTAGATGAGGTTGGTTGTGAAGATGGCGAAGCTTTGTTTTTTATTGATGTGGATTCGCCGTTAGATCCAACTGGTTTGAACATCAATTACCAATGGCAGATCAAAACGTCAAATGGAAATGATTGGGAAAATATTGAGGGTATTTCTTCCGGGGGCGTAAACGTTTTCGGAGGATATAATTCAGATTCTTTATTGATCACTCCGCTTGTTGGATTGAACGGAGCCCAGGTTAGAGTTCGCGCCTGGTCCAATCAATGCGATGAAGTTTTTTCAGAACCAGCGAATATTGGAGTGGAAGGCCCTCTGGTATTTACCCAGCAACCAATGAATGTGTCTAATTGCGGAACTGGACAAGTGTGTTTTACGGTGGAGGCAGAAAGCCTTTCAGGTTATGGTGACCTGCAATATGGCTGGGAATATTCGCAAAATGGAAACCTTAGTAATTGGGTTGAAATTTTGAGTCCGACTCAGGTGGGGCCAATCTTCACAGGATTTACCACCAATCAGCTTTGCATTGAAAATTCAGATATGATGTATTTCTGGGCTTTTAGAGCAAAGGTTTATTCCGGCAACTGTTCTGAAGAATACTCTTTGCCAGCGTCCATATTAGGGCTCAACCTACATGTTTTAAACCATCCGAAAGACACTGTAGTGTGCAGCGGTAACGCCGTGATGCTTTCAGCTAAAGTTGAACCTGAGATGGTTTTTGTAAATCATCAATGGCAACGCTCGGCTGATGGCGGAACTACCTGGGCCAATATCGAGGAAGGTGAATTTACTTCAGCGGGAGGTCAATACGCCGACGTGAATTCCGAAACCCTTTCAATTGATCTGGTCAATGGACTGGATGGTCATATGTACCGACTCCATTCCTCGTATGAAGGCTGTGAGGTGTTCACGGAAGCAGCCATTTTGACCATCGATGACGATCCTGCTTGTGAACCGCAAGTACCATATGTTTCACTGGGAATCCGTTTGATGCCAAACAAATTAAAGTGGGGAGTTTACATAAAACCAATGGAAGGCTTTGAGCCTTCGGGCTACAATGTACTGACTGGAGCGGAGGTAACAATTGCCGCCACGCAGGGATTCGTCTATAGAAACCTGACCAGCCAGGCCGGGGGAACCTGGAAACCAGGGGCAGTACTGTACAATACAGCCGACCATCCTGGATTGAGTTTCTTCTCTTTCCAGGTAGAACCAAATAACAATTCGCTCAACCTGACTGAAAACGGGGTCTTGTTATTCACATTTGCCCGCCAGGACGACTGTCCCGATACCTTATTCCTGATGACCGATGAAGTGCCGGTCGGGTTAAAACCAAATTTTGTTACTGGTATTGATCTGGGAGGAGCTGATGACGAACCATTTTACCTCGGCGGCTACCATCAAATTGGAACAAAAGGATGTATCAATCCAGTCGTGGACGATTCGGGCCTTTCGGGAGGTATAGATATTTACGACCAACGACCAGCTGAGAAACAGGATGAACAGATTTTGCCGGAAGGAATCCATACGGATCAAAAAATGAAAACTGCTTCTTTTGAGTATTTTCCCAATCCAGCCCATCAGGAAGTACATCTGAAACTTGCAGGAAGCAGCCAAGGTATTACGAGCGTCCGACTGGTCAGCTTACAGGGACAAATATTACAAACCTATTCTTTGAACAACACTAACTACCTTCGTCTCGATCTTACTCAAATCACGCCCGGCATGTATTTTCTGTTGTTGGAAAAGGATGGGGTAGTGGTTCAGCAGGAAAAGTTGATTAAGAAGTAAATGGATGAATACCCAGTTGTTTAAATAAACAGGTGGTCAAAAAAAATGACACTTTTTCTTTGCTTGAAAATGAGTCTTGAGGCTTGGAAATCAAACATAAGTCAAAAGAAAAGTGTCATTTTTGGCGCCCCTTGTTTTTGTCCAAGGACTTAACAGGGTATTGAATGGTAAAATAGTAAAATGACTTTTATCCGTTTATCCATTTATTCCCATCTTCGCATTTTCAAAATCAATTCCTGTACTAATGAAGATGCAAAGCCGTTTACTTCTTTTTATTCTACTCTTTTTCCACCTTTCCTGTTCGACCACCCAAAGAGGAGAGGATGCCGACCGGCCCATCCGGATAGCCTTTTACAATGTCGAAAACCTGTTTGATCTCGAAGATGACCCAGCTACTTTGGACGAGGATTTTACCCCGACCGGAAAGCAGGAGTGGACACAGGAACGCTACCAAACAAAACTGAGCCGCATTCATGAAGTAGTAAAAGGAATGCATTACCCGGCCCTTTTGGGGCTGAGTGAAATCGAAAACAGCAAAGTTCTGGCAGACCTGAGCGAGACCGGTGGTATGGCGGCTAAGGGCTACCAATTTGCCCATTTTGATTCACCTGATAAACGTGGAATTGACGTGGCATTGTTGTATCAAAAAAAACTGTTCAAGGTTAAAAACAGCAGCTACTTACGCCTTGATTTTCCATTAAAAGTGATCCCGGATGAACCCGGTTATACCAGTCGGGATATATTGATCGTAGAAGGTGAAATTAGCAAAAAATCAACCGTGTATGTGTTCGTTGTGCACTGGCCTTCCCGGCGGGGAGGACTGGTGAAAAGTGAACCCAAACGAGTTTTTGTGGCCAGCCAGGTCCGGAATAAAATAGATGAACTGGCACAGCTCAACCCGGATGCTCAATTCATTGTGATGGGTGATTTCAATGATGAAACGACCAATAAATCTGTTGCCAGGACCCTGGAAGCCTATCCACTCCCTACAACGCCCAACCGCACTCGGCTTTATAACTGTTTCTCCAAACTTGACAAAGAAAATCAAGGATCGTACAACTACCGAGGGGACTGGAATATGCTCGATCAGATCATTCTCTCCGGTCACTTTTTTGAAGCGGAAAATGCCTTGAAATTCAGATCGGCCAATATTTTCAAAGAAGAGTTTTTGCTCTATCAGGATGAAAAACATGGGGCACGTCCCAACCGTACCTATGGCGGCCCCAACTACTACGGAGGTTATTCTGATCATCTGCCGGTTTTCATAGAATTGGATGCTAACTGATGGTTTTGTTGTTCTATTGGTGTATGGCTGTGGTTGCTGTGCTGATTCAAAAAGAGTGATTTGCAGTAACAGAAATAACCAGGCACTAGGAAAACAATACCCGCTCCTCTTGATTTTCCCCTCAATTTCCCTTTACTTTGCATTTCAAAGTACTTTTTCGAAATAATTTTATGGTGAAATCACAAAACGACCATCTCGAAACCCTGACTCAGATCCGGTCACTGATGGAGCGGAGCAGCCGCTTCATATCGCTAAGTGGTTTGTCAGGTGTTGCTGCCGGAGTTTGGGCCTTATTGGGGGCTGCGGCCGTATATCTGTACCTCGATCTCCCATTGTTTTCCAATAAAAGACTGTACTACTACGAAGTATTGGAGAACGGTAATTGGGGCATTCCTTATGAAACGTTTTTTGTTCTGGATGCTGCTTTGGTATTGATATTGGCCATTGCTTCGGGTATTTACTTTACGACTCGAAATGCCAAAAAAAATGGACAAAAAATATGGGATGCGATGGCACAGCGAATGCTGATCAACCTGGCGATCCCGTTAATCGCAGGTGGTATTTTTTGTTTGGTTTTATATAAAAACGGCCAATTTGGGTTAGTGGCACCCGCCACCCTGATCTTTTATGGTTTGGCCCTGGTCAATGGTGGTAAATACACCCACGACGATATCCGTAAATTAGGTATTGTTGAAATAACCCTGGGGCTCTTCGGCCTGTATTATCCAGGCTTCGGACTGGAACTATGGGCCATCGGCTTCGGTGTGCTGCACATCATTTATGGCTTATTGATGTACCTAAAATATGAGAGATAAAATTGTTGATTGCTGCGGGCTAATTGCTCCTAAACACTTAACGATCAGCACTTAACAATTTAAAAAATGAAGCACCTACTCCATCAACTCAGTAATACTAAATTGGACAACCGGATTCGGTTGGGCATCATGTCTATGCTGATGGTGAGCGATTGGGTGGGATTTAAGCAGTTTAAAGAAATGCTTGGGTTGACCGATGGAAACCTGGCCAGCCATTTAAAGGTGTTGGAAAAGGAAAAATACGTGGAGTTGAAAAAAGAATTTATTGGCAGGAAGCCACAGACTTCCTATCGGGCCACAATGGCTGGACGGAAGGCTTTTGAAGACCATTTAAAAGCCTTGGAAGCGTTGTTGAAAGGGGATTAAAATTTTTTTGCCTTTTAACTTTGTAATTCAAAGTACTTTATAAATTGAACGATAATATTGGAAATATCGAAAGGTCTTTGGCCCAAGTAATCATTGTCTGCAATGTGCTGACGAACCTTCTGATGTTGCTTCCTGCAGCTGGATTTAGCTATTTGGTATTTACCGGTGAGATCCGTCATATTGATGAAATATTAATTGTGGCCATTGGTAGTATTTGCATCTTCTATTCATTTTTTTACAGCTACTTTTTCTTTCATTTTTGGAAACGGGAAGACTACCATTCAGACAAGGCCAGAAAGTATTGGAGGTTGGCCATTCTTCATTACCTCGCGTTTTTACTTTATATATTATGGTTGCTTAATCCCATCCGATTTTCTTTTTCTATAGACTATATTTTATGGCTTACGCCCATAATCTTCCCACTGCTGATCTCCATCGCTGGACTTAATAAAAACGGGGCAGGCCCGGTCGTGCTACAGGTCGATGAGCATACTCAGGATGAGCAGAACGCAGGGCAGATCGAAGAGGAAACAGAACAATTAACCAAATCACCACAACGGCTCTCAGCCCCGCCGTTCCAACCAATAAATATTATGGAAAATAAAAATCAATCATCAAACGGAAACCTCAGCCAATGGCTAAAAGAATCCATTGCCGTTAAACTATTTGCGATCGGTATACTCGTCCTGTTATTGCTCATCCCCAATGCGCTGATCAGTGATCTCATTTATGAACGCCAAAGCAGGCAGCAGGAAGTTGAGCGCGATGTAAACCAGTCTTGGGGGAGCGAACAGGATATCATCGGTCCGATCTTATCCATTCCCTATTCTACCTGGATACAATTAAAAGATGGAAAGAAACAAGAGCATAAACACGTTGCTTATTTTCTTCCACAAATACTGGAAGTGGAGGGAAGCCTGGAACACCAGATTCGTCGCAGGAGTATTTTCGATGTAGTGCTTTTCCAGTCTGCATTTTCCTTGGAAGGCATATTTGAACGACCAGACTTTGCTGCATTGCACATTGATCCGAAGGACGTAAAATGGGAGGCGGCAAGAATTTCAGTCGGTATCAGCAGCATGTCAGGCATTAAGGAGATTGTCGAAATGGGGTGGAACGGCAATACCTACCGGATGCAGCCCGGTACGGCAAATACAAACCTGTTGCCGACTGGTGTCAGTGTTGAAATATCAATGGATGCGGACGCAGAAAATTATGCTTTTAAAATTCCGATAAAATTAAATGGCAGCGGCCATTTCCACCTCGAACCAGTAGGTCAATCGAATAAAGTTTCCCTGACTTCCGATTGGCACTCACCCAGTTTTGACGGTGCTTTTTTACCCGACAACCGGGAAATTACCCCGGAGGGGTTTAGCGCCCAATGGCAAGTACTCGATTTAAACCGCCCGTATCCACAACAGTGGCAAGACGGCGTTATTGAATTTGGGCAAAGCCAGTTTGGCGTCAGTCTGATCCAGCCGGTCGATGAATATTTAAAAAATAACCGCTCGGCGAAATACGCTATTCTCATTATTGGCCTCACTTTTATTTTATATTTCTTTTTTGAGGTATTGCAAAAATTATTGATCCATCCATTTCAATATTTATTGGTCGGTTTGGCCCTGACAGTTTTTTATTTATTGCTGCTATCCCTTTCTGAACATTTGGGATTTAATACGGCCTACATGATCTCCTCATCGGCAACCATCTTGTTGATTTCCGGATACAGTTGGTCTATTTTGAGAATTAAAAAATTAGTGGCTCAATTGTTTTTAATGCTGACCGCTATTTATGGTTTTATTTTTATCCTTTTACAACTGGAAGATTTTGCATTGCTTGCTGGAAGTG